>NZ_CP134147.1:1352500-1952500 GCF_032163505.1 Streptococcus parasanguinis
ACAAAAACAGCTGAGAACATGTCTCAACTGTCTTGAACTACATCTTAACGTACTTCTGCGTCTACTTTTTCTTCGAGAGAAGCTTGGATTTTTTCCATGTAGCGTGCAACTTCTTCATCTGTCAAGCTATCTTCTGGATTTTGGAAGGTCAAGCTATAAGCCATTGACTTCATACCAAGTCCTAGTTTTTCGCCTGAGAAGACGTCAAAGAGTTTGATATCTGTCAAACGTTTCACGCCAGCTGCTTGGATGGCATCGACCACCTCTTGGTGAGTCACTTCTGCTTTGAGGAGAAGGGCGATATCACGGCTCACAGCTGGGAATTTAGTGATTTCCACAAAGGCTGCGGCTGGTTGAAGAGCTGCTTCAATAGCAGATAAGTTCAATTCTGCCACATAGGTTTCTGGGATATCATAAGCTTTAGCTGTTACAGGATGGACTTGTCCCAAGACCCCAATCACTTGGTCACCCAGTGAGATCAAGGCTGTCCGACCTGGGTGGAGACTCTTGATTTCTTGTGTTGCTGTATAAGTCACATCAAGACCCAAGCGAGCAAAGAGGGCTTCAAGGATTCCTTTTGCATAGAAGAAGTCAACTGGAACAGCTGCAGTTTGGAAGTCTTTTTCAGCAACTAAACCTGTCAAAGCAAAAGCAAAGCTGTTGATTTCATTTGGCAAGTCTTCTTTTGGATTACCCGTTTGCTCGAAGACTTTTCCAATCTCATAAAGAGCCAAGTTTTTATTCTTACGAGCCACGTTGTAGGCTACTGTATCCAAGATTCCTGAAACCATATTTTGACGGAGAACCGAACGGTCCACAGTCATTGGCCACATGAGCTCTGTTAAGTTGCTTGGTGCAGTTGTGAACTCCACTGCTTTTTCAGGAGTTGTCAGTGCATAAGTGATGATTTCTGTCAAACCAGCACCTTCAGCAATGGTCCGAACTTGACGACGCAATTTTTGAGTCGCTGTCAACTCACCTGCTGTCCCATCATCTTTTGGAAGGGTTGCTGGTAATTTGTCATAACCATAAATTCGAGCAATTTCTTCAAAGAGGTCCGCTTCGATAGTGATGTCCCAACGGCGACGAGGAACGCTGACTGTGAAGCTTTCTGCATTTCCAGAAAGGCCAAAACCAAGACGACGGAAGACATCTTCGACATCCGCGTAGGAAAGCTCTGTTCCAAGGACACGGTTCACGTCTGCAAGAGTGGAAGAAACTTCCACATCTGAAGTATCCAACTGGCCTGCTGAAACGATGCCCTTACGCACGGTTGCACCAGCCAATTCAGTAATCATGCTTGCTGCCGCATCAAGGGCTTCATTAACGGTTGCCACGTTGATACCTTTTTCAAAGCGAGAAGATGATTCAGAACGAAGGTTGAGGCGACCGCTTGTCTTACGGATCGATTTGCCATTGAAGACAGCTGCTTCAAGGACGACACGAGTAGATTTCTCAGAGATTTCTGTAGCCTCTCCCCCCATGACACCTGCAAGGGCTACTGGTTTGTCAGCAACCGTAATCACGAGGTCACTTGTTTCCAACTCACGCTCTTCCCCGTCCAAGGTCACTAATTTCTCACCTGCACGCGCTTCACGCACACAGATGTCGTTTCCTTCAAAGGTATCCAAATCAAAGGCATGCATAGGCTGACCAAAGTAAAGCAGAATATAGTTGGTCACGTCAACCACATTATTGATGGGACGGATGCCTTCGTTCATGAGGAGGTTTTGCAACCATTGTGGACTTGGGGCGATGGTTACATTGTCCAAGATACGAGCCGCATAATAAGGTGCCTTGTCTGTGTCAATGCTGACAGAAAGAGCATCGGCTGCAGCTTGGTCTGTTTCAGTCAACGTAAAGTCTTTGAAATTGACTGCCTTGTCATAGATGGCTGCTACTTCGTGCGCTACCCCACGCATAGAAAGAGCATCTGCACGGTTTGGAGTGATAGAAAGCTCGATAATTTCATCATCCAAGTCGAGGTAAGAGAAGACTTCTTCTCCTGGAACAGCATCTTCTGGCAAGATTTGGATGCCATCTGCGAATTCTTTCGGTACAACAGAGTCAGAAATGCCCAACTCACCCAAAGAACAGATCATCCCAAGGGATTCCAAGCCACGGATTTTCCCTTTTTTAATCTTATAGTTGTCCGCGATACGAGCACCTGGAAGAGCTACCATGACCTTGATGCCTGCACACACATTTGGTGCTCCACAGACGATTTGACGAGCTTCTTCTTCACCCACATTGACTTGGCAGACATGAAGGTGTGTCTCTGGCACATCTTCACAAGACAAGACTTCTCCGACAACAATTTTTGAGAGACCAGCAGCAGGCGATTCCACACCTTCTACTTCGATCCCTGTGGTTGACATTTTTTCAGCCAACTCTTGTGATGGCACATCAATGTCCACCAATTCTTTTAACCATTTATAACTAACTAACATATGTAAGATACCAAGGGCAATGCTGAAAGCTAGATAGTTTTCCTAGATCTCCATCCACCCTCGTTTTGATCCTTTCATTTTGTGTTTTCCAGCTCGAGGCTGGCTTAGGTAGGTCATAGCCTCCCCTTCTCTAGAATAGAAGTTTCTTGTTCCTTCTAGATCAATTTCTTTCTCAACAACCAGTCTGTATCCACGGTATCTCCGGTGATATACTGGTGTTCACTAAATCGTTCAAATCCAAAGCGATAGTAAAAATCTTGTGCCTTAAAATTGCGTTCCCAGACACCTAGCCAAGCCCACTCAAAGCCACGGCTCTTGGCTTGATCCAGCGCAAAGGTAAACATTTCCTTGCCAAAACCAGCCCCATACCATTCCTTTTTGACATAGATCCGTTGGATCTCAAAGGACTTGTCCATCTCTACTGGCTCGGTCTGTGCTTGGCCCCAGTTGATCTTGAAAAAACCACAGATTTCTTGTTCTTCATTGAGGACAAAATAGGTTTCGGATTCTGGATCTAGCAGATCTTTCTCAATTTGCTCCAAAGAGAGCACTGTAGAGAAGTAATCTTCCAAATCTTTCTCAACAATATAGGGACCAAAGGTATCCCGATAGGTTTCCACCTCTAGGTCACGCAGGGTCTGTGCCTGGTCGATTTTTACTCTAACTAACATGATTATTTAAACTGTTCTGAGAAGCGAACATCTCCTTGATAGAAGCCACGGATATCATTGATTCCGTAACGAAGCATAGCCACACGCTCTTGACCAAGTCCAAAGGCAAATCCTGAATAGACTGTTGGGTCAATACCACTCATCTCAAGGACGCGTGGGTGAACCATACCGGCTCCCATGATTTCAATCCAACCTGTTTTCTTACATACGTTACATCCAGCTCCACCACATTTGAAGCAAGAAACGTCCACCTCAACCGATGGCTCGGTAAATGGGAAGTAAGAAGGACGCAGACGGATTTGACGTTCTGCACCAAACATCTTTTGCACGATCAATTGAAGCGTTCCTTGAAGGTCTGCCATTGAGATGTTCTTCCCAACGACCAAGCCTTCGATCTGATGGAATTGGTGGCTGTGGGTCGCATCATCTGTATCCCGACGGAAAACACGCCCTGGAGAGATCATCTTCAATGGTCCCTTGCTAAAGTCATGCGCATCCATCGCCCGCGCCTGTACTGGTGAGGTATGGGTCCGAAGCAAGATTTCTTCTGTGATATAGAAGGTATCCTGCATATCCCGCGCTGGGTGATCTTTAGGCAGATTCATACGTTCAAAGTTGTAGTAGTCTTGCTCCACTTCGAAGCCATCCACGACTTGGTAGCCCATCCCGATAAAGATATCTTCGATTTCTTCACTGGTTTGGGTCAAGATATGACGGTAACCACTAGCAACCGGACGACCAGGAAGCGTCACATCGATACTTTCGCTAGCTAGTTTCGCTTGGACTTTCTTTTCTTCCAAGAGTTTGGTTGTTTCTTCAAAGGCAGCCGTCAAGACATCGCGGGCTTCATTGACGTGTTTCCCGATAACCGGACGCATCTCAGCAGAGACATCTTTCATCCCTTTGAGGATCTCAGTCAGAGATCCTTTTTTCCCAAGGACAGAGACCCGTAGTTCTTGCAATTCTTTTTCATTTTCAGCAGAAATCTGCTTCAAAGCTGCCAGCGTTTCTTCTCGAAGCGCTTTTAGTTGTTCTTCAATCGTTGACATATTTCCTCCATCATGGTCCATCTACAGACATAGAAAAAAACCGCGTGCCTTCTCCTAATCGGAGCGTTGACACGCGGTACCATCCGTTTTTTATCTGTAAACCAGACCTTAATTTCTAAATCCTTGCGCAAGTGAATTCACCCAGCTTTCATGCAAAGAGCTTTCAGTCACGGCTCTTCTCCCTGTCGCACTTCCCTTGAGGTACTAGTCTTGCAGATTTCTATTCAATTACTATCTAGTTTATCAGATTTTTAGTTAAAAAACAAGTTAGATGAGACTAATTTCAATAGAAGAAGGAACAGGACGCAATGCATTATCTATTTGCCTGGTCTGCTTCATCTGCTTTCCTTTTCAATAGAAGAGTTGCTGCTTGGTTAAAACCATCACACCAGTTATACCATTTTGCTTCATACTCATCTTGAGGTAAGATACGATTTTTTAAATCCAAGACAGAGTCTATCTTTCTTTCCTCGCAAGCTTGCGCATAGAGAGCATACAAGTCATCGCCACCATCTCTATCAAACTCAGCAGAAATCGTATCCCGATCTGCCAATAAAGCCTGATAAGCCCTGTGATGCCCGTCTGTAATCAAGAAGCGATTTCCAAATGCAAGAACACTAATTGGATCCACATTGATGATGTCTGCCGACTGATCCAGCATCTGGATAGCTTGTAACTTCTTTTCTGATAAATATAGTTGGGTCGGATGAAGATCTGTTATCTTAACTTCCATATCTTTCTCCTCTACCATGAGTAACATAGTTGGTTGTGAGCACTGTAGATATTGTTAAAGGTCACGATTTTAAGACCTGCCAAAGCCAAATTCCCCTGCCATTCTTGTGATTCGTTTTCTTTTTATTTAATGACTTGTCCAGCATCTTTCAAGACAGATTCTGGAATGGTAATGTCCAATTCATCTGCGACTTTTTTATTGATGACAGATTTTCCTTGGCTAAAGATTTCAACAGGTGTATCCGCTGGTTTTTGGCCTTTTAAGATCTTCGCAGCCATTTTACCAGTTGCTACTCCAAGATCGTGTTGGTCGACAACGACTGAACCAAGACCACCAGCTTCTACCATAGCTGTCGCACTTGGGAAGATTGGTTTTTTAGCTGTTTTGTTTGCTTCGACAACTGTTGAGAAGGCTGAAGCGATGGTATTGTCGATTGGAACCCAGATGGCATCGACTTTGCCTGACATTACAGACACGGTAGAAGCAATTTCATTTGTAGAAGGTACAGAATAAGGAACCACCTTGTAACCTGCTTTTTCAGCTAATTTTGTAAATTCCTCTACTTGAGATTTGGAATTATCTTCACTGGTTGAGTACAGGATCCCAATGGTTTTCACGTTCGGAGTCAACTCTTTGATTAATTTCAACTGTTGCTCAGTTGGATTGTGGTCAGATACCCCAGTGATATTGCCACCTGGTTTTTTCAAATCTTTGACCAAGTTTGCGCCGACCGGATCAGTGACAGCTCCCATAACGATTGGTTTGTCTTTGGTTGCACTAGCCAAACCTTGAGCAGATGGAGTTGCAATTCCAATCAAGACTTGGTTATCCTTGTCTACCAATTGTTTACTCATGGTTGCAACTTTGTTTTGGTCGCCTTCTGCATTGAGGAAATCAATGTCCACTTTGTCTTTGTCATAACCTTCTTCAGCTAAACCATCTTGAATCCCTTTGTAGATCAAATCAAGCGAAGGGTGGCTGACCAACTGCAAAACACCCACCTTAGCCTTTTCATTGCTACTTGCTGCCTTGTTGTCTTTGCCTGCTGTAGCTGAATAGATCGCTGTCCCAATGACTGCAGCTGCAATCAAACCAATTATTCCCATTAACCGTTTATTTTTCATTTTACTACCTCTTCTATTTTTTCATTTTCTTCTTTTTTTCCATCATCTAAAGACTGCGACGCCATCGTTTCTTCATATCTTTTCTCCCTTCTCATCTAAAACAAAAAACACGCCCACACATAGCAAAAGCTATGTGAGGACGTGTCATCGCGGTGCCACCTCACTTATGGGAAAAAGATAGTCTCCCCCATATCTCTGTCTTGTCTAGCAACAAGTTGCACGATAAGGTGTGCCAACCGAATTTTTATTGTTTCAAATTCATCTCATCATTAGTCCAATTTCATAAACTGCCGCTACCCACTCTCAGCAACCGTAGGCTCTCTTGAAACTTTCATTTACTACTTTTCTAATTTCTTACATTTTAAAGTTTTCTTTCAAAAATGTCAATACTTTTTCTGCATTTTTTTGAAAACGTTCGCATTTTCTATTGAACAGCCCCTAGCTTCTTTCTGGGATTTCCTCTCTAATTTTGATATAATTTACTAGAATAAACGCTAGAATGATGAGGAATCCCATGTCTTTTGATGGATTTTTTTTACACCATATGGTGCAAGAATTGAAGGCCGAACTCTTGAGCGGTCGCATTCAAAAAATTAACCAACCCTTCGAGCAAGAATTGGTGCTCCAAATCCGAGGCAATCGGAAAAATCAAAAACTCTTGCTCTCAGCCCATTCTGTCTTTGGACGGATTCAACGGACCCAGACCAACTTTGAAAATCCTGCCTTTCCCAATACCTTTATTATGGTTATGCGCAAATATCTTCAAGGCGCTGTCATCGAAGGGATTGAGCAAATGGAAAACGACCGGATTCTCGAAATCCGTGTCTCCAATAAAAACGAAATTGGAGATGCCATTTCTGTCAGCCTCATGATTGAAATCATGGGCAAGCACAGTAATATTATTCTCCTGGACCGCACCAGCAATAAAATTATCGAAGCCATTAAACATGTCGGCTTCTCACAAAATAGCTACCGGACCATTCTCCCTGGGTCGACCTATGTAGCTCCTCCGAAAACCGACGCGGTCAATCCTTTTACAATTGGAGATGAATCCCTTTTTGCCCTTCTTCACAAGGAAGAGTTAAGCCCAAAAAACCTTCAAAAATGTTTCCAAGGTTTGGGGCGAGATACGGCTCAAGAATTAGCCAAGCGACTTAAGACGGATGAAAAATTAAAAACCTTCCGTGCCTTTTTCCAAGCTCCAACTGAGCCTCGCCTAACGACCAAATCCTTCTCGGCTATCCCCTTTGCAGATGCGACCAATCAAACCTTTGAAACACTTTCCGATCTGCTGGATGACTATTACCGAGACAAGGCTGAGCGCGATCGGGTGCAACAACAGGCCAGTGAATTGATCCGCAAGGTCGAAAACGATCTTGAAAAGAACCGAAAAAAATTAGCCAAACAAGAAGCTGAGTTAGCGGCGACCGACAATGCGGAAGAATTCCGCCAAAAAGGAGAATTGCTGACAACCTTCCTCCATCAGGTACCAAACGACCAAGACCAGGTTGTTTTAGATAATTACTATACCAATGAACCGATCACCATCCAACTCAACAAGGCCCTGACTCCCAATCAAAATGCCCAACGCTACTTCAAACGCTACCAGAAGTTAAAAGAAGCCGTCAAACATTTGACCATCCTCATTCAAGAAACCAAGGAAACCATTTCTTATCTTGAAACGGTTGAAACAGCCCTTTCTCAAGCGAGTCTGGCTGAGGTGGCAGAGATTCGAGAAGAGCTAATCCAGACCGGCTTTATCAAACGGCGCAACCGCGAAAAAATTCATAAACGGAAAAAACCTGAGAAATACCTGGCCAGCGATGGAAAAACTATTATTTTAGTTGGACGCAACAATCTGCAAAACGATGAACTAACCTTTAAGATCGCTAAGAAAGACGAGCTCTGGTTCCATGCCAAGGATATCCCAGGTAGCCACGTGGTCATTACCGGAAATCTCGATCCAACAGATGAAGTGAAAACCGATGCTGCAGAGTTGGCTGCCTACTATTCCAAGGCCCGTCTCTCAAACCTGGTCCAAGTAGATATGATCGAAGCCAAGAAACTTAATAAACCAACTGGTGGAAAACCCGGCTTTGTCACCTACACTGGCCAAAAGACTCTGCGGGTCACCCCAGAAGAAGAAAAAATCAAAGCCATGAAACTAACGGACTGATTTCAAAAATAAAAGAGAGTGGGACAGAAATCGGTAATTCGTTAGAATTCGATTTCGTCGTCCCACCTCCGCACAGTTGAGTAGGGCTGTAAAAGCTGATGAAATCAGCGTAGTAGAGCCCACTCAACCACTGCGTCTTGCTCGACAATCCAAAAATAATTGAGAGGCTAGGACTTTTGTCCCAGCCTCTTTTTATTCTGCTTTATGGATGTCTTCTTTGACCTCATCAACATTGAATTTGGCAAAGAGGTACTGACGGTCTTGAACTGGGAAACGTTGATCCAGCTGATCGATGGCCCCCACCTCAACAATCCCTTCTGTGATGACAAAATCCATGACATGCCCACCAAAGGTGTGGTCATCTGAGATAAAGTGCAAATGATAACCAGCCACACTCACGCCATGGAAAATTTCGGGTGTCCAAAAACCGACGATGGTTCCAGTGACATTTTCCCGTGTATACTCTGGCTGATGGGTTGCAACCTCTGCAAACTTCATCTCTGGTGTTGATTTTGGAATCATACGGACATGCATCTTGGCAAAGTCACCATGAATCTTAATGGAGCGGAAAAGATTTTCCCCATCATAATAAGACTCAATACGAGCTTCCAATTCCTCGTCTGTCATTTCAAAACGTTGGCGGAAAATCACTTCTGCTTGGTGAGGAACGACTGCTGCATAAGGAACCTTGGCATCCGGAGAAACTTCAACAATTTCAGGATGGTCGCCAGATCCCTTGGCCTGATATGCCTTACCATCTAATACGATCAACTCTCCATCAATAGAATCAAGCGTCCCAACTCCTAGATCTCCGTGTTCCAAGAGTTCTCCAATCGTAAATGAACCCCCGTACAGACCCGCCATTAGGGCACCTAAGGTATTGTATTGAAAAAGTTTCACTGGTTCCATGTTTTTCTCTCCTCATTCTATCTTCTACCAGTATACCACAAACTATTCCGAATCTTCACGATATGGTTTTGATTAGAGGCTATCATAGAGGGTTTGCATCTGCACATCGTCTGGTACGATCGCCAAATACTGATTAGCCACTTCACGCGCCTTCGACACATCTCCAGCCTCACGCAACAAATAAACATAGGCTTCGAGGAATTCTGGGTTGTCTTTTAAATCCTCATAAAGCTCTTGGTAGGCTGAGACGGCCTCTTCTGTTTTCTCCAAAGCAGCCAAGGCACGGGCAATGTTCCACCGAGTGACAACTGTTTCGACTTCTTCATTTTGCCAAGCCAAGACTTGGTCAAAGCGTTCCTGTTCTAAATAAAGGGTGGTCAGGCGAAGAGCAATCTCTTCTAGATCATCTGCCACTTCTTTAGCCTCTAATAGATAAGCTTCTGCTTGCTCAGGCTGGTGGAGTTCATAAGAAAGCTGAGAAGCAAAGAGCTTCAATTGGGCATCAAATGGATTCTTCTGGATCCCTTGTTTAGCAATCTCAAGTGCTTTTTCACGGTCATTTTCAGACTGTAAAGCTAAAGCATAACCATACTCATAGCCCTCAAAATCAGGCGACAAGGTATCAATTTGTTTGTAGTAGATCAGGGCTTTTTGGAATTCTTCTTGGTCAGACAATAAGGTCGCTAATTCGTAAGCAATCTGGTCATCAAACTCAATCTCCAGAGCCTTCTCTAAGAAAGGAACAGCTGCTTCAAACTTACCAAGATTGGCATAGGCAAAACCAATCCGTTGATAGGTGGAAATTCCTGTTGCTTCCAAAATCTCCCGATTGTCTAACTGGGCATACTCTTGGATAGCCTCTTGGTAGCGTTCCAATTCCAGATCAATTTCAGCTAGCCCTAATTGAATGATGGGATCATCAGACAAATGAGCAGCTTCAACTAATTTTTCACGCGCCACATCTGCTAGGCCTTCCATCTGATAGAGATCAGCCTTAACCAAGAGACTGGCCACATACCAGTTTGATTCAGGGCCAATTTCTTCTAAATAAGCAAAGGCCTCTTCCATTTGACCTTCCTCTGCAAGGATGGTTGCCAAACTTAGATACACTTCTGGATAGGTTTCTGCAATCTGTTCATAGATTTCTTTTGCCTGAGGGTAAAAACCGATACTTTCAAGATATTGACCTAAATCCAATAATTGTGCTTCACTATCTTCTAACAAAGCCTGTTGAAATTGAACTTCTGCCTCTTCTAGCTCTTGCCGATCAAGAGCCTCTACCATTTGTTGACTATGACTCACTGTGTGTTTCCTCTTCTACTTCATTATGTTCTTCATACAAACCACTGACGACCTTATACCATTCAAAGATAGCTCCAATCACCACCTTAGCAGATGCATAGACTGGAATTCCAAGGAAAACTCCCCAAATTCCAAACATAGATCCTGACGTCAAGAGCACAAACAAAATGGTAATCGGATGGATATTTAACTGGCTTCCCAAAACCAAAGGTGATACAAAACGTCCTTCAATGGTTTGCTCCACTGCAAATACAATCAAGACCTTGATAAACATCTCTGGTCCTGCTACCAAGCCCAATACCAAAGCAGGTAACATGGCTAAGAAACTACCCAAGTAAGGGATCAAATTCAAGATCCCCGCAGAGATCCCCAGTGTCACCGCATATCGCAAACCAATGATCTTAAAGAAGACGATGAACATAATAGCGACGACAATGGCTACCGTAATTTGTCCTCGAACGTAGTTGGAGAGTTGGGTGTTGACATCTGAGAGAACTTGTTCCGCCGATTTACGAATCTTAGTCGGTAAGAAGCGAACAATGTGGCCCTTTAAATTTTTTCCATCTCGAAGAAGATAAAAGACAATAAAAGGCATGATGATCAAGGCAACAATGACTTGCGAAGCCACTCCGATCAAGTTGCTGACCCAATTGACAGCCCGCCCAGAGATCGAACTGGCCCAAGAAGTAATGTTTGCAGACAATTCCTTGGTGATCTCATCTAACTGGGGTTTGATATCAGAGGAGACGCGATTATCTAGAAAATCATCGATGGTTGCATTGGCCTTTTCCAAATAAGTTGGCAGGTTATGAAAGAAACTCACCACTTGTCGTTGGACGGATGGAATCACTACAGCTAGACCCCAGATTAAAAGCACTGCAATCAAGAAAAAGACTAAGGAAATCGCAAAAATCCGCTTGAGTCCTTTTCTTTCAAGAAAGTCAACAATGGGGTTAAGCAGGTAATAGAGCAAACCAGAAATAATGACAGGTAGCATGACGGCTCCTGCAAACTCAAAAATAGGAATAAAAATAAAGGTGATTTTACTCAAAACCAAAAGGTTCAAGCCCAACAGCAAGGTAACTAAAAATACGGTAATGGCCTTGTTGTCTAAAAACCATCTAAAAAACCAGGATAAACTAAACTGTTTTTCTTTATTATCCACAGAGATCTCCTTTTCATTTCAATCTGTTTCTATTTTAGCATTTTTTGAGCTTGAAGTTACGAAAAAACTAGCAAAATAAGAAAGAAAGGCCCTCCCCTTTTCAACTAGCAATTGCCTTCCAATAGGACCTTTGATATAATAAACCTAACAAATCATACGAGGTGACCTATGTCTCAAACCATTTATTTCGGTACCTATACCAAAAAAGAATCCAAAGGAATTTACAAGGCACAATTTGACCCTGAAACAGGGACATTGAGCCAACTTGAACTAGTGGCAGATGAGCACAATCCAACCTATATCGCTTTTTCTGAAAAAGGCAACCTCTACAGTGTCGGAGCTGAAGAGGGAAAAGGAGGAATCGCAAGTTTTACAGCTGATTTTCAGCCGCTCAATCACGTTGTTGAAGAGGGAGCTCCACTCTGCTATGTCTCTGTCGATGACAAGCGCCAACTCGTATACGGAGCCAACTATCACAAAGGGCAAGTGCTCGTCTACAAGATAGAAGACGACGGCCAGCTGAGCTTCATCGACCAAGACACTCACGAAGGCAAGGGACCACACGAAAACCAAGCCAGTCCCCATGTTCACTTCGCTGATCTGACACCAGATCAGTACTTGATTACCTGCGATCTGGGTACCGATAGCCTGCATACTTATGAGGTTAGCGATCAAGGAAAACTAACCCTCATCCATCACTACCAAACGGCACCAGGGGCAGGACCTCGCCACCTTGTCTTTCATCCCCATCATAAGATTGCTTATCTGATCAATGAATTAAATGCGACCATTGATGTGCTCTTCTATGATGGCATGGGCGAATTCGAACACTTCCAAACAGTTTCAACCCTCCCTGAAGATTATGAAGGGCAAAAATGGGCTTCTGCTATCAAGTTATCAGCTGATGGAAAATTCCTTTATGCCTCTAACCGTGCACACAATTCTATTGCTGTATTTGAAGTGATTGCTGACGGGAGCTTGAAACTTATCGAGATCGTCCCAACAGGTGGCCTAAATCCTCGTGATTTCACCCTCAGTCCCGATCAACACTACCTCATTGCAGCCCATCAAGATTCCCCAAATGCCACTGTCTTCAAACGTGATCCAGCTACTGGACGTTTGTCTTCACTATCCCATGACTTTTACGTTCCAGAAGCCGTTTGTACCGTTTTTCATTAAGTCGTTTCAGTTGTCAAACCTTTTAAAAAATGATTAAATAGATGAGAAAAAGGCGTGAGCCTGACTTCACAACTTATATTTTAGGAGCCATAACATGAATCCATTGGACTTATTTAACCAAGTGAAAGAGATGATCGAAAAGAAAGATTTCGATGCTGCCAAGAAATTTGTCGAAGACAACAAAGACAACCTCGGTGATTATCTTGAACAAGCAAAAGGACTTGTTTCAGGAAACGAAATGGTCAGCGGTGCCTTGGACAAACTGAAAGGCTTGTTCTAAAAGAACTGCTCCTCAACCATGTGTTGGGGAGTTTTTGTTTGGCTAAATTGAAAAAAAAAAGAGAGTGGGACAGAAATCGGTCATTCGTTAGAATTCGATTTCGTCGTCTCACCTCCTCACAGTTGAGTAGGGCTGTAAAAGCTGATGAAATCAGCGTAGTAGAGCCCACTCAACCACTGCGTCTTACTCGACAATCCAAAAACAAGAAGAGACTAGGACTTTTGTCCCAGCCTCTTTTTAGTCTAGCTAGTAAACTAGATTATTTCTTAAGGTTGTAGAATGATTTCAATCCACGGTATTCAGCTACTTCACCAAGTTGATCTTCGATGCGAAGCAATTGGTTGTATTTAGCGATACGGTCTGTACGTGAAAGTGAACCAGTCTTGATTTGTCCTGCGTTTGTTGCAACTGCGATATCAGCGATTGTTGAATCTTCAGTTTCACCTGAACGGTGTGATACAACGGCAGTGTAACCAGCTTCTTTCGCCATTTCGATAGCGTCGAATGTTTCAGTAAGAGTACCGATTTGGTTAACTTTGATAAGGATTGAGTTAGCAGCACCTTCTTCGATACCACGTGAAAGATAGTCAGTGTTTGTTACGAAGAAGTCGTCACCAACCAATTGAACTTTACCACCAAGACGTTCAGTAAGAGCTTTCCAACCGTCCCAGTCGTTTTCATCCATACCATCTTCGATAGTGATGATAGGGTATTTATCAACCAATCCTTCAAGGTAAGCGATTTGTTCTTCAGCAGTACGAACAGCAGCTCCTTCACCTTCGAATTTAGTGTAATCGTAAACTTTGCGTTCTTTATCGTAGAATTCTGATGATGCACAGTCAAATCCGATAAATACGTCTTTACCTGGAACATAACCAGCAGCTTCGATAGCAGCGATGATAGTTTCTACACCATCTTCAGTTCCGTCGAAACGAGGAGCGAATCCACCTTCGTCACCAACGGCTGTTTCAAGACCACGACCTTTAAGGATTTTCTTAAGTGCGTGGAAGATTTCAGCACCCCAACGAAGAGCTTCTTTGAATGTTGGTGCACCAGCAGGTACGATCATGAATTCTTGGAAAGCGATTGGAGCATCTGAGTGAGAACCACCGTTGATGATGTTCATCATTGGAGTTGGAAGAACTTTAGTGTTGAAACCACCAAGGTAGCTGTAAAGTGGGATTTCAAGGTAGTCAGCAGCAGCACGAGCTACAGCGATAGACACACCAAGGATTGCGTTTGCTCCCAATTTACCTTTGTTAGGAGTACCGTCAAGAGCGATCATAGCACGGTCGATAGCTTGTTGATCACGTACATCATAGCCGATGATAGCTTCAGCAATAATGTTGTTTACGTTGTCAACAGCTTTTTGAGTACCAAGACCACCGTAACGAGATTTGTCACCGTCACGAAGTTCAACTGCTTCGTGTTCACCAGTAGAAGCTCCTGATGGAACCATACCACGTCCATGAGCACCTGATTCAGTATAAACTTCTACTTCAAGTGTTGGGTTACCGCGTGAGTCTAGGACTTCGCGAGCGTAAACATCAGTAATAATTGACATTTCTTACTCTCCTTATTGAGTTATATTTTTTACTCCTCTATCATATCGTAATTAGGCTATTTTTTCAAGAAAAAACAAGGAAATATACGAAAATTGAGAAGTTTTTAACAAGAAAACGGTTCCACTACCTTATTTTCTTCCATTTCCCTTCCTTATTTAATTTTTTAGCATTCCTCTACTCTTCTGCTACGCTTTATGCTATACTAAACTTATGACAGATATTAATAAAACGATTTTAGAAAAAGCTGCTGGTCCTACTCGGTTCAATCCTGATGAACAGCGTCGATTTTTGGAGACATATGAGGAGCGGGTGATTACTTCATGCACCTTGGAGGAGGCAAGGGACAATCTCTATTTGGAGCACTATTCTTCAATTCTTACGAACATTTCAGAACGCTTTGAACCTGTATTGGTCAAAATTTCGCCTGCCTTGGATGAAAGCAGCCAACTTCAATATTTGAAAAAAACAAAGGATCTTGGTCTTGTGGCAAGCATTGTTTCAGATGACTGTCGCCACTCTCCCTTTGGTCTCATCATCCATACTGATCATCCATCTGGAATTTCTCCAACCGATATCAGCCTCCAGTATCCAAATTTGTTTGAAAAGAAAGAAGAGAGCACAGCACCTGAAAAAAAATCATTTTGGAAACGCCTCTTTGGCTAAAGAAAGAACCAATTGAAAAGGAATTTCCTTTTCAATTGGTTTTTTAGTTTGCTTTCATTTTTAAGAGGTTACCAATATTTCGAGCACAGGAAATCAGATTTTTTTCAGCATGAGTAAGTGCATCTGCCACCTCACAAGGGCCTGGTACAATAGAGAAGGCAGCCTCAATATGATGACTTGGGAAAGCTGGCAAATCCTCTGCTAAGGCCCCACAAATAGCAAGCACTGGGATCTTATCTGGTGTTCGTTTGGCTACCCCGACAGGAGCTTTTCCAGACAGAGATTGGAGGTCCATCCTACCTTCTCCCACGACGACCAGATCCGCTTTTTGAACCTTACGATCGAAGTCGATTAGATCCAAACTTTTCTCAATTCCTGAGGAAACCTGACCACCCGCAAATGCGACCAAGCCAGCTGCCATGCCACCTCCAGCTCCGGCGCCAGCCATGGATAAAATTCGGGCATCTGCTAGCTGGTAAAAATCCTGCATAGCCTGGTCGACAGCTGGAAACAGAAGGGGATTCAAACCCTTTTGCCCGCC
Organism: Streptococcus parasanguinis; assembly: GCF_032163505.1. Lineage (NCBI taxonomy): Bacteria > Bacillati > Bacillota > Bacilli > Lactobacillales > Streptococcaceae > Streptococcus > Streptococcus parasanguinis. The sequence goes on from NZ_CP134147.1 coordinate 1,368,308, forward strand.
AAAGATATAGGTTGCTCCTTGACTGCCACAGAGATGATTGGTGACATCCGTTAAGACCAGGAGCTCGATGTCTTGTAAAGCATTTGGAACCGCACTGGTATCTATTCTATCCACACGACCGAGCGAAGCACCTACAGGACGAAGCAGATGACCTTGGTCATCATAGAAGGCTACCCCTAGTCCGGCTGCCATCCCAATCCCACCATCATTGGTCGCTGAACCACCAATTCCCACACAGATCGTTTTAATCCCTTGGTCAACCAATTGCAAAATCAGTTCACCAATTCCTCGTGTCTCTAGTTCTAGTGGATTGCGTTTTTCAGCTGGGATAGAGCCTAAGCCAACAAGAGAGGCCATCTCAAAAAATGCCATCTCATCTTTTTGGTAATAAGCCATTGAAACAGGCTGTCCAAATGGTCCTGTTACCTGAGTATGCTTCTTGGTTAAATTCAGAACGCCAGCAAGTGTATCCATGGTTCCTTCGCCACCATCCCCTATGGGAAGGAGGTCAAAAGTTGCATCTGGTAGAGCCTCTTGAAATCCTTTTTTTAAGGCTTCTGCAACTTGTTTGGCGGATAAGGATTCTTTAAAAGAATCCGGTGCTAGTAGGATATGCATGCTGTTTCCTTTCTATGCTGGTCTAGAATTTCAAGAACAAGGCTTAGATCGCTCGTTTCAATACGGTATGGAGCTCGTTCGGCTACGATTGGCTTTGCCATAAAGGCAATCCCGATTCCGGCTGTTTCAATCATGGGAAGATCATTGGCACCATCTCCCATCGCAATCGTCTGACTTCGTGGAATATGATTTTCTCTCGCCCATGTCAGGAGGTTGTCTTTTTTTCTTTCAGGGGTCACAATCTCTCCGAGCACTTTCCCTGTCAGACGGCCATCAAAAGTCTGCAAACGATTAGCACGAACCAGATCAATTCCTAAAGACCTCGCGATAGGATCGATGACTTCATGAAATCCCCCTGAAACAAGGCCAACCTTGTAACCTCTTTGATGAAGTTCCGTGATTAAGGTCTTAGCTCCCGGTGTAACGTCCATCTGCTCTATAATTTTCGGAAAGATAGATGTCTCCAAACCTTTCAATAAAGCGACACGCGCCTGTAAAGATGCTGCAAAATCCAGCTCTCCATTCATTGCTTGTGCTGTTATCTCTGCTACTTTTTCTCCCACGCCAGCTTCTTGAGCTAGTAGATCAATCCCTTCCTGTCGGATCAAGGTTCCATCTACATCCATAACGAGGAGACCGGTTACTTCTTTCATCGCTTTCCTTTCTTATTTCTCCCTTACTATACAAAAATAGGGTTTAAATTTCAAGTTTCAATGATCATTTGAAGATAAAAAAACGACCTCCTAAGAAGTCGTTTTTTTGTTATTAGAAGCGAATTTGCTCCCGAGTTTTTTCATACGAAGTAACAAAGCGATCGGTCACTCCAGCTTCTACCATCTCCAAAGCATCTGAGATGACTTTGAAGGAAGCCGCATAGTCATATTCTCTTTCGAAAATATAAAGGGATTCATCAAAAGCTGCTTGCACATGATCATCAAATGAACGGTAACGGTTTGAGTATTGCAACAACTGCTCAGTTAAAGTAGCATTTTGTACAATTCGATAAGTCGCTTCTTCCAATTCATTCATATCATTTGTCAAAATATCTAACAAACGATTGGTTGATTCGATGTTGATTTTATCCCCTTCCAACTCATCCATCAAAGCCTCTGTATTGTTGCTTGCTGTGAAGAATAATTCCAAGAATTCTTGAGGGATTCCTGGCAAGTTTCGCTTGTCCATATAGCGTTTAATGGCATGCAAACGGTTGGCATAGATATTGACTTTTTGGCGAGCATTGGCATCGTCTTTTTCAATTTTTGAAAGGGAATCACTTAAGCCAATTTGCTCATCTTCGATTTCTTTCAAGCGAGCTTCAATGGCTTCTAATTCTTCTTCTACGATAGAATAGGCCTTTTGTGTTTCAGATGAATCTTTCAAGGCATCTTCTACCACATTTTCTTGTGAAGATAGCTCAGCTTCCAACTCTTTTAACTGTTGGCTGAAAGCTTCATTCAAGACGAATGTTTTACCAAGGCGTTCCACTTCTGCTGCAAGGTTGCTATTGTTATCTTTTGCGTGTTTCAAATAGCCCGGCAGTTGTTTCACTAACTTCTTCACAACTTTTTGTGATTCAATTTCACGAGTAAAGATGTGATACAATGCATCGATTTCTTCTTGAATTTGTTCATTTTCGTAAATGGCATTGTCCAATTCAAGGGCGGATACATTTGCCATATTGTTCTTCAAGGAAGCATGCAACTGTTGGAAACGAGATTCAATATCTGTTTCAGTGAAGTGGTAGCCAGATTCCAAAAGCTTGCGGTAGCCACTTTCCAAATCCTCTAATTGGTCTGGAAGTTTTGACTGAAGAGCAGTGACAATTTCTGGCACTCGCTCAACAATTTGTTTTAAGGCCACAATATGGTTCTCAGCTGTATCAAGGATTTCAGCTGCTTCAACAGGGTCACCTGAAGAATTCAAGGTGACAAATTGTGAAAACTCAGATTGAATATTTCCAATTTGCTTTTCAATTTCAGGAAGTGCACTGCCATAACGATCTGGATCTGAAGTGACTTCTTTTTGAAGCTCTTCAAACATATCTAAGGCATGAACCACGCGTCCGCTATTTTTTTGTTCTTGCTCTTCAAGATCTGAAAGGGCTTGGCGAATCGCCTTGATATCTTCGTCGATCAATTGGATCTGACTTTCGATATTGTCAATGGCTTGTTTAGCCTTCATGAAACGGAAAGAATTATTGTAGCCTTCCGCCTCAAACAGATTGTTTTCAATATCAGCAAATGAATTTAAGGATAAATCTACCCATTTTTGATTCCATTCACGAAATGCAACTTGACTTTGACCAATCAAATGCATGTTTTTTACGGCCTCAACTTCATCGTTGACCGGAAGGTTATATAACTTTTCTTTTCGTTCTTCCAGCGCTGCCAGTAAGGCCTCGTTTCGTTTTCTCAAAATGACTGCAACCACATATCCTACAATCAAGATAAGGGCGACAATAAAGATGAGAACAATTAGTCCACTAGACATATAAAAACTCCTTCATCGTATTACTTGAACGTAATCCTAGTAATTATACCATAAAATATCCATTAATGGGAAGCGTTCGTTGAATTTTATACATCGAGTGTACTATATTCAGCGTTTTCTTCGATAAATTCCCGACGTGGTTCCACGCGGTCCCCCATCAACATATCAAATATCTTATCTGCTTCCGCAGCATCGTCTACTGATACCCGTGCCATCAAGCGGTGTTCGGGGTTCATGGTTGTTTCCCATAATTGGTGATCATCCATTTCCCCAAGACCTTTGTAGCGTTGAATGGTTGGTTTTGAGCGACCTTCTGAATAGCGTTCCAAGGCTGCAGCTAATTCTGCTTCTTGGTTGGCACCAGGTTGGATATATTCTTTGATCTCACTACCGACTTTGACCCCATAGATTGGTGGTTGCGCAATATAAACATATCCCGCTTCCAAGACTGGTTTCATATAGCGATAGATCAAGGTCAACAGAAGGGTTCGAATATGTGCGCCATCGACATCGGCATCAGTCATGATGACTAATTTTTGATAACGCGCTTTTGTGACATCAAATTCAGCACCAAATCCAGTTCCCATAGCAGTAAATAAACTACGGATCTCTTCATTGGCAAGAATCTTGTCCATACTTGCTTTTTCAACGTTCAAAATTTTACCACGGATTGGAAGAATTGCCTGAAATTCACGATTCCGACCTGATTTAGCAGATCCTCCAGCAGAATCCCCTTCGACGATGAAGAGTTCTGTTTCATGTGGGTTGTTTGAAGAACAGTCTGCCAATTTACCAGGCAGGTTAGAAATCTCAAGTCCCGATTTCTTACGGGTCACTTCCCGTGCCCGCTTAGCTGCTACCCTAGCTTTAGCTGCTAAAATCCCTTTTTCAACGATTTTCTTAGCGATTTGTGGATTTTCCAAAAGGAAATCAGAAAAGGCATCACTAAAGAGTCGATTGGTAATTTTTACAACTTCTGAATTTCCAAGCTTTGTCTTGGTTTGTCCTTCAAACTGTGGGTTTGGATGTTTAACTGAGATCACTGCTGTTAAACCTTCCCGAACATCCTCACCTGTTAAATTGTCTTCATTTTCTTTTAAGAGTTTATTTTTCTTAGCGTAATCATTGATGACACGAGTGAGGGCTGTTCGGAAACCTTGCTCGTGGGTACCACCTTCATGGGTATGGATGTTATTAGCAAAACTCATGACCGTTTCATGGTAGCCCGTAGTATATTGCATCGCCACTTCAACTGTAATATCATCCATTTCGCCATCTGTATAGATGGGTGTTTCAAAGATGACATCTTTATTTTCATTGATATATTCAACGTAACTAGAGATCCCACCTTCGTAGTGGTAATGCTTTTCCTGCTCTAAGCCTTCGCGCTTATCCGTCAAGGAAATACGCAAACCACGATTCAAAAAGGCTAATTCTTGAATCCGTTTGTTTAATTTTTCAAAATCATACTCAGTCGTTTCCGTAAAGATTTCTGGATCTGGAATAAAGTGAACAGTTGTCCCTGTCCGATCTGTCTCACCGATGACTTTCAAATCATCCACAACATGTCCACGTCGATACTCTTGGTAATGGATACTGCCATTTTTATAGACGCGAACATCGAGGGTTGTGGAGAGGGCATTCACAACGGAAGACCCTACCCCGTGAAGACCACCTGAAACCTTGTAGCCGCCTCCGCCGAATTTTCCTCCCGCGTGAAGTACCGTAAAGACAGTTTCAACGGCAGGTCGACCCGTCTTTTCTTGGATATCTACTGGGATCCCACGACCATCATCGACAACCGTGATCGAATTATCTGCTTCAATGAAAACTTCAATATGGCTAGCAAAACCAGCTAAGGCTTCGTCGATCGAGTTATCAACGATTTCCCAGACCAGATGATGAAGACCTTCTTTTGAGGTAGATCCAATATACATTCCCGGACGCATCCGAACGGCTTCTAGTCCTTCCAAGACCTGAATCTGACTGGCATCATATTCTTGCGCTTGAATTTCTTGCTGTTTATCCTCTGTCATAATTTCCCTTTTCTATTCAAATATAAACTGGTGTAAGTGGGGCATGGTATCAAATAAATAGGTTGAAAACCCTGCAGCCTTCCCAGCTTCTATATCGATCGGACGATCTCCGATGACCAGACCGTCTTGAATGCCATATTTTTCCTTCAAATAAAGCATAGAGGCTGGATCTGGTTTTCGAGGAAAGCCCTCGTCTGCTGTTACAATCTCCGTAAAGAAGGGAGCAATACCTGTCTGATCAAGAAGGGTCAAAACTTGGCGATCCCGATGAGATACCAAAAAATGGCGTCCTCCATGTGCTTGGATCTCTTCTAGTAACTCTTTCGCCCCCTCAAATAAGACCGGCTCTTGCAAGCCCAAGGCTTCTTTTTTCTTGTATTCCGTACGAAAATTGGAAATATGAGGTGCAAAGGTTTGAATTGCATCCTGTGTTGAGATTTTTAATGCTGCATAAACAGAATCATGATCGGCTTGGATGTGAAAGTCCTTCAATGTCGCTACAAAGGCATTTGTGGACGTTTCGTAATTATCCAATAGCGTCCCACCAAGATCCCATATAAAATCATGATAATTCATAGTCAATATTATACCACAAATGGACAAAAAAAATAAGCTAAAACCCTCATTTAGGGGGGATTTTAGCCATTTTTTACGCTCATTTCATTTTAAATCATAGAGAAGTCATTTTCTGTCATAGAATGTAAACTTTCACCAGAAAATATGGTGTCCAAAAGAGCAATTTTAAGCATCTCCAAAGACATCTTGATAGAGCATTCCTTGACGAAGGCTTTGGGCATCTCCTCCAAACTGCTCTACCAAGGCATAGGCTAAGGCAAGAGCCGTTGAAGGACCACGACTGGTCAAGAGATTACCGTCTTTCACCACTGTTTCTTTCTGATAATGGCCATCTTGAATCTCTTCTTCAAAGCCATCGTAACAGGTATAGTGTTTATCTTTTAAGAGACCTGCACGCGCCAAAACAATTGGAGCAGCACAAATTGCAGAGATGGTTTTTCCTTTGCCACTTTCTTCCTGAAGGGCTGTGATCAATTCTGCATTGTCCCGCAAATTCGCTGCTCCTGGCATCCCACCTGGTAAGAAGATTCCATCATAATCTGAAAGATCTCCATTCCAGAGGCGGTCTACTTCCACGGTGATCTGGTGAGAACCTGTGACCGTTTCTTCCATGCCAACGAGGTCACAGTCGATCCCAGCCCGTCTCAAAACATCGACAATGGTCAAGGCTTCAATTTCTTCAAAACCGTTTGCTAAAATCGTTGCTACTTTTTTCATTTTCATTCCTTCTTTCTACTATTGCGCCTTTTTAAGGACTACTTTTTTACGGATTGGAACCTCTTCTTCGGGCTCTTTCTTTTTGCTACTATGATTATATATTGAGAGGACCAGACCAATACCAATCAGATTACTAATAATAGACGATCCACCTTGTGAGATAAAGGGGAGGGGAATTCCCGTCAAAGGGAGAAGACCCGTTACTGCTCCGACATTTTCAAAAATATGAAAGACCAGCATCATGATAAATCCAATGGAAATATAGGTATAAAACTGGTTATTAGACTGAAGGGTGATTTTTAAAATGCGGTAAATCAGGGACACATATAAGATCAACAGCACCAGAGCTCCAACAAAGCCAAAGTCCTCTGCTACTACCGTAAAAATCATATCGCTTTCCCGTACGGGAACCAATAAATTGGAGACATTAAAGCCTTGACCAAAGAGGCCACCACTTGCAATGGCTAGCTGTCCTTGTGCCTGCTGGTAGGTGGTGGTTTGTGCATAGTCAAAAGGATTTAACCAGGCTAAAATACGGTTCATCTGATAGGTTGGCATCCCTACTTGCTGGTGCAGAAAAGCTCGCCCCCCTTCTGAAAGAAAGAGGAAGAGAAAGCCTGCTAGCCCACCTGCCAGAAGCAAGATGACCGGCAAGATAATTTTCCAGGAAACTCCTGAAACGAGCACTAAGCCCGCAAAGATGGCCAAGAATACTAAGGCCGTTCCCAAGTCCTGCTGGAGGGCCAATAAGGCAAAGACCGGAATTGTATAGATGGTCATCTCTAGAATTAAAAACCAATCTTGTCGTAATAATGGCTCACGCCCCTTATTTCTTTGTAAAAATCGAACAATAGAGCGTGACAGCATCAGGATGAAGGGAATCTTCATAAATTCCGAAGGCTGAAATAAGGTGATGTTTCCATAAGCTACCCAGTTTTTTGCTCCTGTTGAAGCCACCAAGTTTGGATTATAAAAAACAAGAGGAAGAACCATCAAGGCCAAGCCTAGTAGGTAAAGAAAGGGAGTGATTTTCCAAAGAAATTTCGTACTAAAAATCGTCACAATCAGGCAAATGATACATCCCACACCAATCCAGGCCAATTGCTGCCCCAAAAAAGGCCACACCATTTGGGGATAATCATGAGAAACTGCCACATAAACGGATAAGATCCCAATCATAAGTAGGGTGAAGACAATTCCAATGATCGAATAATCCAGGTGGATCGTCCAAAAATGATGTTTCTTCATTCACGTTCCTTTCTGTGAGAATCATCAAATTAATTAATAGAACAACATCTGTAGAATCAAGCTAGATCCTGCCACACAAAACCAAGCAATTAACCCTACAAGAAGGGGAGCAGATCCTGCTGCACGGAACTGTTTCCAAGAAACCTTGCTTCCGATTCCGACCAAGGCCATGGCCATAAAGAGGTGAGAAAGGTCCTTTAGGTAAGGAAGAACCACTTTAGGTACCAGGCCAATAGAAGAAAGAATGGAAGCCACAATAAACCAGATAATAAACCAAGGAATAATTTTCTTTAACATTCCTTTGTTTCTTCCTTGTTGTTTACTCCGATACCATTTTAAACCGATCAAGCCCAAACAAACTGGTACAATCATCAGAGCGCGTGTTAACTTAACAATTGTAGCCATTTGCCCCGCTGCTTTACTGTAAGAAAATGCTGCTGCTACAACAGATGACGTATCGTTAATGGCTGTACCTGACCAAAGGCCAAATTGGAAATTGGACATATGCCATAAATGCCCTAATACTGGAAAGATAAAGACAGCCAAAATGTTGAAGAAGAAGATAGTTGACATAGATAGGGCAATTTCCTCTTCGTCTGCTTCAATGATCGGCGCTGCTGCTGCAATAGCAGATCCACCACAAATAGCTGTACCAAACCCAATTAAGGTCCGTAGATGAGATTTCAGGTGGAAGACTCTCCCAAAAATAATAGCTGCAAGAAAGGCAACGGTTATCGTTGGCAGACTAATCTTCAAAGAAGACAAGCCTGTAGAGGCAACCGTCGCAATCGGCAAGCTAAATCCCATGAAGATAATCGAATACTGCAATAATTTCTTACCGGACCAGTTCAGTCCTGGTCGTGAATTCTCTGGCAAATCTACTAATTCATTGAGGACAATTCCTAAAATCAAAGCAAAGACACTGGAGCCAATGATGGGAAAGAAAGTTCCCAATAACATGGCACAAAGAGCCAGTACAAATGCAATTGCAAGTCCAAATCCTTTATTTTTCATTCTCTCAATTCCTTTCAAAAAAGTCAGCTGCTTGCTCAACAAGCCGCTCTCTCACTGTTGTGTGAAGGGGCAACACTTGCTGCAAGCCATCTAAAATTTGTTTTCCATATCGTTTGGTCACCACCCGCTGATCCAATAAGAGGACCAACGATTCCTGGTCTTGAAAACGGCTGGTTCTCCCAATAGCCTGTTTGAGCCTTAAAATCGCGACCGGAAGGCTATAGTCATAAAAGGGATTTTTCCCCTGTTCTCTTAGTTGGGTATTCAGCTTTTGAACCATATAATCTTTAGGGTTGTCAAAAGGAAGGCGCGTGATGATTTGAATCACTTCTTTTTGTTGGGAAAAATCGACTCCCTCCCAAAAGCTTCCTGTACCCAATAAAATAGAACTTTCTCCTCGGTCAAATCGTCGCTTAATATTAGCTGCATCGCCATTTCGATACTGGGCCAAATGAGGAAACTTCAAGGCGTTTGACGTCTCCAGTAACAATTCTTTTGAGGTAAACAAAAGAAAAATTGGTTTTCTTAGAGGAAGGAGTTCATCGATGAGCTGACAAATCTCTCCTGCATACTCCACGGAAGATAAAGAAACGACATCTGGAAAATCAATCGGCACCAACAATTCCTGGTGTTGTTTGACTGTTATTGGCACCCGGTAGATCTGCTGCTCTTGGTATCCCAAAAGAGCAGGTAAATGAACCTTTTTACTGATCGTGATCGTCGCTGATACAAAGAGCACGGACACTTCTTCAGGCACAAACTCCTTAAAGGATAGCAAGTCCTCAACTCCTCCATGGAGACGAAGAATCTGGTGGCTTTCGACCACTTCCTTGTCCATCCAAAAGGTCTGGTAGCGCTCATCAAACAATTCTCTTAGATTCTCTAGAGATTCGTTTTTTAATTCCGATACATCCTGTCGAATTTTTGCCACTGTTTGATCTGATAAGATCGCTGTTTTTCCTTGTACAACTTCCTTAGAGCAGGCATTTAATTCAAATTGAATACTTTCCAGCAACCGCCGCTGCAGAAGATCTTTTTCCTCTTCGATGGCGTGTTGCAAGCCTAGAAGAAGAGATTGCAAGGTTTCTTCTCTCTGTGAAAACTGCTCTAAAGCAAAGAAGAGTTTTTGCGCTTCATCCACTACCAGAACAGATTCTTGAAGTAGACTCTTATCATCCTCTAGACGAGTTAACAGATAGGCATGATTGGTCAGAATTACCCGGCTGGTTTTCACTTTTTCCTGGCCGAGGCGCCAAAAATCTTCCTGATAAAAAAGTGAACGCTTCGACAATTGGCCATCGTGGCAAATGTCAGCTACAAAATGAAGATGACGATAGAGTTGGCCAATTTCACTGAACTCTCCCGTTTCCGTCATCGTCAGCCAAACCAACAGTTGCATTTTAAAGCGTCGAATCATCCCATTATCTGACTCACTCTGTAAGGCCTGATAAAATTTATCGAGTTGGATGTAATCCTTGGGACTTTTCAGGCTATGAAAGGGAATTTGGAAAAGATCTTGGATGGTCTTTCCTTCCTTCTTCATAATTTGATCCTGAAGAATTTTAGTTGGAACACTGACAAGAATGCGCTTGGAGGTTTTCGCTAAAAGCGTTAATAGATAGGCATAGGTCTTCCCGATACCCGTTGGCGCTTCAATAAAACTCGGAAGTGGCTGGTGCAAACTGTCCTCGATATAGGCAACAAATTCTCTCTGCTCTGGATAAGCCTCCATTCCCAACAGCTGCATATTGAGTTCAAACTGTTCAGACAAATGACGACTTTCTAAAAACTGCTGTGGCTTTCGCAGATAGAGACCATGAACTTCTACTAAATGAGCTGGTAAAAAAAGGCTACTGTCTTCAAGCGCATCTTCTATTAAGAGTCGTGATTCATAAATCAAACACTCTGCCATCGAAAGAAGTTTTTCGATCAATCCCCTTGGTAAGCTCGCAATTTTCTCTCTCAATTTCAACAGCAGCTGGGCTGTTGCCATAGCATCCGCTAAAGCGGAGTGAGCATGGTGCAACTCAATTTCCAGTTCAGCTGCAAGCGCTCCTAAATTGTAGCGTTCTAAAGTCGGATAGAAAATTTGAGACAATTCAACCGTATCAATCCGAGGAGTCGTTAGCTCAAATCCTTCCCAAAAGAGGGCTTCTGCTAATAAATTCGCATCAAATTTGACATTATGGGCCACAAAGACGGCATCTTCTATTAATTCAAAAATTTCTTTTGCCACTTGTGCAAACTCTGGTGCTTTTTTCAAGCGAGCATCTGTCAGGCCAGTCAATTGTTTGATATGCTCATCCAATCGTTCATGGGGATTCACATCCGTCTCATAGGATTGCGTAATCCTCCCATCTTCGATGATGACAATCCCAACCTGAATGATCTTAGCATTGCTTCCAGCACTGGTCGCTTCCAGATCCACAATGGCATATTTCCGTTTCTGTCTTGTCATAATACTTAAAATTATATCACGTTTGAGCAAGCTCTGCAGATTTTTTTCTCCTTTCATGTTGACTTCAATCCTGTTATTTTCCTCGCAATTTGATACACTATTCTAAAAAGGAGTCCTTATGAAAATCTATCGTACTGTTAATCCTGTAGCTTATGAAAACACCTACTACCTTGAAAATGACCACTCCCTCATTCTTGTCGATCCAGGTAGCGACTGGGCAACTATTCAAAAACAAATTGATCGCATCGGTAAACCAATCGTAGCGATTCTTTTAACCCATACGCATTATGATCACATTATGAGTCTTGAAAAGGTTCGTCAGACCTATCATTTCCCACCTGTTTATGTCCATTTAGCAGAAGCCAGTTGGTTGTCTTCTCCTGTCGATAATTTATCTGGTTTGGATCGTCATGCGGATTTAGAAGATGTTGTATGCAAGGAGGCCGACTTCCTTTATGACATTCGCTCCGATTACCAAATAGCTGATTTCCACTTTTATGTTCTGGAGACACCAGGCCACTCTGCAGGAGGGGTCTCCATCGTCTTTCCTGAGGATCACCTGGTTCTATCTGGTGATGCCCTTTTTCGCGAAACCATTGGACGGACCGATCTTCCGACAGGGAACGCGGCACAGTTGCTTAGCAGTATCAGAGAAGAGCTCTTTACCCTTCCATCTTCCTACACTGTCTATCCCGGTCATGGCCCTGAAACTTCTATTGGTCACGAGAAGATGTTCAATCCCTTCTTTAGACAATCCTAAAGAGTCCTTATCATCCTTCCTGTCCTCATAAAAGTAGACAAAAAAAGCAAGTGCGAACTTGCTTTTTTATTATATCTTAAGAAAACGTCTCATGGAGATTGAAGAACCAATCGCTCCAATCAAAATTCCTAATCCAAAGAGGCCACCGACCATGATCGGTACCAAGAGATGAGGACTATAGAGATACAAGTTTTGATCTGCCAAATTATTGTTCATAGATGTATAGACAACATTATAAACGTAGAAGACTAAAGCTGAAGGAACCAAGGCTCCCAAAAGACCGATCCAAGCACCTTCTAAAAGGAATGGTGCACGAATATAGCCATTTTTTGCTCCTACCAGTCGCATAATCTTAATCTCACGACTACGTGAAATGATGGTAATCCGAATGGTATTTGAAATCAAGAAGACTGCGATGAAGATCAATAAAGCTACACCAATCAAGCCCCAGTTTCGGATGAAGGTTCCAAGAGCAAACAAGCGTTGGGTATCGACCCCACCATCTTTAACTTCAGAGACCCCTTCAATTTTTTTGGCATCAGCCGAAACTTGCTTTACATATTTAGGAGCTGTTGTCTCTACATAATAAGCATCATAGAGAGGATTGGCATCTCCATCAAAAATCTTCCAGTTGTTCCCAGCCGTTTTGATCAGTTTATCATACTGCTCTTCCTTGCTAGAAAAATCAACCTTGTCAACATGCTTCATGGCTGTCAGAGCATCGTAGACCTTATGGTAGTTTTCATTGGTCACGGTTTGACCGTCTTTTTCAATCTGCTCGCTCTGATCTTGAATATCCTTGCGCATGTATACTACAACCCGCACACTGTTTTGAATATCATCTGAAAGCTTGATGGTATTGGCAATAACTGAGGCGAAAATAGCAACCAAGCTAAGGGTAATCATAACCGAGCTGACCGCTGCAATCGTCATCCAACCATTTCGTTTCAAGCTTTTAAGCGATTCGATTAAGTGTCGGAAAAATCTTCTAATCATCGTATCCGTACTCTCCTTCCGCTTCATCACGCACTACACGACCATTTTCAATCGCGATGACACGGTGACGTAAAGTATTTACAATCTGGCTATTGTGGGTCGCCATCAATACTGTGGTCCCTTGCAGATTAATCCGCTCCAAAAGATTCATGATTTCCCATGAATTATCTGGGTCCAAGTTCCCCGTTGGCTCATCCGCAATCAAGACTTTCGGATTGTTGACGATCGCCCGAGCAATCGCAATCCGTTGTTGCTCCCCACCGGACAATTCATTCGGGAATGAGCGGACCTTGTGTTTCAATCCGACAAGATCCAAAACTTCCATCACACGCTTTTTAATATTGCGACGGCGCTCACCGATAACTTGCATAGCGTAGGCAATATTTTCATAAACGGTTTTCTTTGGAAGCAATTTATAATCTTGGAAGACCACTCCCACATTGCGTCGCAACATAGGAATATCGCGTTTTTTGATTTTATCCAAATCAAAATCAGCTACTTTCAAACTTCCTTTATCGTGTTTGACTTCACGGTATAAAAGTCGAATAAAGGTCGACTTCCCTGCACCAGAAGGTCCTACGATGTAGGCAAATTCTCCTGGTTCAATTTGGACAGAGACCCCGCGAAGGGCCGTCGTCCCGTTGTCATACTTTTTGACAACATCTTTCATTTCAATCATTGACATGTAATGAAATTCCTTTCATTCTTTTCTGGTTGATTCCCTCGAGGTTATTGGAGACGCCATTTAAGGTAGGCATCGATAAAGCCATCGATATCTCCATCCATCACCTTGTCTACCTGCGCTACTTCGTAGTTGGTCCGGTGATCCTTCACCATGGTGTAAGGGGTAAAAACATAGGAGCGGATTTGACTTCCCCAGGTGATTTCTTTTTTATCCCCTTTTAGAGAATCCACTTCTGCTGCTTTTTTCTCTTGCTCTAATTGGTAGAGTTTAGCCTGCAACATCTTCATCGCACGATCACGGTTCCCGTATTGGGTTCGATCCACGGTGGATGCCACTACAATCCCTGTCGGAATGTGGGTCAAGCGCACCCCTGTAGAGACCTTGTTGACGTTTTGTCCACCAGCTCCACCAGAGCGGAAGGTATCCATCTTGATATCATCATCACGAACTTCAACCTCGATGGTATCGTCTAATTCGGGCATAACCTCAACAGATGTAAAAGACGTATGACGCCGTTTAGCAGAGTCAAATGGAGAGATTCGAACCAAACGGTGTACCCCCATTTCAGATTTCAGAAGACCGTATGCATGTGGCCCTTCAAAAGATAAGGTCACAGACTTGATTCCAGCCTCATCTCCAGCCTGATAGTCCAAGACTTCAACTTTAAAGCCGTGAGCATTTCCAAAACGAGTATACATCCGAAGAAGCATGTCGCCCCAGTCCTGAGCTTCTGTTCCTCCTGAACCTGGGTGGATTTCTAAGATGGCATTATTATTGTCATAAGGTTCAGACAATAGCAAGGTCATCTCATAGCTGGTCATGCGTTTATCCAGCTCCTCTAACTTTTCGATCAATTCTTCCTTGACCGAATCGTCTTCTGCCAAAAAGTCCAGTAAGATTTCTGACTCATCAAAGAGATCCACCATTTGATGGAAATTTTCATAGGTCTGCTTGAGTTCATTTAATTCTTGAGATGTCTTTTGCGCAGCAATATTATCATCCCAAAAATCAGGTTCTGTCATTTTATTTTCTAAAATGGCAATTTCTTCTTCCAATGCCTCTAAGTCAAAGAGACCCCCTGAAAGAAGCTAATTTTTCACGATTTGCGTCAATTTTTTGACGAATTTCTGAAATGTCCATAAGTACCTCTTTCTATGTATCTAGTCTATTATATCATAACCTTCACTATTTGCCCACCTTCCAATATTGGATCTGCTGGTTGACCATTGCCAATCCAGCTAATTTTCAACATTTTTCCATTCATTTGTAACCTAATTGTTAGAAAAAAAGATCCTCTTATGCTAGACTGGTAGCATGACAACAGTAGCTTTTATGTCCGATTTACATATTGATTCAAACAACTTTGGAAAAGATGAATTAGAGACCCTTATCACTCTTTTCAAGGACAGAAAAATTCAACATCTCCATATTGCAGGAGATATTGCCAACGGCTTTGAAAATACCTCACAAGAATTTTTAGCCCAACTCCAATGTCATCTTCCTGTGACCTTTAGCTTGGGAAATCATGATATGCTGGGCCTATCAGAAGAAGCCATAAGACCTTTTGAATTTCAAAAGATTCCCTTCTCCAATCATACGCTTCTTGCTTTTTCGGGCTGGTATGACTACAGCTTTGTTCCTACCGTCTCTCCCCAAAAACATCTTCAAACCAAGAATCTGTTTTGGTTTGACAGACGCCTCCAACGAAGGGGATCTGATCCAGCCATTACCAAAAATCTTTTGCAAGAGCTGGAACAAGAGCTCATGCAAGTGGATCAACCCTTGATTATCGCCATGCACTTTGTTCCTCATAGTCAGTTTCTCCTGCGCCACCCTTATTTTGAACGCTTTAATGCTTTTCTAGGTAGCCAAGCCTTTCATGATCTGTTTAGGCAATATCCTGTCAGAGAAGTGATTTTTGGTCATAGCCACCACCGAATGCCAGCAACAACGATTGACAACATCACCTATCATGCTAGACCTTTAGGCTATGTCCGAGAATGGGAGCTCTGCAAACAATTTTTCGAAGCTTTTCCTGAATATGATTTTTCAAAACGATACGATCCCTACAAACGCTATCGCAGAATCAAAGACCTCCCCGAATTTAAAGCATACAAGAAAAAAAAGCTCGCTCATGAATTTTCTCAAGCCATGGCGATCCTTGAACTATAAAAAAATTGGTTCCTTCGGAACCAATTTTTTTACTCTTCTGTATCCAAGAGATTTTTTGCAACGATTGCAGCCAGAACACCACCGACAATTGGAGCCAAGATAAAGATCCAAATTTGTTGAAGGGCTGCACCACCAACAAAGAGGGCAGGTGCCAAGCTACGAGCTGGGTTAACAGAAAGTCCTGTAATGTTCAAACCAACAAGAATAATCAAAGTCAAGCTCAAACCGATCACAAGACCAGCGATCTTGCCATTACCTTTGGTAGCTGATGTCACTGTCATGATGACCAAAATAAAGATAAAGGAAGCAATTACTTCAAACAAGAATCCGCCAAATGGAGTCACACCCTTCGCTAGGGCATTTTCACCAAGACTAGCTGTTGACATACCTGAATTTGACAAGAGGAAGAGTACTGTTGCAGATGCGAGAACCGCCCCCACTACTTGAGCTGCAATATAATTAACCAAGTCCTTTGAAGACAAGCGTTTGTTCACAAACATGGCAATCGAAACAGCCGGGTTCAAGTGGGCACCAGAAATAGTCCCAATTGAGTAAGCTGCTGCAACAATGGATAAACCGAATGCCAAGGCTATTCCTAAATGTCCCAGACCTTCTGTTCCATTTCCAAAAACAACTGCGCCAGTCCCGATAAAGACAAGCATAAATGTGCCGATTACTTCAGCAAAAAACTTTTTCATAACTAAGTTTCCTTTCTTCAAACTGTTGACTAGTTTATCAAAAATCCACACGTACCTCAAGAAATATGCCCAGTCTATTTTGCCCGCAAAAAAGCCATCCGAAGATGACTTTTTTTTTATGCTTAAATGGCATTTTTATCTTTTCCAAGTGCACGTTGAACGGCTTTGACAATCTCAACGAGAACAACAATCAAGAGCGAACCAATCATAACAGCTAACCATTGTGTCAAGCTTAAATGAGACACATGGAAGAGTTTGTTAAATCCAGGGACAATAATGGTCGCCATCAAGAGAACAAAGGCAACTGGAATCGACCAGTTAAAGGTCTTGTTCTTGAAGAGTCCCACTTTAAAGATGGATTGGTAAACCGATTTAACGTTAAAGGCATGGAGCAATTGGATCAAACCAAGAGTTGCAAAGGCCATGGTCAAAGCATCTGCATGGATTTCGGCACGAGTCGCATGTTCTGGAGAGAGTAAGGCCCAGCCATAAACACCAAGAACTAGCATGGTTTGGAAGATTCCTTGATAAAGAATGGCTCCGAAGACCCCACCGTCAAAGAAGTTAGATTTACGTCCACGAGGTTTGTGGGTCATAACACCTGGCTCAGCTGGTTCCACACCAAGAGCGATGGCTGGAAGAGTATCGGTTACCAGGTTAATCCAGAGAAGATGTACTGGTTGCAACACATCCCAACCAAAGAGGGTTGCAAAGAAGATGGTGAAGACCTCAGCCATATTGGCAGACAAGAGGTATTGGATAGATTTTTGGATATTGGAGAAGACCTTACGTCCTTCTTCTACCGCTACGATAATGGTTGCAAAGTTATCATCTGCAAGGACCATGTCTGAAGCTCCCTTAGAAACTTCTGTACCTGTAATCCCCATACCGATACCGATATCAGCTGTCTTAAGTGATGGTGCATCGTTGACCCCATCCCCTGTCATGGCAACAACTTTTCCTTCATTTTGCCAAGCTTTCACGATCCGAACCTTGTGTTCAGGTGATACACGCGCATAGACAGAGTATTGTTTGAATACTTTTTGGAATTCTTCGTCAGAGAGTTCGTTCAACTCAGCCCCTGTGAAGACATGGTCTTCTGTATCATTTGGATCGATGATTCCAAGACGTTTAGCAATCGCCTCTGCTGTATCTTGGTGGTCACCCGTGATCATGATCGGACGGATACCCGCTTCCTTAGCGACACGGACAGCTTCTGCTGCTTCTGGACGCTCAGGGTCAATCATGCCGACCAAACCAGAGAAGATCAGGTCAGACTCAACAATTTCAGACTCCAAAGTTGGAATTTCCTTGCTTGTCTTATAAGCCATCATCAAGACACGAAGGGCTTGTTTAGCCAAGTCTTTGTTGGTAGCAAGGATAGCTTTCTTATCTTCATCCGTGATAGGACGAACTTCCCCATTGACTTCAATACGCGTCACACGTTTAAGCAATTGGTCAGGCGCACCCTTGACAGCGATAAAGTATGAACCATCTGCTTCCTTGTGGATGGTAGACATGAGTTTACGATCAGAGTCAAATGGCAATTCAGCCACACGAGGCTCATCCTTCAAGACTTCACGAACGTCAAAGTTGTGGTCCAAACCAAACTGTACCAAAGCAGTCTCTGTTGGGTCCCCAATCAACTTGCCAGATGGATCCACCTTGGTATCATTGGCAAAGTTCATGATGCGAAGCGTATTGTTGCTTGCTCCAATTTCGGTTGCTGCACTTTGTAATTGACCGTTGGTATAGACTTTTTCAACCGTCATTTGGTTCATGGTCAAAGTACCTGTTTTATCAGATGCGATGATTTCTGTTGAACCAAGTGTTTCAACGGCTGGCAATTTACGAACAATCGAATTGCGTTTGGCAAGGGTTGTTGTTCCCAAAGAAAGAACGATGGTTACAATGGCAGGAAGTCCTTCTGGAATGGCCGCAACCGCAAGGGCTACCGCAACCATCAAGCCTTCCAATGGATGCTCTCCACGAACGAAGACACCAACTAAGAAAGTAATGACCGCAATCACAACAATTAAGTAAGTCAAGGCTTTAGAGAGTTGTTCCAAGCTTTGCTTCAATGGTGTTTCAGTCTCATCGGCATTAGCCAACATATCTGCAATCTTACCAACTTCTGTATACATACCCGTGTTGGTCACGACCCCTATACCACGACCATAGGTTACGTTTGAGTTTTGATAACCCATGTTAACACGATCCCCGATACCAGCATCTGCTTCAACAAGTCCTGTCACATCTTTTTCTACTGGCACAGACTCCCCTGTAAGAGCTGCTTCTTCGATCTTAAGAGAAGCTGCTTCCAACAAGCGCATATCAGCAGGAACCACATCTCCAGCTTCCAGAAGAACGATATCACCCGGGACCAATTCTTTGGAATCAATTTCAATCACGTGACCATCACGGCGGACACGCGCTAATGGACTAGACATGTTTTTCAGTGCTTCGATAGCTGCTTCTGCTTGTCCTTCTTGGTAGACACCAAAGGCTGCGTTCAAAACAACAACGGCTAAGATGATCATGGCATCTGTAAAGCCGTCCATTCCTTCTGTAATCACAGAGAGAGCTGCGGCGATCAGCAAGATGATGATCATCAAATCTTTAAACTGATCGATAAACTTAGACAAGAGGCTACGTTTTTCACCTTCGTCCAGTTCATTATGACCATAAGTCGCCAAACGTTCTTGAGCTTGAGCAGTTGACAAGCCTTCAATTGAAGAGTCCAACTCCTTTAGAACTTCTTCTTTACTCTGTGTATAAAACAAAGCTTTATTTTGTTCTTTTGACAAAATAATTTCCTCCTTATAGCTTTCTACTAGGTCTCTTTTGCACAAAAAAGAGACCTGTTTGAAAAAACAAGTCTCGCCGTTTAATATAGTGCCGGAAATAATTTCGTAATGACGACACTATCGCGGAAAACCGCCAGCTACTCCCTTGAGTGGTTTTATTATACCATTTTTATAGAATAAAGCAAGCGGGATCTCTAATAATTTAATGAGGTCTATTCTTCCCATTCCACCAGTAATTGATAATTGGCAAATTCCTGTTCTCCATCGAGTGTTAACAAGCGATAAGAAATTTGCAAATGACCTGCTTCTAATTGAAAGAGGTCTGTTGTAATCAAAAACTGCTGAATGCCCATCGGAGTTGGGATGATTGCCCCACCATCTTCATTTTTGTAGAAACGCATGATGGATTTAGGACTTGAGAATCGTGTCATGACCAATTCATCATTGGAAAATTTCAAAGCAACCTTTTCATCTTCTTCATTGGTATACAAGAGATATTGAAAACCTGCTTTTTCCTTCCATTCACCTTGATAGTACTGATCAACGATTTCCATTTCTTCTCCAAATCGAATGGTATTTTGAATGCGAATCTGCATCTTTGTCTCCTTCTCTTCTTTTCTTGCCTTACTATTCTATCAAATTTTACGCATTTTGACTGCCCCTATTAGCCTCTAGATCGCAAAATAGGCTTTTTTTTGCTATAATAGACCCATGAATGAAAAAGTCTTTCGCGATCCCGTTCATGATTACGTTCATGTGGATCATCCCATCATTTATCAATTAATTAATAGTAAAGAATTTCAACGACTACGCCGCATCAAACAACTGGGGACATCTGGTTTTACCTTCCACGGTGGGGAACATAGTCGTTTTTCTCACTGTCTTGGCGCCTATGAAATTTCAAGACGGATTCTGTCCATTTTTGAGGAAAAGTATGCAGAGCAATGGAATTCTGATGAAAACTTACTGACCATGACAGCCGCCCTTCTTCATGACATTGGACATGGTGCTTATTCTCATACCTTCGAAGGACTGTTTGGGACCGATCATGAAAAAATGACCCAGCTGATCATCACCAGTCCAGAGACAGAGGTCAATCAGATCCTCTTACAGGTAGCTCCTGATTTCCCAAATCGTGTAGCCAGCGTCATTGATCATACCTACCCCAATAAACAAGTGGTGCAATTGATTTCTAGTCAAATTGATGTGGACCGGATGGATTATTTACTGCGGGATGCCTACTTTACGGGTGCTTCCTATGGAAAATTTGACTTGACCCGTATTTTGCGCGTCATTCGACCGATTGAAAATGGCATTGCCTTCCAACAAAATGGCATGCACGCTGTCGAGGATTACGTGGTCAGCCGTTACCAAATGTATATGCAGGTCTACTTCCACCCGGCTACTCGTGCCATGGAAGTCCTCCTTCAAAATCTACTCAAACGCGCTAGAACCATTTATCCAGATCAGAAAGAGTATTTTCAACTGACTTCACCTCGCTTGATTCCATTTTTTGAAGAAGAGGTCACCATTCAAGACTACCTAAACCTAGATGACGGTGTGATGAATACCTATTTCCAAGTCTGGATGGATAGTCCGGATACCATCTTGTCTGATCTTGCTCAGCGCTATATTAATCGGAAAGTCTTTAAATCGATTCTATTTACAGAAGATAAGCGAAAAGACTTAGTAATCCTTGAAAAACTGATTAAAGAGGTTGGGTTTAATCCAACCTACTACACAGCTATTCATCAAAATTTTGACCTGCCCTACGATATTTATCGACCAGAGCTTGAAAAACCGCGGACCCAGATCGAGATGATCCGAAAAGATGGGAGTCTCGCTGAATTGTCTCAGTTGTCTCCACTCGTCGCTGCTTTAGCAGGAACTCGCTATGGGGACAACCGCTTCTATTTCCCAAAAGAAATGCTGGAGGTTAATGGACTTTTCAGTAAGCAAGTAGAGGAATTCACTTCCTATATCACCAATGATTATTTTACAGGTGAGACGGATGTCCATTAAATTAGTTGCGATCGATATCGACGGTACACTTCTTAATTCAAAGAAAGAAATCACACCTTCCGTATTTGAAGCCATTCAAGATGCTAAAGCCGCAGGTGTTAAAATCGTTATCACAACAGGTCGTCCTATCGCAGGGGTCTCAAAACTTTTAAAAGAACTCCATTTGATGGATCCTGGAGACTATGTCATTACCTTTAATGGCGGTCTGGTTCAAGAAACCGCTACTGGAAAAGAACTCATCAAAGACCTTTTACATTATGAGGACTATCTCGATATCGAGGCTCTTGCTAACAAACTCCAAATCCACTCTCATGCTATTACTAAAGACGGCATCTATACCAGCAATCGCGATATCGGACGCTACACCATTCATGAATCTCAACTGGTCAATATGCCCCTTTATTACCGGACGCCTGAAGAAGTTCGTGAGAAAGAATTTGTCAAGGCCATGTATATCGATGAACCAGATATTCTAGATGCTGCGATTGCAAAAATCCCTAAAGAATTTAAGGATCGCTTCACGATGGTCAAATCAGCTCCTTTTTATTTAGAAATTCTAAGGAAAACAACCAATAAGGGATCAGCTGTTCTTCATCTAGCTGAACGACTTGGAATCCAGCAAGAAGAAACCATGGCCATCGGAGATGAGGAAAATGACCGTTCCATGCTAGAAGTCGTGGGACATGCCGTCGTTATGGAGAATGGCAATCCAGCTCTTAAAAAAATTGCTACAACTATCACCAAATCAAATGATGAATCTGGCGTTGCATACGCCATTAGAAAGTGGGTATTATAAGAAATGTACCATTACCAGCTAGGAATTTCTGCTAGTGAGCATGATGACTTTGTTATTCAGAGTGACCAAACCAATCTCTTACAAAGCAGCTCATGGGCAAAAATCAAAGATAATTGGGGAAATGAACGGGTTGGTTTTTATCAAGAAGACCAATTAGTCGCTGTTGCAAGCATCTTGATTCAACCCCTACCACTTGGCTTTTCCATGCTCTACATTCCTCGAGGCCCGATCATGGATTACCAAAACAAAGAGCTGGTTTCATTTGTGATCCAGTCCCTTAAAAAAATTGCCAAACAATACAAGGCTTTGTTTGTGAAATTTGATCCAAGTCTTTTCTTGAGTAAACACTTGATTGGACAAGAACAGACGGAAGCTCCTGCCGTGCAAGCGGTGATCGACACCTTAACTAAAGAAGGGGTTGAATGGACTGGCCGAACCAGTGATATGGCAGAAAATATCCAACCACGCTTTCAAGCGAATATCCACAAAGAGTTTTTCATCGAGCAAGATCTTTCAAAATCTACTCGACAAGCCATCCGAACTGCTCGAAACAAAGGGATCCAAGTCCAATTTGGCGGAACCGAATTGTTAGAGGACTTTGCTTCTCTCATGAAAAAGACTGAAGCTCGTAAAAGCATTCATTTGCGTGGAAAAGACTACTACGAAAAACTACTCACAACCTACCAAGGACAATCCTACATTACTTTGTCTACTCTAGATCTCGAAAAACGGAAAAGCTCCCTTATAAAAGATCTTGAAAAAAACAAGGCTGAGGCTGAAAAATTCACAGAAAAAACAAAGCCTGGCAAGGTTGACAATAATCAAAAAGAAAAAGAGCGGATAGAGGAAGAACTGCAATTTCTTGAACAGCATCTCCAAGCAGGTAAACAGGTCGTTCCTTTATCTGGGACCTTAACCCTTGAATTCGGTGGAACGTCTGAAAATGTTTATGCAGGGATGGATGAAGAATTCCGCCGTTACCAACCTGCTATCCTCACCTGGTATGAAACTGCCCAACACGCTTTTGATCGTGATGCTTCTTGGCAAAATATGGGGGGCATTGAAAATTCACTCGATGGTGGTCTCTATCATTTCAAATCTAAATTTAATCCTGTCATTGAAGAATTTGTTGGGGAATTTAACCTCCCAACCAGTCTACTCTATCCACTTGTAAACAAAGTCTACAAGATCCGGAAAAAATTAAGGAGTAAATAAGTTACATGACTCTTACGACAATTTCAAAAGAAGAATTTACCTCATTTGCAAATACTGTCTCCCATCGCTCTTTTATCCAGTCTGCTGAAATGGCAGATCTGCTTGAAAAGCGAGGAAACACGGTCCAATTTATCGCTTGGAAACAAGAACATCAAGTCCAAGTGGCAGCGATCTTGTACAGTCTTCCTATGACGGGTGGTCTCCATATGGAAATCAATTCTGGTCCTCTTTACCAAGAGGAGACTATGCTAGAACCCTTCTATGCAGCTTTAAAAGACTATGCGAAAGAGAATGGGGCTATTGAACTCGTTATTAAGCCCTATGATACCTATCAAACCTTTGACAGTGACGGCAATCCAACCAGTGAAGAACAAACCCATTTTATGGATACCCTTAAAAAATTAGGCTATCAGCATGATGGTTTAACAACAGGTTATCCAGGAGGAGAACCTGATTGGCATTATGTAAAAGACATGGAGGGCATCACCGAAAAAAATCTTCTTACGAGCTTCAGTAAAAAAGGAAAGCCACTTGTCAAGAAAGCCAAATCTTTCGGTATTGAACTGAAACGATTAAACCGAGATGAACTGCAACTCTTTAAGGATATTACTTCCTCTACCAGTGACCGTCGCGACTATCAGGATAAGACCTTGGATTATTACCAAACTTTCTATGACAGTTTTGGCGACAATGCAGATTTCATGATCGCAACACTGAACTTCCACCATTACTACACGAATCTTGAAAAAGACCAAGGAAAACTAGCACAGAAGATTGAGAAATTACAGAAAGATCTTGAAGTCAACCCACATTCAGAGAAAAAACAAAATCAACTTCGTGAATTCTCTAGCCAGTTTGATACCTTTGAGGTGAGAAAGAAGGAAGCGAAAGAATATATAGAAAAATATGGAGATCAAGACGTCATTCTTGCAGGAAGCCTCTTCGTCTATCTGCCACAAGAATCCACCTATTTATTCAGTGGCTCTTATACAGAATTTAATAAGTTCTATGCTCCTGCTGTTCTTCAAGAATATATGATGCTTGAAACCATCAAACGTGGTATCCCAAGATATAACTTCCTTGGTATTCAAGGGGTCTTCGACGGCTCAGACGGTGTGCTTCGTTTCAAACAAAACTTCAACGGCTACATCGTCCGTAAGATGGGGACCTTCCGTTATTACCCAAGTCCTCTGAAATACAAACTGATTTCTCTCATTAAGAAACTATTAGGACGTTCCTAACTCAAAAGACCAGCTTTGAAGCTGGTCTTTTCTACTATAAAAAAGACAAAAAAGACGAGAAATCTCTCGCCTTTTAGATGTTATTATTTAACGAAGTCAAGCAATGCCAAGAAGCTTTCTGGATCAAGTGATGCACCACCCACAAGAGCTCCATCAACGTCTGGACAAGCCATGTATTCAGCAACGTTTTCAGGTTTCACTGAACCACCGTATTGAACACGTACTTTGTCAGCCACTTCTTGACCAAAGTCAGCAGCTACAACGTCACGAACAACTTTACACATTTTTTGTGCGTCGTCTTGTGAAGCTGATTTACCAGTACCGATCGCCCAGATTGGTTCGTATGCGATTACTGTTGAAGCGACTTGTTCTGCAGTCAATCCAGCAAGAGCAGCTGAAACTTGAGCACCTACGAATTCTGCTGCTTTACCAGCTTCGTAAGTTTCAAGGCTTTCACCACAACAGATGATTGGAAGCATACCATTCGCAAAGATTGCTTTAGCTTTTTTGTTGATATCTTCATCAGTTTCGTGGAAGTAGTCACGACGTTCTGAGTGACCGATAACAACGTAGTCAGTACCGATTTCTTTCAAAACTTGTGGGCTAGTTTCACCTGTGAAGGCACCAGCATTTTCAAAGTAAGTGTTTTGGGCAGCAACTTTAAGGTTTGAACCTTTAGCAGCAGCAAGAACAGTTGTCAAGTCAACTGCAGGAGCTGCGATACCAGCTTCAACAAGGTCAGCTGAAGGAAGTTTTGATGCTACAGCTTCAACGAATGCTTTTGCTTCTTCTGGATTTTTGTTCATTTTCCAGTTACCAGCGATAAATGGTTTACGTGACATTTCACATACCTCTTTTTTCTAATTTTATACTATCTATTTTACCATAATTTTCGTCATAATGAAAGGTTGCACAAGCTCATTTTACTTTTTACCAAAATAAAAACCCCGTCTTCACGGGGTTTTCTGTCTGTCTATATAATTGTTAATCTGGGAACTAGATCGAATTAAGCTTCGATTTCAGTAACCATACCTGAACCAACAGTACGTCCACCTTCACGGATTGAGAATGTAGTACCTTGTTCAACGGCGATTGGGTGGATCAACTCAACGTCGATAGTCACGTTATCACCAGGCATTACCATTTCAGTTCCAGCTGGAAGTTCGATAGATCCAGTTACGTCAGTTGTACGGAAGTAGAACTGTGGACGGTAGTTGTTGAAGAATGGAGTATGACGTCCACCTTCTTCTTTAGTAAGGATGTAAACTTCACCTTTGAATTTAGTGTGTGGGTTGATTGAACCTGGTTTAGCGATAACTTGTCCACGTTCGATTTCATCACGTTGGATACCACGAAGAAGCACACCAACGTTATCCCCTGCAAGACCTTCGTCAAGTTGTTTACGGAACATTTCAACACCAGTAACAACTGCTTTTTGGATTTCGTCTTTGATACCAACGATTTCGATTTCGTCGTTGACACGAACAACACCACGGTCGATACGTCCTGAAGCAACTGTACCACGTCCAGTGATTGAGAATACGTCTTCGACTGGAAGAAGCAATGGTTTGTCAGTATCGCGTTCTGGTTCTGGGATGTACTCATCAACAGTATCCATCAATTCCATGATGATGTCTTCATATTTAGAGTCACCTTCAAGAGCTTTAAGAGCTGAACCTTGGATAACTGGAAGGTCATCACCTGGGAAATCGTATTCTGAAAGAAGGTCACGGATTTCCATTTCAACCAATTCAAGCAATTCTTCATCGTCAACCAAGTCAACTTTGTTCATGAAGACGATCAAGTGTTTAACACCAACCTGACGTGAAAGAAGGATGTGTTCACGTGTTTGTGGCATTGGTCCGTCAGTTGAAGCTACTACAAGGATAGCTCCGTCCATTTGAGCGGCACCAGTGATCATGTTTTTAACGTAGTCCGCGTGTCCTGGAGCGTCGATGTGAGCGTAGTGACGTTTAGCAGTTTCGTACTCAACGTGTGCAGTGTTGATGGTGATACCGCGTTCGCGTTCTTCTGGAGCAGCATCGATAGACGCATAGTCTTTAGGTTGGTTAACTGATGAAGGCAAGCGACGTGCCAAAACAGTTGTGATTGCTGCAGTTAGGGTAGTTTTACCGTGGTCAACGTGTCCGATTGTACCGATGTTAACGTGCGGTTTACTACGATCGTATTTTTCTTTTGCCATTTGAGTAAAAGCCTCCAATAAAATATATTTTATAGATAGACAGTAGGCAATACAGTCTAACTTTCCTTACTATTCTATCGAATTTTAGATAAAATTGCAAGCCTTTTACCTATATTTTCTTAATTATTCCTCTTCTTTTCTTTTGTTTTGTCGTCTTGCTGAAAGATCCTGATCTAGCTTTGAAAATTCTCATTTAAAATCTTTTATTCAAGCTCATTACGTACCTTTTGCTCCTTTGGGTTCAGGGAATAAAAAAAAATCGGAACAGACGTTCCGATTTTTTTAACCTGAATTTCGTAATCCTGTAGCCACTCCATTGATCGTAATATGGATCAGCTTGTCTTGATCGGCTGGTAATTGGCCGGTCCGTTGACGTCGAATCAATTCTAACTGAATATAGTTCAGGACGTTAAAGTACGGCATCCGATAATCCAAACTTTCTTTCAGATAAGGGTTCTCAGCGAGCAACTCGTCTTGTTCCTCAATCATCAAGATGATGTCCTTGGTCAATTGCCATTCATGTAAGATGATCTGATAGATATTGCGGACTTCTTCTTCCTCACACAATTGGGCGTACTCAAAAGCAATGTCCATGTTGGCTTTGGATAAGACCATGTCCACATTTGACAAGAGAGATTGAAAGAAAGGCCAGTTTTTATACATGTATCGAAGGGTTTCGATATTCTCAGGATCCTCATCGATAAATTCCTTAAAGCTAGAACCTACTCCGTACCAACCAGGGAACATCACCCGACTTTGTGACCATGAGAAGACCCATGGGATAGCACGTAAACCACCAATTTCTGTAATGGTCTTACGAGCAGCTGGACGTGAACCAATATTAAAGCTTGAAATTGCTTTGATCGGACTTGATTCAAAGAAATAGTCATAGAAGTGCTCATTCCCAAAGACCAAATCACGATAGATATCGTAACTACGGTTCACGACTTTATCCATGACTTCCCCGAAACGATCAAACATAGAGAATGGACTCTTTTGTTCGGCAATCATTCGGTTAATGGTTGCAGAGACGAGCATCTCAAGGTTGTAGTAGGCAGCATCTTTATTTCCATATTTATTGCCGATTACTTCCCCTTGCTCGGTTAAGCGGATACGGTCATTAATGGATTTCAATGGTTGAGAAGTGATGGCTTCATAAGTAGGACCTCCACCACGACCAACCGTACCGCCACGACCATGGAAGAAGGTAATCTTCACTCCAAACTCGTCTCCGATAGCGGTCAATTGTTGTTGGGCTTTAAAGAGGGTCCAACAAGAAGACAAGTATCCACCATCTTTGTTGGAATCAGAGTAACCTAACATAATCTCTTGGTAGTTGTTCTTAGAAGCAATCCAACGTTTAGCGATTGGAAGTGACAAGTAACTTCTCATGGTTTCTTCTGAGTGATCCAAGTCTTCGATCGTTTCAAACAACGGTACGATTTGAACGCGAGCTTTTTCCGTATCAACTAAGCCCACTTCTTTCAACATCACAGCCAATTCCAACATATCTGACACACTTGTTGCATGAGAAATGATGTTTTGACGAATGACTTCTTCTCCTAAACGATCCTTCAATTCACGGGCCGTTCGGAAAATCGCTAATTCTTTTTCAAGCAGTTCAGATTTTTCAGCATGGGTTGCTGATAAAATACGTGGGTCTTCTAAAAGTTCTTTCAAGAGAACTTGACACTTTTCATCCTCTGATAAATCAGAATAATGGTCATTAATTCCAGCTGATTTCAGCAATTCTGCCACACAGGCTTCATGTACACTTGAATCCTGACGCATATCAATAGAGGCGAGATAGAATCCAAAAACATCGATGGCTTCTAGAAGTTCTGCAAACTCACCAGAAATTAAATACTCTGATTTGTTTTCTAACAAGGAATCTTTGATCTTTTCAAGGTCTTCTTTAAATTCTTGAGCTGATGCATAAGCTGGAGACTCTTTCTCAGAAATTTTCTTTAGAGCGCCAGAAATACGATTGCCGATATAATCAGAAACTGGCCCTTGTTGATGAGCATTTGCTCCTAATAATCTCTCAACAGCATATCGATCTTCTCTGGTTTCTCCCACCATCGTCCATTCTTTTAAATTGACCAAGGTTTGGATCAATTTTGACTGGATATAGTGGAAAGCTCGACGGTAAGGTTCTTTTTCACGAAAGACGGATGTATCACTTGATAGGGCTGCCATTTCAGCTACTGCTTCACTTGTTTTAGAAAGACTCGTTGAAAGGGAGAAATGACGGTATAATTTAGAAATCTTTTCGATGTAATAGTTCAAAATGACTTCACTTTGGATAGTCGCTGAACGCTTCAAGGTCTCAGCTGTTACAAACGGATTCCCGTCCCGGTCTCCCCCAATCCACATGCCCATTGTGATCGGACGTGGTTGTTCAAGCTCTAATCCATGCTCTTTTGCCAAGCGTTTGTATTCCAACATCAGGTTTGGAACAGCTTGTAAGAAAGAGCTATTGTAATATTCCATGACATTGGTAATTTCATTAGTAACCTTCAATTTTTTGTCACGAATCATATCCGTTTGCATCATGATTTCGATATTACAACGAAGGTTGTTATACCACTTATTCTCATTCATTAAACCAGCTTTAACATCCCGATGCTGACGAAGAAGAGCATGAATATGATTGGTTAGATCCAGCATGGTTTTTCGTTGCACTTGAGTTGGATGGGCTGTTAAAACAGGTACAATATTGAGATTTTCAAGAATTTCCTGTGCATCTTCATTTTTTGCAACTTCTTTAATGGTTGAAGAAAGTTTTCCGAGGTATTCACCATCCACGTTATTCAAATGATTGATTTCATAGGCCAAATCGACATCTTCTGAGATGTTAATCAAGAGTGGTAAAATAGCAAAATAACGTGAAATCACTGTCATTTCTTCATTTGTCAATTGTTCCACTATTTGATTTAACTCACGATAGTTCTGTGTTTTTGATAGATCCTTCAACTGCCTAATTTTATCAAAGGTTTCCGGACGAACCAAATTTTTCGTAATATCATCTAATAAATTGGTTAAGATTTCGGCTTCTTCTTTGATAATATCTTTATTTGTGAAATTCTCTAATTTTTGTAAGACCATTTTTTCTCCTTTTTGAATAGCCATTCAACAATTCCCTTTTAATAATAAGGTTTGATTTTACCTTTTTTTTCAAAAACCATGCCTTCTTGTTCCATCTTGGCCCGTTTTTCACTAGCGTCGATATTCAAAACGAAAGCAATCGCTACGGATAAGACCCATAAGCTATTTCCCCCTTGGGATAAGAAGGGGAAGGTCACTCCTGTAGACGGAATCAAACCAGAAATTCCTCCGATGTTAATGAAGGTTTGCACTAAGATCATCCCACCGATCCCAATGGCCATCATCGAATTAAAAGGATTCTTTGCTCGAATACCGACTAAAATGATCCGAAGAATTAAGAAAAATAGGAGAGCAAGGATCAAGCTAGCTCCAACAAAACCTAATTCTTCAATCACGATCGCAAACACAAAGTCTGTGTGCGCTTCTGGTAAGTAACCTTGTTTTTCAATGGAATTTCCTAGCCCCAAGCCAAACCAACCACCGTTACTCATTGCATAGTAAGAATTAGCTAATTGGTGACCTGCGCCAGACAAGTCATTAAAGGGGTTAAAGAAGGCACTAAAACGTTTGGCTACATAACCAAAGACAGGAATTTTAGCGACACGGTCCACACCGATAATCCAAATTGAACCAAGGACAATGGTGGATGCTCCTACAACTAAACCAAGTAAAGAGGTAAACCAACGATAGCCCACTCCACTAGCCGTAATCATGATCAAGACCGTTAAGGCCAAGATCGTCGCATTTCCCAAGTCCGGCATAATCACAACGATTCCAATCAGAATCAAGGTCAGCCAACGCCAATCGTTTAAATTCCTTGGAATCCATTCATTGTGGGTCAAGGCTTGATAATCATAATCGCGTATCTCGTCTTGTCGTTTAGAAAAGATCAAGGCTAGATACCAGACTAAGATCACCTTGAGGTATTCTGCCGGCTGGATACTAAACCCTCCAGGAATCGTCAACCAACCGTGAGCTCCATTGACGGTATCTGTGATAAACCTAGACAGAATCAACAAAATCACTTCAATAAAAATGACAAAAGCCAGCACTTTTTTATTTCGAAGGAAGTTTAGGCTAAATTTATAAATCAAGGCGATGGTTAGGAGACTTAGGATAAAAAAGAGCCCCTGTGTCCGGACCATCCGAATCGAACTCACTCCACTTTGAATTGCCAAGGCACTTGTTGTCGAATAGACAACAATCAAGCCAATGATGGATAAAATCAAATAGGGAATGAGGATGGAATAATTTAAAAGATGTCTTTTTTCAATTTTCATAATTCACCATATTCCTAATATTCAACCTTCATTATATCATTTTTAAGAAGCAAAACCAAGGAAAGGCCAGAAAAGATTCGGCTTCTTCCCCATTTTCAAGAAATATTCTAATCATTCTTCTTATTTTCATATATTTTTATCCTTTTTCGATGAAAAGATTCCTTTTTTTTTGAAAATAATGGCTGAAATCAGCATCTTTTAAGCATTAAGTTTTGCCTTTTCGTTTTTTTTACGGTAAAATGTTTCTGTATGAGAAAAAGGATAAAACCCGTTGTTCTCTTGGTCTTTTTTATCGGTTTCATTTCTTTTCTCGTTCTTTCACGAACGATTGCCGATCTGCAAGCCAGAGAGCGACAAGAAACAACCCAAACGATTCCGAACTCCAATACACCTAAAAAAACAACCACTGCAAGCTCTTCTTCTCAAAAAGAAGAAGACATCAATCCAGAACTGGTTGGCCGTCCGATCATTGATATCTCAGGCTGGCAATTGCCTAGTGAAATTGATTACGATGTCCTTTCCCAAAATGTGGGAGGTG
Source organism: Streptococcus parasanguinis (assembly GCF_032163505.1). Taxonomy (NCBI): domain Bacteria; kingdom Bacillati; phylum Bacillota; class Bacilli; order Lactobacillales; family Streptococcaceae; genus Streptococcus; species Streptococcus parasanguinis. The sequence continues at coordinate 1,399,986 of NZ_CP134147.1, forward strand.
TAATCGTACGTGTCCATAGTGGGGCTCAAGCTAAAAAGGAAAATGCAGCAACCTACTTAAATGGTCTGGATAAATCTTTTAAAACCCATATCCAAGAATTCCAAAAACGAAATATCCCTGTCGCAGTCTATGCTTATGTCGCTGCTAAGGATAAAAAAGAAATGGAAAAAGAAGCAGAGGAATTTTACAAGGCTGCTTCTCCTTACAAACCGACCTACTATTGGTTAGACGTTGAGGAAAAAACCATGAAGGATATGAATGCAGGCGTTGAAGCTTTCCGAGCAAAACTACAAGCTTTGGGTGCAAAAAATATTGGACTCTATATCGGAACTTACTTCATGGAAGAACATAGTATCTCCACTGATAAATTTACGGCTCTTTGGATTCCTACTTATGGATTTGATGATGGCTACTATAATGCCGCGCCAGATACTAACACGGAATACGACTTGCATCAATATACCTCTCAAGGGCAATTAAATGGATTCTCACACTACTTGGATCTCAACCAAATTGCTCCGACGCAAGACCAAGAAGCGATTTATCGGAAACTTTTCAAGGTACAAAAAGATAACTCTTCCTCATAGCCTTAAAACAGCAGATCAAGTGGCTTTCACTTTTTCTGCTGTTTTCTATTTTTCAGGAGAAGGCAATATTGCCACTATTATATGTTATAATGGTCTAATGAAATCTGGTTTTGTAGAGAAAAAGCGAAAAGGAGAAAGCCATGGCAAAAAAAAATAAAGTGAAAAAAACCTTGGTCGAGCAGATCTTAACAAAAGCAAAAATTGAGCACATAGGCTTACAAATCAACGCCCTTGAAGGAATCATTCCAGATGGGATTACGACCGATCAAATCTTTAAGACACTGGCTCTAACAGGCGATAAAACTGGTCCTGTCATCGGGATTGTTCCCATCTCTGCCCACTTGTCAGAAAAAAAATTGGCCAAACTCTCTGGCAATAAAAAAGTTAGTATGATTCCGCAAAAAGACTTAGAAAAGACGACGGGCTATGTCCACGGAGCCAATAATCCTGTTGGCATTCGACAAAAACACAACTACCCTATTTTTATTGACCAGTCGGCCCTTGATCTAGATCAGATGATTGTCTCTGCAGGTGAAGTTGGTCACAGTATTCAAATCAAGGCGCAAGATTTAGCTGATTTTGTCAAGGCTAGCTTCGAAGACTTAGTCGAGTAAAGGATAAAACCAATATGAAATTATATTTTGTCCGTCACGGACGTACTGAGTGGAATGAGGAGGGACGTATCCAAGGGGCAAATGGTGACTCTCCGCTTTTAGAATCTTCCGTCCAGCAGTTAAAAGCCTTGGGCCAGCATTTATCTCAAACATACTTTGATGCAGCTTATTCAAGTGACTTGCCTAGAGCCGTCCATACTGCTCAAATCATTCTCGAGCAAAATCAACATCCTATCTCCCTCCAAAAGACTCCTGCTCTACGGGAATGGCGGCTTGGTAGGTTAGAAGGTAGAAAAATTGTGGAGTTGAAGGCTCTCTATCCGGAGGAAATGAAGGCCTTTCGTCATAATTTAGCTAAGTTTCACCACGATATTTTCGGAGCAGAATCCGTTGAAGAAACCACCCAACGGACCGGAAATTTTATCAAAAGTTTAAAAGACCAGTCTGGCGAGGCCATTCTAATCGTTGGCCATGGGGCTAATTTAACCGCTTCTATTCGGAGCCTACTTGGCTATAAGCCAGAGGAACTCCGTAAAAACGGTGGCCTCAACAATGCTAGTGTGACCATTTTGACAACAGATGATTTTGAGCACTTTTACTTAGAAACTTGGAATGATACCTCTTATTTAGAGACTAAAAAACACTGATTGCAAGATAATTGTTTTAGAATAGAGGCAAAGTTCACTTAGAAACTTTCCTTAGGTGAATGCGGACGTCAGCGAACTTCGAAGAAGTTCCATGACTTAGTTTTGGACCTAAGGCTCCAAAACTCCCGAGTTCCTGAAACAATTTAGTTTCAGGAACTTTTCTCACTGCGGAAAGTTTTTAATCTTCTTAAATAACAAAAAAATAGTAGATATTTTTTGAAAATCATCTAGTTGTCTTATGTAAAACAATAGTCTGTATACATTCAAAAACACTGATCATCAGATCAGTGTTTTCTTTTAGCTTATTTCATAGTTGGGAAGAGAAGGACGTCGCGAATTGTTGTTACATTGGTCAACAACATAACGAGACGGTCAATACCAATTCCAAGACCACCTGTTGGTGGCATACCATATTCGAGGGCTTCAACATAGTCATAGTCGATGCCTGTAGCTTCGTCATCTCCCAATTCTTTCGCGCGCGCTTGCGCTTCAAACCGTTGCAATTGATCGATCGGATCATTCAATTCCGTGAAGGCATTCGCATACTCTTTGGTCATGATGAAGAGTTCGAAACGGTCAGTGAAGCGTGGGTCTTCTGGATTTTTCTTAGCCAATGGAGATACTGCTACTGGGTGACCGTAAACAAAAGTTGGTTGTGTCAAGGTTTCTTCAACGAATTCTTCGAAGAAGGCATTGATAATTTGTCCCACTTCTGTGTAGTGTTTTTCAACCGGTACGTGTTTTTCGTTTGCCAGTGCTACAGCTTCTTCAAAGGTCATGTCTTGCCAGAAGTCAACACCTGTGATTTCTTTGATCGCATCAACCATGTGAACCCGTTTGAATGGTTCATTGATTTTGATCTCTGTTCCTTGGTAGTCGATTGGACCATCACCATGGACCGCTTTCGCAGCATGTTGGATAATGCCTTCTGTTAAGTCCATGATATCGTGGAAGTCAGCGTAAGCTTGGTAGACTTCGATCGAAGTAAATTCAGGATTGTGAGTGGCATCCATTCCTTCGTTACGGAAGATCCGTCCGATTTCGTAAACGCGTTCCATCCCACCAACAATCAAACGTTTCAAGTGAAGCTCAGTCGCGATACGAAGCACCATGTCAATGTTTTGCGCATTGTGGTGAGTGATAAATGGACGCGCAGATGCTCCACCAGCTTCATTGTGAAGCACTGGTGTTTCCACTTCAAGGAATCCTTGACCATCTAAATAACGACGGATTTCAGAGATAATTTTTGAGCGAGTTACAAAGCGTTCGAAGCTTTCACGGTTTGAAATCAAATCCAAATAACGTTTACGATAGATGGTTTCAACATCTGAAAGTCCGTGGAATTTTTCAGGCAAAGGACGAAGGGCTTTTGACAAGTGAGTGATATGAGTGGCTTTAATCGAAAGTTCACCCATGTCTGTGCGCATGATTTCCCCTTCAACACCAAGGAAATCACCAAGGTCTGCTTTTTTGAAGATCTCGTAGTTTTCTTCTCCAACAGCGTCCTTACGAACGTAGATCTGAATTTGACCTTCACGGTCTTGAAGATGGGCAAAGCCAACCTTTCCTTTTCCACGTTTGGTTACGAGACGACCGGCAATAATTGCTGTTTCGTTCAATTCGTGGAGTTGTTCTTTATCTAATTCTGAATATTTTTCTTTTAATTGACCTGAATTTGCAGTACGTTCGAATCGCTTCCCAAATGGATCGATTCCTTGTTCACGAAGGGCCGCCATTTTCTCACGACGGACAATCTGCTGGTCATTCAATTCTTCCATATGTTCAGTAGTCATTTGGAACCTCCTAAGTTATTCTCCCCTATTCTATCATATTTAGGCCAGAAATTCACTAATATTTACCAATTAAACAAAAATAAGATGGAAGAAAAAATGCAGCTTCTTGAATGAATACTCAAAAACATCTGAAGACCGTCGTTGACTGTCCAAATAGTTTGACCTGTATAAGACAAGGTTTCGACAAGCTATTCCACAACAGCATCAAAAAGGAGCGTGGAGAATCTTAAGCAATTCATCCTGACCCGCTCCTATTTTTTTATTCATAACGCAGTGCTTCGATCGGGTTTAACTTAGAAGCCTTATTCGCTGGTAAAATTCCAAAGATGATGCCTACAAAAGCAGAGAAAATAATACTGCCGATGGCGACATTTAAGGAAATAATCGGTGGTCCTTCTAGGGAAGCTGCTGCGAGTGTAGTAATCAAGCTATTCACACCATAAGCAAGGCCAAGTCCAATCAGCCCACCAATGATGGTCAAGACCATCGACTCAATCAAAAATTGAACCAAAATCTTACCTCTGGTTGCTCCCAATGCTTTGCGAAGACCGATTTCTCTCGTCCGTTCGGTAACAGAAACCAACATGATATTCATGACTCCAATGCCACCAACTAAGAGGGAAATCCCAGCAATAGCTCCGATGACTGATGTCATAATTCCTACTACTTTATTGGTTTCCTCTAAGATGCTATCCAAATTAAAGATTTGAAATTCTCCCTGGCGAACACCTGAAAGTTCTGTTAACTTTTGAGCAGCTTCGATCCCAACGGTTTTGATCTGTTTCACATCCGGCACATGGACGACAATATTTTGAATTTCATCCGTTCCGAATTCAGATGCCAGCTGGGTATTGGCCATCAAGGCACTTCCACCTGAGGAAGCTCCGTAAAGAGCTGTTCCTGCATTTGGATCCTTGAAAATACCAACGACGCGATAATTGTTATCCCCAACAGAGACCACCTGATTCAGTGGATTCTCCGTTCCAAATAATTGTTGGGCCAATCCTTCATCAAGGAGCACCACCCGGGAGAAATTACTATAGTCTGAAGGGGTTAATTTTCGTCCAGATAAGAGCTCAACCTTTTTGACAGAAAAATAGGTTTCATTTACCCCTTGGATGTTTACCCCTTCTGCTTTTTTCTTTTGAAAAGCAATGGTTGCATTGGAGGTATTGCTAACATAGTAACCATCGATGCCTTGAATCTTGGTTAATTCCTTAACCCAAGATTCTTGCACAACTGGTGGTGCTTCTTGGACTTGACCATCAACATCTTCAGCGTTTTCCCCATCGATATCCGATGGAGCAGCCATCCCTCGGTCTTCAGCTGCAGGGCCACTTTCGCCTCCGCCTTCTCCTTCTCCAGTATCATCAGAAGGGCCAATATTGATTCCTGTCACATAACCACTCTTGTTGGGAGAATAAGAGATTTGTACATACTCTTGGTCCTTGGTGAAGGTCTTGGTGACACCAGCTTTCATTCCATCTCCAAGAGCCATGATGACAACGACAGAAGCAACCCCAATAATGATCCCCACCATGGTCAAGAAAGACCGTAATTTATGGCTCATAATCGAGCTGATCGCAAATTTCCAATTTTGCATTAGGTCCCCCTTTCCAGCTTGCTATCTGAGGAGATCACTCCATCACGAATGACGATGCGACGATGCGCAAAGGCTGCAATTTCTGGCTCGTGTGTAACCATGATAATGGTTTTTCCTTCTTGGTTTAGCTTAGTTAACAAGTCCATTATTTGCTCCCCCGTCTTGGTATCTAGGGCACCCGTCGGCTCATCTGCTAAGACGATGGCTGGCTGATTGACAAGGGCTCGGGCAATCGCAACCCGCTGTTTTTGACCTCCTGAGAGTTCTGAAGGCAAATGGTGCATGCGAGAATGGAGCTCTACCTTTTCAAGGTACTGCTCAGCTAATTCCTTCCGTTTAGCAGGATGAACTCCTGCATAAATGAGAGGCAGTTCCACATTTTGAAAGGCATTGAGCTTAGAGAGAAGAAAGAATTGTTGAAAGACAAAACCGATCTGTTCATTACGAACACGTGCTAATTTTTTCTCACTGAGATTTCCAACCTCCTGACCTTCTAGGAAATACTCTCCGCTGGTCGGGCGGTCCAACAAGCCAATGACGTTCATCAAGGTCGATTTTCCTGAGCCAGATGGACCCATAATGGCCACAAATTCTCCCTCTTCGACTTCTAAATCGATGTCTTTTAAGACACGAAGTTCCTGATCCCCATTTTTATAGGTTTTATTGATTCCTTTTAGTTCAATCAATTTTGTCATATTTTCCGATCTCTTTTCCATCTTCCAGTTTCTCATTAGGATTCACAATAACTTGAGCATCTTTCTTCAAGCCTGACAAGATTTCCTGGTTTTCAGCATCGGCGTTACCAAGCGTCACTTTTACTTTCTTAGCCTTGCCATTTTCGACCGTCCATACATAGCTCGTATCCCCATCAGCCATGACACTTGTCACGGGAACAAGGGGATGTTGAGTAGAACTTTTGACTTCAATATTGACAGAAAAGCCTTGTTTGAGTTCTCCAATCTCACTGGTAATATCCACTGTAAATGGGTACTTGGCTCCACCGCTTCCTTGTGTTCCACCTGTTGCATTGGCACCTGCTTGACCCGCGTCAGTCGGATAGTTAGCTACATAAGAAATCTTTCCTGTCCAGGTTTTATCCGGATAAACCTTGGAAGTGAGGACCACTTCCTGACCTTCAGAGATATTAGCCAAATTGTATTCAGACAACTCCCCTTTGACTTGTAAATTCCCGTTGCTCACAATGTGAACCAGAGTTTGGTTGGTCCCTGTAGTCGATTTTGAAACATCTTTATTGACTTCGACCACGGTACCATCTGTATTACTCCTAACTGTTGTCGCATCCAGAAGAGCCTTAGCCTTGTTCATATTATCGACCGCATCCGACTTGGCATCTCGTAAATCGCTAGCTTGAGAATCGACTGTTCGCTGGGTCTGAGAAGCTGATTTGTCATCTGCCTCTTCATCTCCTGTCGTATCAATGGTCACACCATTTGTCAGTAAATCATTTAACTGACGATCTGCCTTATTGACAGCACGAACGGCTGCATCATAAGCGGTTTGAGCCTCTGTACTGCTATACTGAACAATCGGCTGACCGGCTGTTACTTGATCTCCTACATTGACCAAAATCGACTGCAAATCCCCTTTGGTTCCATCAAAAAAGACATACTGTTCCTGGTTGGCAGTGACTTTCCCAGTTAACAAGACTGAAGAAGCGATCGATCCATCCTTGACCGTTTGCACCATTGGAGTTTCTTTCGTGATTGCTTGATCAGGAGTACTTGGGTGCGAAAACATCATCACACTTCCTGTTCCAATCACCACAATTGCTGCACCTGCAGCTGTAAATAGTTGCCATTTTTTCAATTTCTTCATCGTTTTTCTCCATCAAAGAAAGCGTTTTATTCTATACCATAGTATACCATATTTCCTTACTTTTCTATCTAAAATTGACACAGCAAAATGAAATTTAAATGCTTGGGAACATGCTAAACCCTTGACTTTTGTAACAATTGATATTACAATCAAACTGAAATCCCATTTAGGAGGAAAACATGAAAGAATTTGATATTATTTCAATCGGTGGAGGTAGTGGAGGAATCGCTACGATGAACCGGGCTGGGGAGTACGGAGCGCGGGCTGCCGTCATTGAAGAAAAACAACTGGGTGGAACCTGTGTCAACAGAGGATGTGTGCCTAAAAAGATTATGTGGTATGGTGCACAAATTGCAGAAGCTATTCGTGATTATGGACCAGACTATGGATTTACCTCTGAACAAACAAGATTTGATTTTGCAACTTTAAGAAAAAATCGCGAAGCCTATATTGACCGTTCTCGCAATTCCTATGATGGCAGTTTCAAACGCAATGGGGTTGAACGAATTGAAGGACGTGCTCGTTTTGTGGATGCTCATACGGTTGAGGTAAATGGGGAAACCATTAAGGCCAAGCATATCGTGATTGCGACCGGTGCCCATCCTTTTATCCCTTCTGTTCCTGGAGCTGAATTTGGCGAAACGTCTGATGATGTCTTTGCTTGGGAAGAACTTCCTACATCTGTTGCCATTATTGGAGCTGGCTACATCGCAGTGGAACTAGCCGGTGTGCTCCATGCCCTTGGTGTTCAGACCGATCTCTTCGTTCGCGGTGATCGTCCCTTAAGAAAGTTTGATTCCTACATTGTCGATGGCTTAATGGAAGAAATGGAAAAACAAAACCTTCCGCTTCACAAACATAAGGTTCCCATGAAGCTTGAAAAATTAGAAGACGGTCGGGTTAAGATTTATTTTGAGGATATGACCAGCCACGTGGCAGATCATGTTATCTGGGCAACAGGACGAAAACCAAACGTCCAGGATCTCAATCTAGAAGCTGCAGGCGTCACCTTAAATGAAAAAGGATTCATTGGAGTAGATGAATACCAGAATACAGTTATTCCAGGAATCTATGCTCTTGGGGATGTTACAGGAGAAAAAGAATTAACTCCTGTCGCTATTAAAGCTGGACGCACTCTTTCTGAACGACTATTCAATGGAAAAGTCAATGCCAAAATGGATTATACAAACATCCCAACCGTTGTCTTTTCTCACCCTGCTATTGGAACCGTTGGCCTAACGGAGGAAGAAGCCCAGCAAACTTATGGTAAAGAGAATATCAAAGTCTATACTTCTCAATTTGCTTCCATGTACACCGCTGTTACCCAACACCGCCAGCAAGCAAAATTCAAACTCATCACTGCCGGTCCCGAAGAAAGGGTCGTTGGCCTTCATGGTCTTGGCTACGGAGTCGATGAAATGATCCAAGGATTTGCAGTTGCTATCAAGATGGGAGCGACAAAAGCCGATTTCGACGCAACCGTCGCCATTCACCCAACCGGATCCGAAGAATTCGTGACAATGAGATAAAACATAAGCTTGAAGTTGTTCCACTTTAAGCTAAAAGGACTATTTAAACAAACAATAGTCCTTTTTCATTTATCTGATTTTAATAAAATCCTTAAAATTTCATAGATAAAATATTTTTATTGTTAAAATCTTACTAATTTGTGATATAATTCACTTTGTAGATGTCTTTTTTGAAAATAGACTAGTGGGGGGTGCACTTTTATTAATGTCGTCTTAAAAGACACCTATAAAAATTTCTCAATTTTGTAAGTTTTTGGCAACAACATACAAATTGATGTAGATAATTGGAGAAAAATGGGAGAAGAAAATGAAAAAAATGAATCTAAGTAGACTTGTCAAAGTCTTCTTTATTGTATTTTTACCATTATTATTCATCGTATTATCGCAATCTGATATGGTAAAAGCTGGCGATGTCAGCAACAATATTAGCTCACTTACTGTTTCATCAGAAGAAATCACAGATGGTGGACAAACAACTGTTAAGTTTACATTTGATGAGCATGCACAAAAGATTCAACCGGGGGATACATTAAAAGTTAATTGGACTAGTTCTGGAACAGTCTTTGGGATAGGATTTAAAAAGACTATTCCATTAAGTATTGACGGAACTTACGTTGGAGACATGGTCATTACAGATGGATCTGCGACAGTTACTTTCAATGAAGCTATCAAAAACCTTCAAAACATTCGCGGTTGGGGTGAGTTTGAGATTGAGGGTCATAACGATACAGCAACCGATAAGGAGCATGTTGGAAAATTCACTATTATTAGTGGAGCTAGAAAAGTAGAATTAAACGTTAAGAAAATAGCTACTGGTGTTAACAGCGCTCCATTCTATCTCAAAGCGGGAGATATGCACGCGAATGATCCTGAACATATTCTTTGGACACTAACCATTAATGCAATGAACTTAGATGTAGATGGTGATGTTCGTGTTGAAGATGACATCCAAGGTGGTCATTCACTTGTAAAAGATAGTTTTAGTATTACTACTACAGGTAACAAACCAGGATATTACGGTGGCTCAACTGCTATCGACGATTTCTTAGCAGCCTTTCCTGGATCAACATTCACAGTTGATGCTGCAGGAAAAATTACAGTTACGATTCCTCAAAGTGAAATTAATAAGACTGGTGTCCTGATCTTTTACCAGACTAAAGTAGAGAATGAAAATCAAAAGAATTTCTTAAACAATACTAAGGTATGGTATCACGTTAAAGGTGAGCAAGCAGTTGTTGCAAAGGAAGTCAATGCATCTGTTGCAAATATTAATGCAAACGGTGGAGTGGATGGCGATATGACATCAACCACTACAACTACTACAACTACTACGACTCAAGAGCCAACTACTACAACCACTACGACTCAAGAGCCAACTACTACAACCACTACGACTCAAGAGCCTACAACCACAACCACTACGACTCAAGAGCCTACTACCACAACTACTACGACTCAAGAGCCTACTACCACAACTACTACGACTCAAGAGCCTACAACTACAACTACTACGACTCAAGAGCCTACAACTACAACTACTACGACTCAAGAGCCTACAACTACAACTACTACGACTCAAGAGCCTACAACTACAACTACTACGACTCAAGAGCCTACTACCACAACTACTACGACTCAAGAGCCTACAACTACAACTACTACGACTCAAGAGCCTACAACTACTACGACTCAAGAGCCTACTACCACAACTACTACGACTCAAGAGTCGACTACCACAACTACTACGACTCAAGAGTCGACTACCACAACTACTACGCCTGAGACTCCTGCTACAACTGTTTCAACAGAAGAGCCTAAGACTACTGTAACTACTACGCCTGAGACTCCTACTACAACTGTTTCAACAGAGGAGCCTAAGACTACTGTAACTACTACGCCTGAGACTCCTCCAACTACAACACCAGAAGAACCAGAAAACCACAATAGTAGTGAGGAAGACACAACAACAACAACTACTACTACTGCAGAGCCTAAGACTTCTTCATCCACAACAGAAAATCCAAATAAACCTAGTCATTCTGGTACCACAACGACACCAAGTGCGCCAGGTTCAAATGGTGGAAACAATGGGGGAGGTCGCAAATCGCTTCTTCCAAACACAGGTGAAGTTGTTGCATCTGGACTCGTCTTCTCTGGAATTCTTGTCTTAGCAGGTGCTGTTGGAATCAAACGGAAATTGACTCGTCAATAATTTATTCATTAAAAATAGTCAATTTTCTAACGAAATAGATTTTCAATGCATCTTAACAAATAGTTCAACTAACAAAGAGAGAAATTTTTAGCTCTCTCTGATAGATAAAAAGAGGCTGGGACAAAAGTCCTAGCCTCTCAATTATTTTTGGATTGTCGAGCAAGACGCAGTGGTTGAGTGGGCTCTACTACGCTGATTTCATCAGCTTTTACAGCCCTACTCAACTGTGCGGAGGTGGGACGACGAAATCGAATTCTAACGAATTACCGATTTCTGTCCCACTCTCTTTTCTTTGTGTAAGCCCTATAAAAATTTGGCTTACACCGTTACGTCTACATCTCAAAAAATTGGCAAAATAATTAATGAAAATTCCTTTTTATTTTTTCTAGATCAGTTTTTTAGATGGAATATCAGATGATAACGAAAATAGTTTCGAAAATACAAAAAGACAAACGTCCAAATGCGACGTCTGTCTTCAAGCTTTTCTCTTTGTTTATGGTAAGATGGCAATGGCACGGACAGGTGAACCAGTTGCCTTGTCCCAGTGAGGGAAAGCAATCGAAATCAAAGCACCTACAGCTGGAACTTGGTCCAATTGGTTCAAAACTTCAACTTGGTAGATATTTTGTTCCAAGAGGTAGTATTCATTGACCAAGCCATGCTCTGCTGCTGGAATACCTGCATCGGTATCAAAGGTTTCATGACCAACAGCCTTGACATGGCGTTCATGAATCAAGAATTCCAAGGCTTCACGGCTCCATCCTGGACTTTGTTGAACCCCATTTTCATCTAGGTTACGCATAGCATCTTGATCTGGCCAACGTTTTGACCAATCACTACGGAAGGCAACAAAAGCACCCTCGGCAATTTGTCCATGCTCTGCCTCAAAGTCTAAGATATCTTGTTTGCTCAAGATAAAGTTTGGATTGGCTGCAACTTCTTTAGACTTGTCGATAACATAGAGTGGCAAGAGGAGATCTTTGAGGTCAATCTCATCCAACCAACGGCCCCCTTCTACAAAGTGAATCGGTGCATCAATATGCGTTCCGTATTGACCAACCACTGTAAATTTTTGAACATGGAAACCATCTTTTAATGTAAAAAGGTCTTCTTGTTGCAAGGCAGGAAGGGCTGGGAAGTGTGGACTTTCCGCATTGATTTGGTGACTCAAGTCCACCCATTTTTTAGCTTGCAATTCTTTATAAATACTTAGTAAATCTGACATGTTTCTTTCTCCTTATTCGCCCCAAACTTCAGCGACAATTTCCTTAATCAAACCGATTTTTTTCCATTGGTCTTCTTCTGTCAAAATGTTTCCTTCTTCTGTCGAAGCAAAGCCACACTGAGTAGACAGGTAAAGATTTTCCAACGGTACATACTGACTCGCTTCTTTAATACGAGCAATCACTTCGTCCTTGTTCTCCAATTGACCACTCTTAGATGTCAAGAGGCCTAACACCACTCCTTTACCAGGGGTTACTTCCGCAAGTGGTTCAAAACCACCGGCACGATCGGTATCAAACTCAAGGAAGTAAGCATTGACCGCTTCTTCTCCAAGGAGTTCTTTGGCAATCGGCGCATAACCACCTGATGAAGCCCAAGTGGAATGGAAGTTCCCACGACAAACGTGCGTATTGACAGTTAAACCAGCTGGAACATGTTGGTAGACATCGTTGTTAAAGGTCAAGAAGAGATCAGCGAGTTCTCGGCGAACCTCATCTTTTGACTTGCCTTGAGCTGCTCCCCAAGCCGTCAAGAAATTATCATCTACCAAGACACCCCACGTACAGTCATCTACTTGAAGGGTCCGAAGTCCTGCATCATACAAATCTTGAATCACTTGAAGATAGGCTTGCTTGATATCTTCACGAACAGCCGCAAAATCAGGATAGATGGTATTCAATTGTTCTACATGTTCTGCATCACGGATCAATTCAAAATAGAATTGCGCAGGAGCTGGAATGGTATATTTAGCCTCTACACCATCTACATCTGCCACAAGATCCCTCAAGAACTTGTAATGCTCTACAAATGGATGATTGGCTCCTGTGATTTTTCCAACTACAAGCGCTGAGTCCGCCTTGGTTGTTTCATCATGGAATTGATAGCCTTGGGCAGCTTGGACATGATCAATGCCACCAAAGCCCCAGAAGAAATCCAAATGCCAATAAGCTCGGCGGAATTCTCCATCTGTTACTGACTTCAGACCAGCAGCAATTTCTTTTTCAACGAGGTCACGAATCGCCTGATCTTCTACTTTTGTTAAGTCAGCCTGACTGATTTTTCCAGCTGCGAAATCTTCACGAGCCTGAACCAAAGTAGCTGGACGAAGAAATGAACCAACATGGTCAACGCGATAAGGTGCATGTGCATGTGTCAATATGAATCCCTCTTTCCTATAAGTTTTACATTAATTCATCAATGCAACCATTATAGCAGTCCAATACTTGATAAACAAGGGTTTGGGATAATCTAATATCCTTGATATCTATATAGTCTTAGACTATAACAAAAAAAGAAGTCCTTGAAGGACCCCTTTTCTTAATTTTTAAATGCATCGAGCATGACTTGGAACTCTTCGTTCGTGAGTGTAATGCCTTTTCCCATCTTTGTATGGTCAGGACTCCAGGTCCGGATATCATACTTAGCAGGAGCACCATTAAAACTCACACGGTTCAATTCTTTGGTCCAACCCTTGTCGTTTTCTGACAAGACCAGTAAATGTTCTTCAATTTGGAATGAAAATTCTGCCATTTCACGACTCCTTTCTTGCCTTCTCATCTCTAATATTCGTAAATCATTTACAAAATCGTTGAAATTATCTATAATATATTGTATCAAGTTATGGAGAATTTAGCTATGAAAAAATTTCTCGAGATCGTTAAAGACCGAGCAAATGAATTTTTCAATGGAAAAGTCAGTACCCCTGCCCCATTAGAAGATGAGAGAATTATTGACATCATTCAACAAGCATTGCGAAAAAAACAAGGGGTACATGTTATTTTTTCAAACAAGAGTTTTACAGGCGATATTGTCAAGTATGACAAAGAACGCCGACAACTGATCGTGAAAAATTTCAAGAAGAGTATGTCCACGATTATTCGGATTTCTGAGATCCAGAAAATCAGTTTAGTCCCCAATAATATTCGCATCGCCCAACAAAAAGGAGAGGTTTAACCCTCTCTTTTTTTGTTATACTCGAACAGTTTTACTTGCCCCATCTTTTGAGTAGAGATTGATTAAACCTTCCTGGCAAGAACGAATCATATCTCCTGGCTTGACTTCTTGTGGAACGGTGATCGTAAGAAGTTCCATCGGATTTGGTGCGCGATCAATCTTCACTCCATCCTTATCATGCAAGTCTTGGATCTGGCATTCAAAATGACGGAAGCCTGGTCCGTAGAATTCCACTTGGTCGCCTTCATTGATGACATTCCGTTGGCGAATTGTTGCAGTCATGGTAGATGGATCAAAGTCAACCACTTCTCCTACAAATTTGTATTGAGGAATCTTACGACGTGCCCCAAACAATTGTTCATTTTCAGTCGGTGTTTGGTAGTAGAATCCAGTTGCTAATTCACGTTGAGCAACCTTCCACAATTCATTGATCAAATCATCCTTGATGGCATAAAAGGCTTCTGGACTTTCCATATAGGCATCACAAGCTGCCTTGTAACAGTTGGCTACTGTTGATACGTAATGAACAGATTTCATCCGGCCTTCAATCTTCAAGCTATCAACCCCATTGTCAATCATGTCTGGAATATTTTCGATCATACACATGTCCACGGCTGACATAGAATATTCTTCCGGGACTTGTCCTTTGATACTCTTGCGTTCTTGGCCAAATGGCATATCGTAGAGATCGTATTTCCAACGGCAAGATTGAGAACAGCCACCACGGTTGGCATCCCGGTCAGACATGTGGTTAGAAAGGGTACAACGTCCGGAATAAGAAATACACATGGCTCCATGAACGAAGGCTTCGATCTCAAGATCGGTACGCTTACGGATCTCTGCCAACTCTTCCATGGATACCTCACGGGCCAAGACGACACGGGTCAAGCCATATTCTTTCCAGAAATGGAAGGTCTCCACATTGGTTGCAGAAGCTTGTGTAGACAAGTGAATATTGAGTCCAGGTGCATAGGTTGCACAGATTTCAATCAAGGCCGGGTCTGAAACGATCACGGCATCAAGGCCCATATCCCGTAATTCACGGAACCATTCACCAGCCCCTTGTTCATTTCCCTCATGGGTCACCATGTTTGAAGCGACGTGCACATCCACTCCACGGGCATGAGCATACTCAATTCCTTCACGAAGCTCATCCATGGTGAAGTTTCCGGCACGGCTACGCAAACCATAGGCTTGTCCACCAACGAACACAGCGTCTGCCCCATAATTAACGGCAACTTTTAATTTTTCTAATGTTCCAGCAGGTACCAAAACCTCTGGACGTTTTTTTGTATTTGTCATGTTTTCTCCAATTTACAAGATTGTCGATATGATGAATAGCCTCTTCGTTCCCTGAAAAAGGAAAACTCACAAACGAAGAAGCCCTAGTATTATTTGTTATTTTACACGATCTGGTTCATAATCATAGAAACCAGTATCCAAACCACGATTAGCTGGATGTAATTTGCGGATTTCTTCATCAAACAGATAGGCTTGATCCTGTGTAAATGTTCCATTTTGAATCAAATCACGGGCCTTGACAAAGTACTCTGTAATCTTGACAAAGTTTTCACCCGGACAGTAGACACCATCGAGTTTCCAATGATCAAAGCCATGTTCTACCAACTCAGACAATTTGGTCATCATATTCAAGTCATTATTTGAGAAGATATGGGTTCCATGTTTGTCTTCATAGACTGAATAATGGGAATTGGGATCTCCTGGTTCTGCTAAGAACAGATCGCGATCTTTGGTCACAGATTCTTCTGTCTTGATAAAGTTGTAATAATTCTGAAGAAGAGGTCGTTTCGAATGGTGGATAATGCTAGCACCATAGACCAAGACTTCTGCTGGAATCTGAAGATTCTCAGCCATTACGAATAATTCGGCAGATGGAATCTCACGAGCCAAAACAGCCTCAGAAGCTCCTGCTTGTTTTCCCCAGAAATTGATCTGGCGACTAGAAGTAACCATGGTTGATGCATCGTAGATGGTTTTGAATGGATAGCCATCTCGTTTCAAGACATAAAAAACGCCCGCATCTCCGACAGTAATATAATCAGCCTGAATTTCCTTTAGAAAATCTAGGAAAGGCTTGATTGAATCCATCATCGATTGGTGCATGAGTGCATTTACAGCTACTGTCAATTCTATACCAGCAGCATGGACCAGTTGGGCAATTCGATTTATTTCGTCATAGCTTAAAGTTTGAGGCAATCGTAATCCGTAGTCTTTTTCACCGACATAGATTCGGTCAACCCCTGCATCAATCAGGGCTTGCGCTTGCTCAACACTCTCTGCTGTTGCTGTAATAATAATATTTTTCATAGAACCATTATAACAAAAATTCCGATATTCTAGAAAAATTTATTCATTTTGTAAAATTTGTAACATTTTTGTAACATTTATATACCTGAATTCATGATAGAATAATAGAGTACTGTTAGGAGAGAGAAAATGCCCGTAAGAAATTTAAGACACTATAATGAAGAATTCGATTATATCGAATTAACCAAACAAACCCAAGAAACCCCTATTCAGGACTATGCTCCTGAAGTTGAACCCGCACCTCAATTAAGTGAATTGCTATATTTTTTAAATATCGCTATTTTCTGTGTGTTGACGGTTGTATTTAGTTTTGTCTTTTTAGCAACAAAAATGAATACTTTCTTTGCGTTTGCTTTAGCGATTGGTTCTAGCTTTGCTAGTATTCAAGGGTTCCGAATTTACTACAATAAACGAAAAAAATAAAAATCAGGTTCGCCTGATTTTTTTTATTTACTCGAATTTTTTTAATTCCTAAGTTGTCAAATTAAGTTAGACTTTTCATGTAACTCAGAAAAAATTGGTATGGTGTTTGATAATTCAAAGGCTTCCTAGGAATTCTATAAGAATAAATACTTTTTATGAGTTAAAGTTATTCAATGATCTTTTGAAACTTTCCGCCGTGAGAAAAGTGCCTGAAACAATTATGTTTCAGGCACTCGGGAGTTTTGAAACTTTAGGTTCAAAACTAAGTCATGGAACTTCTTTGAAGTTCGCTGACGTCCGTACTCACTTAAGGAAAGTTTCTAAGATGAATTTATCTTCAATCTGAAAAGAGGCTCACTGAGCCTCATTTTTTATGCTTCTTTTGTTTCTTCTTCAGCTGCTTCTTCAGAATTTTTTTCATCCAATTCTAAAACGATGTCTTCTGATTCTGTTTGTTTGCGAATGGATTGAACCAAGTCATTGCCACTTAGATTTTCTTTTTGAAGTTTATCCTTAAATGAGTGATAGACTTCTTGAGATTTTTCAACCACATCTTGCGTCTTTTCTTTGACAGATTCCAAAACAGTTCCTGTCGTAATTTCTCCAGAACCAACTTTTTCTTTGGTTTGTTGGATCACTTCTGCTGCTTGTTTTGAAACATCCTTAGCAGTTTGTTTCACCGATTCATGTACTTCTTGAGGATCTTCTTGATAATCTTTTACGAAGCGCACCACTTTTTTAGTGACTTTCTTTCCTTGCTCTGTTGATAAATAGTAGGCTGCTGAAGCACCTGAAATCACACCAATTAATAAACTAGATAAACGTCCCATATTCTTCCTCGATTCTATTTAAATAATTTTGAAGCCATCTTAATCGCTTTTAATCCGATAGAGGCTTTCACTGTTTTTCCACCAGCTGACACTGCTTTGGAACCTAATTGACGGGCTTGATCATTCAAATCTGAAACAGACTCTGAAAGATCCGCTACGGCTGTAAAGAGTGGGTCAATCGTTGCAACTTTTTGATTCAAATCATCCGTTAAAACATTGACTTTTGCCAATAGATCATTGGTCTGATGCAAGGTGACATTGACATCTGATGTCAAAACTTGGATGGTTTTTTGCGTCTCATCTACAACTTTTCCAATCTTTGAGAGGAAAAAAATCATATAAATGACAAGCGCTACTAAGGCAAGGCCTAAGAGGCCGTAGGCAATTTCAATAAACATATATTACTCCTTTGCTTCTACATAATAAGGGGCTTTTTTGCGACGTTGGTAGATGATGATGGCGAGTCCAACTAGAATCAGGATCATCGACAACCACTGGGAAACACGTAAGCCCGCAAACATCAGGCTATCTGTCCGCATTCCTTCGATGATCATCCGACCAAAACCATACCAGATAAGGTAAAAGGCTGTGATCTCACCTTGTCGCAAAAATTGTGGCTTCCTACGAAGAATCAAGATCAAGAGAAAACCTAGCAGATTCCAACTGGATTCATATAAGAACGTTGGCTGACGGTAACTACCATCTATATACATTTGATCTCGAATAAAAGAGGGCAGGTAGTTGAGACTTTTAACAGCAGCTCCATAAGCTTCCTGGTTAAAGAAGTTTCCCCAGCGACCAATACTCTGTGCAATCATGACGCTTGGGGCCGCAATATCTAAGAAATCAATTGGCTCAATCAAGCGTCTACGAGAGAATAGATAGAGGACAAGGGCACCTGTCAAGAGGCCACCATAAATCGCGATTCCTCCGTTCCAGATCGCAAAAATCTCACTAAGATGCTGGCTATAGTAACCCCATTCGAAAATAACGTAATAGAGTCTGGCCCCCACAATCGCAAGAGGAAAGGCAATCAAAATGAAATCAATGATATCATCTGGATCAATTTTCTTACGAGGTGCTTCTTTCATAGAAAGATAAACGGCTAGAATCAAGCCAGAGACAATACAAATTGCGTACCAACGAATACTGATCGGACCTAATTGAAGGGCTACTGGATTCATTCCTTCACCTCATTTTGACTAATCAACTGGGACAGACGTTCTTCAAAGGTTTTAGTGGCATCATAGCCCATTTCTTTGGCACGAACATTCATCGCCGCTGCTTCGATCACGACCGAAATGTTCCGTCCAGTCTTCACAGGGATGCGAATCCGAGGAATAGTCACGCCACCGATTTCCAATTCTTCTGCATTATTACCTAGACGATCATAAACCTGATCCTTAGCATAATTTTCCAAGTAAACGGCGATTTGGACTTGTGAAGAATCCTTGACAGCACTCGCACCGTAAAGACTCATGACATCGATAATCCCGACACCACGGATCTCTAGTAAGTGGCGTAGGATTTCAGCTGGCTCTCCCCAAAGGGTCATCTCGTCTCTCGCATAGATATCAACTCGGTCATCTGCTACGAGGCGGTGACCCCGCTTGACAAGTTCCAGACCTGTCTCGCTTTTCCCGATTCCGCTATCTCCTTGGATCAAGACACCCATCCCATAAATATCCATCAAGACACCGTGTACACTCGTACGTTCTGCTAGGCGACTATCCAAATAGCTAGAAAGTTCTCCAGATAAACGACTCGTTGCAACATTGCTCTTCAAAATGGCTAGTTGCTTCTCTTCAGCAGCTCGCAACATTTCTTCTGGAATTTCTAAATTCCTCGCGACAATGATGACAGGTGTCTCTGGCTGGAACATCTTGCGCAGGACCTGATGACGGTTGTGAGAGCTCATCTTCACCAGGTAGGACCATTCTTTCATTCCTACAAGCTGAATCCGCTCAGGTGTGTAATAGTCGAAATAGCCCGTCATTTCAAGACCTGGACGTGAAATGTCCGCAGTCGTAATTTCCTTGCTTAAGAGGCTATCATCCCCATAAACAACCGATAGACGAAGCTTTTCCTGTAGATCGCGAACAGTAACTGCCATATCATTCTCCCTTTTCAAATTCTCTCTCTATTATAGCAGATTTTCTCTTCAGACGAGAGCCTGAAGTGTCATTTGAAAGATCCATTTTCAACTCCTTTTTAAGGCAAGCAAAAAGAGGCGAAGACAAAGGTCTCCAACCTCTAGGAAATGATGGGAACATATGAAAAATGCTCTAGCCTTCACCATGCAAGTAATCTGTAATCATGGATTTGATTCCGGTAGAGACCGCATAGACCACCGCATTTGAAGGGAATGCGATCAATCCGAGCATAAAGACGGCAGGTCCTCCCCCAACAAGGAGAAAACCAGATACAAAACCGGCAGAAATAAAATCGAAAACCGATAAATTTGTGGCTTTCTAGCCATTTCTGTTGGCAGAAACAAGAGGTAGAAGAGACTATTCCAAATGCCCAGTGGAAAAAGGGCCATTCCGATCAAAACTGTTCCAACTCCTTCTCCAAAAACACGATTTAAAATGAAAAACTGTCCTATAAAACTAAAGAAGATATATAGAATAAAAGCAAGGGAATAGAACTTCTGCTTCACTCGCATCTCCTTTTAGAAAAATGGACTATCATTCTGATCATGGATGGGTTCGGCCTCTTTTCTTCGACGAGGTCGAGGGCCATTGTCAAATATTTCCTGCTCCTCCTCGTCCTTATAAGGTAAGGTCGTATCTAACAGTAAATAGATAATCACACCGATAAAGGCATGAGAAACCGTGAAAAGAATAAACAAGAAGCGTAGGAGAGTTACGCTAAGACCAAATTTATCAGCTAAGCCAGCTAGCACACCTGAAACCAGGCGATGTCGTTTTAATTTGTAAAATGATGATGTCATTTGATTTTCCTCTTTCTAGTTAGACCTATTTTAGCAGAGTCGAACTGGAAAGAGATCCGCCTAAAGACCGATTCTTACTCTTGTCTCATTTCAAGGAATTGCAGGCGGCTGTGACAGCGACCGCAGGCATATTTCTTCAGATCGATTTTTCGCTTTCGTCTATACTCTTGGCCACAATGGGGACATTGATAGAGATAGATCCGCTTGACTCGCCCAGTTCTATCTGGTAGAGGAGGTGTGAAACGAAGACCGTCCACTTGCTGGAGAAGTTGCTTAAAGTCTAGATCTTTGTGGCGATAGCCTTTTCCTTGATCGTAAAGATGGTAATGGCAGAGCTCGTGACGGACGATTTTACGAAAGACCTCTAACCCGAAAGCTTGGTATATTTTCGGGTTGAAATCAAGGTGTCGATCTTTGGGAAAGAAACGACCCCCAGTAGTTTGAAGACGTGAATTCCACTCTGCTTGATGGCGGAATTCTCTCCCAAAATCTTCTAGGGATACTTGGCGTACATACTCAGTCAGATTCATTCGGAGCTACCAAACTGAGATTGACTTTTTCGCGTTCCACATCAATCTTCTTCACCCAGACGGTTACCAAATCACCTACTGATACGACCTGGCTTGGATGCTTGATAAACTGCTTGCTCATATGGGAGATATGAATCAAGCCATCTTCGTGAATGCCAATATCGACAAAGGCCCCAAAGTCAACCACATTGCGCACAACCCCTTCTAATTTTTGGCCTATATGGAGGTCTTTAATATCCAAGACATCCTGACGGAGCACGGGTGCATCAAAGGAATCCCGCAAATCGCGACCTGGTTTTAGGAGATCGGCAATAATATCTTTCAGGGTTTCTGGTCCCAGATCCAGCTGAGTAGACATCTCCTTTATGTTCACAGCTTTTAATTTTTCCTGAGCGGATGCATCGAGGTCGGTAATTTCAAGAAGTTGAAAAAGTTTTTCAACTTCCTTGTAACTTTCAGGGTGAACGCCGGTATTGTCCAAGATATTTTTACTTTCAGGAATGCGTAAGAATCCAGCCGCTTGCTCGAAAGCCTTGGCACCGAGGCGAGGGACTTTTTTAATTTGCGCTCGTGAAAGAATCATTCCTTCTTCTTCCCGGTATTTCACGATATTTTCAGAGATGGTCTTATTGAGTCCTGCTACATGGGCTAAGAGAGAGGGACTAGCCGTATTGATATTGACCCCAACTTGGTTGACCACGGTGTCTACCACGAAATCCAAGCTTTCTGTCAGTTTTTTCTGATTGACATCGTGTTGGTATTGACCGACACCGATGGATTTGGCATCGATTTTCACCAATTCTGCTAGCGGATCTTGCAAGCGGCGGGCAATGGAGATGGCCGAGCGTTTTTCAACGGTTAGCTCTGGGAACTCATGACGGGCCAACTCACTAGCTGAGTAGACAGAGGCTCCGCTTTCATTGACAATAACATAGCGAACTCCTGGATGGTCATGAAGCACCTCTGCGACAAAGGCCTCACTTTCACGGCTGGCGGTTCCATTTCCAATCGCAATAATTTCTACTCCGAACTCCTTGATCAAGGAAGACAGATCCTTTTTAGCCTGCTCGATCTGAGCTGGTTTTGCAGGAGCAACTGGATAGATGACCTGGGTGGCAAGCATCTTTCCTGTCTCATCGACAACGGCTAGTTTAGCACCGGTCCGAAAGGCTGGGTCAAATCCAAGGACCACGCGCCCTTTTAATGGAGGAATGAGCAATAGATTCCGTAGATTCTCAGAGAACAATTGAATGGCTCCGTCTTCTGCCACCTCCGTCAACTCTGTCCGAATCCGACGTTCAATCGCGGGAACGATTTTTTTCTTAACCGCCTGTTGAATAACCTCATCGATATAGGCATTTTTCGTTTTAAAACGAGCCTCAAAAATACGAATGATCCGATCCAGTTGATGCTCGAATCCAACTTTGAGAACGCCCAATTTTTCCCCACGATTGAGCGCCAGGGTCCGGTAGCCTTGCATACTCTTGATCTTCTCAGAAAAATCATAATAGATTTCAAAGGTTCTCTTAGGATCTAAGCTTTCATCCTTCAAGGTTGACGTCATGAGGGAATACCCATGAATTTCTTGATAGGTGAGGGCCCGTAATTGGGTATCCTCTGAAATAGCTTCTACCAGAATATCCACTGCACCAGCTAAAGCCGCAGTTTCAGTTGGGAAGGCCTCACAGGTAAATTTCTGAGCCTCTACTTCCAAGTTTGGACTATTTTGCAAAATGAGGCGTGCCAAGGGGAAAAGTCCTGCTTCTCGGGCAATCGTCGCCTTTGTCCGCCGTTTTTCCTTATAAGGGAGATAAAGCTCTTCGACATCCGCTAATTTTTCAGCAGCCTCAATAGCCTGCTTGAGCGCCTCTGTCAGTTTGCCTTGTTCCTCAATCTTAGCAAGGACGGTTTCCTTTCGTTCAGCCAGAGCCGTTAAGGATTTGTCCCGGTCAATAATGGCCTTAATCGCTACTTCATCTAAATTTCCCGTCATATCTTTTCGATAGCGGGCAATAAAAGGAATGGTTGAGCCTTCTGCGGTCAGACTCAATACGGTATCGATTTGTTTTAAGCTAACACCCAATTCTTGGGCTATTTTTTCATATTTATCCATAGCTTCTATTATAGCATATTTTGCTACCATCAAAGGGGAGATCGCCTGTTCTGGTCTCTGTTTCAGGGATTTTTCATAGAATAATTTTGGCCCTATGGATCTTTCCTTTTATACTCCATTTCCCCCTTGCTCTTTCCTTTTTGTTATAATGAAAGAAAATAAAAAGGAGGCCCAACAATGGCTATTAAATTCTCAAAAACAGATGATCTTGATAAAATGTTTGAAAATTTTGCGAGTTTTCCGGATGTAGAAAAGAAAGTAGAATTTCCTGAAGAAAAAAAGAAGGCAGAAACTGCTACCACTAAAGAAGCAAAGAAGGCTAAGTAATGACATTCTTTCAACACCTTCCCTCTAGCGTCTTGCAGGCTGGGGCTATTTTTCTCTCGATTATTATCGAAGCCCTACCGTTTGTCCTAATCGGAAGTATCGTTTCAGGGATTATTGAGGTCTATATCACCCCCGAGAGGGTCTACCGCTTTCTTCCCAAGAATAAATTTGGGCGGATCTTCTTTGGGACCTTTATCGGCTTTATCTTTCCTTCCTGTGAATGTGGGATTGTTCCCATTATCAATCGCTTTCTAGAAAAGAAAGTCCCAAGTTATACTGCTGTTCCCTTTTTGGTGACAGCACCGGTCATCAATCCCATCGTTCTCTTTGCGACCTACTCAGCTTTTGGGAATTCTGTCAAGATGGCCATCTACCGCGCCCTTGGTTCCCTACTGGTCGCAACGGTGCTAGGGATCTTTCTTGGTTTTATTCAGACAGATTCGATCCAAAAAGAACATCGTAAGGCTGTACATGAACATGATTTTAGGGGCTTGAGCAAAGGTCAAAAGCTCTTTCAAGTCTTGGTGCAGGCGATTGATGAATTCTTTGACACGGGAAGTTACCTGGTATTTGGTTGTCTCTTTGCCAGTCTCGTCCAAGTCTATGTCCCAACACGGATCCTCACTTCAATCAGTGCGACACCAGTTATTGCTATTCTCCTTCTCATGGTCTTGTCCTTTCTCCTCTCACTTTGTAGTGAGGCGGACGCCTTTGTTGGATCCTCTCTTCTGACGAGTTTTGGAGTAGCGCCTGTTCTTGCCTTTCTGGTGATTGGGCCTATGCTTGATGTCAAAAATCTCCTCATGATGAAAAATTATCTCAAGACCCGTTTTATCTGGCAATTTATCGGAATTGTGAGTGGGGTTGTGCTCCTTTATGCTTGGTTTGTGGGGGTGGTGCTATGATTCGTTTCTTGATATTAGCTGGCTATTTTGAGCTCACCATGTACCTGCAATTATCTGGTAAGCTCAATCAATACATCAACTTACACTATTCTTACTTGGCTTATATTTCCATGTTCTTGTCCTTTGTTTTAGCTCTTGTGCAGCTGATCATCTGGGTCAAGCAGATGAAGATCCACAGTCATCTCTCTAGCTTCTGGGCAAAAGTGGCGAGTATCTTCTTGCTCTGTATTCCTTTGTTTGTCGGGCTATTTTTCCCTACAGTGACACTAGATTCCCAAACGGTTTCTGCCAAAGGCTACCACTTCCCGGTTGCGGCTGGATCTTCCAAGGAAATCCAGCAGGACGAAGGGACAACAACCCAGTATCTCAAACCGGATACTAGTAGCTATTTTACCAAGTCAGCCTATGAATCAGAAATGAAGCAGGCTGCAAAGAAATATGTTGATAAAAAAGTGATCCAGGTGACCACTGAGAATTACATGGAAGTCATGGAAGTGATTTATGATTATCCTGACCAATTCGCAGGAAAGACGATCGAGTTGACCGGTTTTGTATACAATGACCCCAATAACAAGGACAGCCAATTCCTCTTTCGCTTTGGGATCATCCACTGTATCGCAGATTCCGGAGTCTACGGTCTCTTAACGACAGGTGCTCCGCAGCATTTCGAAAACAATACCTGGATCCATGCCAAAGGAACCTTGTCCATTGAATACCACAAGCAGCTCAAACAAAGCTTGCCTGTCCTCCACATTAGCGATTGTAAGACCATTACAAAACCGGATAATCCTTATGTCTACCGCGTATTCTGATGGATTCACCAAGTTTCTTCGGTGGTCGATCCAAACAGCTTATAACAGCTCAAGCTAGAATCCACATTGGTTCTAGCTTTTTCTATGCTTTCCTCTCAAATCCTCTAATCCAAGCGGAAAATATTCGGAACAACGATTCCATCAAAGAAATCTTGTAGATTTTATGGTAAAATATGGTTAATAAAATAGGAAATAGGTACTTAAATGTCTTCAAAAGTTATTGTAACCATTTTCGGGGCCAGTGGAGATTTAGCCAAGCGCAAACTCTACCCATCCCTTTTTAGACTCTATAAATCAGGAAATCTATCTGAACACTTTGCGGTTATCGGAACAGCTCGCAGACCATGGAGCAAGGAGTACTTTGAATCAGTTGTGGTAGAATCTATCACAGATCTGGCAGATAGCCCTCAACAAGCTCAAGAATTCGCTAGCCATTTCTACTACCAAAGCCACGATGTCAATGATACCGAACATTACATCGCCCTGCGTGAATTGCAAAATAGCTTGGATGAAAAATACCAAACAGAACACAACAAGGTCTTCTTCTTGTCCATGGCTCCTCAATTTTTTGGAACCATTGCCAAACACCTCAAATCCGAAGGAATTGTGGATGGGCAAGGCTTTGAGCGCTTGATCGTTGAAAAACCTTTCGGTACAGACCTAGAAACGGCTAGTCAGCTCAACAAGGAATTGGAAGAAACCTTTAATGAAGAACAAATCTTCCGGATCGACCATTACCTTGGAAAAGAAATGATCCAAAATATCTTTGCTATTCGTTTTGGAAATCTTATTTTTGATAATCTTTGGAACCGAGATTTTATTGACAATATCCAAATTACTTTTGCTGAACGCTTGGGGGTTGAAGAACGCGGTGGCTACTATGATCACTCGGGGGCCCTTCGAGATATGGTGCAAAACCATACCCTTCAGCTTTTGTCATTGCTTGCCATGGATAAACCAGCTACCTTTACCAAGGATGCGATTCGGGCAGAAAAAGTTAAAGTTTTTGAGCAATTGCACAATCCAACAGATGAGGAACTGAAGAAATTCTTTATCCGTGGTCAATACCATTCAGGTACGATCGAAGGGAAAAAAGATATCTCTTATCGCAGTGAGCCAAATGTCGACCCTGAATCTACTACGGAGACCTATGCTTCTGGTGCATTCTTTGTTGATAGCGATCGATTCCGTGGAGTGCCTTTCTTCTTCCGTACCGGAAAACGTTTGACCCAAAAAGGAACTATGGTCAATGTGGTCTTCAAGCAAACCGACTCCATCTTTGGACATAGCTTGCAACCAAATGTCTTGACCATTTATATCCAACCAAATGAAGGTTTCTCATTGAGCATCAACGGAAAAGAGGTCGGGGAAAAATTCAGCATCGCACCTATTTCCTTTGACTACGAAACAGATGCGACGGCAACTGGAGCTTCACCAGAGCCTTATGAAAAATTAATTTTCGACGTTTTGAACAATGACTCAACCAATTACAGCCACTGGCAAGAAGTTCGTGCTTCATGGCAATTGATTGACCGGATTGAAAAACTATGGGCCGAAAATGGAGCACCGCTCTATGAATACAAGTCTGGATCCATGGGACCAACTGCATCCGATGATCTCCTTGCAGAGTACGGAGCCGAATGGGTTTGGAAACCTGAACCTAAGAATTAAGGAAAGCCACCTTCGGGTGGTTTTTTTTTGATAGCGCAAGGAAACAAAAAGACAAATTGTCCTTCCAACAATTTGTCTTTTTCTATTTGACTCTTAAATCAAGCCTTCCAAGAGGCCTTTCATGAAGTTTTCTGAGTGGAATGGTCCGATGTCATCAATCTTTTCTCCGAATCCAATCAACTTCACTGGAATGTCCAACTCTTCACGGATCGCAAGGACGACCCCACCTCGAGCTGTTCCATCGATCTTGGTCAGTACAATTCCTGTCACAGGCGTAATTTTTGAAAATTCTTTAGCTTGCACCAAGGCATTTTGACCGGTTGATGCATCGAGGGCCAGCAAGGTTTCATGCGGTGCATCAGGTACCACACGCTTGATAATGCGGCCGATTTTTTCAAGCTCTGCCATGAGGTTGTCCTTGTTTTGCAGACGCCCCGCTGTATCAATCATCAGAACATCGATGTTTTCAGCGATCGCGCGTTCCATTCCATCAAAGACGACGCTAGCAGGATCTGATTTTTCAGGACCTGTTACAACTGGAACATCTACGCGGCGTCCCCATTCTGCCAGTTGAGCCACTGCTCCTGCACGGAAAGTATCTGCTGCAACCAACATGACTTTCTTACCCTCTTGTTTGTAGCGATGGGCTAACTTCCCGATAGAGGTTGTTTTACCAACTCCATTGACCCCAACAAAGAGCATGACCGTGAGACCATCTTGAAAACGAATGGCTTCATTAAATTGGCCATCCTTTTCATACAAGTCCACCAATTTTTCGATGATCACGCGCTTGAGAGCATCTGGTTTTTTGGCATTTTCCAAACGGGCTTCATAACGCAACTCTTCGGTTAAATTAGAGGCCACTTGAACCCCAACGTCACTCATGATCAAGAGTTCTTCCAATTCTTCAAAGAATTCTTCATCGACTGAACGGAAATTGGCAAAGAAGGCATTGAGGCGTGCTCCAAATCCAGTCCGTGTCTTTTTCAAGCTACGATCGTATTTTTCCTGAATGGTTTCTTGCTGAGGCTTAACCTCGTCTGGAATTGGCTCTTCTGCCTCTTCAACAGTTCTTTCCTCAACGGCTGATGCAGCTTCTCCTTCCGGAAGTCTGGACTCAGCTTCTGCTACTTCTGAAGTTTCCTCCACTTGAGCAATCGCTTCTGATACTTCAGGTTCTGAAACCCCATCCTGAGCGTTACTTGTTCTGGAACTTCCTCTTCTGTCGTGCTCGCTTCTACTAGCTCAGCTTCAGATGATGGAGAAGCAATCGGTGACTCTTCTTCCAGTTCTGAACCATTAGCGCCATCTGGTTCTTCAACGGTTTCAGTTACTTTCGCTTCAATTTTCACTTCTTCAAGAGGCTCAGTCTCCGTTTCATCAGCTAGTGGTGAAACTTCTTCAGGACTTGCTTCTGTTTGAGCAGGTTCAAAGGCAACTGGAGACTCCTCTACCGGTTCTTGAACTTCAGGAGTCTCTGAAGTTCCTATTTCTTCAACAAGAGGTTCCTCTGCCGGCTCTTCTTGAGCAACGGTTGAAACAGGTTGATGAGTGGCTGCAATTCGCGCTTTGAGCTCTTGGTAGTAAGCCTCCATATCAGCGATTTTTTGCTCTTCCTTGTCATTTTGGGTAGCCGTCGGCTCCTCTTTGACAGTTTCTTCAACCTCAGTACTTTCCGTCACTTCTTCCGAAGACGGAAGCACTTTTTCAGTTTCTTCTTTTTTTCCAAATAAACGATCAAATAATCCCATTTATTCACTCTCCTTTAGCACATAATTTTCAATTGCCCATGCGACGGCATCCTGGTCATTGGTCACAGGGGCCACAAGCGCTGCAACTTCCTTCACTGCTGGAATCGCATTGCCCATGGCAACTCCCAGTCCAGCCCACTGGATCATAGACAGGTCATTGGCTTCATCCCCACAGGCCATGACTTGATCAGCCTTAAGGCCCAAAATAGCTGCCAGTGCCTCTAAACCTGTTGCCTTGTGAACATTTTTAGGGCACCATTCCAACAACATTTCCCGAGATTTAAAAATTTCATAGTCTTGAAATAAGTCCGGCTTGATCTGCTTGATCGCTGCATCTAAAAAGTCTTGATCAACGGCTGTCACACACTTGTTGTAAGATATCGTGGATGGCAGATCTTTAAAATCTGTCTCAATAAAGTTCAGGTAGGGATTGTAAAGGGAATAGAGAGACTTTCGATCTGCATGAATCTCATAAACCCTTCCCTCACTGATAGCATCCAGCGGAAGGCCTAGACGGGCTGTTTCATCATGAATAGTTGCGACATCTTCTGGTGCCAAGACAACTTTTGAGAGGATTTCTCCATTATTTCGCTGCACTAGACCACCGTTGAAAGTTATCGTATACTCTTCTTTAAGGCCTGCTGTTCCCAATTCTTCTAAAAGAAAATCCATGGCTTTCAAGGGACGACCAGTGGTTAGAACCACCTTGACACCTTGGGCCTGTGCAGCAGCAAGGGCTGCTCTATTGCGAGGGGAGATCTTTTTTTCTGAATTGAGAAGGGTCCCATCTAAATCCAGCGCAATCAAGGAAATCTGACTCATACAATTTCCTCCATGTAGCGGAGGACAGAACCCGTCGCATGGTGGCCGATGACTTTTTCAGCAATGGCCAAGATTTCAGGACGTGCATTTTCTGGCGCTACAGGATGGCCCACGACTTGCATCATATGGAGGTCATTTAAGTTATCCCCGAAAGCCATCACCTGATCCATCGAGATCCCTAGTTTATCCGCTAAGGCGGTAATGGCAACTCCCTTATCGACATAATCGAGGACAATGTCAATCGATTCAAAACCTGTCGTCATCGCTTTGACACCGGGGATATTCTCAGTGACCCATTGCTCACCTTCAAGAACAAGAGCTGCATCAAAGTTGGTGGTCAATTTGAAAATTTCATCCTGAATATCCGCTAGACTTTTCACTTTTTGAATGTTTTCATTATAGTGCTGACTCAAGGCCAGATAGTCGGGATCTACTGATTCTAAGACATAGCTTCCTTTTTTCCCCGTCAAAAGCAGTTTATTGGGGTCTGCATAAGGTGAGGATTTCAAAGCTTCAAAAACACCCAAATAAAAGTCTTTGGACATAGTCGCTTCGTAGAGATCTTCTCCATGAAATTCTACCACACTACCATTTTCAGCAATGAAAATCATCTGGTCCTCAAATCCTTTAAATAGGGATTTGAGAGAAAGGAGGGCACGGCCACTCGCAGCAGCAAAATAGATGCCTTTTTCTTTGCAGCTTGCTAATACCTTGCGTAAATGGTCTTGATCGTACTGATGTTGGTCATTTAGAAAGGTTCCATCCATATCCGTAGCGATCAATTTAATATCATTATTCTTCATTTTCTAAGTCTTTCAATTTTACTGAGACGATTTTAGAAACCCCTGATTCCTGCATGGTCACACCATAGATGGAATCTGCAGCCGACATGGTTCCCTTCCGGTGCGTCACGACAATAAATTGGCTTTCCTTATCAAAGCGGTTCAAATAATCCCCAAAGCGCTTGACATTGGCCTCATCTAGGGCAGCCTCTACCTCATCCAGAATGACAAATGGAATAGTCTTGACACGAATAATCGAGAACAAGAGAGCCAAGGCAGACAAGGCCTTTTCTCCACCACTCATAAGGTTTAAGGATTGGATCTTTTTACCAGGTGGCTGTACAGAAATTTCAACACCAGCTGTCAGAAGATCTGGCTCTGTCAGAATCAAATCAGCAGAACCCCCACCAAACATTTGACGGAAAGTGACTTTAAAGGATTCACGAATGGCTTCAAAAGTTGATTTAAAGCGTTCCTTGACTTCGTCATTCATGTCGTTGATGGTAGACAGAAGCATGTTTTTCGCAGCCAAGACATCCTCACGCTGGCTGGAAAGGAAATCAAAGCGCCCCTTCACCTCGTCGTACTGCTCGATCGCACCCACATTGACTGGACCAAGTGCCTTAATATCTTTTTCGATGCTCTTGAGCTGGTTTTCAGCTGCTGCAAGATTTTCAACAGGTTTGGCCTGTTCTTTGGCTTGGTCAAAGCTTTGCATGAATTCATCGGTAATTTGCGTTAAGAGCTTGTTTAAACGATCCGCATGCTTTTCACGTGTCGCTTCAGCCTTGGCTTGTTGACGAATCCACTCTTCGTTTTTCTTGCGAGCTTGTTCCATCTGTTCTGCCACATCTTCGGCCTGGCCTTCCAAATCATCCAGCTCAAAACGTTTCCGAATGACTCCTTGTTCCAAGTCCGTTTTCTTGGCTTGGGCCTGCGTCAATTGATTGGCTAGCTGCTCCACATCTACTGTTTGAACTTGGGCCTCGCCTTGTTCAATCAGCAATTGCAACTGATGCTCTTCTACTTCCAACTGGGAGATCGTTTCTTCCAAGCGACGAGCATCTGTTTGCTCATAGCTTTGTTGGCTCTTATATTCGGTCTGTTGAAGTCGCAACTCTGCCAATTGCTCTTGCAAGTTTTGTACTTTTTGTTGCAGAACGTCTTTGTCCGACTTCATGGTTTCAATGTCGCGATTCAGATTTTCTTTTTTAAGCTCAATTTCTGCCAATTGCTCAGTAAGAGACTCTAGCTCTTCTTGGAGAGACTGGGTCGCATCTGTTGCCAATTCTGACTTCAAAGCTTCTAAGAGTTCCTGAATTTCTTTCAGTTGCTCTTGGCTTTGTTGGTAGGCCAATTGGGCCCGCTGTTGCTCTAGACGCGCTTGCTCACCCTGGCTTTGAATAGAAGCCAAGTATTCTTGCGCCTGGTTGAGCAGATTGTCCTTGGTCTCTACCTCCTGCTCTGCTTCTCTCAAACGAGCATCCAGAGCTTGCATTTCCTGCTTCAAACTATCCAATTCTGGTTTGACAAAGACCGTATTTTGGGAGCGATTGGCACCACCGGCGTACGATCCTCCGGTCCGCAATTCGGTCCCATCCAAGGTCACCATCCGAACTTGATAGTTGACTTTACGAGCCGCCTCACGCGCATGCTCCGTCGTGTCAAAGATAGCCGTTACTCCAAGCAAGTTTTGGAAAATCTGTTCAAAACGATGCTCATAGGTCACTAAGTCACTCGCAATTCCTAGAAATCCTGCACTGGCTTGAATCAATTCTAGATTCCGAGGAGATAGTTGACGAGCTTTGATGGTCGTGAGCGGAAGGAAAGTTGCCCGTCCCAAGCGATTGCGTTTCAAGAAATCGATCGCTCGTGTTGCGGCCTTTTCATCCTCGACAATGATTTGTTGGCTGCTAGCTCCCAGAGCAATTTCAAGCGCTGTCTGGTAGTCTTTTGAGAAACTCAAATTCTCACTAACAGCCCCACAGATGCCTCCTAACCGTTCTGCTTCTTGCAAAACGCTCTTGACGCCTGCATAGAAGTTACTATGGTTCTTCTGAATAGCTTCCAAGCTATTGATCCGCGCCCGCTTATTCTTGCTCTCATCCATCAAGTCAAACATGGCCGCTTGAGCCTCTTGGTAGGCAGCTTTGGCCTGCTCCACTTTTACCAATTGCTCTTGGTATTCTGCTAATAGGCCTTTGACCGTCGCTTGTGCCTGATCCAACTCTTCCAATTGTCGGACTTCTTTTTCCTTGGCAGTTTCAAAGTTTGTTTGTGCCTTGGTCAAATCCTCTTGACGATGGCTTGATTCTTGCAGGAGTGCTTGGATCCGGCTCTCAATGGCTGTCCGCTCATTTGATTTTTCAGCCTCAGTCTGTAAGAGCGCGACATACTGCTCGCGTAGATGCTCAATGACTTGTTCCGGATCTTCTTCATAGTTGGCTAATTCTTTTTCCAACTCTTCTTGTTGCTGACGGTTCTCTGTCAGTCTTTGTTGAAGCACAGCTAGCGTCTCTTGTTTTTGAGCCAGCTCTTGTTTCGTTTCTTCCAGACG
This sequence comes from Streptococcus parasanguinis, assembly GCF_032163505.1. Lineage (NCBI taxonomy): Bacteria > Bacillati > Bacillota > Bacilli > Lactobacillales > Streptococcaceae > Streptococcus > Streptococcus parasanguinis. The sequence goes on from NZ_CP134147.1 coordinate 1,432,788, forward strand.
GGCCACGACAGCATCCAGCCGCTCAAGATTTTCCCTGCGACTATGGGCTGCTTGACTCGATTGCAACTTAGCTACTTCGATTTGCTTTTCCAAATCGCTGATCAAACGAGTAACCTCAAGCAAGCTGGCCTGGTCCTCAGCTAAACTCTCATCCAACTGATGGCGGGCTTTCTTGATACGTACATTATCTTCTTCTAAGACCTGACGACGTTGGTAATAAGAAGCCAACTGTTCTTGAATGGCCTTTTCTTCTTGATCAGCCTTTTCATAAAGGTCCTTTGTCAAATCGACTTGAGCAACTAAAACATCCAGCAAGAGAATCTGCCGTTCTTGGTCTAATTCCAAGAAACGGCGAGCGACAGTCGCTTGCTTTTCAAGAGGTTGGATTTGTCCTTCTAATTCATAGAGGATATCCTCCAGACGGTCCAAATTCTCCTGGGTTTGGTTGAGTTTGGTCTCGGTTTCCTTGCGCCGCGTCTTAAATTTCAAGACACCTGCAGCTTCTTCAAAGATGGCCCGGCGTTCTTCCGGTTTGGAGTTAAAGATCTCCTCTACCCGACCTTGGGAGATAATGGAGAAAGAATCCCGTCCCAATCCCGTATCCATGAACAAATCATGTACATCTCTGAGACGTACTTTCTTGCCATCGATCTTGTACTCGCTGTCTCCCGAACGATAAATATGCCGTTCGACACGAATTTCTTTCCCTGCCTGTTGGATAAAACCATCTTGGTTATCTAAGACAACTGTGACACAGGCATAATTCAGCGGTTTTCGCGATTCTGTCCCTGCAAAAATGACATCGGGCATCTTGCCCCCACGTAGACTCTTGACACTGGATTCCCCCAGGGCCCAGCGCAAGCTCTCCGTGATATTTGATTTTCCAGATCCATTAGGCCCTACAACGGCAGTGACCCCTTTGTCAAATACGACTTTTGTCTTATCCGCAAAGGATTTAAAGCCTTGGATTTCAATCTCTTTTAGATACATGGCCCATCATTCCTCGTTTCAACTGCATTGCGGGCTGCTTCCTGCTCCGCTAACTTCTTGGAACGACCATGACCATGTCCCATCGTTTGACCGTTCACGAACACTTCTACTTCAAACTCTTTGGCATGAGCTGGACCGGACTCGCTAACCACTTGATATTGGATCTCCACATCTCCGTGAACCTGTAACAGTTCTTGCAAGCGAGTCTTGTAGTCAATGACTTGAGAAAATTGACCCGTTTCAACCTTTGGAATCATGACCTGATAGATGAAGCGTTTGACTGCTTCCACTCCTTGATCTAGTAAAAGAGCACCTAAAAAGGCTTCAAATAAATCGCCAAGAATCGTATCGCGGTCCCGACCACCAGATTTTTCTTCGCCTTTGCCTAGTTTGATGAAATGGTCAAATTGGCAATCTCGAGAAAAACCAGCCAAACTCTCTTCACGGACAATCATAGAACGGAATTTGGACAAATCTCCCTCCGGTCTGTTGGGGTGTTCCTTATACAAATATTCGGAAATAACTAATTGAAGAACAGCGTCTCCTAAAAATTCCAAACGTTCGTTATGTGAAATTTTTAAGAGGCGGTGCTCATTGGCATAAGAGGTGTGCGTAAAAGCTGTATCTAATAAACTGGTATCTGAAAAAACGATCTGAAACCGTTCCGATAACAGGGCTTGTAATTTCTCCATGGGAAGCCTACTTTCTAATTAATTCATACTCTTAAGTATACCAAAAAAGAAGCACGAACGCACTTCTTTTCCTAGTTCTAGGGCCTGAATTCTCCAATTTTAATCAGGATTTTCTTCTGTTGGATTTTCAGGCTTATTAGGGATCACTTTTAAGAGATAATAGGTGATAAAAATCGTCAAAGCACCTAAAACAAGCTTCACCCAAATAATCGGGGCCAGATAGATCGAAATCCCCATCAAAATGTAGATCTGAAGAAGGATCCATTTCTTCCGTTCTTTGGCAATCGATTTGGTCTCTCGGTAATCCGCTACATAGGTTTGATAAAGCTTGGTTTGGTAGAGCCAAGTTTCAAAGCGTTTGGAACTTTTAGCAAAGCAAGCCATAGACAACAATAGAAAGGGGGTTGTCGGTAAAATCGGCAAAGGAATCCCAATAATTCCTAATCCCAAAGACACAAAACCAATCGTAAGATAAACAAGGCGCATTTACTCCTCCTTTGTATGATTCTTTTTTGTTAAAAGCCATTTCATAGTTGACTCACTAACTTTTACTAATCCTTTCTCAATTTTTAGAAAAAGCTACTAACACAACAGCATAGACTAGAAGGAGCAAGATCCCATAAAGGATTCCAGCCATTTATAATAGCGATTCACACCGCAATAACGCTCCACGTAAGCTCTACTTGGTTTTTCAGGATCATACCAAACCGTCATCAAAGAGCATAGTGGAAATTGGGTCTGAAGAGCTGTATTAAAAGAAACAAATGAATTTCGATAAAAGGTAATCGAATTGGCTAACATCTCTTCTCTTGTGTGAATGTAAGAAGCCTGTTTAGGTCCCCATGGGGTTGAAACCGTCCTAATAAAGAAATAACGAAAGGATTTTTTATAAGCCACGCCATTTACCTTGTATTCCACAATCGGAGGATTTCCCCCTCGAAAGCTATTATAGCCCACAACTGTTCCTTTTATGGATGATGTAGCAAGCCGAACCATCTTTTTATCACGGAAATAAAGATAAAAATAAGTACCACTCACAAAAACTAAGGCTAAAAATATAACTGTTGTTGAGAGCCAAAACAGTAGCATTTTAGTTGACATTTATTTCTCCTTCAAATTTTCTTGATAATACTCTAAAAACTCGTCTTCACTTTGAACGATATGTTCTTTTCCATCTTTCGAACTAGTTGCAGGAATAGTTAGGTTCTTAAAGATATTAGAATCTTTGGGAACAACCAATTTCAAAAAAGAAATTTTTAAACGAACATCTTCTTTTCCAAGGAAATACAATTCAGATAGCGAACCTTTACTCAATATATCATATACTTTTGGATACTTGCTTGCTAAAGAATCTGCTTGAGCTTTTTTAGTAAACCAAAACGCTGACCATACAAAATTAAAATGTTGGTTTGAAAGTCTGTCATATTTATTGAGTAAATCCTCAAGACCTTCTTTATTTTGCCATGCTTTTTGATTTACATCATAAAAGTCCTTACCTGTTTTTCCAGATGATGTTTTAGAAATAATTTTCCCCGTTTCTATATCTATGATACCAATAAAAGTTTTTGAGTTTGGTTTACTATTCACTGCCATCTTTATAGGCAAATAAGTTTTTCCTTCTTCAGATTGTAACAATTTTGGGGAATCCGCAACATTAATTGGAACATAATTTCTATTATATTCCCTCACCATCTTAAACACATCATAAGTTTTTTGTTTAATCGTATTGTCTTTTGTATCGTAAACATCTAATAACCAGTATTCTCCTTTTTCAGGGATATTACTCTTTAAATAAGGAACTTTATCATTTTCACTTAACCAGTACTTATATGCTGCCGACTTCAATTTGTAACTCTGCCGAATAATAAAACGTTCACCATGCATCTCAATTCTATTGTTTCTGATGTCAATACGAGGATCATATTTCTTAGCCTCTTTCGCTTCCTTTAATTCAGCTTCGTTATCCCAGCTAATTGCTACCGCTTTATGATTAGCAATAAATTCATAATCCATCATTTTTGCTCTCGGGCTCCACATGACAAACTGGGTCAATTCATGTTTACGATAAGCCTTATATGCAAGGCTAGCTCCTGTGATAATAAAGACAAGAAATAAAACTTGAACTAATTTTGATCTGATTATCTTTTTCATTTCTATTTCTCCTTTTCTGTGATTGAGCATGATCTAACTACCATTCAGATTGGTTTCATGTTGTTCAAACCATATTTTATATATGCACTTCAATATTATTTCATTTTAGCTTTGAAAGTTGACTCAGCTGAAAAATAGAATGTATTTCCAGACAATAAATAATTGAGTGCAAAAACAAATAAACCTAAATGAACCACAAAGTTCGGCGCAAAATTAGTTATTACCGCGTAACAAACCACACCAACAATGATAAGAAAAATCGTTGGCATTAGAAGTGATAAAAAAACAAATTTTAATGTTGTTGGGACACAATATACTTTGATCGGATGATCATTATTTTCTAGCTTGGACACAATTTTTCTTCTGCTCATCCACACGCGAATTCCCATCACAATACCAAAAACGAATAACGTCAATCCAATATTGAGTAAATGAGAGTTGAAGTACAGATAATCTTCAATCGGAAACGCTCTCGATAAAAGCAATGCCACAAACGCAGCTCCAGAAGCTGTAATTTCTTTGTTATGTGTTAAACCATTCTTTTGCTTGTCGTTTCTAGATGTTGTTAATGTGTTAAATTCATCCTCAGTTAACCGAATAGCCCAATGGGATGTAAAATACAAAAACCACGGGAAAAAGTATGAGATTATAAAAGGACGATCCACGTCTACTAAATAATGCTCATTATCTACATTTAGAATGCGATAGCGAAAATTTTTTTTTGCTAAATGTTCTATGTTTGCTTTTTTAAGCATAAACACCCTTTCTTTTCATATCAATTCATCAAGGAGATTTTTAAATGATGAACCACCCAAAATTTCTTGACCCATATTATCTACCATTAAATCGCTTAGCAAAGATGCAATACTCTCATTCTATTGCAGTAAAACATATTTCGATGGAATTATTGTCCAGTTGATCCTGTTTGACGCTTCAATATTTTAAGAATCTTTTTGGTCTTAATTTCCTGATGAAAATGCATCACACAAGCAAAAGCAAGAAGGTAGATCATCAGACACAAAAAATCAGTTTCTCTAATATAAGTAACCAAGAAAAAAATCCCTAAAAAAACAAAAAGAATCTTCATAATAAAAATTGCAAGCACCTTTGCTCTGAGTGTTTTGCGCTCTTTTTCCTTCAAAACAACCGTTTTCCAACCCGTTCTCTGATCTTTTTTTCTCGACTTCGCTATCATTAGCATTCCGAGAACTATCAGAGTTCCAATCATTGCAATACCGATATTGATCGTATACGGTAAGGTCCCAAAGGCTGAATTTAAAACACTTGCAATTCCTTTTAAAAGAAAGACTGTAAGTGGAGCAGCAACCATTATCCAATTGGAAGTATTTTTTTGATCATTATATTGAAATACTTCGTTTTCTTCATCAAAATAAATCCATTTCGAAACCAAATAACCGATATATGTTTTCACAATTAACATTTCTCCGTCAATTTATTCTTGAGATAAAGTACTCCTATCATACACAAATTTTGGCTAAAGAGCAAATTCATTACTAGATGCAGATTTCCTCAAATAGACATATAAAAAACCACCCGCGGGTGGTTCTCTATCTTATATCTTCGTCAAAGGGGTCGCGGTATCTGGCGAGGTATCTAGCACCTCAAAATCATGGCCAACAGCTAGATCTGCTCGAGCCAGTTGATTCTCCATAGTCATATGGGCCAATTCTTTGATATTGTTCTCTTTTGACAAATGTCCCAGATAAATCTTCTTGGTGCGATTTCCCAAGGTTCGGATCATGGCATCCGCACCGTCTTCGTTAGAAAGGTGGCCTAGGTCTGACAAGATCCGCTGCTTTAAGCGCCAAGCGTAAGAACCTGCTCGAAGGATCTCTACATCATGGTTGGACTCAATCAGATAGCCATCCGCATCCGCGACGATACCTGCCAAGCGATCGCTCACATAGCCCGTATCCGTCAGCATGACGAAGCTCTTGCCATCCTTCATCAAGCGATAGAATTGAGGGGCTGCAGCATCGTGACTGACCCCAAAACTTTCGATATCGATATCGCCAAATGTCTTGGTCTTCCCCATTTCAAAGATGTGCTTTTGAGCATCATCAACTTTCCCTAGATACTTGGTGCCTTCCATAGCCTTCCAAGTTGCTTCATTAGCATATAGATCCATGCCATATTTCCGCGCTAAAACACCCACACCATGGATATGGTCTGAGTGTTCGTGCGTAATCAAAATGGCATCTAAGTCTTCTGGTTTGCGATCAATTTCAGCCAATAGTCCCGTAATCTTTTTCCCTGATAGCCCTGCATCAATAAGCAGTTTTTTCTTTGGCGTCTCAAGGTAGAAAGAATTCCCACTAGAACCTGAAGCTAAAATACTATACTTAAATCCCTCTTCTGTCATTGACTCCTTATTCTTCCTCTTCTGTATCCCAGTCGTCTTTAATAGCGTCTTTGTCGTACGGCAAGACAATGGTAAAGGTAGATCCCTTGCCATATTCACTCTTGGCCCAAATAAAGCCTTTGTGTTGCTTCACGATCTCCTTAGCAATGGCTAAGCCTAGACCAGTCCCACCTTGGGCCCGGCTACGCGCCTTATCCACTCGGTAAAAGCGATCAAAAATGCGTGGCAAGTCTTTCTTTGGAATCCCCAAGCCCTCATCTGAGATGGAGATAATCAACTGGGCATCTGTCGTTTTCATCCCTACCTTGATCTTTCCACCATCAGGTGAGTACTTGATGGCATTGTTCAAGATATTGTCGATTACCTGGGTCATTTTATCCGTATCAATTTCAACCCAGATCGGGGTGATTGGGTATTCCCGGATCAGTTCATACTTCTTGGTATCTTCTTGCGCTTGACTCTTGATCTTATCAAACCGGTTCAAAATAAAGGTGATAAAGGCCGTAAAGTTGGTCAACTCGATGTCCAACTGACTGGTTTCATTATCGATTCGTGACAAGCTCAATAGATCTGTGACCATGCGCATCATGCGATTGGTTTCATTGAGTGAAACTTTGACAAAATCTGGTGCTACCGGCTCTGACAAAGCGCCATCGTCCAGGGCTTCCAGATAGGATTTCACACTGGTCAAGGGAGTCCGCAATTCATGGCTCACATTAGAGACAAAGAGACGACGTTCCCGCTCTTCCTTGTCCTGCTCTGTCGTATCGTGCAAGACAGCTACCAGACCAGAGATAAAACCTGACTCACGACGAATCAAGGCAAAGCGCACACGAAGGCTGAGGTACTCCCCGTTTTCATCCTGGGAATCGATGGTTAACTCTGGTACTTCAGTAATCAAGCTTCGCAGATCATAGTCATCTCCAAGCGAAAGCAAATCCAGAATACTGGTATTGAGCACCTCATCTGGATTAACATTCAATTGCTTGGCTGCCATTTCATTGACCATGATGATCTGACCGCGTCTATTGGTCGCAAGCACCCCATCTGTCATGTAAGAAAGGATACTGGTCAAACGCTTGGTTTCTTGTTCCAAGTTTTCATGCGTCAGGCGAATAACCTCCGACAGATCATTGATACTATTGGTCATATCCGTCAGTTCTGGACTTCCTTGCATGTCGACCACTTCGGAATAGTCCCCTGCAATCAGATCCTTAATTTTGGCGTTTAATTGTCTGAGCTTGATATTGTCCCTACGGTTTTCTAGCAAAAGCAAGGCTACCACAATGATAAACCCAACCGTAATCAGAACAAAGACAAAGTTCGACGACATTACAAATTGTTTTAGTTGATCAATCATTGTTTCTCATATAATATCCGACACCACGGCGGGTCAAGATATATTCTGGACGTCCTGGTGTGTCCTCGATTTTTTCACGCAAACGACGAACCGTCACGTCCACTGTCCGAACATCACCAAAGTAATCATAGCCCCACACCGTCTCAAGAAGGTGTTCACGGGTCATCACTTGACCGACATGGGTCGCAAGGTGATAGAGCAATTCAAACTCACGATGGGTCAAGTCCAATTCTTTGTTGCCTTTTTGAACCAAGAAGGCATCTGGAAGAATGTGAAGATCACCAATGACAATTTCCGTATCGGCCTCATTTTCAAGCTGAGGATCAGCCGCAAACTCCGAACGACGCAACAAGGCCTTCACACGCGCTTGCAATTCCCGATTAGAGAAGGGTTTGGTCACATAGTCATCCGCACCAATTTCAAGTCCGATAACCTTATCAAATTCTGTATCTTTGGCAGAAAGGACAATGATGGGCACATTGCTGGTCTTGCGAATGGTACGCGCCACTTCCAGACCATCAATCTCTGGCAACATCAAATCTAGAATAATAATATCCGGATTCTCAGCCGCAAAGACTTCCAAAGCTTCCCGGCCATCAAAGGCTGTCAAGACTTCATAGCCCTCTTTTGCCATGTTAAATTTGATAATATCTGAAATTGGTTTTTCATCATCAACTACTAATATTTTTTTCATCTTACATACCTGTTTCTAATGCTTCTTTTCCTAATCAATCTCTATCTTCTTATTATATCAAACTTATGAAGAAATGTGGAGCCTCAATTGCTGGACTTTCCAATAAGAAAGGGTAAAAAAGACCGAGAAGTTAAAATCTCAGTCTCAGAAAAAACGAATGATATGTAGAAGATAAAATCACTTGAGTGATTCTAAAAAAAGTTAATTTCCTACTTGCTATAGCTAATAAATCATATTTAGAAAACTTTCCGTCGTGAGAAAAGTGAGAGTGGGACAGAAATCATAGCCTCTTAATTGTTTTTGGATTGTCGAGCAAGACGCAGTGGTTGAGTGAGCTCTACTACGCTGATTTCATCAGCTTTTACAGCCCTACTCAACTGTGCGGAGGTGGGACGACGAAATCGAATTCTAACGAATTACCGATTTCTGTCCCACTCTCACTCGGGAGTTTTGGAACTTCATAGAAGTTCGCTGACGTTCTTACTCACCTAAGGGAAGGTTTTTTAGATTGTTTTATCCTTAATCTTTTTATTTTTTCATTATTTCTCAACACGTGATTTGTTGGCGATATCTGCTAGGATTGCTGCTACAAACTCATACTGTTTAAACATTAAAACGGTATCTACTTTCAGAGGAGATATCGTTTTTCTTCTTCAGATAAGGAGACAAAAATTTCTTCCTTTCTCTATCTTTTAAATGAATTGATTTCTTCAGAGAAAGAATGTAAAATTTTTGATATAATATGCAGGATGGACTGATGGATATTTAAAAGATAATGTTCAAAAGAATCACAGGTAAGAATTAAAAACATGTCAGTTTGGACAGAAGTCTCTCTACCATCATCCATGCAGAAACAAGATTATATGAAATAAAAGGAGTAACCAATGTCCGGAAACTATTCAACACGTGAATTCCGCGAGAAACTATATGATGACCTTCATGTTCGATTAAGAGATACAGTGATTTTGATGTGTTCGATTTTTATTGCCTCTATAGGTCTAAATATGAATTCAACAGCTGTCATTATTGGAGCCATGCTGATTTCCCCTCTTATGACACCGATTATTGGACTGGGGTTTGGTTTAGCTATTTTTGATACGCGTTTAATCAAGCAATCTCTAGGGGTTTTATTTACTCAAGTATTGGTCAGTTTGCTTGTCTCGACTCTATATTTCTGGATTTCTCCCTTATCTTATGCAAGTAGCGAATTGATTGCACGAACCTCTCCAACCATTTGGGATGTTCTCATTGCTATTGCGGGTGGGATAGCAGGTGTCATTGGTTCAAGAAAAAAAGAAGCAAACAATATCGTGCCAGGAGTAGCTATTGCAACAGCTCTGATGCCACCTATCTGCACTGCAGGCTATGGTTTAGCTAATGGAAATGTACGATTTTTATTTGGGGCTCTCTATCTTTTCTTGATCAACTGTGTCTTTATCATGCTAATCAATATTGTTGGAACAAGAATTATGATGAGACAATCTCCCTTAAGTTCATTTAAAGAGCTAAACATGAAAATGAGAATTGGGTTGATCTCCTTGATTGTATTATTGGTTCTTCCAGCCAGCTATTCAGCAGTCACTCTGACGATGGATCAAGCACGAAAAGAAGGGATCAAACAGTTTGTAGGAAAAGAGTTTGCCAATCATACGATCATTAATCAAGTCTACAAGTCAAGGAATAATGAATTGGTCTTGACAGTTGTTGGAGATCCGATTTCAGAAGAAGAATTAGAAACCATTCGCCAAAAACAAGACTCTTACGGTATTCAATCTGTTCAATTGAAAGTCAATCAAGTCCATAATTCGACAAAATTAGACAGTGAGACGACCAAGGAATTTTACGAAAACATTGACAAGTATATCGATCAAAAACTCTCTGAAAAAGATTCACAAAACGATCTCGTAAAAGAAAATGAAGCAGACAAGGACTGAGGATAGTCAACTTATCTAACTCATGGAAGCAAATCTTGGGAGGATATCCTATATCCAAAAGTTAATGGATAGAAAGGATTGTTGATGAGGATACTATTTGTGGTGGTTTGACCGATCACTACTGGCTCAGGTGAAACAAAATAGAAAAAGCAACAACTGAAATAGTTGTTGCTTTTTCTTACTAATAAATATTTTTCAGACTGTGATCGTTTTATTTCTCAACACGGGATTTATTGGCAATATCTGTAAGAATTAATTCTACAAATGCATCCACTGACATGGTTTCTGTTTCTTTTTGGCCATAACGACGTACGTTTACAGCCTTGTCTTCCATTTCCTTGTCACCAACAATCAATTGGTAAGGAATTTTTTGAGTTTGTGAAGCACGGATCTTGAACTGCATTTTTTCATTGCGTTCATCCACATCGGCACGAACACCACGGTCACGAAGTTTCTTCGCCACTTCCCAAGCATAGTCCACGTGTTTTTCGTTCGATACTGGGATGAGGGTTACTTGGTGTGGCGCAAGCCAGGTTGGGAAGGCACCCTTGTAGTTTTCAATCAAGATCGCTGTGAAGCGTTCCATGGTTGAGATAACCCCACGGTGGATCATGACTGGACGGTGTTCTTCCCCGTCTGCTCCAATGTAATGAAGATCAAAGCGTTCTGGAAGCAAGAAGTCCAATTGAATGGTAGATAGGGTTTCTTCTTTACCAAGAGCTGTTTTCACTTGGATATCCAATTTTGGTCCGTAGAAGGCTGCTTCCCCTTCAGCTTCATAGTACTCAACACCCATATCATCAACGGCTGCTTTCAACATGCGTTGAGCATTTTCCCACATTTCATCGTTATCAAAGTATTTGTGTTTGTCTTCAGGATCACGGTAAGACAAGCGGAAACGGTAATCTATCAAGTTAAAGTCTTCATACACATCGATGATCAATTGAAGGATCTTCTTGAATTCTTCCTCGATTTGTTCTGGAGCCACAAAGGTATGACCATCATTCAGAGACATTTCACGCACACGTTGAAGTCCTGTAAGGGCACCAGATTTTTCATAACGGTGCATCATACCGATTTCAGCGATACGGATTGGCAATTCGCGGTAAGAGTGCACATGGTGTTTGTAAACTTCGATGTGGTGAGGACAGTTCATTGGACGAAGAACAAATTCTTCTCCATCCCCCATATCCATTGGTGGGAACATGTCTTCACGGTAGTGATCCCAGTGACCTGAAGTCTTATAAAGTTCTACAGAAGCAATTGGTGGAGTGTAGACGTGTTGGTAGCCTGCTGCGACTTCTTTATCAACGATGTAGCGTTCCAACTCACGACGGATCGTCGCACCGTTTGGCAACCAGAATGGAAGTCCTTGACCAACTTCTTGAGAAATCATGAACAAATCAAGTTCTTTTCCAAGTTTACGATGGTCACGTTCCTTGGCTTCTTCACGCATTTGAAGGTAGTTCTTCAAATCTTTCTTGTCAAACCAAGCAGTACCGTAGATCCGTTGCATCATCGCATTGTCGCTATTACCACGCCAGTAAGCACCAGCAACGTTAAGAAGGTGGAAGATTTGGATACGACCAGTTGATGGGACGTGTGGGCCACGGCAAAGGTCCACGTATTCACCTTGACGGTAGATGGTCAAACCACCTTCATCTTCAGAGTGTTCTTCGATCAATTCCAATTTGTATGGATCATTTTTGAAGATTTCACGCGCTTCATCCTTGGTCACTTCTTCACGAATAGATGGGAAGTTTTCTTTCACGATTTTCTTCATTTCTTCTTCAATACGAGGAAGGTCTTCGTTAGAGATTTGACCCGCTTGGTTGTCTGTATCGTAGTAGAAACCATCTTCGATCGCTGGACCGACACCCAAGTGGATATCTGGGAAGAGGCGACGAGCTGCTTGGGCAAACAAGTGTGCCGCTGAGTGACGCAAGATTGGAAGAGCATCTTCGTGATCAGGTGTCACGATTTCAATGCTTCCGTCTTCAGTGATGGCACGAGTTGTGTCAATTAATTTGCCATTGAATTTACCAGCAAGGGCTTTTTTAGCCAAAGAATTGCTGATAGATTGGGCAATTTCAAAAGTAGTAACGCCAGATTCGAATTCACGAACAGCGCCATCTGGGAAAGTAATCTTAATCATGATTTTCTCCTTATAAAGTTTTTAGTAGCTAAATGGGTGGGAGGTGTCTTTGAACATTGGAATCGTCACTCCTTTTGATGTCTTCATTAAGAAATCAAAAAAGCGACCTCCTCGAAAGGACGTCGCAACGTGGTTCCACCTTCATTTATGTTCCTCAAAAAAGAGGGACACCTCTGATTGGCTCTAACGTAGCCACCGTTTTATGTTTACATAAAAGAATCACGAGTAGTCCCAAACCTATCCTCTACGCGATTTCCAGCCCCACGCGCTCTCTATCAGATTTCCTAGATTTGATATGTCTCTGTCAGTTATTATAGCACGATTGAAAAATTTTGCAAGAAAAAGTTTCGTTTTCAATCAAAGAAATGCGTGATTTTACGGATTTTCTTCACTTGTTTTACCGAAGCCTTCATCATCTTCACAGATCCATTGACCGGAAGAGCAATCACCTTGGTCGGGATTTTCACAATGGTCTTAGACATCCGCTTAACCCGACTTTGCTCAGGATTCAAATCATTTGAAAAGTCTTTCGAGATGATTTTATCCAGGTAAAATTCGTAGACCCGACGACCAAAGGTTGCTGCAGAAATATCATCAATCTTTTCTGCCCACTTGGTCTCATCGATTGCAGGCATCTCGTCAATCGCTTCAAGAATCGCTTGTGCCAGATCGCTCTCTTCATAAAAGAGCTTTCCAAACATAGGGTCATCAATCACATGATCGAGATAAGGATTGCCATGAGCGATGATCGGGGTACCACTTGCAATACTCTCTAAATAAGTCAACCCTTGCGTCTCACTCGTTGAAGCTGAAATAAAGAAGTCAGCCGCTTTATAGTAGAGAGCTGTCTCATTTGGTGGGATCATCCCTGTAAAGACAACCGCATCTGAAATCCCCAGTTTCGCCGCTTGTTTTTTCAAATCATCCAAATAAGGACCATCTCCAGCCACGATCAACTTAACTTTTGGATTGACCTTGAGGACATCTGGAAGGGCCGCAATAACAGCCTGAATATTCTTTTCATAAGAAACCCGCGACAGGCTCAATAAAAGCGTTTCATCTTCTGCGACTTCATATTTTTCACGAAGAGCTGCTGTCTCTGTCGGAGTGATTTCCGGTCGGTCAAACTTGGCCAAATCAATCCCTGTCGGAATAATACGTTTTTCTGCCTTGACCTTGTACTTTTGGAGCAAGTCATAGACGATCTCACTTGGACAGATCACGCCATCCAGATCATTCATATAACTTCTCACAATGTATTTGACCATACTTGGGCGAATGACCATACCTCTGGCAATATAGCGGACATAATCCTCATACTGGGTATGGTAGGTATGAATGACTGGAATCCGCAACTCGCGTCCAATCCACACTCCCAAAAGGCCCAGTGAAAACTCAGTCTGGGTATGGATAATATCCAGCTGGTATTGCTTGGCAATGGCAAGCGCCTTTGAGAAGCCACGATAAGCAACGCGGCGGTCCTTAAAGGCGAAGAAAGGCACACTTGGAATCCGAATGATCTGCCAATCTTCATAGCGGTTGACATCTTTATCCGTTGTCGTAAAGATAAAGACCGTGTGACCCAATTTTTCTAATTCTGTTTTGAGCGTCCGAATACTGGTCGCCACTCCCGAAACTTGCGGGAAATAGGTATCTGTAAATAACCCTACACGCATCTTACATCTCCAAAACTGTTTGATAGGCTTCGACCAATTGATAAGCCACTAAGTCAATCGAACGACTTTCAGCGACCTTGTAGCCTGCCTCCCGCTTGTCTACTTGACCGTTCAAGACCTTGTTCAAGGAATCCACAAATTCATCAACATTATGGCACAATTCAGAGGACGTCTCGTCAATCCAACCATTGTATACTGGAATATCCCGCAAGACCGTGTGCTGATGACTGGCCAAGGCTTCCAAAACAACGATTCCTTCTGTTTCTTCATAAGATGGGAAGAAGAAAGCATCTGAACCCGTCATGGCCCCTTGGAAGACTGCTCCCTTGAAGTAGCCAGGGAATTCCACATTACTAGGATGATCCTTTTCCACGATACGACGAATCTTACGCGGAATGATCCATTTGTTGATAGAACCTAGCCAGATAAAGCGCACATCCGGCATGCGACGGGCCACTTCTACGAAATCTTCAATCCCTTTGCGTTTAAAATAAAGCCCTGCACAGATGACAACCTTTTGGCCTTCTTGGATATTAAAATGCTTGCGAAAGACCTCTTCTTTTTTCGGATCCTTCTTGTATTTTTCTAAATCAATTCCATTGGAAACCGCGATAATCGGTGTGGTCACCCCATAAGACTGAATCAGGTGTTTAGAATATTCAGATGGCGTGATCACATAGTCTGCCTTTTGGTACATGTGAGCCAAATACTTCCCAAACAAGGGCGCAAAAAAGTTAGACCCGATAAAGGAATTTTCAAAATCCTCACGGGTTGAATGGCCATGCATGATGACTTTCTTTCCACGACGCTTTGCTGCATGGAGCAAAAGGAAACTCCGTGGGCCATAGGTATTGATATGCACCACATCATAATCTCCTAAAATATCTGTCGTATACGGAATCCCAGCCAAATCCAGCGCATGCATTTGATGCTGCAAGGCTCGACCAATTCCTGATTTTTGTAAGACGGATTTTCCTTCTAAATACAGTAAAACTTTCATACCCTCTATTATACCGAAATAAAGAGTGCCCAGCAAGTCTCTACCTATTTGCAGTATAAAAAAGAGGCTAGAACAGTTCTGTTCTAGCCTCTTAGACTAGTAGACACGTCTTCCCATGTCGAGACTCTAGTCTACTAATCCTTATTTTTTGGTCGTTCCACGTTGGTTGATCGTATGAGACAACAGTACTTCGCGTTCTTCCAACTCTTCTTTGTGCATGATCTTGGTCAACATGCGCATACTGATCGCACCAAGGTCATACAAAGGTTGGCCAATCGTTGATAGATTTGGACGCGTATAACGAGTTACTTGTGAATCATCACTGGTGATAATTTCAAAGTCTTCTGGTACCTTGATCCCCTTATCAGACAAGCCGTTCAAGAGACCTGCAGCCAATTCATCCCCTGTTACAAAGGCAGCTGTTGCTTTGGATGCAATGATGCGTTCTGCCAAGTTATAACCTTCATCGTACCGGTACTTGGATTCAAACACAAGTCCTTCGCTATAACTCAATTTTTTCACTTTCAAAGCTTCTTTGTAGCCTGTCAAACGAATTTTTCCATTGATATCATCCACCAATGGGCCACTTACAAAAGCAATTCTCTTGTTGTGTTTTGCCAACTGTGTAACAGCATCAACGGTTGCTTGCTTGTAGTCGATATTGACACTTGGTAATTGGTGTTCAACATCCACTGTCCCAGCAAGGACAACTGGCGTCCGAGAGCGTGAAAATTCTGAGCGAATCTTTTCAGTCAAGTGATAACCCATGAAAATGATCCCATCCACTTGTTTTGAAAAGAGGTTGTTTACCACTGAAACTTCTTTGTCATCGTCTTCATCACTATTTGCAAGAACAATATTGTACTTGTACATTTCAGCAATGTCATCGATCCCCTTAGCCAATGTAGAGAAATAGCTATTCGTGATGTTTGGAATCACAACACCGACTGTTGTTGTTTTCTTGCTAGCAAGACCACGCGCAACAGCATTTGGACGGTAATCCAAGCGTTCGATCACTTCTAAAACTTTTTTACGTGTATTTTCTTTAACGTTTTTATTCCCATTTACTACACGACTAACGGTTGCCATTGAAACCCCTGCTTCACGGGCGACATCATAAATTGTTACTGTATCGTCTGTATTCATAAGATTTCCTTTCATTGTTGAAAATTTCGTTTTCACTCTCTAATTAATCCTATTTTATCACTTATTGTAAACACTTTCAAGCATTTTGGTAAAATTTTGTAAACTCTTGCTTTTTTGGGGAAAATTTGACAAAATAGATCCATAGAAAGAAGGTAGCATTATGTCTAAATTAGATCAAATCGTCGATTTTCTTGAAACTGAAAAAACAGATGTCGCTGTTGTATCCGATCCTGTCACCATCAATTACCTGACTGGATTTTACAGTGATCCCCACGAACGTCAACTCTTCTTGTTCGTCTACACTGACCACGAACCACTTCTCTTCGTTCCTGCACTTGAAGTGGAACGGGCGACTGCAGTTGTCGATTTCCAAGTGGTTGGCTATGTGGATTCTGAAAACCCTTGGGAAAAGATTAAAGGGGCTATCGCAAAACCAGATGCTAAAACCGTTGCACTTGAATATGATAACTTGATCCTGACCAAATACAATGGCTTGCGTACTGTCTTTGAAAAGGCTCAATTCACCAACTTGACACCACGGATTAACCGGATGCGCTTGATCAAATCTGCTGATGAGATCCAAAAAATGTTGGTGGCTGGTCAATATGCAGATAAGGCTGTCAATATGGGATTCGACGCCATCTCACTAGATAAAACTGAAACTGATATCGTAGCAGAAATCGACTTTGGTATCAAACGCTTGGGTTATGAAATGAGCTTTGAAACCATGGTCTTGACTGGAAATAATGCAGCTAACCCACACGGAATTCCTGGAAGCAACAAAGTCGAAAACGATGCTCTCTTGCTATTTGACCTTGGCTGTATGGTGAATGGTTATGCGTCTGATATGACTCGAACTGTTGCTGTTGGGAAACCGGATGATTTCAAAAAAGAAATCTACCACTTGACGTTAGAAGCTCAACAAGCAGCCATTGACATGATCAAACCAGGTGTAACAGCACACGACGTCGACCGTGCTGCACGGAGCGTCATTGAAAAAGCTGGCTATGGTGAGTACTTCAACCACCGCCTCGGACACGGTATCGGAATGGACGTGCATGAATTCCCTTCTATTATGGAAGGAAATGACATGGTGCTTGAAGAAGGCATGTGCTTCTCAGTCGAACCAGGAATCTATATTCCAGGTAAAGTCGGTGTTCGTATCGAAGATTGTGGGTACGTCACAAAAGACGGATTTGGACTCTTCACTGAAACCAGCAAAGACTTACTTTACTTTGACTAATCCTTTAGTCGTTTCAATATATAACAAACATCTTGTTTCGTTAATAACTATAAAAAATGAGGCTGGGACAAAAGTCCTAGCCTCTTAATTATCTTTGGATTGTCGAGCAAGACGCAGTGGTTGAGTGGGCTCTACTACGCTGATTTCATCAGCTTTTACAGCCCTACTCAACTGTGCGGAGGTGGGACGACGAAATCGAATTCTAACGAATTACCGATTTCTGTCCCACTCTCTTTTTTCTTATGAAACCGATTCGAGTTTCATTCTTTTCTGCGTATCTTCTACGACGTCTTTTAAAGTGGTTTGGGACATTTCTTTTTCCATAGCAGTCTGAATGTCCTCAAGCTTTCCATCTAAAACATTATGGATATTGTGGCCAATTGGGCAGGCTGGATTCGGATTGTCATGAAAACCAAATAATTGACCTGTCGAACCTAAGCATTCTACTGCTTGATAGATATCCAGCAGGCTGATCTCATCGGCTGCTTTTGCGAGCTCAGCTCCGCCTGTCCCACGCGCTACATGAATCAATCCAGCTTTCTTCAACTGAGACAAGGTCTTTCGAATAATAACAGGGTTCACGCCGACACTTCCTGCCAAAAAATCACTGGTTACTTTTGTTTTCTCTCCTTGTAGAGCAATCATGATCAAGACATGAGTCCCAATGGTAAAGCGACTCGAAATTTGCATAACTTCACTCCTTTCTACCCGTTTTTGAAGGTAGAGTCTATTGAACAACCGTCAAGGGACGACTTTCGTTATTCCTATTATACTCTTTTCAGTTGTAATGTCAACAGTTACACTATTGGAAGAAGTCCTCTAGCCAAGCATCGATTTCTCGATCATGACCTTCTCTCTGCTCAATTTCATGAAGGAGCTCATGATTGTGGGTATGATGAATGCCATTGACCAAACTTTCATAATATACTTGGTAATAAGGAAGATGGAGGTCTTTTGCCAGTTGCAGTTCTTTTTGGACATCATAGTCCACCCGTCTAAAATCGACATCTTTTAGCCCCATTTGATCAAATTCGAGAATGGCATACATGGCCCGAAGGTCCTTGCGAAGATTCTTTTCCAAAAAGAAAGGTTGACCGATCGATCCAGGATTGATAATCAGTTCTCCTCCTGTCCCGTAGCGGAAAAACTGCTGGTGAATGTGTCCGTAGACTGCAATATCACAAGACGGGTTTGTCACCAAGCGATCAAAATCCTTCTGCTCACCAATGTGGATCAATTCGCGACCCCAATTCTTATCAGGTAAGTGGTGGGTAATGCCGATCTTTAAACCTGCGATTTCTCTATGGACCTGCATGGGCATTTTCTGCATGTCTTCAATTTCCTGGGGCGTGATTTCTTCAAGAATATATTGACACTGGCGCATGAGGTAGCGATGACTGGGTCTGGTCTCATCCAACATCCCCCTCATAGCCCGCCAAAGACTATCTTCCCAGTTTCCAAGGACTTTGACCGTAATCGGTAGCTCCTCTAACAGCTCCAAGAGGGCCCGTCTCCCTGTCCCCGGCATCAAACTATCTCCCAAGAGCCAATATTCATCCACCTTGGCTTTTCGACTATCCTCTAGGACAGCTTCCAATGCTGTCGTATTTCCATGAATATCTGAAAGTAAAGCAATTTTAGTCATGATCTTCTCCTTCTCTCCATTATAACAAAGAGAAGAAAAACTTCCACCCAAAGGTGAAAGTTTTATGAACATTCCATGCTACCAGAAATGAAAAATAAGGATAGAGATCTTTATTGGACGATATCAGCCACGGGCTTTGTATCTTATAAACGAACACGCCTCCAACTCTTTGTATCTTAGTCTACTGATTTGAGAGCTTCGAGCATGTCTACTTTTCGGAGATAATGGTCAACATAAATTCCTAACAGGAGCAAGAGAAGGAGCATTCCTCCGACAGGAAAGAGAAAAACGCTAAGTCCCACTTTAGGGTAAAAGAGAATGGCATCTGGTGCAATCATTGCAATGAGGAATTGATGAAGATAATAACCACCCACTAATCCCATGAGGATCCCTATGATAGACAATAAGATGGTTTCGCGGTAAATATAGAGCGTCACTTCCTTATTATGGAATCCTAAGACCTTAATGGTCGATAATTCACGGATCCGCTCTGCCACATTGATATTGGTTAAATTATACAAGATCACGATAGCTAGCAAGATCGATACGACTACTAGAATCATCATAGTGGTGTCCAAAGATTTGGCAACTGAGTTAAAGAGGGAAATCATCGAAGCGTTCTGACTAACCGCCTTCACAGCTGCAAGATTCATCATATCCCGACTAACAGCCTGCACTTGTCGTGTAGAAGGATTTTTCAACTTCAGCAAATAGCTATTTGCTGAAGTCCGCTTTCCGTAGATTTTTTGGTAACTTGCCTGATCCATATAGACAAAATGGCCTACATAATTTTCAGTGATTCCTGCTACCGTAAAAGTATGGCCATCTAAGGTCAGTCGATCACCGACTGTAACCCGGGCTAGTTGTGCTAGTTTACTACTGATGATAACCCCTTTCTTGAGAGACAAGGGCTCTCCTTGCTTGAGAGAACGCAAGCTGACAAAGGGAGAAAAATCTGCACGATTTGTAACCATCATCGTAATGGTCTGCTTGTCGCGTCCACCCTTTAAAGATGCTTCGATGACCTTACTATAGATGGCTCGATAATCTTTGATATCTGATTTTTCCAGACGATTGGTTAGTTCCTTGCTTTCTTGGCTTGATGCATTCGTTTTTTTGGCTACAATCAACTCATATGATAGGATCTCTTGAAATTGGCGTTTGGGAACCCCTCCTACAGAAGATTGAATCCCTAGCCCTGCGAAGAGAAGAGCAACAGAACCTGCCACTCCAAATATGGTCATCAGCATCCGTTGTTTGTAACGAAAGAGATTACGAGCAGTGACCTTGTGGGTGAAACTCAGACGTTTCCAAATAAAATGGAGACACTCCAGGAAAATCTTCGAACCAGATACCGGTGGTTTGGGCAGTAATAAAAGATTGGCTTCTTCTTTTAATTCCTTACGCGAAACCCAGTAAGCCGGAAGCACACTCGCAACGAAAGACAGTCCGAGCGCAATCAGAGTCATATCCCCATAAAAATACTCTCTGCTCTCTCCAATCACCATCCCTTGCGTGATAATGTTGGAAATGATCCCCGATAGGAAATAATGGCCCAGCAAGGTTCCTAGAAGGGTACCGATCGTCCCTGCAAAGAATCCATAGAGGACAAATTTGAGAATGATGTCCCTGGTACGATAGCCCAGCGCCTTAAATATCCCTGCATTGGTTCGCTCTTCATCGACAAAGCGGGTCATCGTGGTAAAGGTCACCATGGCGGCTACTAGATAAAGAACAACCGGAAAAATATTTCCGACAGCGGAAATACTACTACTAGCATTGCTATACATCAAGTAACCTTGTCCACCTGGCATGGTCTTGCGGTCATAGACATGATAAGTTGGAATTTCCAGCTGATCTCGCTCCCTTTGCGCTTTTTTCAGCTCCTCCTCTTTTTTTGCGAGCTCCGTTTCACCTGCAGTCCAGTCCTTCTTTTTCTGATCAATTTGTTCTTGGGCTTGATGGAGCTTTTCTTGACTGGCTACTTGCTCTTTAGCTGGCAGAAATGGAGCTAATTTCTTGAACTGGGCCTCCTGCAAGTCTAATTGTTTTTGAGCCTGATCGATCTGATTTTTAGCTGACTGGAGTGTTTCCTCGGCACGACGGAGTTCTTTCTGGCCTTTTTGAATCTGCCCATCCGCCTCCTGCTTGAGTCTTTGATAGCGGGCCTTTCCATTGTCTTTCAGAAGTTTTTCTAACTCTTCTTGATGAGCTTTGAGCCCTTTTTGGTAGACTTGCGAAAAAGAATCTAAAGACTTCAGATCATCAAACTGGATCCGCGCCATCGCGGGAAGTTTAGTCGTAAAGACCTCTTTTGAAACTAGTGCATAGGCATCTAGATTTCCACTACCACTCATGGCAGTGCCTAAATTCTTTTGAGACCACATCTCAGAGGATTGAACAAAACCAACAATGGTGAATTGCTTTCGCTTTAAACTAGAGCGCGTTCCAGCCTTTTCTTCAAGTGTGAGGGTATCCCCTATCTGATAGCGATCCTCCCAAAAACTTGCTAGGGCCAGTTCCCCTTCTTTTTGGGGCAGGCGCCCCTTGGTCACACGAAAAGAAGAAAGACTTTTTGGGGCAGAAAAGAGTCGAATTGCCTTTCCTGTTCCTTTCACTGTCAAATCCAGCAGGGAACCAAATTCGACACGCGCTCCTTTGACTCCTAAAAGTTCCTCTTGGTCTGCCTGGTCTAATCCCAAGTCCCCCATGACAGCAAGATCTAGCATTTTTTGTTGCTGAATAAACTGGTTAGCCGTTCGGTGCATATTTGGAGTAGTCACCTTTAAGCCAACCAAGGCCAAGCTTCCCAATAACATCAAGGTTAAGATGGAGAGAAAACGTCCTTTTGAATGTGTAAAGGAAGCAAATAGATCCTTCCAATAGACTTTTCGTTTCATGCTACCACCTCTTCTAATATTCTAGCGTAGCAATATCTTGAGGAAGCTCATTGATTTCTACCGACTTGACCTTGGCATCATGCATGCGAATCACACGGTCTGCAATCGGAGCTAGGGCACCATTATGGGTTACGATGATGACCGTCGCTCCCTTTTTTCGAGACATATCCTGTAAAATCCCCAATACTTGCTTACCCGTCTGGTAATCCAAGGCTCCCGTCGGCTCATCACAAAGGAGAATTTTAGGGTTTTTAGCCACTGCCCGAGCGATCGCCACCCGTTGTTGCTCTCCCCCTGACAATTGGGCAGGAAAATTATCAAGACGATTGCCAAGTCCTACTTCTTTCAAAACAGCTTCCGGATCTAGAGCATCAGAAACAATTTCTGAAGCCAACTCAACATTCTCCTTAGCTGTCAAATTAGGGACCAAATTATAAAATTGAAAGACAAAGCCAACGTCATCTCGTCGATAATCCGTTCGTTGATGGGAATTGAGCTTAGAAATATCCACCCCATCAATCAGGACCTGTCCTTCGTCATTCGTGTCCATCCCTCCTAAGATATTGAGAACTGTTGATTTTCCAGCTCCTGACGCCCCTAAAATAATGACCAATTCGCCTTTTTCAATCTCAAAAGAAACATCCTGATTAGCGAGAATCTCCGTTTCTCCACTCGTATAGCGCTTGTAACAGTGCTGCATTTCGATGTAGGCCATTTTCTCTCTCCTCCCTCCTATTTCCTATCTATATTATAGTCCTTTTCGAATTGATTACAAAGAAATCGAGGCATCAACAATAGTAATTCTTCCTCATTATCATGAAATATCATAAATTTTATGCTATAATTGGAGACAAATTGATTTATTCTTAGAAAGAAGGCTCATCATGAGTTTACAACAGTTTGAAAGGAAATCACTTCAAGAAATTAACCAGTCTATTGACGTGCCAAAAGGCATCCCCTTTTGGAAGACTCTTCTACTCTTTTCAGGACCAGGAAGTCTGGTAGCTGTCGGCTATATGGATCCGGGAAACTGGATTACCAGTGTGGTCGGAGGGGCCCAATACCGCTACCTCCTCTTATCAGTGGTTCTTCTCTCGTCTTTGATCGCCATGCAGTTGCAACAAATGGCTGGGAAACTAGGGATTGTCCATCGTAAGGACCTGGCCCAAACAACCGCCCATCATTTGCCAAAATGGCTTCGCTATACCCTTTGGATTGTGATTGAGCTTGCCTTGATGGCGACAGATTTAGCAGAAGTCATCGGATCAGGGATTGCCCTTCACCTCCTCTTTGGCTGGCCCTTGCTCTTTTCCATCCTGATCACCATCTTTGATGTCTTCCTATTACTAGGACTCATGCATCTAGGATTTCGAAAGATCGAGGCCATCGTATCAACCTTGATCCTCACGATCCTTGCAATTTTTGGCTATCTGGTATTCCTATCGAAACCAGATATCGGAGGAATCTTCGCTGGCTTCCTCCCTCAAAAAGAAGTGCTGGGAATCGGTCTTCCAAAAGGAAATGAAGCCTTGACCTTGGCGCTTGGAATCATCGGGGCAACCGTAATGCCCCACAACCTCTATCTCCACTCTTCCATTTCGCAAACGCGAAAGGTGGACTACAAAGATCCAGCAGATATCAAACGGGCAGTGCGCTTTATGACCTGGGATTCAAATATTGAATTGAGTTTGGCCTTCGTCGTCAACTCCCTCCTCTTGATTCTTGGAGCGGCCCTCTTCTTCGGTCACGGGGATAAGATCGGTGCTTTTTCTAGCATGTACAATGCCCTCAAGGATAACCACATTGCCGGTGCTATCGCTAGTCCCTTCTTGTCCACCCTCTTTGCCATCGCTTTGTTAGCCAGTGGTCAAAATTCAACCATAACTGGGACCCTAACTGGTCAAATCGTTATGGAAGGTTTCTTACGATTCCGACTGCCACAATGGGTGGTGCGTCTCATGACTCGGATCATCGCCCTTCTTCCTGTCATCATCGTTGCGATCTTATTTGGAGACCAAGAACATGTCCTTGATGACCTTCTAGTTTATTCTCAAGTCTTTCTATCAGCGGCTCTTCCTTTCTCCATTTTCCCTCTTGTTTATTTCACCTCCAACAAGGAAATCATGGGAGAACATGTCAATGCGAAATGGAATACTTTCTTAGGCTATCTCGTTGCGATTGTCTTAACTATCTTAAATTTCAATTTGATCGTGACAACTTTTATCAAATAAAGAAACCAGCACTTCAACGGTGCTGGTTTTTTGTTTATTACACTCCCTTTTCCATCTTGCTCCTCCATTTCCTAAAAATTTCCTGACCATTTTTTTAGGAGGGAATTATTTTAAATCACTAATTATTGTGAGATTTTCACAAAATCTTGTCAGGGCCCGTCATTCATAAACTTGTAAATTTTTTGTACACTTTTCGTTATCTGTACAAAAATGAGAATTGTTGTCTAATTTATTCTTTTGGAGTATAATGCTATTTGTTAGTGTCGTGAAATTATTTAACAGATAAATTATTTTAACGTCAAATAAATAAGAATAAATTTATACAACTACAGAAAGGAACATATGGTACGCCAAAGACAAACAACAACCAAGTCAGACTTACGAAATGCGCTCTCAAAACTCCTCTTGCAACAACCTTTTGAAAGCATCACTATTCGACAATTAACCGAAACAGCTGGCATCAATCGAGGGACCTTCTACTTGCACTATGTCGATAAATACGACATGTTTGAGCAAATGAAAATGGACATGATGCAAGAATTGGATAGCCTCTTCGTTGAGGGAAGCCCTGTCAAGGTGAACTTTCTCAATGTCTTGACTGCTATTAAAGACAATTATGATTTTATTTATGCATTGTCCCAATCCTGTTGCTCGGACTTCCGTAAATTGGTAAGAAGTTTTACTCTCCATGCACTAGACGATACTCCTCATTCTAAAGAACACATCATTTCAGACTTTCAAGTTCCATACAAGTATGGGCTAGAAATTTTCATCGCTACGATTGAATCTGTGATTGTGACCTGGTTAGAATCCGGTGCCAAGGAAGAGCCAATCGAAATCGGTACGATCATTCTTAGCGTCTGCGACTTTGCTAGCTGGAACTAAATCCCCCAACCTTTTCCTACCTTTATGGAGAAGGTTTTTCTTTTTGGCAAATGAACAACATTCAGATCACCTTGTTCAACTTGTTTGTAAAAGCAAAAAAGCAGGATGCTAGGCTCCTGCTTTTAGAATGTAGACAAATTACTTTAAAGTAAAATAAGTTAAGCGATTTTGCAAAAAAAAAATAAAAATGAGTTCCAATTTTTAAATCGATTCAAGAAAATACCGAAACTTTCCGCTGTGAGAAAAGTGCCTGAAACAATAACGTTTCAGGCACTCGGGAGTTTTGAGACCCTAGGCTCAAAACTAAGTCTTGGAACTTCGAAGAAGTTCGCTGACGTCCGTACTCACCTAAGGAAAGTTTTTTATATGACTTTGTCTTCAATCTGAAGGCAGGATCTTAACATCCTGCTTTTTCTTTATTTTTTCTTTGCCAACATGGTTGCAAATCGAAGTTGAATCCGATGGCCATTCTCATCTCGACGATGGAGATGGCCTGGATTTTCATTGTATTTGACCAATTCCCAATCCTTGTAATACTCCGCCAATTCTCCTTCTTTAAAGGTGAACGAGAAGGGCATCTGGCAAGGATAATCTTCCGTATCCATAGCACAGACAATGAGATTGTAACCACCTGGATTGGTATGCTCTTGCATATTGCGGATAATCGCTGGAATCCGATCAGCCTCTAAAAACATGAGGACCACAGTCGATATGATGAAGTCATAGTTTTGGGTAAGAGCTGCAGCATTGATATCATAGAGTCCCACTGGCATCTCTAGATCTTCCTCAGCGACAATACTTTGTAAGATCTCAAGAGCCAGTTCATTTTGATCCACTGCTGTCACGTCAAAGCCATGTTGGGCCAAAAAGAGGGCGTTGCGGCCTTGCCCGCATCCTAGATCCAGCGCCTTTCCAGCTGGGACAATTCCCACTGCTTCTAGCACTTCTGAATGGACAGGATTGGTGTTGTATTTTTTGGGGAAATAGTCTTTTGGCTCACAGTAAAATTCTAGGTACCACTCCACATCGTCAGTCGCCGCTTCGACACGATGCCAGGCCTGGGGCTCGGCCATGGGGTTCTCTGCTCCTGCTTCAAAGAGGTGGCTCGCGATTTCTTCCCCCTCTTCGGTCAATTCAATAAATCGTAACTGACCCTTTAAAACAGTAATCTTTCCCCAGGTTCCTACCTTGGTATTGTGCTTTCTTTGAAGAGCTTCTGGCATGGTATCCTTGGTCCAGATAGGCATGCGCTTGTAAGCAATCAATTTTTGTGTCATGCTGCTTCTCCTTTTTCTTTCTGTACCCTTATCATACAGAAAAAAATTCCTTTTTACAAGTTGGAAAAAGAGGCTCCGCTTTCTAGCAGAACCTCCTTGTTAGGATCTCATCATCCTCTTTATTTTTTTGATTTCTTATAAAAGAATCCAGCTAAACTAAATCCACAAACGGCCAATACTCCAAGAAGGACTGAGAAGACCACACTTGAATCTTGGGTCTGGCTAGCCTTTTTAGGGGTATCCCCAAGTGCTTCCTGACAAGTTTCTGGCTTCTTGTCTGAACTGTCTTTTTCAGCAGCAGCCATTAAATTCGCTTTGTTATAGCCATCGTAGACAAAGTCAGCTTCCAAGCCCTTTTCTTCACGAATCTTATCTTCCATTTCCTTTTCAGTAGCCTTGATTTGTTTGAAGATTACATCTGCTCGATCCATGGATTCCTTGGTGACTTCACCTTGAAGAGCTTTGGCTTGGTCATCTGTGAGACCACTATATTTTTGATCCAAAGCAGCTTGTTCCTTGATCCAGCCGGCTTCCATTTTTTTCCATTTATCTTGGATACTGGTGCCAAAGAGGTCTGGATATTTCATGACCATTTGGTCGATGTGCCAAACAGCCCAATACCATGAAGTTGGATCGTACTTAGCAGAGCGGACTTTAAAGGCACCGTAGGTGTCATTGACTAAGCCATAGAATGGGACATATGGGGTATTGCGACTTTGGGCAAGACCCAACCAAACGATTCCACCAAATGGACTTGGTAAGTCTTTCTTGATTTGATAGACATGGGCATCAATGACGTTTTCATTTCCTAGAGCATACTTGTATTTCTTGGTATCAACTTTTTTACCTGGTTCGGCCAAGTCATCTGCTGTAAATTGTTTGAGGTGTTCAAAACGGTTCCGTTGTTCGGCAAAAACATCTTCTAGACTATACTTCTTAGAAGGATCCGTTGGTTTACGAAGCAGATCAAAGTGTTGATCATCATATTTGACATCTGCCTTTGGATCCATCAGGGTAATCCCTGCATAGGTCCGTGAGCGGTTGCGTTCGGTGTATTCGTCCGGACCATAAGAATCCGCAATATGGAATTTGCCATCCTTATCCGTCTTGTAATGATCGGCTTTCTTAGCTACTGCTTCTACATCTTTTGAAGCAATGACATTGTCCTTGTCCTTGAGATCGACATGTCCCAGATAGTAGGTATTGGCAAAAATAGCATAGCGGTCTTGTGGGAATTTAATAGCCACATATTGGTGACCTGAGAGGATTTCCATGTACCAGAGCTCATTTTTATCTGCTACGACAATAATATTCCCTTCAGCAGAACCTTTTTCATCCAGAGTCTTGGCAACGATTTCGATTCCTTCTCGAGCAGTTTTTGCACGAGGCAAGACCAAGTCGATCATGGAAGCTTCTGGTAGGCCATCTTTGACCAAAGGGTCGGCTTTCAAAATCTTGTCATGCGGAGTCGCTGATACCGTCGCTGTCATCGACACGCCCACTTCATTAAAACCATGAGCTCCGAAGTTCCCGTTGCTACCATCACCACGCGCAGCATCATAGGTCGCTGTGTACTTCATTTCATGGCTCAAATGAGGATAGGTAAAGCCATTGGACTCATCTTCGATCTTATCCCCTTCCTTGTAGTCCTTTGCTGGAACTACAACAAAGTTTTGATTGTGGCGCCCGCCATCTGGTGCATAGGGATAGTCCTCTGTACGACCGTAAAGCATAGAGCCATCCGTGGTTAAGTCCTTTCCCACAATGAAGGCGGAACAGGCTTGTGCAACCTGCACAGGGAAGAGAGCGATCAGCATGAGGCCAAACAGTAGTTTGAATAGGATTTTCTTCATAGTCTTTCTCCTTATTGACTACAAAAGAGGCTAGAAAAACTTTCAAGCCTAAGAAAAGCAACTATACCAACACCCTAATTTTAGTATATAATATAAGCAATTGTTTTGCAAGCGATTACAAGCAGAAAGCATAAAAAAGACAGATCTGAAACAAGTTTCAAAACTGTCTTTTTCTTTAACGTGTATTGTATTGTTTCATGACCCGTGCGATGTCCCGGTTTTGTTCCCGACGCTTGATGGATTCACGCTTGTCATAATCATGTTTCCCTTTAGCGAGTCCCAAAAGCAATTTGGCATAGCCGTCCTTGAGATAGACCTTCAAAGGCACCAAGGTCATTCCGGTCCCTTTGGTGTCTTGGTCCAGCTTTTGGATTTGCTTTTTATGAAGAAGGAGCTTGCGACGACGGTCTGGGTCTTGGTTCCAGATATTGCCTTCCTCATAAGGGGCAATGTGGACATTGCTAAGCCAAACTTCGCCATTTTTTACTTGTGCAAAGCCATCTTTCAAGTTAATGCGTGCCGCACGGACACTTTTGATCTCTGTCCCCGTCAGCACCATCCCTGCTTCAATCGTATCCACGATGGTGTAGTCATGTCTCGCCTTTTTATTTTGCGCGACTACCTTTCCTTCGCCCTTTGCCATGTTTGGCTCCTTTCTTTGCTACTTCCTTGTAAAATGGTTTCTTCCCTTTTTTCTTTTTGGATTTAGAGGAAGAATCTTTCCGCTTGTCATCTTTTCTAGCGGTTGATCCCTTAGAAACTTTTTTGTCCTTGCGTCTGCGATCTCTACGATTGCCATCTCGGTCACGTCCTTTAGACTTGAGACCTTTTTCGACGACATCCCATTCACTTGGAATATAAGAGAAATCAATCTCTCCTGTCATCTTGTCGGCTCTTTCTACCTTGATCCGGATTTGCTGACCGACACGGAAGGTCACTCCTGATTTTTCTCCGCGAAGGGTTAGATCCCGTTCATTAAAATGGTAGAATTCAGGGAGATTGGTAATATGGATCAAGCCTTCAACCGTATTTGGCAACTCCACAAAGAGGCCAAATTTCACCACACTGGAAACCACAGCATCGTACTCTTCCCCAACATAGTCTTCCATGTATTCTGCCTTCTTCATAGCCTCTACTTCGCGCTCCGCATCAATAGCCCGGCGCTCCCGACTAGAGGATTGGTTGGCAATGTCTGGAAGAACTTGCTCAAAGTGATCTGCCACTTCTTGAGATTTTCCGTATTCGCGCACCATTCGATGAACCATCAGGTCCGGATACCGGCGAATGGGACTGGTAAAGTGAGTATAATACTCAGCAGCAAGCCCATAGTGGCCATGGTTGTGCTCTGAATAGCGAGCTTGCTGCATCGAGCGCAACAACATCATTGAGAGAACGTCTGCATAGGGTTCTCCTTCGACCTTGCGCATAATTTCTTGCAGGGCTTCTTGACTCATCTCACTAGCCGTTCCGTAGATTTGGATTCCAAAACTAGAAGCATAATCGATAAACTTCTGTACTTTTTCTGCCTTTGGATCTTCATGGATCCGGTAGATGAACGGTAGTTTCAGTCGCGTAAAGTGTTCCGCTACCGTTTCATTGGCAATCAACATAAAGGACTCAATCATCCGTTCGGCAATCCCTCTTTGACGAAGGACAATATCGACCGGTTTCCCTTCTTTATTGACCAAGATTTTAGCCTCATTGGTATCAAAATTGAGGGCTCCTCGGCGAATCCGCATGCTTTCTAGAATGCCATGCAAGGTGGCCATTTGATGAATACTTGGGACAATTTTCTTAAAGGTTTGAGCCTTTTCTTCGTCTCCCGCTAAGATATCATTGACGTCGCTATAGGTCATTCGGAAGGTTGTATTGATCACTGTTTGGGTAATGGTATGCTTGACGACCTTGCCATGAGGATCGATCTCCATGATGGCAGACTGGGTCAGGCGGTCCACATTCGGATTTAAAGAACAGATCCCATTGGAGAGACGCTCTGGCAACATGGGTACTACTCGGTCGGTCACATAGACAGAGGTTGCCCGATTTAGAGCTTCCTTGTCGAGTGCTGAACCTTCCTGAACATAATATGAGACATCTGCGATGTGAACCCCCAGCTCAAAGTTGCCGTTCTTGAGTAGCTTGATATGAACAGCATCATCCAAGTCTTTGGCATCTGCCCCATCGATTGTAAAGGTGATCTCCTCTCGCAGATCCAAGCGTCCCTCTAAATCCTTAGCAGACGGTGCATCTGGAACCTGCTCAGCCTCTTTCAGCACTTCTTCTGGAAATTCTGAGACAATGTCCATGGATTCTAACACTTCCAAGACATCGATTCCTGGATCTGTTACATGACCGACCACATCCCGCACAGTCGCCACAAAATAATTGTGCTTGCGGCTCGGGTATTGATCAATTTCGACCTTGAGGATTTCGATCCCTTCCAATTGGATGGCTGGCTTCTTCACATAGATCAGCTGGCTGATCTTTTGATTTTTCGAACGAATGTAGCCGGCATATTTAGGCTTTTCCTCATCCAGGACAATTTGTCCAACTACCGTTTTAATGCTATGCTCCAAGACATCAATAATCTTAGCTTCTGCTGCCGTTCCCTTGTTTCGGTCTGCTACCTTGGTAATGACGATCTCAACGATGTCACCATCGATAGCGTGGTTGACATCATTTCGGCCAACAAAGAGGTCCTCTTCTTCGCCCTCTAAACTGACAAAGCCAAAGCCATTTTTATGGGCATGAAAGATCCCCTTGAGCGTAATGGCTGGGGCCTTCTTTTGAGCCAAACGAAGAGAGCCATCATCTTCGAATTTCAACTCATGACGGCGTTCCATCAGCGAGATGGTTTTGACCAAGTCACGGAAATCCTTAGACCCTTCTTTTCCTAGAGCTGCTGCCAGATCATTGATCTGGGCTTTGTCATGCTCCTGTAAATATTCTTTAATACTTGTTTTCATTGATTTATTTGCTGGTTATCCAGCCTCCTTTTTCTATCTACTTGTGTCTTTGTTTTGCAAAATAAAAATAGGCAAAGACATTGTCTGAGCCTATCTTATCTACTAGAAAGTACCATTAAGATCATCGCGATCAATAACCAAAAGAAGATCATAATAGCTGTTAAACGCTGCATCACGGCTTCAAACCCGCGCGCTTTTGAACGTTCAAACAAGTCATTTGAGCTTGCGTCAAAGACGTTGCTCGATTGGTTTTTTGTTGGTTGCATAAAAATTGCGATAATAATCAATACTGATAATACTAGTAAAATAGTTGTTAATGCTCCGCTCATATTCAAAACTCCTTAAAATCTTCACTATTATACCATGAAAATCATTTTGATTCAATATGTAAGGTTACTTTTCTTTCCTTGGGACAATACTTCAAGACCTCGATCTTTTCAGGATGGGTTTTGGTATTTTTACTGGTCAAATAATTCTGACTCCCACAGCTGGTGCAGGTCAATTGAACTTTAATTCGCACGTACGTCTCTCACTTTCAAATACTTTCTAAATAAGAATAAGAGGAACATCAAATCGGTAAAGGCCAAAAGGGCTGTACCGTAAAATACCCAATGATAGCCAAAATGCATGAAAATACTCGATCCCATCATTGGCCCTAACACGCCACCTAAGTAATAAAAGAGCTGGTTGTAGCTAAAGATCCGAGAAATCCCTTCAGGAGGGGTTAAACGATTCAATAATGCGGAAACTCCAGGTAGTAGGGCTCCTGTCCCGATCCCAAAGAGGAAGCGTAAAATCCCTAATTGCAGGGGTGTTTGCGCTTGGGCACAAAGGATATAGAGACAGCCACTATAGAGAAGGGCGATTAATAAGAGCCGGTGATTCCCGATTCGGTCTCCCAGTTTTCCCATCCAACCTGAAAAAAGCATACTAGAGACTCCCATAGCTGAAACAATCATCCCTGATACGAAGATCAGGTTATCTCTTTGTCCCAAAGCTCGCACATAAAGAGGTAGGATCGGAGAAATAGATTGGGCGATCATTTGAATGGTCATGCTGGTCAAAAAGAGTCCCAAGAGGATATCTTTTTGCTGAATGGACATGAGCAACTGCCAACTGGATTTTTGTTCTTCTTTTGGAAGGGGCTCATACTCTTCCTCGATGCCCCAGAAGGTTAAGAGGGAAACCAAAAATAAGAAAAAACCGACCAAGAGAAAGACATTGCGCATTCCCAAATTTTCAGCAATGAGTCCCCCAATCAAAGGGCCCATCAAGGTTCCAGCTACGACACCGGTCGACAAGGTCCCTAGGGCATAGCCCGATTGATCCTTGGGAACTTGGCTGGCAATCAGGGCTGTACTATTGGGAACAAAGCCTGAAAAGACCCCATTGAGCAAGCGCAGGACCAAGAGCCAAAAGACGGATGGGACAAAGGCAATTCCTCCCATGGTCAGCGTCATGGCAATGGAAGCTCTAAGCATCATGGGTTTTCGACCATAGCGGTCGGCTAAGCTCCCCCAGATGGGAGACATGATCGCAGAAGTTACAGAAGAACTTGCGACGGCAATGCCAGCATAAAAGGGAACAGCCTTGCCCGTAACACCCAACTCTTCCACAAAGAGGGCCATAAAAGGAACGACTAAAGAAAGGCTGGCTCCGATGAAAAAGCACCCGATCCAGGCAATATATAGATTTTTACGCCAATTGATTTCTCTTGTGATAAAATCATCTTCTTTCTAATTGTTGTAGGGCTGCATCTAATTGGGCATAGAGGGCCGTTAGATCGCCATTATTGTCTAAGACCAGATCTGCATGGGCTCTTTTTTCATCTAGCGGCATTTGAGACGCGATGCGTTCTTGGGCCTGCAGTTCTGATAAGTGGTTGCGTTCCATCAGGCGTTTGAGCTGGGTTTCTTTTGATACAGCTACCAACCAGACAGATTCAAACCACCCTTCATAGTGCTGCTCGATTAAGAGAGGAATATCCATAAAAAAGAGATCGGATTGTGCAGCTTGTC
The DNA here is from genome assembly GCF_032163505.1 of Streptococcus parasanguinis. Taxonomy (NCBI): domain Bacteria; kingdom Bacillati; phylum Bacillota; class Bacilli; order Lactobacillales; family Streptococcaceae; genus Streptococcus; species Streptococcus parasanguinis. Next base: position 1,465,987 of record NZ_CP134147.1, read on the forward strand.
TATCTCTTACCTCAGCTAGAGCTTCACGAATAAGCCTGCCTTGAACGCGATTGGACCAGTCTCTTTCACTAAGGTCTGAAAAGATCCGCTGACCCAAAGCGACGCGATCCAGCTCTCCTTCTTTGGTAAGGATCTCTCTCCCAAAATGATCCACTAAGACACGGTAGAGGGCTCCTCCTGGTGCTTGCAAATCATGGACCACTTGATCCGCATCAATGACAGGATACCCTTTTCCTCTCAAATAGGAGGTGACAGTGGACTTTCCTGAAGCAATCCCTCCTGTTAATCCGATGATTCTTGCCATCTAGTTCTCCTTTTGGCAGTGGGGGCAAAAATGGGTTCCGCGTCCCCCCAGCTGAATTTTCTCAATCGGCGTCCCGCAGCGCAAACACGGCTGGCCTGTTTTTCCATAGACCTGGTGTTCTTCCTGCATGGTGCCGTCTTCTCCAAAAGCATTGCTGTAGGAGCGAATGGTGGAGCCACCCTTTTCAACAGCTTGAGCAAGCACAGCAATCGTTTCTTTGCGGATTACTTTGGCTTCTCTAGCAGTCAAGCTTTGACCCAAACGGGCTGGATGAACCTTGGCTCGATAAAGGACCTCATCCACATATATATTGCCCAGACCAGCCACTAATTTTTGGTCTAAAAGAGCTGATTTAATTGGTTTCTTTGATTTTTTAAGAGCTGCTTGGAAGGCTGGTTCTTTAAAATCCGCTTCCGTTGGCTCTGGACCAATCTTTTTCGCCAAAAAATAGCTCTCGACAAGCTCAGGTATGAGGACTTCCATGGTCCCAAACTTGCGGACATCTTCATAGACCAGAGTGCTACCATCTGTAAAATGAAAGAAGACATGGGCATGCTTGCGAAGAGGAACCTCGTCTGGATAAAAGAAATACTTGCCTTCCATCCGCAAATGCGAGATGAGGACCAGATCCGTCAGATAAAATAAAAGGTATTTCCCACGGCGCCCCATGGCCCGAATTTCTTGGCCTGGGAGATCTTGTCGAAAAGCATCCAGATCCGTCTGAATCATCTTTGGATACTTTACTTCCACTGACTGGATGGTTTTCCCAAGAATTAATTTCTCAAGACCTCGTCGAACGGTCTCTACTTCTGGTAATTCAGGCATAGAACTCCTTTCAAAAACAAGAAGCAGGCTTCTGCCCACCTCTTCTTAATATTCTTTTTCGTTGTATCCAAAATCGGCAAGATCCAATTTCTTATCCCGCCAATTTTTCTTGACCTTGACCCATGTTTCTAGGAAGACCTTGTCCCCTAGCATGAGCTCAATATCCTTACGCGCAAGGGTTCCGATCTTCTTAAGCATGGCGCCGCCTTTTCCGATGACAATACCTTTTTGGCTATCGCGCTCGACCATGATGGTTGCACGGATATGGACCTTATCTGTCTCTTCATCCCGCTTCATAGAATCCACTACTACTGCCACAGAGTGGGGAATTTCTTCCCGCGTCAAGTGCAAGACCTTTTCACGGATCATTTCAGAGACCAAGAAGCGCTCTGGGTGGTCAGTGATTTGGTCAGCAGGGAAATATTGAAAACCTTCTTCTAAGTTTTCACTTAAAATATCAATCAAACGCGAAACATTGTTTCCTTGAAGGGCTGAAATCGGCACGATTTCCTTGAAATCCATCTGACTACGGAAGTCATCGATTTGCGCCAAGAGTTGGTCAGGGTGCACCTTGTCGATCTTGTTGACCACCAGAATAACCGGCACCTTAGCAGCCTTGAGGCGCTCGATGATCATGTCATCGCCCTTCCCACGTGGCTCATCTGCTGGCACCATAAAGAGAACGGTATCCACTTCTCGAAGGGTACTATAGGCCGACTCCACCATGAAGTCTCCAAGCGCTGTCTTGGGTTTGTGAATCCCTGGGGTATCGATAAAGACGATCTGTTCCTTATCCGTCGTATAAATCCCCATAATCTTATTGCGCGTTGTCTGCGCTTTGTCACTCATGATGGCAATTTTTTGCCCCATGACGTGGTTCAAAAAAGTTGACTTCCCAACATTGGGACGTCCTAAAATGGCTACAAAACCTGATTTAAATGTCATATTATCCTTTCACGAGGGCATACTCCCTCTTATCCAAATACCAAGGCCCAGAATTTGGGCACAAAAATCACCAGTCCTGTTAGTAGGGCAAAACCTGATACGACAAGGACTGCTCCAGCCGCCATGTCTTTGGCATTCTTTGCCAACATGGAGAAATGGTAGTTACTCGCTAAATCCACCACATTTTCAATGGCTGAATTCATAATTTCAAAAGCAATCACCAAGGTGATACTGAGCAATAAAAAGAGCCACTCTGTCGCAGAAATCCTAAACACCAAACCAGCAAGAATTGCTGCAAGGGCTGATAAGGCATGCTTGCGCATATTGCGCTCTTCCTTGATCGAAGTAAAAATTCCTGTTATCGCAAACTCCAGGCTTGAAGTGAAGTCCCGATTTTTCCATTTTCGCTTATTGTCTTGTGAGTCCATAGGCTGTCAAAATCTCTTCCTGTAAGCCAAACATTTCCTTTTCTTCCTCCGGCGTATAGTGATCATAGCCATTGATGTGAAGAAAACCATGCACTGCTAAAAATCCCATTTCGCGCTCAAAGCTGTGGCCATATTCTTCGGCTTGCTCACGCGCTTTGTCAGTTGAAATAAAGAGCTCACCAATATAGGTATCGAATTCCGCCATCATCTCTGCCAATTCTGGATTTTCTGCAAGGTCTTCCTCGTCAAAAGAAATCTCCATCTCTGGCTTGTATTCTAAACTGATGACATCCGTCGGACGATCCGTATCACGGTATTCAAGATTTAGTTCATGACTGCGTTCATTGGTTACAAAAGTCACAGCCATTTCCTTGTCTTCTTTCCCAATTTTTTGAGCAGCAAATTCTAAAATTTCTTGCGTTTGTTTTAAGATTTCGTCAGAGACTTGACCAGTCTCATCTACCATTTCAATATACATCTGGATCACCTCACTATTATCACTTCATTATAGCATAAAACCAGCCTATATACTAGATACAGGCTGGTTTTCAATCTTTTTCTTTGCAGGACAATCTTACACCACTGTTTGCTGGATGGCATTCATCTGGGCATAGATCCCGCCTTGTGCGACTAGTTCCTCGTGTCTACCACGCTCCACAATGCGTCCTTCAGATAAGACTAAGATCTGATCCGCGTCTTGGATAGTGGACAAGCGATGGGCAATGATAAAGGTGGTCCGGCCCTTTTGCAGGACTGCCATAGCCTTCTGGATGATTTCTTCTGTTTCCGTATCGATGTGAGAGGTTGCCTCATCCAAAATCAGAATTTGCGGATTCATATAGAGCGTCCGCGCAAAGGAAATCAATTGGCGCTCGCCACTTGAAAAGGCGGATCCTTTTTCTACGACTGGATGGTCGATTCCCTTTTCAAGGCGCTCTACAAAGGGCCAAGCTCCGACTTTTTTCAGCGCTTCTTTGACCGCATCCCGGTCAATATGATCCTGACTCATGGCTACATTACTCGCAATGGTTCCTGTAAATAGATAAGGATCCTGCAGAACAATCCCCATATGGCTGCGTAGGCTCTCACGAGAGACTTGGCGAATATCTTGGCCATCGATCAAAATCGCTCCTTCTTGAGGATCATAAAAACGATAGAGCAGGTTCATAATCGAAGACTTACCCGATCCAGTATGGCCCACAAGAGCGATAGTTTGACCTGGACTAGCCTGAAAGGCAATATCCCGCAGAACTGGCTTGCCTTCTTCATAGGCAAATTGAACGTCGTCAAACACGACTTGAGCCTTTTCTATCTTCAGTTCCGATGCACCATCGGCCTCTAAGGGTTGGTCTAAGAAAGCAAGGACGCGACTCCCCGTTTCTAAGGATCGCCGAATATTCGGAAATTGACGACTAAGATTGGCCATGAGATCAAATAGATTAATCACATAGTTAATATTGATAAATAAGAAACCAGCCGTCACACCGATATTACCCTCTAGGAAAGAAATCCCAGCGATGGTCAAAATGCCTGCAATCACTAAAAACTTGAGCAATTCCGTCAAGGTCCAAGAAGCAATGGAATCGGCTAAGAGGATTCGATCATTGGCCCCTAACATCTTCTGGGTAGTGGCTTCAAACTCCTCCACCACACCAGGCTCTTGATGATAGAGTTGAATCATACTGGCACCATGCAAGAGTTCATTGACCTGGGTATTGACCTCGCTTCTCGCATCAAAGAAATCCTTCATAGGCTGGTCCGTCATGACCTTGTAGAGATACTGGATCCCATAGAAAATCGGAAAGACCAAACACAAGAGAAGGCCCATCATAGGACTCAGGTAAAAGAGAATCCCTAGGATAAAGAGAAAGCGTACCAAATAGATGACTAAAATCATACAAGAGTTATAAAACTGGGTCCTCAAGGTCTCCGTATCATTGACAATTCTTGTCGCGATCTTCCCAGCCGGCTTATCATCAAAATAGGAAATAGGCAGCCCTTGCATGACTTGAAAGGCTTGGTCTCTCAGACTAGCAGTCACTTGATTACTTCCATGCAGCAAGATCCGATTGCCCATGTAGCTAATCAGCTGCCCCAGGCTCAAGACCAAGAGATAGAATGCTCCCATCTGAAGCATGTCCCCTTGCCCGCCACCGTGGGTCAATGCAGTCAAAGGCCCATCGATTATCTTTTGGAGAAGAAAGGGAGACAATTCAGAAAAAATGGTGGCTAGTAAGAGGCAAATAAAGCCAGCAAGAAAGACAGTTGGATAAAGCGTGATCCTAGATAATAATCGTTTCAAAACTTTCATCTTATTCTCCTTCCTGTTTTTGTTGCCGTTGGTATTGTTCATAATACCAGCCTTCTTGAGCCAATAAATCACTAGCCCTACCTTCTTCTACAATACGACCTTGATCCAAGACGATGATCCAATCCGCCTGATGAACAGCCGACAAGCGATGGGAAACAATGATGGTCGTCTTGTCTTTTCGTTCCTTTTGAATCGTGTCAATAATGGCCTGTTCAGTCTTGGCATCCACCGCCGAAAGAGAATCATCTAACAGCAAGAGCTCAGCATCTCTTAAGAATGCACGCGCCAGGGAGATCCGTTGTTTTTGACCACCTGATACAGAGACCCCTTTCTCACCGATCAGGGTGTCCATTCCCTGAGACATCCGCTCGAGATCATCCGCAAAAGCAGCTTGGGCTACTGCTTCCACCAAGTCTTCTTGGCTGGCTCCTTTTTTACCAAGCGCTATATTCTCACGGATAGACTTGGAGAATAAAATATGTTCTTGGGAAACATAACCAATTTTTTCTTCAATCGAGTGTCGGTTGTAGTCCACGATCGGTTGCTGGTTGATCAAAAACTCTCCCTCACCAACTGGGTACTGCCGCAAGAATTGTCGAACAAGGGTAGTCTTTCCTGCTCCGGTACGACCAACAATCCCAACCGTCTGTCCTTTCTGAATGGTCCAATCAATGCCTGACAGGCTCTTTCGCTCAGCACCAGGATAGCTGAAAGAATAGTCCTTAAACTGCACCAAATCAATCTGTTCTAGGTAGTGAGAACCATCTGGCTCCAGATCATCCGTTTCATCAATCACTTCTTTTAATTTTTTATAGGACATTTGCCCTGTCTGGTAGACCAAGATCAGGTCCGCCATCATCCACATAGGCTCAATTAAAAAGACCAAATACAGCTGTAAAGCCAATAATTTCCCAAGACTCAATTGCCCGCTTGCCAGGGACTGGCCTCCAAATAGCAGGAGCAAGACTGTCGAGAATCCAATAAACAACAGAGCTAAAGGTCCAAAAGAATACTGGATAGAAGCAATTTTGTCTCCTGTTTTGGAGAGACTGGCTGTTTTCTTCTGAAACTGTTTGACCTGCTGATCCCGCCTACTATAGGCCCGCATGACACGGATCCCTTCGATGGACTCCAAGACCTCATCGTTCAACTGAGCGACCGCTTCCCGGTTCTGCTCAACATACTCCTCCTGCTTTCTACTTAAAAAATAGGTAGAGACGACCAGGAAGATCATGGGAATAAAGGAAATCAAGGTTAATTGCCAAGAAATGAAAAACATGGTCGGAATAATAAAGGCAAACAAGCCACCGCCAAACAGGAGCACCATCATCCCGTAACCAGCCAAATCAGCCATCCCATCCACATCAGTCGTGAACCGCGTCAAGAGATCCCCTGAACGGAATTTCTCAAAAAAGGGACGCCGCATAGCTACTAGCTTACGAAACGCTTGTCCCTGAAGGGTCGCCTTGAAATGGACTGACGACTGAAAGAGTCGCAACTGCCAATAAAAAGCCGTCAAATAATTGAGGATGGCTGACCCTACCAAGAGGACCATATCCCATACAAAGTTCGATTGCGTCAGCGTCTGCTGACTCAAATGATCCACTAAACGCTGGATAACTTGCGTCGGGATCAATAAGGTGTAATCATAAAGAATCAGGACCATAGCGATCTTCACATATCGCCACTTGCGCTCCCTGATATACTCCCAAATAGCTCTGATCATATATTCTCCTTTTCAAAATGGCACAGAAAAAACCCAAGCAAGGAGCTGAGTACGTGCTCAGTCCACACTTGGGCCTTCTGATGCCTATCACCAATTCAGTTAAGGCAGGTAAAAATGCATACAAAAAACCCAAGACAAACTCCTCCATCTTGGGTTCCATTTATAGTTTACATCGAACTCAACTGAGATTGGAGAAGCTGTGTATTCAATTGTGTCATCAAAACATCTACTTTGTTCATGATGGTTTTCTCCTTTCTCTTTGTTGTTCTAACTTTACCACGGATTTCCTTGCTTGTCAACGTTTTTTTGAAAATTGTTGAAAAAACCGGACTTTTAAAGATGGACTCGCAAAAAAAGAAGCCTAGATCTTCTCTAAGCTTCTCTCTTCTGATATGCTAGTTGCCGGGATTGAACCGGCGACCTCATCCTTACCATGGATGCGCTCTACCGACTGAGCTAAACCAGCAGTACCTATCTACTATATCATGGAGATAGGCCTTTTGTCAATATCCTGACTCATTTTTCTGACAAATATTCTTCCTTAGTGAGGACATAATGAACTCTCGTCACCATTCTCCCTTCTTCATGCAGGTCTAGCATCGCGTAGGGCTCCTCGTGAGAATATTTCATCCCTGATTTGGCCATCACCCGTCCAGAAGCTGGGTTGTCCTGATCATGAACAGCAATTAGCTTGTTCATCCCTAACTGTTCAAAAGCCAAGGCAATGACTGCCTTGGTAGCCTCTGTCGCAAGACCCTGGTTCCAATAGTCTTTATTCAGAACATAGCCGATACTCCCCTTCTTCAGACAAAGATCCAAATCCAGTAAATCAATCGTCCCGATAAATTTTCCATTCTCTTTGAGCTCGATCCCCCATCTTCCAAGTGGGCTCGCTAGGTAAAAGAGGGCAATATTATTACGCGTCTCTTCAAGACTTTGATTGGTTGAAAAGGTATAGCGCGTAACTGTCTCATCAGAAGCATACTCAAACATAGCTGGTGCATCATCAAGAGTGACCGGACGCAAGTGCAAACGCTCTGTCTCCACTTCACGATAAGCCGCTAACTTCACATATAAATTTTCCATTTGACTCTCCTTCTTTAGGGATTAGTTTAGCAAATAACATAAAGTAAGGCAAGCTCAAATTTTTCTTGCTTTTTAACCCACTTTTCTATACAATAAAATCAATCAAAACAATCAGATAAGGAGTGAAAAGGTCATTGAGTCAAGAGAGCCATCTCACACCAATGACCTTTTTACACCTAAATCTAAGCAAGGAGAAAATAATGCTTATTGGAATTCCTAAAGAAATTAAAAACAACGAAAATCGGGTCGGTTTGACACCTGCAGGCGTACAAAGCTTGGTGAAGAAAGGTCATCACGTTTTGGTGGAAACAAATGCTGGACTTGGTTCTGGCTTTGCGGATGAAGATTACACGAAGCAAGGGGCAACCATCGTTGCGACTGCTGCAGAAGCTTGGGCCGCTGAGATGGTGGTCAAGGTCAAAGAACCCCTCGCTGAAGAATATGGCTTCCTTCGCGAAGACCTCTTGCTCTTCACTTACTTGCATATGGCTGCTGCTCCTGAATTAGCAGATGCCATGGTCGCAGCCAAGACAACTGGGGTGGCCTACGAAACGGTGCGTGACCTTGATGGACAATTGCCACTCTTGGTGCCAATGAGTGAGGTTGCTGGACGGATGGCCGTGCAAATCGGTGCTCACTTCCTGACCAAACAAGAAGGTGGATCAGGGGTCCTCTTAGGTGGGGTGCCAGGTGTTCCCAAAGGGAAAGTCACCATCATCGGAGGCGGGGTCGTTGGAACCCACGCGGCTCGTATCGCCCTTGGACTTGGTGCCCAAGTGACCATCTTAGATATCAGTGCTAAACGTTTGGCTGTTCTGGAAGATGTCTTTGGTCATCAAATCCAAACCCTTATGTCCAATCCATTTAACATTGAAGCCAGCGTCCGTGATGCCGATGTTGTCATCGGAGCTGTCTTGATTCCTGGTGCTAAAGCTCCTAAATTAGTGACAGACGATATGGTTAAACAAATGCGTCCCGGTTCTGTCATCGTGGACGTAGCTGTGGACCAAGGTGGGGTTATTGAAACAGCAGACCGTGTGACAACGCATACGGAACCAGTTTACGAAAAACATGGCGTGCTCCACTATGCTGTAGCCAATATTCCAGGGGCCGTCGCTCGCACTTCTACCATCGCCCTTACCAATGTGACCCTTCCTTATGTCGAATCCCTAGCTGACAATGGCTTCCACAAGGCAATTGCCCTCGATGAAGGCTTGCGCCAAGGTGTCACTACTTACCAAGGCCATATCACAAGCCAACCAGTTGCCACTGGTTTAGAGCGTGACTTCACACCAATTGATGAATTGGTTTAATTTCTAACATAAAAAAGGCAAAGATCCGATGATCTTTGCCTTTTCTTTTATTCTGCTTCTTCTTCCACATCCGGTTTTTCTTTGAGCACTGGATTTGGTATTGGCTCGTAGGCCCGGATAATCTCTGCTACTACCGGATGTCGAACGACATCCTTGGCAGAGAAATGCACAAAGTCAATTTGAGAAATGTTCTTCAATTTCTCCTGAGCATCAATCAATCCGGATTTCACATTTCGCGGAAGGTCGATCTGGCTGGTATCCCCATTAACAATCATCTTGGAATTAAAACCAAGACGGGTCAAAAACATCTTCATCTGCATGATGGTGGTATTTTGCGCTTCATCGAGAATGACAAAGGCATCATCCAAGGTCCGGCCCCGCATATAAGCTAAGGGAGCTATCTCGATAATCTCGCGCTCCATCATCCGAGTTGTTTGGTCCTTGCCCAAGATTTGATAGAGGGCATCATAGACCGGACGGAGATAAGGGTCTACTTTTTCTTTGAGATCTCCTGGAAGGAAACCAAGGCTTTCTCCGGCTTCCACAGCTGGACGAGTCAAAATGATTCGCTTAACCTGACCACGCTTGAGGGCGGTCACGGCCAAGGTCACAGCTAGGAAGGTTTTCCCAGTCCCCGCTGGTCCGATTCCAAAGGTGACATCATGATTTTTGACACTATCGACATAAATCTTTTGACCCAGCGTTTTAACCCGAATGGGCTTGCCGTAACTATCCTTGATAATCTCTTCTTCATAGAGAGCGATGAACTTATCCAATTCCCCATTTCTCACCATGGTAATGGCGGTCACCACATCTGGCGTTCCAATGGTCATGCCACGGTTGACGAGGACCAAGAGAGCCTGGATGACCTGACGAACCTGCTCGCAGTTTTCCTCTTCCCCAATGATTTGGACGATTTCTGTCCGGGCATGAATAGTCACCCCAAATTCTTGCTCCATCAAACGGAGATGGCGTTCGTTGGATCCAAACAAATGAAAGAGATCGTCTGGATGCGTTAATGTAATTTCAACTGAATGTTCTTGCAAATAAAGAACCTCTCTACCTGTGTTTTTCTATTATTATAACAAAGAGGTCGAGAAAAAACCATCCTCGACCTGTCCTTTTCTAATGGGCTTGGTATTCTTCCCAAATCGCATCAAAATCGCTAAGATTAAATGAAAAGCTGGCATGCTCTTCTAGATAGCGACTGACTTCGTCGAAGTCATCTGTATGCTTGGGAAAAGCGGACTCATGAAATGCAAGATCCGCTAAAATGGCCTTAGGAGCATTGCTTTTAGGATTGCGCTCCGTCATCAGCCAAGTATAAAACGATTTTCGCATAAGCCTCCTCTTAGATCAACTCTGTTCCAAATTGGTCTTGCTTGATTTTTTTAGCCTTCATCAGCCCACCCAAAGCCTTTTTGAACTGCCCTTTTGAAATCCCAAAAGTTGCCTTGATCTCTTCTGGAGATGACTTATCATTCAAAGTCATAAAGCCTCCATTGGCTTCCAAATAGGTCAAAATCATTTGGGCATCGTTTTCCAACATTTCAAAGGAGCGTGGCTTCAGTGACAAGTTCAAGGTCCGATCTACCTCACGGAATCCAATGACCCGGGCATCTAGAACTTGTCCCAAGCGTGGTTCTGCGTAGCGCTCACTCGGATGAATAAAGCCCAGCATATTGTTCTCTGGAAGGTAAACAAAAGTCCTAGACAATTTCAAGCGATAGACAATAGCTGGCCAGTTTTGGTTTTGCATATTGTTGTAGGCTGGACGAGCCAAACGCTGGAAATCTTCCTGATAGGCTAAGATCCCCCAGATCCGGTCTTTTTTATCGACTTCCAAGCGGACAAAGAGTTTATCGTCTTTCTTCGGCCATAGGTCTTTGATCTCTGGTAGGATATCTAGTGAGACAACAATCTGCTTATCTGGAAGCCCTGTATCCACAAAGACTCCCAGATCCTTGCGCACTTCTGTGACCGTCCCCCAGCCAAAGCTTTCTTGAGTTGCAGTGACTTCAAGTGTCGTGAGTCGGAGCTTTTGCTTCATATCGGTATAGGCAAAGCCCTTGACACTTTCTCCGACTTGATGCGGGCCTTCTGCTTTATCAAGTGCGTAGGTTTGGCCATCTTTTTGAACAAAATAGAAGCGATCATTTTCATCAATGACCATTCCCATGATGTAGCTTGCTAGATTCGTATTCATGTTTCCCTCTTTCCTCTTGCCTCTTCACAAGAATGATGGAAATAAAACCCAGCCAGCAGTGCCAACTGAGTCTTTCTTTCCGGTAGTGGTTGAGATGGATTAAACTTCCATCAATTCTTTTTCTTTGTGAGCTGTCATTTCATCTACATGCTTAACAGCGTCATCCGTAACTTTTTGAATCTCTTTTTCAAGACCTTTCAATTCATCTTCTGTGATTTCTTTTGCTTTTTCTTGTTTCTTCGCTTCATCCATAGCATCACGACGGATGTTACGGATCGCTACTTTAGCATTTTCACCCACTTTTTTCACTTCTTTTGCCAAGTCGCGACGAGTTTCTTCTGTCAAAGCTGGGATAACCAAGCGGATAACAGATCCATCGTTGGCTGGAGTGATACCAAGGTCAGAAGCATTGATGCTGTGCTCGATGTCTTTCAAAGATGATTTATCAAATGGTGTGATCAACAAGACACGTGCTTCTGGAATCGTGATAGATGCCAATTGGTTCAAAGGAGTCTCTACTCCGTAGTATTCTACGAAAATACGATCCAAAAGACTTGCGTTTGCACGTCCAGCACGGATGCTACCAAATTCACGTCCCAAACTTTGGTGAGACTGGGTCATTCTTTCTTTTGCTTTTTCTACGATTGGGTTTGCCATAATCTTCCTCTATTTTCTATTATTTTTCTACGTTATTCGATACGGTTGTACCGATATTTTCACCAAAGACAACGCGTTTGATATTGCCTGGTTCATTCATATTAAAGACAACCAAGTCAATGTCGTTGTCCATGGAGAGAGTAGAGGCTGTTGAGTCCATGATGCGAAGACCTTTGTTGATCACATCGCGGTGAGTCAATTCCTCAAATTTCACAGCTGAAGCATCTTTTTTCGGATCGGCATTATAAACACCATCGACCCCATTTTTGGCCATGAGAATGGCATCTGCTTCAATCTCAGCTGCACGAAGGGCTGCGGTCGTATCTGTTGAGAAGTAAGGAGAACCGATCCCTGCACCAAAGATCACGATCCGATCTTTTTCAAGGTGACGAAGGGCACGACCACGGATATATGGTTCTGCAACTTGTTGCATAGCAATCGCAGTTTGAACACGGGTATCCACGCCAACTTGTTGAAGCGAATCAGCCATCACAAGGGCGTTCATGACAGTCCCAAGCATCCCTGTGTAGTCTGCTTGGACACGATCCATCCCTGCTTCTGCAGCAGGTTCTCCGCGCCAAAGGTTTCCCCCTCCAATCACCAAGGCAATTTCAATTCCAAGTTCGTGAACTTCCTTGATTTCTTGAGCCATATTTTGGACAGTTTTGATATCGATTCCGACACCACGTTCGCCAGCAAGAGCCTCACCAGATAGCTTGATTAAGATACGTTTATACTTAGGTTCTACCATTTTCTCTCTCCTTTTTTGATCTGTATTATTTTACCATAAATTACGTTTTTTATATAGTCATATCCATCAAAATTTTCTTTTTTCCATCCGATTAGTTTTACCAACTGTAGCAAATAAAAATTGAGTACAAAAAAAGCTACCCGAGGGCAGCTTTTCATTTCAATTAAAGTGAGTTAACGTCCACTTTGATACCAGGACCTTGAGTTGTAGTCAAAGTCAAGCTAGTTACGTAAGTACCTTTAGCTGTAGCTGGTTTTGCTTTTTGGATTGTGTCGTTGAAAGCTTTAAAGTTTTCAACCAATTTAGTATCATCGAATGAAACTTTACCGATGATCGCTTGAACAATACCTGCTTTATCAGCACGGTAAGTGATTTTACCACCTTTAGACTCTTCAACTGCTTTCGCAACATCCATTGTTACTGTACCAGTTTTAGGGTTTGGCATCAAGTTACGTGGTCCAAGGACACGTCCAAGACGTCCAACAAGAGCCATCATGTCAGGTGTAGCGATAACAACATCGAAGTCCAACCAACCATCGTTGATTTTCGCAACAAGGTCATCTTCACCTACGAAGTCTGCACCAGCAGCTTTTGCTTCTTCAGCTTTTGCACCACGTGCAAATACAAGTACGCGAGCTGTTTTACCAGTTCCGTTTGGCAATACCATTGCACCACGGATTTGTTGGTCAGCTTTTTTCACGTCGATGTTCAAGTTGTATGCAACTTCTACAGTTGCGTCAAATTTTGCAAAGTTAGTTTCTTTTGCAAGAGCTACAGCTTCTTCTACGCTGTAGACTTTTGTGCTGTCGATTTTTTCAAGAGCAGCACGAAGTTGTTTGCTTTTTTTAGCCATTTTATCTTTCTCCTTGTAATGTGGTCATATCGATTTTCATCTCCCACGTCACTCGTCATTTGATCAAGTGTATTGCGGGCAAATAGGATTGTTACAATTAGTCAGTAACAGTGAATCCCATAGAACGAGCAGTACCTTCGATCATACGCATTGCAGACTCAATGTTTGCAGCGTTCAAATCTGGCATCTTAGTTTCAGCGATTTGTTGTACTTGTGCACGAGTTACAGTTGCAACTTTCGTTTTGTTCGGTGTACCTGAACCTTTTTCAACACCTGCAGCTTTTTTCAAAAGAACAGCAGCTGGTGGTGTTTTTGTAACGAAATCGAATGATTTGTCTTCATAAACAGTGATAACAACTGGGATGATCATACCAGCTTGATCAGCTGTACGAGCGTTAAACTCTTTAGTGAATCCCATGATGTTGATACCTGCTTGACCAAGCGCTGGACCAACCGGTGGAGCTGGAGTAGCTTTACCAGCAGGGATTTGCAATTTTACAAGTTTTTCGACTTTTTTAGCCATTTCTTAAATCCTCCTTTGTGGTTTTGGCGGTAATTACAGATTTTTACCTCCCACAAGTATGCTTTGTGCATACCTTTCTATTATACACGATTTCTCATTTTTTGCAAGAAAAAATTAAAATATAGTAAACTTTTTTTTCGTTTTATGATAGAATGAAGCTATGTTAATCAAAGTTGCTTCTGTATTATTTATTTTTTTAACGCTGATTCTGAGCGGCATCATTGTTCACCTCTTTAAGCTTCAGAAAAGAGGATGGCGATCGACCGATATTGCCTTTCCTTTATTTGCCCTAGAGTACTACCTGATCTCAGACAGCGCCTTTTATCACAGCCTCTTGCCGCTGCTAGCTTTAAGCCTTTCGCTTTTAGCTTTGGGGCTAACGATTTATTTCTTAAAAAAGAAAAAGTGTTTTTATTACCCTAGATTTATCAAATACTTCTGGCGTGCTGGATTTCTAGTTACCTTCTTACTCTATCTGATCTTAACAGCTAGTTTGTTTATTTAATACCAAAAGGAGGCTGGGACAAAAGTCCTAGCCTCTCAATTGTTTTTGGATTGTCGAGCAAGACGCAGTGGTTGAGTGGGCTCTACTACGCTGATTTCATCAGCTGTTACAGCCCTACTCAACTGTGCGGAGGTGGGACGACGAAATCGAATTCTAACGAATGACCGATTTCTGTCCCACTCTCTTTCTTTTATTTCTTCCGATGAAAGAACCAGCCCACTAACTTCTTAAATACTTGAATTAAGACGAGAGCGAGAGCCGCCATGATGGCGCAGATAAGCAGCGTTTGAAGTCTCAAGGGGCTCATGTTAAAGAATCTCCCTAGGATACTGCTTGAAACCAGGAAGGCTAGGATATTTCCTAGAAGAACTAGTCTCTTGTAGTGATTGAGAGGCTGGGATTCTTGGTAGATGATGGTAAAGCCGACGAAGGCCATCAAGCAGATGGCTGCACTTGAGAGCTCTTCCGACCTCATGCCAAATGCTGAAGAGAGCAAAACCAAACTAAAGATCAGTATAAAATCCGTCAAGGCAGCAGGTAGCGCATTTTTAAAGACCGTTTCGATAAAGCGCCCTTTGATGCGCTCGCTATTGGGCTCAAGCGCTAGAAAGAATCCTGGAATCCCAATCGTAAAACCACTGATCAAAGACATCTGTGACGGCATAATGGGATAGGTAAAGGCTAAAAGCGTCACTGAGATGGCCAACAAAATGGAAAAGATATTCTTGATCAAAAAGAGGCTGGCTGATCGCTGAATATTATTGACCACCCGCCGACCTTCTGCCACGATGGACGGCATCTTTCCAAAGTCGGAATCCAGTAAAACCACTTGCGCCATCTTTTTGGTCGCATCATTTCCAGATTCCATCGCAATACTACAATCCGCTGTTTTGAGGGCCAGAATATCGTTGACGCCATCTCCAGTCATGGCGACTTTATGCCCCTTTGCCTGCAAGCCTTCTACAAGGCTTTTCTTTTGCTCTGGTGTCACTCGACCAAAGACTGTATACTGGCTCGCCGCTTGGTGCAAGTCTTCTTCCGTCAGTAAGGTTCTGGTATCGATTAGATCCTCTGCTCCTTCAATGCCTGCTTTTTGTGCAATAGCTGAGACTGTAGCAGGGTTGTCCCCTGAAATGACCTTAATGGTCACTCCTTGTTGTTTGAAGTAGGCGAAGGTTTCTTTGGCATTTTTTCTCAAAGGATTGGAGAGAATAATCCAGGCTACCAAGTCTACAGGAGCCTCTAAAGTCTCTCCCAGGTGTTCTCCCCCATATTTCCCAAAGGCCAAGACCCGATTGCCAACCTGAGTAGCAGGAGCTATCTCCTCTTCAACCTCAGAGAAGCCCTCTCGTAAAACAAATTCTGGCGCCCCTAATACATAGATCCCAGATTCAAAGGCAATGGCCCCATATTTTTTCTTAGACGTAAAGGGCTGAACGTCGAGAGTCTTCCAAGGCCGACTGACTGGAGTCTTGTGAAATTTACGGATGGCATCCATGGTATCGTTTTGATCCATACTAGCCTTGACATACTGAGCTAGAGCTTCCAAGTCTTGAGCGTCTTTAACTGGACGAATCTCTGTTACTTCCATACCCGGCTCTGTAATGGTCCCTGTCTTATCGACACAAAGGATATCCACGCGCGATAAGGTCTCAATCCCCTTCATGCTATTGAGCAGGACCTTTTCCTTAGCCAATCTGACAGCACCCAGAGCCAGTGCCAAGGTCATCAAGAGATACAAGCCTTCTGGAATCATCCCGATCAAGGCCCCGACTGTTGAAGTCACACTGAGCTTGAGGCTATCGCCTAGGCTGATATAGCTGCGAAGAAAAAGGAGCGAGCCTAGCGGAATGATAAGGAGACCAATGATCCCCACAATACGATTGACCGCATGGACCATGTCAGACTCCTCATGAGACTTGACTTGCTTGGCTTCCAGGCTCAATTGGTTGATGTAGGAGTCATTTCCTACTTTTTCCAATCGCGCTAAACCTTGACCAGCGATCACAAAACTACCTGACATGAGCGCATCTTGTGCTCCTTTTTTGACCTCATCAGCTTCACCTGTCAATTGCGACTCATCAACTTTTAGATCGCCCTCCAGCAAGATACCATCCGCATAGATTTGGTCTCCAGCTTGAAAGCGAACCAGATCGCCCTCCACCAGCTGGTCGATAGGTAGAGCGACTTCTTTTCCTTCACGAAGAACGATCGCCTCACTCATATGTAGAAATTGCATCTGACGCAAGATCCGTCGAGAGCGGACTTCCTGCACAATTCCTACCAAGGAGTTGACCACAACGACCGGAACAAACAAGAGATTGTTCCAAGACTTCACTGCTACCAGCAAGACTGCTAAGACCAGGAAAATCAGATTAAAGTAAGTAAAGACATTGTCTCGAATGATCTGCCCAATACTTTTTTCGGTCTTAATCGTGACCTTATTTTGCTTGCCCTCTTGGATCTTTTTCGCTACTTCTTCCTGACTGAGTCCTTCTAATCTAACCATTGCTTTCCTCACTCATGTATTTCCAAGGGCAATCCTTCTGGATCGAAGAAAAATGCCATCTTCTTGCCATCAAAATCATCATAGCGAAGGCCTGTATTCTCAATACCTAGCTGATCCAATCTAGCTAGATAGGTCTCTACATCGTCCACTTTAAAGGCCAGATGACGCAGTCCCGCATGCTCGGGCAAGGGGAGCTTAGGCCGTTCTGGGGCCGTCGGTTTGATAAAGAGTTCTAAAGTCAGCTGCCCCTGACGGAGATTGATCAAGATATCTCTGCGTTCGGGACGGTCATACTCACTGACAATCGCAAAGTCCAACTGGTCCACATAGAAATTCAACATGGAATCGCGATCCCGTCCAATGATGGCAATATGATGAATCGTGTCTAACTTCATCTGGTCCTACTTTCTATTTTCTATAAAAAGAAAAGGGAGTGGGACATATGCCCTTTTTCCCTATCCTTATGATTGTTGCAATACTTTTCGAGGCTTGGTCCCTTCAGCTGGTCCAATCACACCCGCTGCTTCCAACTCTTCCATGAGGCGAGTCGCCCGGTTAAAACCAACCGAT
Organism: Streptococcus parasanguinis; assembly: GCF_032163505.1. NCBI lineage: Bacteria > Bacillati > Bacillota > Bacilli > Lactobacillales > Streptococcaceae > Streptococcus > Streptococcus parasanguinis. Next base: position 1,483,499 of record NZ_CP134147.1, read on the forward strand.
AAGCGACGCTGGATCATGGAAGCACTGGCTTTTTGGGTCTCGATGACGAGTGCTTTGGCCTCTTCAAAGAGAGGATCACCCTCGTCTGAGCCACCCATACCTCCATCAAAGTCTGACTCCGATACTTCTCCTGGATCAAAGGTATCATCATAATCGGCTTCTGCCTGCTCTTTGACAAAGTTGACAATCCGCTCCACATCATCATCTGAGATAAAGGATCCTTGCAGACGAATCGGGTGGTTTTCATCGATCGGTTTAAAGAGCATGTCCCCACGACCGAGCAATTTCTCTGCGCCATTTTCATCCAAGATGGTCCGTGAGTCGGTTCCAGATGATACCGCAAAAGCGACACGGGAAGGCACATTGGCCTTGATCAAACCTGAGATAACATCAACCGATGGCCGTTGGGTTGCCAAGATCATGTGGATCCCTGCTGCACGCGCCTTCTGTCCGAGGCGAATAATAGCATCTTCCACTTCTTTACTTGCCACCATCATCAAGTCTGCCAACTCATCGACAATGACCACGATCAATGGAAGTGGCACTTGCTTCATCTCAGACTGGGCATTGTACTCAGCCACCTTGGCATTAAAGCCAGCAATATTGCGAGCCCCTACTTTCGAGAAGAGCTCATAGCGATTTTCCATCTCATCAACGACCTTCTGCAGGGCTCGACTGGCCTTACGTGGGTTGGTCACCACAGGAATCAAGAGGTGAGGAATATCATTGTAGACAGAAAGCTCCACCATCTTTGGATCGACCATCATAAACTTGACTTCGTCCGGACGGGCCTTCATCAAGATACTCGAAATAATGCCATTGACCGCCACTGACTTACCAGATCCGGTAGACCCCGCTACCAAGAGATGGGGCATTCGAGCCAAATCAAAGGTCCGAGCCGAGCCATCTACGGCCTTCCCAAGAGGAATCTCCAGGAGTTTAGCTGGATCTGTTTTGGACTGCTCCCACAATTCACGGAAGGAAACCGTCGCAATCTCTGAGTTGGGCACTTCGATTCCGACCAGAGACTTCCCTGGAATCGGTGCTTCAATCCGTACATCCTTGGCAGCTAGGGCTAAGGCCAAATCATCTGCTAGGTTGGAGATGCGGTTGACCCGCACACCGACAGCCGGCTTCACTTCATACTTGGTGACAGAGGGGCCGATTTCCGCCCGCTCCACTGTTGCCTTGATGTTAAAGCTTGCAAAGGTCTCTTCCAAAATGCGGATATTCTGACGAACGATATTTTTCTCTTTGGATTGATTTTTCGGCTTGTCAGGTGCGAAGAGATCAATGGTTGGAAGTTTGTACTGGAGGAGTTCCTTAGGTGTGAAATCCACTTGAACTTCTTCCCCATCGTCCTCGAATTCTTCGGCTTCCGGAAGCTCTTCGTATGCTTCAGGCTCTTCAGGCCATTCTTCATCTGGCAGGTAGATCTCTGGTGTTGCTGGTGCGAAAATTTCGGCTTCTGGGAAGGTCTCTGTGAACGGCTCTTCCGCCGCCAGCACCTCTCCCGTTTCAGGGTCTACAGGATGCCCTTCCATTGAAAGGGGAGTTGTAAGAACTGCACTTGCTTCTTCTTGCTCTCGTTCAGCTGCAGCAGCTTCCTCGGCAGCTCTCGCTTCTTTTTCAAGGAATTTCTGCTCGCGACGTTCTTTGCCTTTTTCCATAGAAGCGTGGAAGGCTTCCGATCCCTTTTCAAACAAATCATAGATGGAGTAGGGACTCATCAAGAGAATCCCCAATCCAATAAAGAGAAGGCCAATAAAATAAGAGCCAATATTTGAAAAGAGGAAGGAAATCGGAGCATAAAGAAGGGCACCGATCATACCACCACCGGCAAAGCTCTCCACTCGCAGATGAATCAAGTCTGCCATGATTCTTGAAAAGGTGACCTTGATTCCATTATTGTCTAAATGAAGGGAGGATACAAAGAAGGCCTGAAACATCAAGAGAACCCCAGCAAAGAAGCTTAGGAATCCTGAAATAACCCCTTCGTGTTTGTCCAGCCATTTAAAGGCATAGAGGTAGAAAAAGGTCGCTAAAATAGCCAAGTAAGCCAAACTCCCAACAAAGAGTCGGATTAAGTTGTAGGCCAAGACCCCTACTGCCCCCAATTTCAAGGCTGCAAAGACTAAAACCAGACTAATGAGAATGGTCGCAATCATGCGATGAATCGCTTTTTTTCTTTCTAATTCTGCTTTGGACAGTCGTCTCGTCGACCGTGTTTTTTTTGATTGATTATTGTTTGCCATAACCTTTATTATATCACATTTCCAAGCTAGTTCTCTAGTAAAATCTCTTCCACAAATTTGTAGCAGAAAGCAGAAAAACAGCACCGAGTGGGCACTGTTTTAGATGTTTTTCTTTGGATGGCGGTCAATGATGGCTTGATAGTCTTTCAGCGCTTGCTTTCCTTTGTCCGTCAACTGATAACCCCGAATTGTGAACTGCTCCGTCAGTTCTTCCTCCGTAAAATGGTCAGACAAAGCTTGATTCAAATCAGCTGCTTTCATCTTGGACAAACCCGCAACTCCCTTCTTTTTGAGAATGGCTTTTTTCATGGTCGCATTGATATGGTCCAGTGAATCAAAAGCGGATTCAATAAAAGTATAGCCCTTCTCCACTAAAGCCTTCAAGTGTTCCGACGCATGAATCCCATAAGTATATTCGAAGTACTTAGGAAACCAAGTCTCTGTCGTAAAGGTTCCAAAATGGATTCGCCACAAGAGAATGATATCCCCAGCAAGCAAGCCATCTCGAAGTAGCTCCATATTCCGTTTGGAAACAGGCTTTGGATCCAACAACCAAGCTTCCAAATCCCTCTCAGGTGAAATATAGGGTTTCACCTCGTGATCGGAGTAAAATTTTTCCATTACATCTGAAATAGTCGTCATAAGTCTCTCCTATCTATCATTGACTGTATCATAACAAAATAAAAAGAACCTGTCGATCAAGAAAACTTCCTGATGACAGGTGCCTAATGTAAAATGGATTTCACTCAGATTTTTTATCATTCGGTGTGATAGTATCTAGAACTTGGTCGACTTTTTGTTCTCTTTCCAGGTCATGATCCGTTTGAATCATATCAATTTGATCTTGTAAATTTGTCTGCGGAATTTGTGGTTTGTATAGCGAGGCAAATCCTACTCCAATCACCAAGAGACTCGCTCCAAGAACGCAAAATCTTGTGATATGCCAAGACATCGGCAAGGGAATTTTTGCTCGAATCCCCGATTTCTTAACCCAATCCGGATGGTCTCGCATCACACGATTAGCTGCCATCAGAGGCATCAGGTAGCCAAAGAGCGCAATGACCGTTGTCAAGCCAATAACCCGAAAACGATTCTGATTGGACGGAGAAACATGATTCACTTCCATCAGGACCATGCCTGTAATCACCAAAATAATGACCAGTAATAAGCCAAAAGATCTCCATAGACCTTCCCTGCGGTAACATTTCAATTCATCAAACGACATCTCGTTAAAATTCTTATTCATTTTCCAATAACTCCTTGTGTTTTTTCAGGCTCTTTCAATTAATCTCTATTTTGATCGGAGGATTTACAGATGCCTGCCTTCATCCTTCAAGTATTGCTTAGCCTTTCGAACGATATAGAGTGACTCATCTTCTGAGATTAACTTGTGAAAGAGATCATTGGCTCTGTGCTGATCACCTTTAAGAGTAGCATTCAAGGCTTGGTAGTAGATAATTTCCAACTGCTGGTACTTGAAATCATTGCTTAAATCTTCGAAATAGTCATTGCTTTGGTGTGCAATGGTTAAATCATAAAGAGCGAGACAGACTTTTTTTGTTTTCTCAGCTAGTGTAGGGTCTGTGATAGTCAATTCATTCAACCGATCCTCCAGCTCTTCCCTAGACAAATCAGTATCTGTCAGCACGATCGAGCGAATAAGATAACTCTCAAAAAAATTCTTATATTTCTGCGAATAATCCGTCTGACTAAGTGCTTCCCTAGATTCTTTTATGACAGTATCAAAATCTCCCATCATAAAAGAATAGGCAACCGATGTCAGCTTAATATCTATCTGTGAAATAGCTTTTTTCACATTCTTGTTCAACTGAAGGTATTGCTGCCAAAAAGCTAAATCTAAGTCTACATGGAGCAAGGTGTTGCACTTGTTGGTGTAGCTTTTCTTGAGCAATTGGATGAATAAAATCAAGCATGCAATAACCAATAAAACGCCAGCAGTCTGAAGAAGATTATCCCTGACCACTAATCCAATGCAAAAGATCAGAAGCATTGCTAACAAGCCTGCAGATCTAATATAGAGTCTATAGTTTTTGCGTAGAGTTTTATAATCCAATTTGTAGCCTCCTATTCATGATACGGTTTTTGAGGGAATTCGTTCATTTTCAAACAAATTAACATATCTCCCATCATACCGAATTTTCCATCTATACGCAACTTCCTTCTTAATTAGTGATTTATCAAATGTTATCGGTCTTGAAACAACCTCAGAAAATAGAGAATCCCGTCCAGATTTGAAAGTATCGCAAAATTAAGGTACAATAGAGAAAGACAACTATGTTGGAAAGGAAGAATATGAAAAAATTAATCGCACTACTATTATTTTCCGGCTTGGCTTTGACAGCTTGTTCGTCCAATAAGACAGACGCTAGCTCTTCAAGTGCAAGCAAAGAAAAGACAGAGCAAACAGCAACTTCTAGCTCTAGTGAAAAAGATCAAAAGAAAATTGAAGAAGAACAAAAGAAATTAGAACAACTGCGCAAAGATTTTAACGATGCCATGACCAATGAAAATGCCGTCTTCCCACAGCTCTCAAATGAAGTGGCTGAAGACGAAGCAGAGGTTAAAATCACTACGACTGAAGGCGATATCACTGTGAAGCTTTTCCCTAAATATGCGCCCCTTGCAGTTGAAAACTTCTTGACCCATGCAAAAGAAGGCTACTACAATGGCTTGCTTTTCCACCGTGTTATTAACAACTTTATGATCCAAACTGGGGATCCTAAAGGAGACGGTACTGGTGGCGAATCCATCTGGAAGGACAAAGACAAATCCAAAGATTCAGGTACTGGTTTTGAGAATGAGTATTCTCCATACCTTTACAATCTTCGTGGAGCCCTTGCCATGGCCAATTCTGGTCCAAATACCAATGGTAGTCAATTCTATATCAACCAAAATAAGGATGATATTTCAAGTAAACTCCCAACTGACCGCTTCCCAGCTAAGATCATCGATGCTTATAAAAATGGTGGAAATCCAACCCTCGATGGTGGTAACTACACTGTTTTTGGCCAAGTGATCGATGGCATGGATGTGGTGGATAAAATTGCATCTGCCGAAACCGATGATAAGGACAAACCAAAAACAGATATCAAGATTGAAAAAATCGAGATCTTAAAAGACTACAATTTCAAGAAATAATGAAAAGAGAACCAAACGGTTCTCTTTTTCTATCAAATGTAAATTTTTCTTAGAAACTTTCCTTAGGTGAGTACGGACGTCAGCGAACTTCTGCGAAGTTCCATGACTAATTATTGAGCCTAAGGTCTCAATAATTCCGTGTGCCTGAAACAAATCTGTTTCAGGCACTTTTCTCACTGCGGAATGTTTCGGTCATTACTTGACTAAATTTAAAAATAGAATCATTTAGATTTTTTGAATTACTTGTGCCGCCTTATGTAAACAACAAAATTTCTTCATTCTAAAAAGCGAGACAAGTTTCTCTTTTTGTCTTTAAGTCAATTCATTAAAGTCCCAGATTTGGTCCATCCAGCCTTCATAGAAATCTGGCTCGTGGCAAACCATGAGGATCGATCCCTTGTACTCTTTCAGAGCCCGTTTCAATTCTTCTTTGGCATCCACATCCAAGTGGTTGGTCGGCTCGTCTAGTACCAAGACATTGTTTTCACGATTCATCAAGAGACAGAAGCGTACCTTGGCTTGTTCTCCACCGGATAGCACCTGGATTTGGCTCTCGATATGTTTGGTCGTCAAGCCACAGCGGGCAAGTGCGGCACGAACTTCTGCTTGGTTGAGAGCCGGAAAGGCATTCCAGACTGCTTCAAGCGGTGTCTGGCGATTGCCCCCTTCGACCTCTTGCTCGAAATAGCCAAGCTCTAGGTAATCTCCACGCTCGACTTCACCAGCGATCGGTGGGATAATTCCTAACAAGCTCTTCAAGAGAGTGGTTTTCCCGATCCCGTTGGCCCCGATGATGGCCACCTTTTGATTGCGTTCAAAGGTTAGGTTCAAAGGCTTGGTTAAAGGACGGTCATAGCCAATCTGAAGATCCTTGGCCTGGAAGATAAAGCGTCCAGGAGTCCGGGCATTCTTAAATTCAAAGGAGGGTTTCGGTTTCTCACTTTGCAACTCAATGAGTTCCATCTTGTCCAGCTTCTTCTGACGAGACATGGCCATATTCCGTGTAGCCACACGCGCCTTATTGCGGGCTACGAAATCTTTCAAATCAGCAATCTCTTTTTGCTGGCGCTCATAAGCCGCTTCCAATTGCGATTTCTTCATTTCATAGACTTCAAGGAATTGGTAGTAGTCTCCTGAATAGCGGGTTAACTGCTGATTTTCCACATGGTAGACGATATTGATCACATCATTCAAGAAAGGAATGTCGTGGGAAATGAGGACAAAGGCATTTTCATAATTCTGCAAATAGCGTTTGAGCCAATCGATGTGCTCTGCATCCAAGTAGTTGGTCGGCTCGTCCAAGAGAAGGATATCTGGTTTTTCAAGGAGCAATTTAGCCAAAAGGACCTTGGTCCGTTGCCCACCTGACAAGGAGGTCACATCCGTATCCATGCCAAAGTCCATGACCCCAAGAGCACGCGCCACTTCATCAATCTTGGCATCCAAGGTATAAAAATCACGACTTTCTAGACGCTCTTGAAGTTCCCCAACCTCTTCCATCAAAGCATCGACATCGGCTCCCTCTTCCGCCATGGCCATATAGAGGTCATTGATGCGAGCTTCAGCTGTGAACAACTCATCAAAAGCGGTCCGTAAGACATCGCGAACCGTTTGTCCTTCTTCTAAGACCGAATGCTGGTCCAGATAACCTGCTGTCACGTACTTAGACCACTCAACCTTTCCTTCGTCTGGTTGCATTTTACCCGTCACGATGCTCATGAAGGTCGATTTCCCCTCACCATTGGCCCCGACAAGACCGATATGCTCTCCCTTTAACAAACGGAAGGACACATCCTCAAAAATCGCCCGGTCCCCAAAACCGTGACTCAAATTTTTCACTTCTAAAATACTCATGCTTGACTCTCTTTCATTGATTTCACTCGTATGATTATATCATCTTCACTGCAAAATGAAAAGGGAGCCCAACTCCCTTTAGAATATATATAAATAAATTATAAGTAAGATAGGTTACGCGATTTTGTCAAGAAATCAAAATAAGTTCTAACTTATGAATCTCATAAAGAATATACCGAAACTTTCCGCCGTGAGAAAAGTGCTAGAAACATTATTGTTTCTAGCACTCGGGAGTTTTGAGACCTTAGGCTCAAAACTAAGTCATGGAACTTCTTTGAAGTTCGCTGACGTCCGTACTCACCTAAGGAAAGCTTCTGGCATACTTTTATTATATATCTGAAGAAAACCCAACTCCCTTTTCTTTTACAAACCTAATTCTGCGTATGGTTTTCGGTAGCCCACTTGAACAACTTTTCCGTCTTTGACAAGCAAAGGCCGCTTGATCAGCATACCGTCTGAAGCAAGGAGATCCGCCGCTTCTTTCACTGTCAGTTGATCCACCTTATCTTTCAAACCGAGTTCACGGTATTTCATTCCGCTAGTATTGAAGAAAGACTTGATCGGTAGGCCAGATGCTGCCATCCAGTCTTGCAATTCTTGGCTAGTCGGTGTTTCTGTGACAATGTTTTGGCTTTGGAACTCACATTGGAGACCGTCCAATTCTGATTTAGCCTTTCGACAAGTCGAACATTTTGGATATTCAATAAAGGTATACATCGATTTCACTTCTCCTTCCAGGTAATTCCTTCGTGTTGTAAGAGCCAGCGTTTGCGATCGAGTCCAGACGCGTAGCCCGTCAGTTGTCCATCTTTTCCCATCACACGGTGACAAGGGACTAAGATCGTCAAGGGATTGCGTCCGACAGCCTGTCCCACGGCCTGGGCTGAACCACAAGAAAGATCCTGGGCAAGTTGGCCATAGGTCTTGGTCTCACCATATGGGATCTCTCGCAATAACTGCCACACCCGCTCTTGAAAGGCTGTCCCTTGCGGTGCTAGTGGAAAGCTGATAGCGATTGGCTCCCCAGCAAAATAGTGATCCAACCACTCCTTTACCTTATCATGGTAGGGATGGATCTGTTCCAGCGCCCCATAGGGATCAGGAGCATCCTCTTTCGGATCATAAAAATCAAGCTCTACAAGGCCTTCTTCACTGACAATGATCGAAAGAAGCCCCATAGGGCTTTCATAAAATTGTTTAAGATAGAGAGTCATTGTAGGCTGCTTCTGCTCTTTGGTCCCAGCGGTCCTCTTCTGAGACCACTTGGAATAGACTAGTTTCTGCTTTTCGCTTGATCTTTTGATAAGCCAGGCGGACGCCATCAATAGGGACCTTTCCACAATAATGGTAACCCAATTTTTCAAGCAAATGTTGCATGACCAGATTATCCGGGTGCGTATCGCAACGGAAATCCGGTCCTTTTTCTCCTTCGATTAAACCTTGAAGGAAGGTCTGAGCCACCCCTTTCCCAGCAGCTTCTTTGGCTACAGCGACACGGTGAAAAGTGACATACATATAATTGTCATGCTCCCACTTGCCATCATAAATCTCATTATAGGCCGCTTCATTTCCCTTGTGGACGGCCGCATAGGCGACAACTTCCTGATCTTCAACGGCCACATAGCCACGACTTTCTAGAATATCTTCAAAAATGATCTCTTCATCTGGATAGCCATCCTGCCACTGGTCGACCTGTCTTTGAGCCAGGCTTTCCTTGGCATCTTGGATGATTTCCATAATTCGCTTAATCTCGTTGGGATAAGCCATTCTAATTTCCATCCTGCTTCCAACCTTTCCTAGTCTTGATGGTAACGAGCATAGAGCTCACTCTTTTGCAGGCCGTATTGTTTGGCGACCTGTTTAATTGCTTGATTCTTCTTCATCCCCTCTTGGACCAAGGTGTCGATCTCTTGGATCAAGTCGACCTCTTCTAGGTCTAGTTCTTCTTCATTGGCTCCTTCGACGATCAAGAGGCACTCCCCTTTGAGAGGATTTTCTTCAAGAAATGCGACTAACTCAGAAATACTGCCGCGAGTATATTCCTCGTAGATCTTGGTCAATTCACGAACCAGGACGACAGGACGATCCCCATAGACAGCCAACATATTCTCTAAGGTTGCCTTCACCCGATGGGGCGACTCATAAAAGATCTGTGTCTCCGGATAAGCCACTTTTTCTTGGAAAAAGGCTTTCTGTTGCCCCTCTTTGCGAGGCAGAAATCCATAAAAAATATGAGGTTGAGGGGCTAGGCCACTGGCAATCAAACCCGTTATACCCGCACTAGGACCAGGAACAGCTACGACAGGAATCTCTCGTTCAATCGCTGCCTTGACCAAATCATGACCGGGGTCAGAGATACTAGGAAGTCCTGCATCTGAGACTTGCGCCACATCCTTTCCGGATTCTAAATAGGCGATCAGATCTGGAATTTTTTCCATGACATTGTGCTCATGAAAGCTAGTCTGGGGAGTGGTAATCTCAAAATGCTTGAGCAAGAGGCCTGTATTTCTAGTATCCTCAGCTGCGATCAAGTCCACATCCTTTAAGGTCTGGACCATGCGGTAACTCATATCCTCCCGGTTACCGATCGGTGTTGGGACCAGGTAAAGCACCCCAGTTTTCTTTTCTCCTTTAAAACTTCGTTGGATCTGCATGCTTACTCCCTAAATAACAACTCGTCACAAAACATACACTCTTCATCGTTCTCACGGCGTTGACCGTAGGAATAAGTGCAGATATGAAAACCGTCATTGTAAATACGTTGCAAATTTTCACGACCATGGTGTTGTGACTTTGCGGATGAAGTCTTCTCAACTTCCCCCAAACGCTCTCTCAATTTATCATTTTCTAAGCGAAGAGCTGTATTTTCTTCGATGACTTGTTTCAAATTTTTCTTGATGGCTTCTACTTCAGCCAAGGTGACCAACAAATTCTGAGAAAAGCCGTCTAAAGCATCAAATAATTCTTTTTTATTCATTCTGACTCCTTAACTTTCTAAGCTCAAAACCATATATTCTAGAGCATTTTGAAAAGAAACATTGGCCTTCCACATCCTGCGAGCAAGACTCAATTTCTCAAGCAACTGCTGGGATCTACTCAAACGCAACTGCTCTTCTAAAGCCAACTCCATCAAACGAAAGGCCTGGCTTTGTTTTTCCTTATCATCTGCTAGACTCACTAAGCGGGTCACTTCCAAATAGGCGCGATTCAAATTGGATTGACAACGTTCGATAAACTGATCACAAACTTTTGCTAGTTCAAAAAACGTAGCATTCTTTTTTTGCTGCTCTGCCTCTTCAAGACTAAAACTAAAACGAGCTACTAAATTTGCCTGTGATTTGATCAAGCCTTCTTTTTCTAGCAGTTCGGTTAGGTAGGCTTGCTTTTTAGGAAAATGGACCTGCTGGGCCCGACTCTTGATGGTCGGTAAGATCAAGTTTTCATCGGATGTCAACAAGAAAAGATAGATCTCACTCTGGGGCTCTTCCATGACTTTTAAGAGAGAGTTGGCCGCATTGGTATGCATCTTATCCGCATCTTGGACGATAAAGACCTGCCGACTGCCTTCAAATCCTGATTGAGAAAAGTCTTGAACGAGCGAGCGAATACGGTCAGTCTTAATGATCTGGTTGACTGGACGCACGATCTTTACGTCTGAGAATTCTTCTTCTGAAATCAAGCGGCAGGAACGGCATTTGCCACAAGGCCAGACTCCCTGCAAATCTTCGCAAAATTGACTTTGAGCTAGCAAGAGGGCCATCTCAAAACTGGCAAAAGAGCCTGTAAAGAGATAAGCATGACTGAGCTGTTTGTGTTCTAAGATCTGGGTGAAACGCTCCACCAATTCTGGCTGAAGCTGTTGGATCTCTTCTAGCTTCATTTCAATATCCCCAAGCGATTTTCTAAAACAGCCAAGACATCCGCAAAAACTGCTTCAAAGGATTGACTGGCATCGATTTTCACAATGCGCTCTGGTTCCTTTTCATACAAGGCCAAATAACCTTGTCTGACTTTTTGGTGAAGCTCCAATCCTTCCAAATCCAAACGATTGACTTCCCGCTCTTGGTTTTTCGCAATTCGAGCGAGCCCTTCTTCGACATCCAGATCAAAGTAAAGGGTGAGATCTGGTTTAAGACCATCTGTCGCGAATTGATTGAGCCACTCGATATCTTCCACACTCAGACCGCGACCATACCCTTGATAAGCGACCGAGCTATCAATAAAGCGGTCCATCAAGACAACCTTCCCAGCTGCAAGGGCTGGCAAGACGCGTTCTACCAAATGCTGCCGGCGACTAGCAATATAGAGCAACAACTCGGTCTTGGCATCCATACTAGTATGGTCTGGATCTAAAATGACTTGGCGGATCTTTTCTGCAATGTCTACACCGCCTGGTTCACGGGTTGTAATAAAAGGAATTCCTTTTTCTTCAAGTAGAGGCAAAACGGCTTCTAGGACCGATGATTTCCCCGCTCCTTCTGGACCTTCAAATGAAATTAATGTACCGTTTACCATAGTATCCTCTTTCTAGTTTTCTTCTTTTTATTTTACCAAAAATAAGGGTAAAAATCTTGTATTTTAGGAGAGAAAATTTTTCAAAGTCATTTTCATTTTTTCACTTTTTTGTTACAATGTTCTTATAAAGTTTTAGGAGACAACCTATCATGTTTAAATTTAAAGATATTCTGGCTATCATCTTGGGGGCCGGCATTTTTTCATTTGGGATCTATTTTTTGGTCATTCCCTTTCACTTCTATGAAGGAGGAGCGACAGGGATTACCTTGATCACCTATTACCTCTTAAAAGTCCCCGTATCCCTGATGAACTTGCTGATCAATATCCCTCTTTTCGTTCTGGCTTGGAAACTGCTGGGCAAGAAATCTCTTTATCTGAGCTTACTTGGGACTTTCTCGGTTTCGGCATGGATGGCAATTTTTGAAGCTATGCCTCTCAGCCACCACTACCATCACTTTATCTTTACAGCCTTTAAAGGAGATATTCTGCTTGCCTGTATCGCCTCAGGGGTTGTGCTTGGTTTGGGGCTAGGGATCATCTTCAATGCTGGAGGAACCACTGGAGGAACCGATATCCTCGCTCGCATCTTTAACAAATACACTTCCCTCAGTATGGGAAAGCTCATGTTGATTGTAGATGCCATTGTTCTGACAACTGTGGTCATTGTCTTCCAAGATGTCCGTACCGCTATGTATACCCTCTTCTTTATCCTGATTGACACCCTTGTGATCGACTTGATTGGAGAAGGTGGTTTTGCTGGAAAAGGCTTCCTTATCGTTACATCCAAACCAGAAGAAATTGCCAAAAAGGTTTCTGACGATCTGGGTCGCGGGATTACCTTTATCCGCGGGATGGGCTATTACAGCCGTAAGGACCTGGATATCGTCTACTGTGTCGTTTCACGGAATGAGATGAAACAAATGAAAGACATCATTAATCAGATTGATCCATTCGCCTTTATCACCATTTCTGAAGCCCATGAAATTCTCGGCGAAGGCTTTACTTTAGATAAAGAAAAACAACCCATTAATCGTTAATAGAAATAAGGCTAGATTTTCATCTAGCTTTTTTTCTATTTACGATTTTCCTTAGGTGAGTACGGACGTCAGCGAACTTTCACAAAGTTCCATGACTAATTTTTGAGCCTAATGTCTCAAAAATTCCGAGAGCATGAAACAAGTATGTTTCATGCTCTTTTCTCACGGCGGAAAATCTTAGAATACACGTCATGATTAATAAAATCATAATTATTTTTATAGAATTTATTAGGTTACCTTATACAAAAATCAGGCTACATTGTCATCCAGCCTGATTTTTTTATTAAATAGCTTTTGCGGTTGTTCGAGTGATTTCATCGACTTTCAAACCGTTGGCTTCAAATTTACTACGGATTCCTTCTAGATCTGTCACCCCATCAATTTGGACTTCGATAACCACACGATCGTCTTTTGTTGGGATATTGACTGTATTTGCGATGTTATACCCTTCTTCTACAATCAAGTGAATGATTTGTTCTAGAACGCCAACCTTATCTTCTGTCACAAAGCGAACACGAACTCCTTCTTCTCCATAACCGGATACTTCAAGGAAAGCACGGAAAATATCACGGTCTGTGATGACACCGGATACTTGGTCATTGTCCACGACTGGAAGAATTCCCACCTTGTTCTTATACATGAGGTAGGTCGCATCTTCTAAGCTCGCAAATTTAGAGACGGTAATGACATCGCGAAGCATGACATCTTTAACCTTAGTCTTGTTCAACAGATAGTTCATCTCGAAAATAGACAAGCTTGTTGCTTTAGATGGACTTGCTTCTGCAATCGTACCTTCTGTCACCAACCCAACCAATTTATCGTTTTCAATGACTGGCAAACGGTGCAAACCTTGTTCGCGCATCAAATCTGCCGCGTGGGCAATTGTCGTATCTGGACTAATGTAAACCACTTTACGTGTCATAAAATCTTTAACAGCCATAACAAGTTCTCCTATGCTTTTATTAGTTTTATTATACTTGATTTTAAGAATGATTTCAAACGCTTTCAGCAGTTTTCTCTTGTTTTCAAAATTTAGAAAAATCAAACAAGAAAGATGAAAAAAGAAAGGTCTTCAGGACCTTTCTTTCGAACATGTTCAAACTATCTTTCCTATAATATAAGATTAATAATTCTTCATAATAGAAATTATGCTATTTTTTGAATCATTTGGGAGTATATTGAAACTTTCCGCCGTGAGAAAAGTGCTAGAAACATTAATGTTTCTAGTACTCGGGAGTTTTGAGACCTTAGGCTCAAAACTAAGTCATGGAACTTCTTCGAAGTTCGCTGACGTCCATACTCACCTAAGGAAAGTTTCTAAATTATCTTTGTCAGCAATCCGAAGAAAGGTTTAGCTAACTTTTCCTTTCAAACAAACTTTAGAAAACTTATCCACCAAGGTAAGCCTTGCGGACTTCTTCTGAGGCTAAGAGTTCTTTTCCTGTTCCAGTAAGAACGACTTTCCCTGTTTCCAAAACATAACCGCGGTCTGCGATGGCAAGAGCCTTGTTGGCATTTTGCTCGATCAAGAGAACAGTTGTCCCTTGTTTTTGGATATCTTGGATGATATCAAAGATTTCTTGGATAAAGATTGGGGCCAATCCCATTGAAGGTTCATCCAGAAGCAAGAGTTTTGGCGTCGACATAAGTGCACGACCCATTGCAAGCATTTGTTGTTCCCCACCAGATAGGGTTGCTGCATCTTGGTTCTTCCGTTCTTCCAAACGTGGGAAACGGGAGAAGACTTTCTTCAAGTTAGCTTGGTTTTCTTCTCGATCTTTCTTCAAGAAAGCTCCCATCTCCAAGTTTTCCATAACAGTTAAGCCTGGAAAGACGTGGCGGCCTTCTGGAACTTGAGAGAGTCCTGCTGCTACAATCTTTTGAGCAGGAACCTTTTGAATCTCCTGACCCAAAAACTCGATTTTCCCAGCACTTGGACGCACCAAACCTGAAATGGTACGAAGAATAGATGTTTTCCCAGCACCGTTAGCACCGATAAGAGAAACAACTTCCCCTTCATTTACCTCGAAACTGACATCACGGACAGCCTGGATCATGCCATAGTGTACAGAAAGATTTTCAACTTTTAACATAGACATTAGGCTTCACCTCCTAGATAGGCTTCGATTACGCGTTTGTTGTTCTTGATTTCATCTGGCGTTCCATGAGCAATCAAGCGACCATATTCCAATACATAGATCCGTTCCGTTACTTCCATGACCAAACTCATATCGTGCTCGATCAGCATAATCGTAATATTGAATTCTTTTTGAATGCGACGGATCAATTGGGTCAATTCTGCTGTTTCTTGAGGGTTCATCCCTGCAGCAGGTTCATCCAAGAAGAGGATTTTTGGCTCTGTAGCAAGGGCACGAACGATCTCCAAGTGACGTTGTTGTCCGTAAGCTAAGTTTTTGGCCAAGGTATCTGCTTCTTTTTCCAAACCAAAAATGGCTAACAATTCAAGAGCTTTCGCTTTCAAAGCTTCTTCATTCTTGTAATAGCTTGGCAAGCGGAAAAGACTCGCAAAGACATGTGGTTTGTGGTGATTGGCAAAGGCAATCAAAACATTGTCCAACACGCTCAAATCTTTAAAGAGACGAATATTTTGGAAAGTACGTCCCAGACCACCTGCAGCGATTTTATAAGGTGCTTTACCATTTAGGAGCTGACCATCTAAGGTAATGGTCCCTTCACTTGGTTCATATACCCCTGTTAGGAGGTTGAAGAGGGTTGTTTTACCGGCACCGTTGGGGCCGATCAAACCAACCAATTCTCCTTCATTGAGTTCCATGGTCACATCCCCAACGGCTGTCAAACCACCAAAGTTTTTTGTTAAGTTTTTTACTTCAAGAAGTGCCATTAGTTAGCCTCCTTTTTTGAGAGTAGTTTTTTCAAGCTGAATTCCCATGTTCCAAGAAGACCACCTGGACGGAAGATCATCACGAGAATCAAAGCCAATGAGTAAATGATCATACGTACACTTGAGAAGTCTTGAAGCACCATGTTCAAGATACCCAAGACGATGGCTGCCACAACTGTTCCTGACATGGATCCCAAACCACCAAATACGACAATGATCAAGACATTAATAGTATTGGTGAAAGAGTAATCTTTAGGGACAACAGAGCCGATAAAGCCGGCTTGGAGAGATCCAGCAATCGCCGCTGTGATCGCACCAAATACAAAGGCGATGACTTTGACCTTGGTCGTATTGATCCCAACAGATTCTGCCGCGATTTCATCTTCACGAACAGAAAGGGTAGAGCGTCCAATTGGACTGCGTAAGAAGTTAATCGTAAAGATCGTTGTAATGACAACAAAGAGGTAAACCAATTGCCAAGTTGTAAAGGCTGGCAAACCAAGGATCCCAGCAGCACCATTTGTTAGAGTACCACCATTAACGATCAAGATCCGGATGATTTCAGAAACCCCAAGTGTCGCAATCGCGAGATAGTCCCCTTTCAAACGAAGGGTTGGAACCCCAACGATCAAGGCAACGACACCAGCAATCAAAGCACCTAAAACCATCGCGCCAAAGAAAGCCCCATAGGTTGGTGATTTGGAACCAAGAATGGCTGCAGAGTAAGCACCAATCGCCATAAATCCGGCATGGCCGAGTGAGAATTGACCTGAGAAACCAACAATGAGGTTCAAGCCAACTGCAAGGATAATATTAATTCCAATTTGTTCTAAAATTTGGATATAGAAGAGGTTGAGCACACCCGCTGCAACCAAGACTTGGATCAAGGCAAAACCTGCGACCAAAAGACCAAGCCAGACTAAATTCACTTTTAAATTTTGTTTCATGGCTTACACCTTCTCTTTCACATTTTTACCGAGGATACCTGCTGGACGGATGAGCAAGATCACAATCAAGATGGCATACACAATGGCATCACGGAAGTCTGAAAGACCGATCGCTGTAGCGAAGGTTTCCAACAAACCGATAACAAATCCACCTAGGGCAGCACCTGGAATGATTCCGATTCCTCCAAGAACGGCTGCGACAAATGCTTTGATCCCTGGTGTCATCCCCATCAGAGGCTCGATCGAGTTGTAATACAAACCAATCAAGACACCACCAGCACCTGCCAAGGCAGATCCCAAAGCAAAGGTAAAACTGATCGTACGGTTTACGTTAATCCCCATCAATTGAGCAGCATCACTATCGACAGATACAGCCCGCATGGCTTTCCCCATCTTTGTCTTTTGAATAATAAATTGAAGAGCGACCATCAAGAAAACAGACACTCCCAAGATCATCAACTGAATATTGGAGATTGAAATAGGACCGAAGTTGTAACGAACCGTTTTAATCACTTGCGGGAAGGAACGGGTATTGGCCCCTACGAAGAAGACCATCCCATATTCTAGCAAGAAAGAAACCCCGATGGCTGTGATCAAGGCTGCAATCCGAGTCGAATGACGAAGCGGACGATAAGCCAGGTATTCAATTACAACCCCTAAAATAGCCGTCCCAACCATGGCTAGGAGCAAGGCTACAAAGAAGTTCACTTTCCACGAGTTCAATAAGAAATATCCCATAAAGGCACCTACCATGTAGATATCTCCATGGGCAAAGTTGATCAATTTGATAATTCCATACACCATGGTATAACCAAGGGCCAAGAGTGCATAGACACTTCCCAAGATTAGACCGTTCACTAATTGCTGGAGCATTTGAACCATCCTTTCTAACAATAAAGAGCGAGGCCAGGAATTTTCATTCTCCCAGCCTCTTGTACAAACAACAAATGATAATTATGGTTTAACAGACTCAACTGATTTGACTTTACCATCTTTCAAGCCAATCATAAGAGCTGATTTAACCGGGTTGTGGTTCTTGTCAATTGACATTGTACCAGTCACACCTTCCAAGTCTTTCAACTTCGCAAGGTTATCTTTCAATTCGACAGAGTTCTTAGCACCTTTAGATGCTTCTGCAACCATGTAAACTGAATCATAAGCCAAAGCTGCGAACATTGAAGGTTCTTCATTGTATTTCGCTTTGTAAGCTTCTACGAATTTCTTGGCTTTATCAGTCATTTCACCTTCAGTAGAGAATCCAGCTACGTAGTAGATGTCTGTAGCTGCAGCAGGTGTTGCTTGTTCAACGAACTTAGCATCGCTAAATCCATCACCACCAATGATTGGTTGTTTGATTCCCATACCACGCGCTTGGTTTACGATTTTACCAGTTTCTGTGTAGTAACCTGGAAGAACAATCGCATCGAAGTCTTTATCTTTGATTTTTGTAAGGGCAGCTTGGAAGTCTGTATCCTTAGATTGGAAGGTTTCAGTTGCTACGATTTCACCTTTGTAAGATTTCTTGAAGGCTTCAGCAATCCCTTTCGCATAGTCAGATGAGTTATCGTAGTAAAGAACGACTTTCTTCGCTTTCAAGTTATCAGTTGTGTATTTGGCAATGATTTTTCCTTGGAAGCTATCGATGAAGGTTGCACGGAAAAGGTAATCTTGACCTTTTGTCAAATCATCTTGAGTTGCAGATGGTGTAACCAATGGCACACCTGCTTTACCAGCATTGGCAACGGCTGCTGCAGTAGCACCTGAAGTTGCAGGTCCAACAAGAGCGTTCACTTTTGATTGAGTGACAAGGTTTGTAGTGACTGTAGCTGCTTCAGCTGTTTCAGACTTGTTATCTTTATCTGTGACAACGATCTTTTTGCCATCAGCTCCACCCTTAGCGTTGATTTCATCAACGGCCAATTGAGCACCTTTTTGTTCAGCGCTACCGTAGGCTGCTACTTCACCAGTTTTTTCAAAGTTAAAACCGACTTTTAGTTCCTTGCCGATTTCGTTACCAGTTGTGTTTGAACCAGAAGTAGAAACTTCACCACAAGCAGCAAGAAGAGCGACACTTGCAATGGTTAAAAATGAAAGAGCAAATTTTTTCTTCATTTGTAATGATCTCCTTAAATGAATCTTAAATTAAATACATTAAGAATATACCGAATTATCTGACAATTGTCAATAAAAAAAGCACAATCCATCAAATGATTGCGTTTTCTAAACTTCTGTGACCACAGATGGGGTCTCCAATCGTTGCAAACTCCCCACAAAATCTGTATCTAAATCTTTGAGATGGCAAGGCAAGACCTTTTTGACATAACGTTCTTTCTTTAAGTCTTCCATGACTTGATCGGCCTTGTCGCTGTCCACATACAATTGGACATAACGGCATTTCTTAGAATGGTACAAGACATCTCCGACAGATTGTAATTTTTTCCCGTCTCGATTGTAATACAATTTTACAATCAAGCCTGTTCTTTCTTGTTTCTCAAACATGGTCAATCCCTTTCTCGTTCTGTTACTAGTATATCAAATTTCAAGAAAAAGAACTACTCTTTTATGAGAGCAAAAAAGAGAGTGGGACAGAAATCGGTAATTCCTTAGAATTCGATTTCGTCGTCCCACCTCCGCACAGTTGAGTAGGGCTGTAAAAGCTGATGAAATCAGCGTAGTAGAGCCCACTCAACCACTGCGTTTTGCTCGACAATCCAAAAATAATTGAGAGGCTAGGACTTTTGTCCCAGCCTCTTGACGAGCCTTCCCACAGGATGGTTTAACCCAATTTATTATTGGCCATGATTTCATCAATAAAGCCATATTCAAGAGTTTCTTGCGCACTCATCCAATTATCACGTTCTGCATCTGCATGCACTTTTTCGATCGGTTGACTTGAATTTTCCGCAAGGATTTTTTCCAAGTTATTCCGTGTTTTGAGCAAATGTTCTGCTGCGATCGCCATATCGGTTTGTTGGGTACCGCCACCAGTGCCCCCCATTGGTTGGTGGATCATGTACTCAGCATTTGGCAACATGAAACGTTTGCCTTTCGCACCACTTGACGCAATCACAGTCCCCATTGAAGCTGCCATCCCCATAACAATGGTTTGGACATCTGACTTGATAAAGTTCATGGTATCGACGATAGCCAGACCTGCTGAAACAGAACCTCCTGGGGTATTGATATACATATAGATATCTTTGGTGTTATCTTGAGCATCCAAGAAGAGCAATTGGGCAATAATCGAATTGGCCATTTGATCCTCAACTGGACCTGTCACCATGATAATCCGATCTTTCAACAGACGGGAATAAATATCGTAAGAACGTTCTCCACGGCTGGTTTGTTCAATAACTACTGGAATCATTTATTCTTCTCCTTTAGTATCCATTCATTCTCACAATTCGTGAGGTTCAAGGTATATCTGCTATTATAAACCAATGGTCAAAAAAGGTCAATTTTTTAGCACCTTTCCCTTACTATGAATGGGCTTTTTATTTAGTACCGAACAAACGGTCACCCGCATCTCCAAGACCTGGAACAATGTAGCCATGATCATTCAAGTGGTCGTCGAGAGCTGCTGTAAAGATATCAACATCTGGATGCGCTTCTTGAAGAGCTTTCACCCCTTCTGGTGCCGCCACCAAGCAGACAAACTTGATATGGCTAGCGCCACGTTTTTTCAAGGAATCAATCGCTAGAATAGCGGATCCGCCCGTAGCAAGCATCGGGTCTACTACAAAGATACGACGTTGATCAATATCTTCTGGCAATTTCACCAAGTATTCAACTGGTCTCAAGGTTTCTTCATCACGGTACATCCCGATATGGCCAACCTTAGCAGCTGGTACCAAACTCAAGAGCCCATCGACCATCCCAATTCCTGCACGAAGGATTGGAACAATGGCCAATTTCTTCCCTGCAATTTGTTTTTGAACGGTTTTGGTAATCGGTGTTTCAATTTCTACATCTTCAAGAGGTAATTCGCGCAAGACTTCGTAACCCATCAACATAGCAATCTCATCTACCAATTCACGAAAGGCCTTCGTAGAGGTATCTGTACGACGAAGAATAGATAATTTGTGTTGAATCAGTGGATGTGTAATAACTTCTAATTTTCCCATTTTGAGATCCTTCTTTCTAAGCTGTTATTATTCAAAAAAGAGCTATGATAAAAGTGGAGTCAAACTCTACTCTTTCTTTCAGTCCCTCTTTGATACTCACAGCACATGGAAATCTTCATTTCCAACTTTACATTCTTCTTATTATACCAAATTTTACAAAAAAAAGAGAGCCCTTACACTTAATTTTTTGAGTTCGGACTCACTCTTTCTATCAATCAATTACAACCATTCTTTGTACTTCTTAATATAGATACGTTTGACAACCGTCACACTAAGCATATAGAGGACGATAATAGCAAACAATAGAACAAAGTACAATCCATTTAGTTGGCTCAACTTCAAGATAGAAGCCAAAGGACTATATGGAAGGGAGGTTACAAAGAAGGCTGCTGCTAGAGTCGTCACCACGACTGAGAAGGCTGGACGACTTTGGATAAATGGAAGTTTTGGTGAACGCAACATATGAATAACCATGGTTTGAGACCACATAGATTCAATAAACCATCCAGTTTGGAACACCATGATAAAGGCTGCTGCATCTGCTGCTCCATGGTTGTAGCCATGACCTAAAATCATTGGGACAACAAGGAAATAAAGAAGCATGTAGGTAATAATATCAAATACTGATGAAATTGGACCAATCCAGGCCATAAAGCGCATGATAGAGTTTGCTTCCCAGATACGAGGTTTCTTGAGGAATTCCTTGTCGACATTGTCAAAAGGAAGGGCGATACAAGAAAGATCATAGATAAGATTGAGCACAATCAAATGAACGGGAGCCATTGGAAGAAAAGGCAAAAAGATACTGGCAAAGAGCAGAGAAAAGATGTTCCCGAAGTTAGAAGAGACCGTCATCTTGATATACTTGGTCATATTGGCATAGACCTTGCGACCTTCAACCAAACCTTTTTCAAGGACCATCAAGTCCTTATCCAGAAGGATGACATCTGCCGTTTCCTTGGCGATATCCACAGCGGTATCCACGGAGATCCCAACGTCTGAGACCTTCATGGATGGAGCATCGTTGATCCCATCTCCCATGTAACCCACCTTGTGGCCATTGTTCTTGAGGCAGAGGATGATCCGCGCTTTTTGATCGGGTGATAATTTGGCAAAGACCGTTGTTGTTTCCACAACTTGTGCTAACTCTTGGTCAGTCATCGTATCGATTTCGCTTCCCAAAAGAATCCGCTCGACATCTAGTCCTACTTTTTCACAGACAGCTTGGGTGACCTTTTCATTGTCCCCAGTTAAGATCTTGGTGGTTACCCCATATTCTGCAAGAGCTTTGATTGCTGGAGCTGCAGAAGGTTTTGGTGGATCAAGAAAGGCAAGGTAACCGGTTAGGATCATGTCTCGTTCATCTTCAACACTAAAGATGTCATTTTCGTCCAAGTCGGTTTTGTAGCTGACGCCCAAAACACGAAGACCTTGTTCATTTAACTGAGCAACTTCAGCGAGGACCTCTTGACGGACTTCATCTGTCAGGCGTTTAATCTCCCCCTTGTACTCAACATAATTCGATACAGAAAGCATTTCTTCCAAGGCACCCTTGGTCACCATGCTGACCACACCGTCTTCGTCTTTGACAATGACACTCATGCGACGACGTTCAAAATCAAAGGGCAATTCATCAATCTTATGGAAGGTTTGATCCAGATCGCGGACGATTTCATGTTTCTTGGCTTCTTTCTGGGTCCGATTGATAATCGCTCGGTCCATCAAATTTTTTAGCCCGGTTTGGAAATAGGAATTCAAGTAAGCCCGACGAAGAACTGATAGATCCAATTCGCCATGGATATCAAGCGGATACTCCAAAACGATTTCATCTTGAGTCAAGGTACCTGTCTTATCTGTACACAAAATATCAATAGCCCCAAGGTCTTGGATGGCATTGAGTTTTTTGATAACGACTTTTTCTTTTGCCATGATGATGGAGCCTTTAGCAAGACTCGCTGTAATAATCATCGGCAGCATTTCCGGAGTCAAACCAACCCCAACGCTGAGGGCAAAGACACCCGCTTCTAACCAGTCACCATCTGTGAGACCATTGATCACAAAGACAACGGGCACCATCACTAACATGAGCCGAATCAAGAGCCAAGAGATGGTATTCATTTCTCTCTCAAATGAGGTTGGTTCGTCATAGGTGTTGATGGTTTGCTCAATAGCACCCATCATGGTTTCATCCCCCACGACCAAGACCAAGGCTGTCGCCCGTCCGGAGATGACATTGGTTCCCATAAAGGCCAAGCTTTCACTCTCCAAGAGACTATCTAGATTCTGACTGTCGGCTTTTCTGAGACAAACCTTTTCAACAGCATCACTTTCCCCTGTGAGACCAGATTGTTGGACAAAGAAGTCACGGGAATCAATCAAGACCACATCTGCTGGGATCATGTCGCCAGCACTCAGTTTGATCACATCTCCTACGACGATTTCATTGATCGGAATTTCTTGTTCCGACCCATCACGCAGAACGGTCGCTGTATTGACTATCATACGTGATAGGTTGCTGGCAGCTTTATCACTCCGCAATTCTTGAATGAAGCGGATCCCACCTGAGATCAAGACCAAGATCACAATGATGATAGAGGTCGTTGGATCCTGTTCACCTGGTTTTGCTAGCCAGACATTAGTGATGAAGGAAACCAGCGCAATGACCAACAAAATCACCGTAAAAGGATTGATAATCGATTCATAGATCTTTTTGATCATGGAATCTTCTTGACCTTTTGTGATGACATTTTCGCCATAAATATCGCGGTTTTCTTCTACTTGATCGTCAACTAAACCAAGGGCACTGGTTTTGTAGTCGGCAAAGGTGCTTTCAAGTGGTTCTTGAAGGGCAGCAATGAGTCTTTCTTTATTTGTTTGCATTGGTATCTCCTTTTTCAATCAGGAGCCAATCACTTTTGGAGTCCCTACGACACAAATCAGCGATTGGCTGGTTCGGTGCGGTTCGGGATGATCGTCGATTTGTATCATAGCTCTCTCCTTTCTCTTTTCTTGGTAAGGCATAAAAAAGAGTCCTACCCTCGATCGGTAGGACTCATGAAACTCGTCATTTATTTTTCAATCAAAACTCTCAAAAAACTGACCGTCCAAGCTTTAGCTCCACAAGGCAATGAAATGAGCTTAGTCTTGACCTTTGCGATCAGGACTGTTGACCAACGAGTAGTGTCTCCACTGCTTTGCGGTAGTCATCCGTATCCTTGTGGTAGCCTCACCTACCGTATTTCGAGTTTATTGTACTCCTTCACTTACAGAAAGTCAACACTTATTTGTGAAAAGTTTCCACCAAACGTTTGGTAATTTCTTCAATGAGGGTGAAGGGAGCTGCCACATTGAGGCGGGCATGCAAGTTTCCTTCTTTTCCAAAATCTGTTCCACGGTTCAAAATCAATTTGGCTTGGTCATGGATTTTAGCATGCAGCTCATCATCGCTATAAGGATAGGCTGAAAAGTCCAACCAAAGAAGATAGGTTCCTTGGGGCTTCATGACACGGATTTTAGTGTTTTCATGCAATTCATCTACGACATAGTCAATGTGTTTTTCAAAGACTTGCTTGAGCTCTGTCAACCAAGGCTTGCCATGACGATAAGCCGCTTCTGTAGCAATATACCCTAAGCCTGAGATTTCATGTTGATTATTAGCCAATTGCCGTTGTTTAAAAGCTGTACGAAGTTTTGGATTTTCAATGACCACATAGGAATTTTTTGTTCCTGCAATATTGAAAGTCTTGGTAGCACTAGTTAAGATCAAACTGAAATCTTTAAAGCTTGGATCAACCGTGTTAAAACTGGTATGACGGTGGCCAAACAAGGCCAAATCTTGGTGGATCTCATCTGAAACGAGAAGGACACCATGTTTTTGACAAAGGTGGCCGATTTTTTCCAAGACTTCACAATCCCATACACGGCCTCCAGGATTGTGCGGATTACACAAAACATAGAGTTTAACCTCTTGCTCCACAATATCTTTTTCCAGCTGATCAAAATCAATTTGGAAAAGACCATCCTTTTCAACTAATGAATTTTCGATCAATTTTCGACGATTGAGTTTGACACTTCGGGCAAATGGAGGATAGACCGGTGTATTGATTAAGACAGCATCCCCTTCCTTGGTGAAGGCTTGAATAGCTGTTGAAATAGCTGGAACAACGCCTTCGATAAAGACGACAGCTTCCTTGTCAAAGGAATAGCCATGCTCTTCTTTTTCCCAATCAAGGATAGACTGGTAGAGGCTATCCGATGCATAGGTGTAGCCATAGACCATTTGGTCTGCATAGCCGATAACAGCTTCTCGTACTTCTGGAATGACATTAAAATCCATGTCCGCGATCCAAGCTGGAATGATTTCTGGATCGGTCTCTGTTTCTTTCCATTTGTAGGTATGGTGGGTCAAGCGATTCGGTAAAGTCGTGAAATCATATTTGGTCATCTTAAGCCTCCAATGCTTGTTTCAAATCTTCAATCAAATCATCCGCATCTTCGATTCCGATGGACAACCGAAGAAGATCATCTGTCAAACCGTATGAATGACGAACTTCTGCAGGAATGTCCGCGTGAGTTTGGGTGGTAGGATAAGTGATCAAACTTTCAACTCCGCCAAGGCTTTCTGCAAAGGTAAAGACTTGAAGGGAATTCAACAAGTTAGGAATTTTTTTCTCATCTTGAATTTTAAAGGAGACCATTCCACCTTTTCCAGTGTAGAGGACTTCTTTGACCTGAGGGGAGGTTTTCAAAAACTCGACCACCTTGCGAGCATTCTCTGTGGAGCGCTCCATCCGGATAGAGAGCGTTTTGAGACCACGGATCAGCAGATAGCTGTCAAATGGGGAAAGAACAGCACCTGTCGTGTTCAAATTGTAAAAGAGTTTGTCATACAAGTCTGCATCATTTGTCACGACAACACCAGCCAAGACATCGTTGTGACCAGCCAGGTACTTGGTTGCTGAATGAAGAACAATATCCGCTCCCTCTTCAATCGGGCGTTGATAGATCGGGCTATAGAAGGTATTGTCCACCACGACTTTGGCACCTTTTGCATGGGCCAATTTGGCTAAATGAGCAATATCAAATTCCAACATCAATGGATTAGTTGGTGTTTCAATATAGAGGACATCTACTTGATCCTTTTCTAGGTGTTGAAGCAGTTCTTCTTCTGTATTGGCATAGGTGAAAGAGAAGCGGCCTTCTTGCTCTTGTTGGTTAAACCAGCGGAAAGAACCGCCATAAAGGTCACGAACGGCTAAGACTTTTGAACCAACTGGGAAAATGCTAAAAGCAAGCACGATGGCTGACATTCCAGAGCTTGTCGCCAAAGCATAGTCTGCACTTTCGATAGCTGCCAAAGTCTTCTCAGCTGTTGCGCGTGTTGGATTTTTCGTACGGGTATAGTCAAAACCTGTAGACTGACCAAATTCTGGGTGTTGGTAAGTCGTAGAGAAATGCAAAGGAGTTGTCAAAGCTCCCGTTGCTTTATCCGACTTGATTCCTGCCTGTGCCAAGATCGTATTGATATTGCGTTTTTTACTCATATTGCCCTCCGATAAACATTCAATCTAACTGCTTACTATTTTATCACTATTATGAGGAGAGCGGTTTTCCCATTTTCAAGACCTAGCTATAGTTTCAAACTATAAGAAAAGAGAGTGGGACAGAAATCGGTAATTCGTTAGAATTCGATTTCGTCGTCCCACCTCCGCACAGTTGAGTAGGGCTGTAAAAGCTGATGAAATCAGCGTAGTAGAGCCCACTCAACCACTGCGTCTTGCTCGACAATCCAAAAACAAGAAGAGGCTAGGACTTTTGTCCCAACCTCTAATTTATTTAATCCGAAATTTTTGTCTGAGACGTGTAGCTTGACCTCCGATAAAGCGGTCAAAATACCGTAGCCATAATCCTAAGGCTCCATATATAGCAACTCCTAATCCGCCAATGACGACGATATAAATCATGCTCGATACACGGCCATTTGGTGGGAAAATCCAGCCCAAAATCAAACCAGCGATCAAGACTCCAAGTAGCATCACCACAGTCAGGATAGAACCAAGCAAGGTCCGCTTAAAGACGATGGTGCGATTAAACTGAGTAATGGTTTGGATCTCTCGATACATGAGGACGATTGGCACCATTAAGGCAATGGTCGTTGACAGAAGCGGCCCATAAGAACGAAAGACCAAAATAAATGGAATCTGTAGGACCAATTTCACCACTACCCCATAAAGGAAGTAGCGAATGGCCTTGCGATTTTGAAAGAGGGCTTGAATCATTGGCGATAAGACCGTGTAAAGACCGAGAATTACGGTCTGCAACATCGCTACGATGAAAAGTCCTAAGGCCAAGCCATCTGGTTGCCCGTAGAAAACCGTATAAAGTGGTTTTGCGACTGCTACTGCACCAAAGGTGGCTGGAAGCAAGAAAGCTAGCAACATGGTCAAGTTATCCTGTACGAGCTTCCCAGCTGCTTTTAGGTCCCCCTTGACATAATTCTCTGTCAACAGAGGAATCCCAACTCCCCCAATCGAAGTCGCTACTGCAATCAAGATCATGGTGATTTTGTTTGGATTAGCAGAGAAATAACTAAACATGACCAATAGCTGCTTTTGACTATAATCTGTGAACCAAGACATGACATTGATAAAGGTCATCTGGTCAACAATTTGGAAGAGCTGAATCGCGGAACCTGTGATGATAAAAGGAATGGCCTCCCGAATCGTATCGATCAAGAGAGCCCGAGTGTCAATCCCTTCACTTCCCTCTTGCTTTCTAAAAATAGAAGAGAGCAAGCCTGTCTTTGCAAGGTAATAAAAGAGCACCAGAAGGCTCGCTCCCATACCAATAAAGGCCGCAAAGGTCGACTGCGTCACAGCCTGCACGTAATCACCTGAGCCAATCTTCATAATGAAGAAGGTCGTGAGCAACATCCAGATGACCCGAATGACTTGTTCTGCAATCTGGCTTATAGCGTAAGGCTTCATGTTGTTAAAACCTTGGAAAAATCCCCGAATGACACTCATGGAAGGAAAGATCAAGACAGCCCAAGAAAGGCTCTGCATGATCGGAATCAACTCTTTTCCCCCACCTGAAAGACTCGCAAAGACAGGAGACAACAGATACATGAGAATGGCAAATCCAAGGCCTAGAATTCCCATAAATTTCAAGAAGCCCCGAATCAAAGCAAAGCTATGATCCGCTTGCTCCCGGGTATTGTATTTGGCTACTTGCTTAGCAACAGCTACGGGTACTCCGGCTGTCGAAATCAAGAGAAACCAAGCATAGATATTGTAGCCCATTGTAAAAAGACCATTGGCTTGTGGCCCATATTTTCCCATCCAAATATACCAAGGAATAATATAAGCGGCTCCTAGCAAACGGCTGATAAAGTTGCTGGCTGTCATCCAGGCAGTCCCGCGTAGCATCTGGGCTTGCTGGTCATTTTGTTCGTGACTCATAAACGTCCTCTTTCGTTTCTTCTTCTCTTCATTATAAACTTTTCCATGTTACTTGTAAAATTCAGACTTTCGGTTTACAATAGTTTTATGATTACAATTGAACAAACCCTCAACATTTTAAAACAAGACCAAAATTTCCGAGAAGTTCTAGTAAATGGTGAATACTACTACCATCTAGAAGGAACAAGTTTTGACGCTATTAGCTATGATAGCCGTAAGGTTTCTGCTAGTACCCTCTTTTTTGTTAAAGGGGCCAACTTCAAAAAAGAATACCTGGAACAGGCTATTTCTAATGGACTCGGCTTTTATGTCTCTGAAAAAGATTATGAAGTTGGTATTCCTGCCATCCTCGTCAATGATATCAAACAGGCCATGAGCTTAATCGCCATGGAGTTTTATGGACACCCTGAGAAACAATTAAAACTATTGGCCTTCACAGGGACTAAGGGAAAGACAACCGCGGCCTATTTTGCTTACCATATTTTGGAACAAAGTCACCGACCAGCTATGCTGTCGACCATGAATACAACACTGGATGGTAAAAACTTCTTTAAATCGACCCTGACAACTCCAGAGAGCTTGGATCTTTTTGCCATGATGGCTGAGGCAGTAGCCAATGATCGGACCCACCTCATTATGGAAGTTTCCAGTCAAGCTTATCTAGTGAAACGGGTTTACGGTCTGACCTTTGACGTTGGTGTTTTTCTCAACATCAGTCCAGACCATATTGGCCCAATTGAACACCCAACTTTTGAGGATTATTTCTACCACAAACGTCTCCTCATGAAGAATAGCCAAGCCGTTGTCATCAATAGCGATATGGATCATTTCCAAGTTTTAGAGGATCAAGTCGCAAGCCAAGACCACGATTTTTATGGAAGCCAGTCTGAGAATCAAATTGAAAACTCTAAGGCCTTTAGCTTCTCAGCCACTGGTAAATTAGCTGGAAACTATGAAATCCAACTGATTGGACATTTCAACCAAGAAAATGCTGTGGCTGCAGGTCTTGCCTGCCTTCGCCTAGGTGCGAGCCTCGAGGATATCCAAAAAGGGATTGCTAAGACGCGTGTTCCTGGCCGAATGGAAGTCTTGACTCAGAAAAACGGCGCTAAGGTTTTCATCGACTACGCTCATAATGGAGATAGCTTGAAAAAACTGCTCTCAGTTGTTGAAACCCATCAAACGGGGACCATTTCACTGGTCCTTGGATCAACTGGGAATAAAGGAGAGAGCCGTCGCAAAGACTTTGGTTTGCTCTTAGAGGAGCATCCTGAGATCCAAGTCTTCCTCACAGCGGATGATCCCAACTATGAAGATCCTTTGGCAATCGCTGAAGAGATTAGTAGCTTCATCACGCGCCCTGTCGAGAAAATCGCAGATCGCAAAGAAGCCATTCAACTGGCCATGGCAACAACCAGCAAGCCTGAAGATGCCGTCATTATCGCCGGAAAAGGAGCGGACTGCTACCAAATCGTCAATGGCGTAAAAGAAGAGTATCCAGGTGACGCCGCCATCGCTGAACGTTATCTATGATCAAATGAAAAAAGGCTAGGAAAATTCCTAGCCTTTATTTTTTTATAAAAATGAATCGTTCTTTATCAAATTCGACAGCTAACTCATACTTTCCATCTTCATTTTGAATGATGTAGCCCAATAAAACTAAACTGTCGACAAAGATGTCCTTGCGCTTTTGCTGGACTACTTCTTTTTTGAGAAATTTGAGCAAAAAGCTAGTCATATACTTGAGAGCATACTCAGGATTGACATCGCCCAAAATAGCATAGAGCTTTTCTTGCTCCTCTGTCAATGGATATTGGTGGGCAACCTTGTAGAAGTAATTGGAAAGGGTCTGTGCATTTCGTTCAAAGTCCGTCTCCTCTATGAGAATCGCTTCATTGGTAGTATTGCGGAGTTCCGTTTGGAAGACCTTGGCTTTTAATTCTTGATAAACTGCACTGTCCTCTCGGACAAAGACCTCCTGATCCAGGTCCACTCGATCAGCTGACTCCAAGAAGGGCAGGTTGAGGGTGTAGCGTTTATTTTCTCGAAGGATGAAGCCCGCTTTGATATATTCCTCCATCAGCTTATCCACTGGTTGATCTGGAAATTGGGCCTTGATTTGCCGCAGGATCACATCGTCGTGCTGATCCAAAAAGTTGATCAAGTCCTTGAAAAATGGCTGACGTGTCAAACGTGTGGGATTAATGATTGTAATCATGAATAGGTCTCGTTTACTGTTTTATCGGTTCGTTCTTATTGTAACATAAAAATTAGTTTAAGCGAAATCAATACCAAAGGACAAAATCTTCAATTTATGGATAGGCAGGCAAGAGGGGAAAATAAGGCAATAAAAGAACTTAGTCTTTTCAATCCAAGTTTACTGTAGAAGCCCCATAAGTTATTCCAACTCATTTCATTTCTATTATTTTAAAAGAAATAAAATCAGTCAGTAGTTGCCTAATGCGTTCTGGACATTCTTCATTGTCCCTACTGTAGATACTCACTAAGCCATGTAAAAAAATAAAGATTCCACTACGAATATTTAGCGCTTCTGCATCAGATAAGTCTTTCGGTAAAAAGACATCAATAGCTTCTTCCAATAAACGATAACTTTTCATTCTCAATTGCATCAACGGTTGCGAACAATCGCCTGAATCTTCATGCTCTCCACGGTAAAAAATCAATAATTCATAAAAATTACGTTCTCTAAACCCAAAATCCACGTATGTTTGACAGATTTGAAGCAGACGTTCCTTATCATTCTGCTTGGAATGACTGATTTCTAAGCAAGTATGATAGAGGTGAGTTAACGGTTTTTCCGCTACTGCATATAATATATCCTCTTTCTTTTTAAAATACTGATAAATAGCTGTATGTGAACATCCTGCAGCTTGAGCAATCTGCCTAATTCCCACCTTCTGGTAAGGTTCTTTTCGGAAAATTTCCTCTGCTACTCTGATAATTCTGGACCTTGTATCCTTTGCCATTACAAACTCCCTTTAAACCCATCCGATGCCTCAAAATCTCGTACTGCATCTTTTACCTCACTACCATGACAAACACTAACAAGTGCCTGTGAATAATCCTTGAGAATTCTTTCACCACTAGCTAAAGCTTGTCTCATATCTGCTGTATATCCTTTCATTGGTGGACGCAACTTTCCACCTCTCGTAGCTGTGAAAAGATCTCCAGCGATTAAAACTTGATCCTCTTCATGGTAATAAACAACATGACCAGGTGAATGACCAGGAGAAAATAGTGGTTTTAATCCTGCCCTACTTAACAAGTCTTGACCTTCTTGACTTTCAACAGTTATAAAAGTAGCCGGGTCAAAAATGACTTTTTCTTTCTCTTTTCTATTTGGAAAAGGCTCTTTGCCTGAAATATAGGGGAATTCCTTCTCACTGATTAAAGTCGGGATGTTACCAAAGTACTGTCTAAGATAGGGCAAACCTTTGATATGATCTGGATGTCCATGGGTCAGAAAAATTGCTTCAATTTTTTGTGGGAGTAAAAACTGGGCAGCGTACTTCTCCATTCCTCGCATTCCCGTATCAATCACATAAAAGCGACTAGATGATTCAACTAGCCATATGCTGACAACAAAAACACCCAATTCGAACTCAAACTTTCTTATATGTGGACTGATTTGTTTTGTACGTGTTAATAAACGATACAAGAAAGACATATTTACTTCCTCCTTTGATTTCCATCAAAAACTAACCAGTGGTTAGTTTTTTTGTGAAGTATATCATATTTTATCTGTCTAAACAAGAAACATCCAGAGGATATTAGAAAAAAATACAACTTTTACAAGTTGTATTCGAAGGTAGAACATATTTTTAAAATATTATTTTTCTTTAGTTTGATGTAACTCTTATAAACTGTATCAAAGATTCAGATTGTTGTTTCATGAATCCAAATCATCCAAATACCTTTCTTTAAACTGTAGCTGTGGTGATTGGGCTAACTGACTCGGGTTGGTCCCGGGCTGATCTAGAGGAACGGCTAGACCGAGCCCTCTGTAGTAATCTTCCCAAAACGGACTAATCTCCTGTTCCTCATCTCCAAACTTCATGGGAATGGTTTCAAAAATAGGGAGTAGTTCTGCGATGAACTGGGAACAGTAATAACCATCTCCATCCGGATAAAAGGAAGCATTGTAGGGAGTCCCTAAAAGGTTTTCTGCCCGCTTCTTGACTTCTTTGAGATCGATTTTCGGGTAGCGATAAAGGTCATATGCTTTCTCAGCTTCAAAGAAATCTTCAGGGGATTGGGCAAGGACACCGCCTTCCACCGTTGCATGATAAATGGAATCGTCCAAAAAGATGGCCACATGGCTATAGTTGCCAGTTGATGTCTGGATGGCTTGCCCCATTTCTGTATTTTCACTGACAAAAATCAAATCGCCCGTCTCTAACATGATCTTCTCCTAGCAAAAAAGGAGCCGAAACTCCTTTTTAATAATGGGTTTTCCCACCTATCATTAAGCATTAAAGCTTTCTGTCAATTGAGGCACCACTTGTTTCTTACGTGAAACGGCACCTGGAAGGAAAGCGTGGTTGTTTTCAAGTTTGAAGTTGAAAGCAGCTTCTACCTTGTCCATATTGGCACCAAGGGCCAAAATTTCTGAGTTTGAGTTGACGATATCTGTAATCATCAAAACAAAGTCAGAGTAGCCGTTAGCTGCATTGGCAGCTTGGATAGCTGCTTCGATTTCAGCTTGGCGTTCCAAAACTTCCGCAATATCAACTGTATTCACTTGAGCCACACGAACGTTGTTTCCGTTCAATTCAAAAGTCTTAGCATCGATATCGATCAATTCTTCTGCTGATTTGCTTGCCAAGTTAGTACCAGCCTTGAGCATGGCAAGACCGTATTCTTCCAAGTTGACACCAGCCAATTCAGCCAATTCAGGCGCAATGACTTTATCAGATGGGTGGGTAGTTGGAGATTTCAAAAGAAGGGTATCTGAAATCAAACCTGAAAGCATCAAACCTGCCAATTCTTTTGGCACTGCTACACCGTGTTCTTTGAACATGCGGTAAACGATAGAAGATGCTGATCCAACTGGTTCCAAACGCATGTAAAGTGGGCTAGCAGTTTCAAAGTTAGCCACACGGTGGTGATCCACTACACCATAAACTTCTACTTCAGCAATATCTGAAACAGATTGTTGGAATTCATTGTGGTCCGTCAAGATGACTTGTTCTGCACCTTCTGCTTTAGCTGATGTGATGACGCGTGGTGCTTCCACACCAAAATAGTCCAATACGAAAGCTGTTTCTTCATTTGGAGTTCCAAGAGCCACTGCTTCTGTATCCAAACCATATGCTTCTTTTGCAAGATAAGCAAAAGCTACAGATGAGCCGATAGCATCTGAGTCAGGATTTTGGTGACCAAAAACGAGAATTTTTGACATATTTCTACCTCTTTATTTCATTTATAGATTCACTCTATTTTAACACGTTTTTCCGTTTAAAGAAAGGGAAGAACAATGCATTCACTAGAAAAAACAGTTGGGATTGCCAACTGTTTTTCTTCTTTATCCTTTGACCCGTTTCAGGTAATCTTGGTAACTTTCTGTTTCCATCAAATCTTTTGCATTTTGGACCCGTTCTTTTGTCGGTGGTTTCACACCCTCCAATTTGTACGGAATTCCCAATTCACGCCATTTGAATTCCCCCATAGTATGGTAAGGAAGGATCTCAAATTTATCGACATTTTTAAGGGTTTTAACAAATTTTCCAAGTTCGATCAAGTCGTCATCTCGGTCTGTCAAACCTGGCACCAAGACGTGGCGAATCCAAACGGGCTTGCCAATATCAGACAAATACTTGGCACAAGCTAGAATCGTTTTATTGGTATGGCTGGTCACAATTTTGTGTCGTTCATCATTGATTTCCTTGATATCAAGAAGCACCAAGTCTGTCACTGCCATCAAGCGGTCAAATTTTTCCAAATAACGAGGCGTATTCCGGAAAGGAAGAGCACAGGTATCCAAAGTACAATGAATGCCCAACTCTTGAGCCTTGGTAAAAAGTGCAATCAAAAAGTCAATCTGCAAGAGGGCTTCTCCACCACTGACAGTGATTCCCCCTTTTTCGCCCCAAAATCCACGATAACGGAGGGCTTCTTCTAAGACATCATCCACCGTCCGCTCACGGGACTTGTTGGTTTCCATTGCCCAAGTATCTGGATTGTGGCAGTATTGACACCGCATTTGACAGCCTTGAAGGAAGACAATAAAGCGGATCCCAGGCCCGTCTACTGCACCAAAACTTTCTGTTGAGTGTACCATTCCTGTTACTTTTCCATAGTCAACTGTTTCATTTTCCATTGAGGAACCTCTTCTCTTGAAAACGTTTTATGATTTTATTATAACACGATTCCATCTATTTTAAAGAGTTTAAGCTTCTTTTTGAAAAGAAACTGTTCTTTTCAGTAGTTTTCATTGTCCTAGTACAGTTTCCAATATGGGACTATCTGTCCTGTATTTTAGGAGAAAAAAAGAGCCAGCGACTCCTTTTTTAGATCTTTCTTTTGAAAACGTTAGTAAGTCTTTTTCTTCTTATACCAGACAAGACTCATCGTAGCTATTGCCACTCCAAAAAGAGCTAGATAGCTTGTTTCTTGTCCAGTAGATGGGAGGATTTTCCGTTTTCCTGGTGTCTTCGTTTCTGTTGCTGCCTCTTCCTTGTCGTCTTGCTTCTCATCTTCGTTCTTGCCCTTCTCTTTGCTTTCAGATGGTGAACTCTTTTGTTCATTGGCTTGAGCCTGATGAGGGACTAGTTGAGATCCTGTATTCGATGAGGAAGGGATGGTTTGATCCGTTGGTTGTCCTGTATTCCCTTGTTGATCATCCGTCGGCGTTCCTGGAGTTTGTGCTCCACTAAAGTCGATTTGGACCAAGACAGGATCATGGTCTGATGCACGACCATGTTCCTTCATAAAGGAAGCATTGATATGGACGGGTTCAAACCTTGCTTTGGCTGCCATGTTGTTTGAGATAAAAATGTTATCCAAAACTTGATTGCTTCCACGGTAGAAATAAGAATAGCGATCGCCTACATCATGTTGAGCCATTAAGTTGGTTAGTTCACTACCCGCAAGGATCTGTGCCGTGGTTGAGAAATCGTAGTCATTAAAATCACCCGTCAAAACAAAAGTGGTCTTAGGATTTTGCTTCAAGCCTTCTTGAACGAATTGATGGATGACACTGGCTTGTGCTTCACGAGTTGGCAAGGTATGTTCCACTGCTGGTTGACTTGCACCATAAATAGCATCATCTCCGATTTTTGATTTCAAGTGATTGGCAATCACCACAACTGGTTGGCCCTTGAATTCAAACTCAACAGCTAAAGACTTGCGAGTATGATCAAACGATGGGTCATTTGGGGCAATACGAGCTGGATTTTTAACCAAGTGTCCCTTGTCAAATTGCGCTGCCTCGTTGCTAGTTGCTGCCTCTTTTTTGGCTAAGGCTACGCGTTCTGGATTGTAGAGGATTCCCAAACGAATATTGGAACCAGGCTTTCCTCCGTCAGCGCCATCTACTGGAGCAACCTCCGTATACTCATAGCTCTTACCCCCCAATTCCTTGATCCGATTGGCTAGTTTGCGTCCACTTTCAACACCACTGGTCGTTCCGTCATCCACACTACCATTATTGTCCTGCACTTCGATCAAAGTAATGATGTCTGGATTGTGAATTTCATGGATAAAGGAATTGGCAATCAGCGTCACCTTATCCTCTGGGGTTTCATTTTTGGCATTGTTGGCCGAGAAATTTTCAATATTGTAGGAAGCGATGGTCAGCTTGTCCTCACTTGGTTGCGTTTGAGCTGCTTGACGCTGCAAGCCACCATCTTGGACCGTCAACTGTTGAGTGGGCTCTAATTTATAGAAGCTATTTCGATACGTTACCACTCCTGTCACATCTTCTGTAAAGTAATCCTTAGCTTTTGCGACAAACTGATTCCCAACATAAATCGGGATCGTCGCTGTATTTTGCGCATGTGGCCGTAGATTCAGACCTCCAATATTGTTTAAAGGAAGACCTGTGAAATCTTCTCCCAAGACATAGATATCTCCTTTGTACTGGGGACCAAGGACATGCGGTTTCTTCACCACCGTGAGCATTCCTTCCAGGCTTTCCCAATAATCGAGGGCATCGGTTTCTGGAGCATAAGCAGTCGGATTAGGCTTCACCTCTGCTGGCATCTCCGCAGTGATATTCACAGCTTCTGGAAGAGGGGCTGACCCATCTTTGGTGATCCAAGTGTCAACCAACATGGTCACCGTTAAACTATTCGTCGGTTCCTTAAAGGTCTTCCCGGCTCCCAAAGTGACTTCCTCCATATAGCCTTCCTTGACGGTACCGGTGATTTTCACCTTATCGCCGACTTTCACCTTGTATTTGGAAACAACATAAATCCCATCTGAAGTACGGCTATTGCCATCCGATTCAATATCTTGGGCATAAAAACCATAGCGGTCTGTCTTAGTCACCACTGCATTTTTGATGGCTACCTTTTGGCCTTCCAGTGGAGAGCGTTGCGCTTCCCCTTGAATGTCCCCGATCTTAACCGTTTTCTCCTCAGCAGCGTCTGAGGAACTGCTAGATGTCTCTTCTTTATCACTCGAAGCTCTCGTCGTAGCGTCTGTAGTTGTTGTTGTAGCAGAAGTCGAACTATTTGTCGAGCTTTCCTCGCTGCTAGTGTTCGTCACAAGCGCTGGCTCTGAAGTCGAAGCTGTGGTCTCGTCTGCAACTACCGTGAGGGCACTGCTAAAGACCCCCAACTGACTAGCCAATAAGGTGGCTACTCCCAGTAGGCGAATCTTTTTACCGTTTTTTCTCATGCGTTTCTCCATCCCTAAAAAGTTTTCCTCTTTTATTATAAGGGAATGACTTTGTATTTTCAAGCGCTTTCAAAAATATTTTTCAAAAAGAAAAACACTTCGACCCAAAAAGATCGAAGTGTGAAATACTTAAACTAATATCGCCAGTGTCTGATATGGTTTCAGAATTACTTTTTCAGAAAGCTCTACCTTCTCATAGTTGGATAAAA
This sequence comes from Streptococcus parasanguinis, assembly GCF_032163505.1. Classification (NCBI taxonomy): domain Bacteria; kingdom Bacillati; phylum Bacillota; class Bacilli; order Lactobacillales; family Streptococcaceae; genus Streptococcus; species Streptococcus parasanguinis. The sequence goes on from NZ_CP134147.1 coordinate 1,520,784, forward strand.
GCACGCGCCCTGTTTGGTAGTCTTCTGGAATCGCTACTTCAACTTCACTGCCATAGAAATGATTGAGTACCAAGAGTTTTTGACCATCTAAGTGACGTTCAAAGGCATAGACTTCTTTACTATCCTCCATTGCTGGCAGATAGCTTCCTTCTGAAATGATCCGCATTTCTTTACGCAGGCGAATCAATTCTTTATAAAATATAAAGATTGGTCCATCCATTTCCTTTTCAACATTGATGTCTTTATAGGACTTCCCAACCTTCAACCATGGTGTGCCTGTTGAAAAACCTGCATTTTCATAAGCATCCCATTGCATTGGCGTACGAGAATTATCACGTGATTTGGCTTGAATAATCTTAAAGGCTTGCTCAGGAGACTGACCTTGATCCAAAAGCATCTGGTAAGCATTGATGGACTCGACATCCACATAATCTGCCATCGAATCATAGTCTGGATCAATCATGCCGATCTCTTCGCCCATGTAGATATAAGGTGTACCACGTGACAAGTGAATGCTAGCAGCGAGCATGGTCGCTCCTTCATTGCGGAAGTTCTTGATACCTACAAAGCGATTCAAAGCACGAGGTTGGTCATGATTATTCCAGAAGAGGGCACTCCAACCACCTCGTTCACTCATTTCCTTGCCCCAGGTATGGTAGAGACGCTCAAGCTCTTGCAGGAAGAAGGCTTTATTGAGACTGTTCAAGGAATGGGGTCGCAAGTTTCTAGACAAGCACACTTTGACTTCCCCGTTTCCCAATTAACCAGCTACCAAGAAATCGTCAAAGCTTCTGGTCTTCACTCAGAAACCAATGTCATTCGTTTGGAAAAGATCAGTATCGATGAAAAAGGCGCTAAAAAGACAGGTTTCCCCCTTCACCGATTGGTTTGGAAAGTAACCCGGCAACGGGTGGTGGATGGTGTCGCTTCTGTCTTAGATATTGATTACCTAGACAGAGAGCTCATCCCTGGCCTGACCAAGGAAATTGCCCAGCACTCTATCTACCAATATATAGAAGAAGACCTGAAATTGCAGATTGGCTATGCTAAAAAAGAAATTTTGATTTCACCAATCGATAATCGTGACAAGATCTTACTGGATCTCGGAAAAGACAAACACGTGGTGACAGTCCGTTCCCAAGTTCACCTAGCAGACGGACGGCAATTCCAATTCACCGAAAGCCGGCACAAATTAGACAAGTTCCATTTTGTGGACTATGCAGAGCGGAGGAAATAAAAAAGGCCGGGACAAAAGTCCTAGCCTCTCAATTATTTTTGGATTGTCGAGCAAGACGCAGTGGTTGAGTGGGCTCTACTACGCTGATTTCATCAGCTTTTACAGCCCTACTCAACTGTGCGGAGGTGGGACGACGAAATCGAATTCTAACGAATGACCGATTTCTGTCCCACTCTCTTTTATTTTATCCTAATACCAATTCATCACTAACCAGGGTTTCACCACTGTTTTGTTGGAAGAGGCGCATCAAATCTTCAACCGTTAGGTTTTTCTTTTCTTCTCCTTTGACGTCGACAACGATCTTGCCTTGGTAGAGCATGATCAAGCGGTTGCCGTATTCAATTGCATGGTTCATATCATGCGTAATCATCAAGGTTGTCAAATCATGGCTTTCCACGATCTTTTGTGTCAATTCCATGACCATTTCACTAGTCTTAGGATCGAGCGCTGCGGTATGTTCATCCAGAAGCAAGAGTTTGGGTTTGACCAAGGCTGCCATGACCAAGGTCAACGCTTGACGTTGCCCACCAGACAAATATTGGGTGTCGACTTTGAGGCGGTTCTCTAAACCGATATTCAGTTCCTTCAAGGCTTCACGGAATAATTCGCGATCTTTCTCCCGAACTCCCCAGCCCAAACCACGAGATTTCCCCCGACGTTGGGCAATGGCCATATTTTCTTCAATGGTCAAACGAGAAGCTGTCCCCATCTTGGGATCTTGGAAGACACGCGCAATATCTTTCGCACGCTTACGAACACTCGTATTTTTGATAGAGTTACCTTCTAGCAAGATATCCCCTTCATCTACAACCAGATTTCCTGCCAAGATGTTCATCAAGGTTGATTTCCCAGCTCCATTTCCACCGATGACCGAAATGAAGTCCCCTTCTTCTACTTGGAGATCCAAGCCTTTTAAGACATGGTTTTCATTAACCGTTCCTGCTTCAAATGTCTTATGAATGCCTTCAATTGATAATAATGTTGCCATACTTTTCTCCTACTTATTTCCTAACTTCAATCCGCGAACACGAAGACGTTTTTGCGCCTCAGGAGCGAACAAGACAATCGCGAGCAAGATCGCATTGAAGAGACGAACCATATTTTGATCGAGATTTGGGATCTCATAAATATTTAAGATAATCAAACGGTACACAATAGCTCCAACCCCGATGGAAAGCAAACGCCAACCAATGGTCAATTCGTGGATCAAAACTTCTGCGATAATCACAGCACTCAAGCCGACTACGATCGTCCCTGTACCAGAAGTCACATCTGAGAAACCATCATTTTGTGCAAACATGGCTCCACAAAGGGCAATCAAACCATTCGAAATCATGTAGCCCAACATCTTCATGTTATCTACATTGACCCCATTGGCCTCACTCATTGGAATGTTATCACCAGTCGAGCGCAAAACCAAGCCAAGTTGCGTCTTCATTAAGAGAGTTAACAAGATACATACGATGATCAAGCAAGAAATGCTAATCAAAAAGACAGCTTCTTCATTAGAAAGACCTAATTTCATCACACTCTTGAAAATGGTACTAGAATCTCCGATAGAAAGGTTAGGAACCCCTCCCATGATTTTGATATTGATAGAGTAGAGACCGGTCAAAGTGACAATCCCTGTCAAGAGGGCTGGAATTTTCATTTTTGTATGGAGAATTCCAGAGACCAATCCTGCGATCATTCCGGCTAGGAAGCCTAAAAAGGTTGCAAGCCAAGGATTTCTTCCGGCTTGAATTTGAGATGCTACAACTGCTGCCCCAAGTGGAAAGGCTCCTTCTGCCGTCATATCAGCAATATCTAAAATTCGAAATGTTAAGTAAACACCGATCGCCATGATCGACCACAATAAACCTTCTGATAAACTTGATAAAACAAAATTCATCTCAAACCTCCTATTTTTCTACCTTCAACGAGCTAATATCAATTCCAAGCTCTTTAGCCATCTCTTTATTGGTGTGCAATTCTAATTTTTCAGGTGTTTCAACTGCGACTTTGCCGGGTTTCTCACCCTTCATGATGCGAATGGCCATCCGAGCAGCTTGTCTTCCCAATTCCTCATAATCAGTACCAAAGTTGTACAAGCCACCAGTAGCCACCATTTCAGCAGAACCTCCAAAAACTGGCACCTTATGACTAATCGATACCTGTTTGACAGTTTCCATTGTAGAAGAGATAATATTGTCTGTCGGAACAAAGACGATATCTGCTTCTGACATGATACTGTCTGCTGCAGCTTTCACATTGTTACTATCGAGAATTGTTTTTTCAACCACTTGATAGCCTTTAGCTTCAAGGATCTTCTTCGCATTATCTTTTTGGACGACTGAGTTAGGCTCACTTTGCGTATAGAGGATCCCAACTGTTTTCGCCGTTGGAAGCACTTGCTTAATCATGTCTACCTGTGTAGAGATCGCATCTTCTGACTGGTCACTTGTCCCTGTGATATTGCCACCTGGTTCTTTCAAGTTTTTCACCAATTTCGCTGCCAATGGGTCGGTCACAGCTGAGAAAACAATAGGTGTTGATTTAGTGGTATTAGCCAAACTTTGTGCGGAAGGGGTTGCAATCGCAAAGACTAGATCACTTTCTTCTGCCAATTGTTTAGAAATATTTTTCAGATTTCGTTGCTCCCCTTGAGCATTTTGGAAATCGATCTGAATATTTTTCCCATCTACATAACCCTCTTTCTTCAACTCCTCGATAAAGCCTTTTCGTGTCGCATCGAGCGACTTATGGGTGATGTACTGGGAAATCCCAATTCGAAAGACATTGTCTTTTTTAGTATCCTTTAGATTGTGTAAGGTCACCAATGATGTTAACAGAAGTCCTACAACCAGGACAGGTGCTAGCAATTTTTTCACTACTTTCATTTATTGACTCCTTTTCTGCAAAATAAACAAAAAATCCGCTTAGATGATACTCTAAACGGATGCTTGAAATTCTCCAACAAGTTACAAAACCTCGGTCCATTTAGATACTAGCTCTATGGACCATCATCAAAAATCTTAGCCACATAGATACAAACAAATTGCTTGGGTTGTTTGCATCCATGAGATCATGTCTACAAACACTATCTAAAGTAGCTAAAGTAAAATTTTTGAATGGAAATGGCTTGTTGCTTCATGTTTATTTTCTGCTTTCTTTATTTATGGGTATTATCTTACCGTAATTTTTTTTTGATGTCAAGACTATTTCAGAAATTTTTGAAATTTTTTGAAAATTCAACTGGTCCTGACAAGAAAAAACAGAGGCTGGAACACGTCCAGGCCTCTATATTCTAATCTTCTTTTGATTTTGTTTCTTCATCTTCCTCGACGATTTCAGAAATTTCAACTTTCACCTTGGTCACACGACCATTTTTTACTTTGTCATTTGTCAAAATGAGGTGTTTCTTTTGACTATCGACTTCACAGCTGAGTCGCTCTTTCAAGGTTGGAATTCGCCCAACCTCTGTCAGATAATACCCTGCAATGGTATCCACATCATCACTTTGCAACTCAACATCAAAATATTCGTTAAAGTCATTTAGTGACATGGCTCCTTGTACGACATAGGTATTGTCCGCAATTTCAAAGACATCAATTTCTGCTTTGTCAGTCTCATCGTCAATTTCACCGACGATTTCTTCCAAGAGGTCTTCAAGAGTAACCAAACCAGACATCCCACCATATTCATCAAGCAGAATGGCCATTTGATTTTGGGTATTGCGCAATTCCTTCAAAAGATCATCCACAAAAATGGTCTCTGGAACAAACAAAGGTTCTTGTAAAATCTTTCTTAAGACAATATTATCAAAGCCATTGATAAATCCTTCGTTCAAGAGACGTTTGGTATGGATGAGGCCGATGACATTGTCCTTGTCATCATCATAGACAGGAATCCGTGAAAAGTTTTGCTTAAGGATACTTTCAATAATTTCTTTGGTATCATCATTGATATCGACCATGAAGGCATCTGTCCGTGGCACCATGACTTCACGCGCTACCATTTCATCTAATGAAAAGATCCCTTGGAGCATCTCAATCTCGTCCGCATCTAGTGTTGCTTCACTATTGGTCAGCATATACTCGATTTCATCCCGCGTCATCTTTTCATCCGGATCATCGAATTCCATTGGCGTGATACGGCTCAAAAGGTTGGTCGATGCTGAAAGCAACCAAACAAAGGGGCTGACAATTTTTCCTAATAGAATCACAATCGGAGCTGTTCGAACAGCCAACTCATCTTTCAAGTTCATAGCGATTCGTTTCGGATAGAGTTCGCCAAACACGATCGAAATATAAGTCAAAAATGCTAGAGATAAAAAGCTTCCAGTTGCAAGAGCCGTTTTAGTATTGCCCATCCATCCAGCAATGACATGTCCAAGGCTATCCGCAAGACTCGCCCCAGATAAGATGGTAATCAAGGTGATCCCCACCTGAATAGTGGATAAGAAATGGTTCGGTTGCTCCAATACGCTAAGAAGACGAATGTATTTTTTATCTCCTTCTTCAGCCTTTTGCTCTACACGAGAGCGATTCAACGATACCATTGACATTTCAGTCGCCGAGAAAAAGGCATTCAACAATGTCAAAACAATCAATAAAATAAATTCCAGTAAAATTTCCTGACTGCCAGGGTCTTCCATGGATAATTTCCTCCAGTATATAATATTGTATATTATACCACAAAATAGGAGAGCCTGCATTCTTCTATAAAATTTTCTTTTTTGACCATCAAAAAATCAGGAACAAGTCCTGATTTTAGTGTTCTGCACTGGTAAAATCATAAAAGAAAGCGTTGAGTTTTTCTACTAACTCAAGGGACGAGAGGCTACTTGTACAGATAAAAGGTTTTCTCTTTAGTTCTGGCATCATAAAGTTGGCGACCACAACATCAGCATCCGAAGCTTCGATATCGTCCACTGTTAGATTGTACTTGATCATCTGTGTGAATTCAAAATTATCCGTACAGTAGAAATCAAGGAAGTCGATCATGGATTTGGCATGGTGGTCATCAAAACGACTGATAATCAAGACCTTAATTGATTTCCGACGGCGCAATAATTGCGGTAAGAGACGCTCCCAGTGTGTGTAGACCGTGTAGATCATGTGTTTGATGATCTCATCATTCAGATCATGCTTCATGGTCTTCATATAAGTGATGATATGCTCCTTCAAATCATCATAGAAGGCTGGGAAGATGCTCATGAAATCTTCGTTGGTATTGGTCTTGGTATCAAATAAGAGAAACTCAGAGAATAATTCCTTCCGATCGAGATGAGACGTGTTATGGACATGCATCAACATCTCATCAAGATTTTCAATGTCTAAATCATAGGTATAGCATAGATCCTTGAACATATCTCTGATGAGCGTCGTTGATTCTTTGGCATAAGGATCTGTTTCTGCAGCTTCGATCAAGCTTTCTGGACTGAAATAGAAATTCTCTTGAATGAAGATGATGAAGAACTGCTCCAGCACTTTTTCATTCAATTCGACACCCAACTGCAAGCTAAAGTAGCGCAACATCTCCTCGACATTGGTCACCCCTTGATAATGGTCCTTATACACATCATAGTTCGTTGGCATGTCAATAAAATAGCCCTGCTTAATCCGTGACAAGTAGACTGTCAAGAGAACTTTATAAGACCTGAGTACTGAGAAGGTCAATGGATAGCCATAGAGCTTGAAGAAGAAGGTGATCAAATCGGTCACAGCCTCTTCCTTAAATTCTGGGAAAGGCCACTCCATATAGTAATAACGTTCCGCAAAATACTGGGCATAGAAGAAACGAACGTCAATCTCATCCCCGACAAGATTCAAGGGTTTCAAATCAATCTTTACATTGTATTTGGTTTGAAGCTTCTGATTAATCGTCCGAATCAAGCGGTAGAAAGATTGGTAACTCAGATCAAACTTTCTGCAAATATATTCATTGGAAACATCCTTGTTGAAGAAAAGATATTCAATCAAGGCGAAGGCTTGTGATTCTTTTAAAAAGTGATGATAGATCACTTCTAGCCCAACCGAATCCTCATAACTGATCTTGATCCCATTGGTAGAGGATTCAATTAAAAAGTCATCAAATGTACTACGAAGATTAGACAAATCTTCTTTTAACGAACGTTCTGTACAATCCAAACGCTTGGCCAACTCTTTTAAGTGGAACCATCTTTTTTCCTTAATCAAGATTTCCAATAATTGCAATTGGCGTCTCTGTTTTTTCGATAAGAGCAGTCTCATCTTTTCCTACCTTTTCATATTTTCTTTCAAAATCACTTATATTTTAACACATTTCATAGCACTTGTTGACTATTTTCCAGCATTTTTTCAAATAAATGTACAAAAAAGACTCCAAGGCCCATATAGGCGCTAGAGTCTATGATTTATTAATGATACCAAATTCTTCTTTTTTCTTCTGCTCCTTAGCAGCACGGTGGTTATCATAAAGATTCACCAAGAATTTTACAATTTCTTTTCCAATCGAATAGACTGGAATCGCAACGACCATCCCGATAATGCCGTAGATATTACTTGAGAGCAATAAGAGAACCATAATGGTAATCGGGTGAACCTTCATCACGCCTCCAACGATACGCGGATAAAGAATATTCCCATCGATCTGCTGGATAATCAACATGTAAATGACTGCTTTGATCATCATATCCATATCTGTGAAGGCATAGGTGATGATCATCGGAATCAAGCCGATGGTTGGTCCTACATATGGAATGAGGTTGGCCAGCCCAGAAAAGATGGCAAAGACCAAAGCGTACTTCAATCCAATAAAACTATAGCCAATGTAGGCTAGGGTTCCAATGATAAAGGCATCGATCGAAATCCCACTAATATAGCGAGAGACCGTTTCATTCAAACTAATCAAGAGGCTTGAAATGTGGAGTTTGTCATTGCGTAAAATGGTCCGCTCCAACATCGGCAATAACTTCTTCCCATCGACCAAGAAATAAACCAAGAAGACAGGGGTCATGATCAAGATAAAGACCGTATTGACAATGGTGTTAACCACACTTCCTAAACTGTTGGTCACACTATTCAAGAGATTTTGTAGGATATCCATATAAGAGAGATTCAACTGCTGAATCGTCGACTGGATATTCACATTCTGGAACAAAGGATTGGTCGAGAGTTTTCGAACCAAACTTTGAACTTCCCAGTAAAGTCCTTGAGTTGAATTGATCAAGCTGGTTAACTGATTAATTAAGATAGGGAGCAGATAAAAGATCCCTAAGCCAATGATCCCAAACAAGAGTACTAAGGTGATCAAAATCCCAAACACACGCTTGATTTTTAAATGTTTTTCCAACAATTCAACAATCGGATTGGTAATGTAATATAAAAAACCTGCAATTAAAAATGGTAAGAGGATGGTATTCAGAACAGATACAAATGGAGAAATTAAAGTCCCCATTGATTTCCAAATATAAAAAATCACCGTCAATAATAAGATCTCACATGTCCAGAATAACAATTTACTATTTCGAAACATTCCTTACCTCCTGTTTTCTATTCTACCATATTTTATGATAGAATAAAGGAGATTTTAATCAAAAGGATGAAGTTATGAATAATTTGATTGAACTACAAGACGTCAATTTGATCCGCAATGGAAAAGCCCTTTTAAAAGAGATTAACTGGCAAGTAAAAGAAAATGAATGTTGGGCGATTTTAGGCTTAAATGGAGCAGGAAAATCGACCCTCCTCAAACTGCTCATGTCTGAATACTGGGCTAGTTCTGGCCAGGTAACGGTCCTTGGAACCCGCTTTGGAGAAGGGGGTATTCCTGAGTTACGTAAGCGTATTGGGATCGTTAGCTCCTTCATTTCAGAAAGACTGCCAGAACATCTTTTGACAGAGCAAATTGTCCTAACTGGTCAATACAAGAGTAGTATCTTATATGCTGCATACGGGGAAGAAGAACTGAACTGGGCACGGGATATGCTAACTTCAATTGGGGCTAGCTCTTTGATCGGCCGCAAATACCGGGAGCTCTCCCAGGGAGAAAAGCAGACCGTTCTCATTGCACGAAGCCTCATGGACCAGCCAGATCTGATCATTTTTGACGAAGCTTCTAGTGGATTGGATCTCTTTGCCAGAGAAAAGCTCCTCCGTCAGATCCATCATATCAAACAACTGGATCACGCGCCTACCACGATCTACGTCACCCACCATGCCGAGGAAATTACAACAGACATGACCCATGTCCTCTTACTCAAACATGGCCAAGTGGTCGAGCAAGGACCAAAGGAAAGCATTTTAACCCCCCATGTCCTTAGCCAGTTTTACGAAGCACCAGTATCCCTCATTGATCTTGGTGACGAGCGACTCTTTGTCAAACCAGAAATCGCACACTGAAAAGAAAATGAATAAAGCAATAAGTGCCAAGATTCTCATCTTAGCACTTCGAGAGTATAGACAAACAGTTCTTCTTTACAAATCTAATAAATTCTATAAGAATAAAAAAATTTATTCGTTAGAATTATTCAATCGTCTACTGAAACTTTCCGCCGTGAGAAAAGTGCCTGAAACTATTAAGTTTCAGGCACTCGGAATTATTGAGACCTTAGGCTCAATAATTAGTCATGGAACTTCGTAGAAGTTCGCTGACGTCCGTACTCACTTAAGGAAAGTTTTTAAGATAACTTTGTCCTCAATCTGAAAAGTGCTAAGATTTTATCTTAGCACTTTTACTTTTATCTATTCCGTGCATACTCGATCAAATCGTATGGAAGCGTATTGGCACTTTCTCTTAGGGAATAGCTTTCTAATTCATTGACATTTTGTCGCATACGGCGCGCTTGCTTAGCGGTAATCAGGTGTTGCGCTTCATATTCAAAAATAATCTTACGCTCCAAATAATAGCCTCTCAACATTTCATCGATATTATTTGGTTTCACGCGATTAATAACCCGCTCCACAAAGGCCCCACTGGTAATAATAGCTGTTTCTCTCAGACGAGATTCTTGGAGGAAAGAGATCAAACTGCTCCGATAAATCCCCTTGAGGTCTTCCAAACTTTCGATGATGATTTCCGTATTGGCCAGATAAAGGGCCGCAATCTGGTCATAATCAATGGCCTCTAACTTGCTTTCCTCTCGGGTCCACCAGTTTCGCAAGCCAGACCCAAAAGTTAAGATCTCATGAACTAATAAACGCAAGAGACGGAAAGACACCAAGAGGTAATAGGTTAAGCGAGACGAAAGATTGCGATTGACACGTTGCTCCATATTGCGAAGATAGCGTTGGTAGACGCGGTAGCCTCGCTCTCGAATCTTCCCTTCTTCATAAGCCTGTTCCAAGCCGTCACTTTCAATACTCAAAATCAGGAGCTTCAACTGTTCCCAGTCCCTTTGAATGAGCCTGTTTTCTTGGCCTAGAATCAAGTTTTCTATGCGGCCATGGTAGTTATCAATCGCCGCATACAAGGGTCCCTTGTGCTTGCTATTCTTTAGGTCTGCTTCTAATTCCATGACGACATCATTTAAAATCGCGATCTGCATCAGGTAGTCATTGGTTTCTTCCTTGTCTTCTGATAATTTTGGAAGTACCACTAAGCCAGCAATAAAGCTGACAAGGGTAACTCCTGCCACTAAAAAGAGTAGGATAGGGTATTCTTTTTCGATCTTGGTTGGAATCAAAAGAATCGTCGCAATCGAAACCGTTCCCTTCACACCCGAAAAGGTCAGCAATAAGGCATCTTTTAGATAATTTCTTAACGATTTTTTTAGTCGAACCGTTCGGAACCAATAAAAGAGGTAAACCATGACAAAACGAATCAAAAAGAGCAAGGCTGTCAACAGAAAGACAGAAAGAACTAAAAGAAGATTATTGTAAATGGGACTACTTAAGATGGGCTTGGAGATCATTTCCAATTCCATTCCTAAGATGACAAAGACCGACCCATTTAAGATAAAGTTGACCGTATTCCAGACAGTATGACTCACAGTATCTACCCGCGCTTCAAGGAGGGTAATGTGCTTAAAGCGACTGGCTTTTAGGATCCCTGACACAACTACTGCAATGATACCAGAGACATGGAGTTCTTCTGCTAGGAAGAAGGTCAACAGTGGGAGACTCAGTTCTAATAACAATTCACTGGCAATATCACTGGCGCGAACACTCAAGAGCAAGGTTTGCAACCACCGGTTCACAAAGGCCGTTAAGATCCCCACTGCAAATCCTCCAATGATGGAGATTCCTAAGGAAATCCCTGCCTCTCCAAGAGAGAAACTTCCGGTCGCAAGAGCTGCCAAGGCCACTCGAAAGGCAACTAGACCTGAGGCATCATTTAGTAACCCTTCGCCTTTTAAGATATTCGAAACCCGCTTTGGAAAGCTAAAGCGCTCAGACAGGGAGGCAAAGGCTACTAAGTCGGTAGGCCCAAGGGCTGCCCCAACTGCCATACAGGCTGCTAAAGGAAGGCTCAGCCACAAGGAGTGAGCTGCCCAGCCCAAACTAATGGTGGAGATAAAAATCACTGGGAAAATCAAATAGAGGATGATCCGCCAGTGCTTTAAGACGGAAGTAATATCTGCTTCTTCTGCTTCTCGAAATAAGAGAGGGCCAATGACCAGCGCCAGAAAGAGCTCGGTATCCAGATGAAAATTTTCTTCTGGCACAAAGAGGGCCCAACCAATCCCTAGTAAAATTTGAATCAAGGGTAGAGGAAGACTTGGCACAAGTTTATTGGTGGCATTTGAGACGATCAAAATCATCGAAAAGATCACTGCATAAAGGAGTAGTTCCATATCACTCCCTCCTTAGCGTTCTTGGCAGCAGGTCTCAAATTGCTGTTTTAACTCCGCAATCTTTTGGTCTGTCTTGGTTACATCCTTGTGCTCAATCTTCTTTTGGCACCGTTCCATCTCAAGCGAAACCAATTTCTTTTTTATTTTGAGCATCTTTTTGGTCATATGAGCTTCATCATAAAAACCTATTGCACGCTCGTGGATGGTTGATTCGACAAAATGATGTCTCAATCCTTCGATTTTATTCTTTAAATATTCTTTATCCATGACGGTAGCTTTCTAATTTTTCGATCATGACCAAAAACGGTGGCTGATTCACTTGATTCAGTGTCCGGTAGATGGTCGCTGTATAGTCTTTTTGAGGAAGCTGACTAACAAAGTCCAGCACTGCATCACGCTCGATGTCTCCTCCCTCATGACCATAATAGATCATAATAGCCATTCGCCCACCTTTTTCTAGGCGAGCACAGATTTTCTCCATCGCTTCAATCGTGGTAGCAGGAAGAGTAATGACCGACTTATCTGCAGATGGCAGATACCCCAGATTAAAAATAGCTGCTTTGAGGGTCTCCACATATTGGTCCACATGCTGGTGGCCATCCAAAATCAACCGGACATGTTGAAGACCCAACTTTTCCAATCGTTCTCGGGTATTTACAAGTGCTTGTTCTTGAATATCAAAGGCATAGACCTGGCCTGCAAGTTGGGCTAAAAAGGCCGTATCATGTCCATTTCCCATGGTCGCATCCACCACCACATCTTCTTTGGTGATGACTTCTGCTAAAAATTGATGGGCCATTTCAAGTGGTCGAAGCATCAGCAGTCTCCTTTTCTTCTAGCTTACATCCTTGGGTACTTCCACGCCGACGCATTTCAGTTTCAATGGCGTTTAGGACTTCCCATTTGTTGAGGCTCCACATAGGGCCAATCAACATATCCCTTGGCGCGTCCCCTGTAATCCGGTGGATGACAATGTGTTTGGGGATGATCTCCAACTGGTCACAGATGACCTTGACATACTCCTCCTGGCTCATGAGTTGAAGTCGTCCTTCATGATAGTCCCGTTGCATCCGTGTATTGGTCATCAAATGCAAGAGGTGTAACTTGATGCCATCAATTTCATTATCGGTCACACAACGGCGAACATTTTCCACCATCATCTCATGCGTCTCCCCAGGAAGGCCATTGATCAAATGGGATACGATCTCTGCCTTGGGGACCCGTTTGCGAATACGCTTGACTGTTTCAACATAGAGATCATAACTATGGGCCCGATTGATCAATTCAGAAGTCGCTTCATAAGTCGTCTGAAGCCCCAACTCGATCGTCACATGCATGCGCTCTGTCAGCTCTGCTAGGTAGGCTAAGGTCTCATCTGGTAAACAGTCCGGACGCGTACCAATGTTGATTCCTACCACTCCTGGTTCATTGATGGCCTGTTCATACCGCTCTCGAATGACTTCCACTTTATCGTGGGTATTGGTGAAATTTTGAAAATAGACCAGGTACTTCTTCACATCTGGCCATTTCCGATGCATAAAATCAATCTCTTTGTAAAACTGTTCTCGAATCGGAGCTTCTGGGGCCACAATGGCATCTCCTGAACCCGAGACCGTACAAAAAGTACAGCCACCATGGGCGACTGTTCCGTCTCGATTGGGACAATCAAAGCCTGCATCAATAGGGACTTTAAAAGTCTTTTCTCCAAATAGGGTTCGATAATAATCATTCAAGGTATTGTAGGATTTCATACCCTTCATTATAGCAAAAAAAGAGTCGAACTCAAAACGCGAGTTCAACTCCTAGTTGTTAGATGCTTATTTTTGCTTCCCTGTAAAGCGCCATTGAAATCGCAAGCGATCATACAAGGGATACTCAAACTGTAAGACAGCGAGACCCAAAATCATACTGCCGAGAACGTCTGATGGGTAGTGGACCCCGACATAAACGCGGGAAACCACAATGGTCACGATTCCCAGAACCAGCAAGCCTTGAAGGCAATAGCGGGCTGTTTTATTTTTTACATGTTGGCTGATGATGATGATCAAACTTCCCAAAACAAGGGTAGACGCCAGTGAATGACCACTCGGGAAAGAAAAGCCTTTTTCCTCTACTAGATAAAGAATACTTGGTCTCGGTCTCTGGTAGATATTCTTTAGAAGAAGCACCAAAAGAGCAGTCAATACCAGATTGCTCCCAAGGAAGAGGGCCTCACTGTACCACTTCTTATAGGCAAATGCCGCTAGCAGAAGACCCACCCAGATGACAATGATCTTAGTATCCATGACATGGGTCACCTTGGTAAAGAAGGCCGTCAGTGTTGCAGGCAGATCGCCTCGAATAGCAGATTGAATTGTGCTATCAAAGCCTGTTAATTGTTGCGGGTAAAAGCGAATCACATACCCAAGAATGACAAAAATGAGAAGGGCGAAGCTTGCCTTCGCCCAATGTTGTTGTTTATTTTTCATATTTTTTCAAAATCGGTTGCAATAAGGTATAGATCAACCCAAATGCGATGGCCCAAATCACCCCTTCGATCAGGTTAAACGGTGCAACCATTGCGGCTAAATAGTGGACAAGACCTAGTGTTTTCGAAATATCATAGTTCATAAAACGAGCATACAAAGGGATTGCATAGACATAGTTCACCAATACCATCGTAATACTCAAGCTGATCGTTCCAACAATCGTTGCCAGGACAAATCGACCATGGGTCCGTTCCTTGTTCCAAATCCATGCAAAAGCAAGAACAAAAACAAGAACTCCAATGATATTGATTGGTAATCCGATCAAGGTTTCAAGCCCCTTATTATTAAGGGCTAATTTAAGGACAGATCGGATCAAGGTCACCCAAAAGGCACTTTTAAAATCCAACAGGACCAAGGCCAACAAAATGGCGATGATACTCAAATCAATTTTGAAGAAATCTATCAAGAAAGAAAATTGATAGAACATCAAAATAAAAGATAAAGCGGATAAAACAGCCACTAGGGTCAGTTTACGTGTATTTGTCATAACAGGTTCCTCCAATTTTTTAAAAATTAGAGAAGCTGGAAAGACGTCTACCCCATCATTCTACTCTAAACTATTTAAACAAAGCTTAAACTAGAAACTATTCTAGTTACTTTAGCTGGTCTCCATCGAAACATGCCGTTAGTCCGTCTTAGACTCCAACGTACTATTCCCATGCATCAGCTCTAAACAGATCAGAATAGCTGTCAGTCTATTCGTCTCTCGTCTTCTCCCATCCAGACTATACTGTCGGTTGTGGAGTCACACCACATCAGCTTGCGCTCGCGGACTTCTTTTAGAGTATGGAAAAGAACATTTCCTAGTAAAAGTCACCGCCGGTCGGGAATTACACCCTGCCCTGAAGACCCTTTTATGATAACAAAAAAAACTTGCCTAGGCAAGTTTTTGTAACGTCATGGATTACATCGTTCGGGTTTTAATTTTCGTTCTTATTTGAGCTTGTCGTGCTCATAACGATGGCTCAACTCCAGCCCCTTAAAGCCCTGCTGGCGGAGAGCCTCATAGACAATCATGCAGACGGTATTGGAGACATTTAAACTACGGACATGCTCGTCATTCATCGGAATGCGAATAGCCTTCTCTTCGTGCTGGCGCATAAATTCTTCCGGCAATCCTTTATCTTCACGTCCAAACAAGAAATAATGGGACTTCCCATCCTGATAAGAAACGTCCGAATAGGTCTGATTTGCAAACTTGGACACTAGGTGTACCTGACCGTCGCGCGCCGCTTCCATAAACTCTTCTAGGCTATCATAAAAACGGACATCCAGCTTGTCCCAATAATCGAGTCCTGCTCGCTTCATTTTGCGATCATCGATCGGAAAAGCCATGGGGCGAATGATATGTAAGGGGGAATTGGTCGCCGCACAAGTCCGTGCAATATTTCCCGTATTTTGTGGAATCTGAGGTTGGAACAAGACGATGTGGTTTTGAGCTGCTGACTCTTGGTAGTCCAGTTCTTCAATATTCATACTCGATCTCTTTCTGATAAAAAAATAGCCACACTGCCCGGAGTCAAGCTCAGCAAACAGCGTGGTTACAGCTTCATTAACTTAACTCACAACAGGTTTGAGGTAAATCAACGAAGGTACTTTCTAAGTATATCACTTTTGAAGCTCCTGTCAATAGTTTTTTTAGATTTTTTTAAGAAACTTTATCAAAGTTTTCAATCCCTCCTAGCTCTACTCTTTTGACGATTTCTCCTACTTGTTCTTAGCTTCTCAAAATTCCACCAGAAAATCCTTAAAAAAGATGAATTTTTCTTGAAAATAGAGTATGATAGAAGCATACTCTGGAGGTATTCTATGAAAATTATTGTTGTTGGTGGAGGAAAGGTCGGAACGGCCCTTTGTCGTTCTCTCGTTGCTGAAAACCACAATGTTATTTTGATCGAAAAAGACGAATCCGTTCTTAACCATATTACCAAACGGTTTGATATCATTGGAATTTTAGGAAATGGGGCAAACTTCAAGATCTTGGAGCAAGCAGATGTTGAAGACTGCGACATCTTCATTTCCATGACCGAGTACGATGAAGTGAATATGATCTCTGCTGTTTTGGCTAAAAAAATGGGAGCCAAAGAGACTATCGTTCGGGTGCGGAATCCGGAATATTCCAATTCCTACTTCAAGGAAAAAAATATCTTGGGCTTCTCCCTAGTTGTCAATCCGGAATTGCTGACAGCTCGCTATATTGCCAATATCATTGACTTCCCAAATGCCCTTTCTGTGGAGCATTTTGCCAATGGCCGAGTTGCCTTGATGGAATTTAAAATCAAGCCAGATAGCAATCTCTGCAATATGAGTCTATCCCAATTCCGGAAGAAATACGGAAATGTCATTGTTTGTGCAATCGAGCGTGGCAACGAACTCACCATTCCAAACGGAGACTTTGTCTTGCAACCTCAAGACAAGATTTTCGTAACAGGTAATCGGATCGAGGTCGTTCTCTTCCACAACAATGTTCGCCCTCAGGTCATTAAGAGCATGATGATCATTGGTGCTGGGAAAATTGCCTATTACCTACTCAACATTCTTCAAGATGTGCGCCGCAAGATCGATCTCAAGGTCTTAGAGGTCAATCGCGAACGGGCGGAATTCTTTAGTCAGGAATTTCCTGATCTCTATGTCGTCCATGGAGACGGAACTGCTAAAGACATTCTTTTAGAAGAGAGTGCCAATAACTTCGATGCTGTGGCTACTTTGACAGGGGTCGATGAAGAAAACATCATCACCTCCATGTTCTTAAATTCTGTCGGAGTCAAAAAGAACATTACCAAGGTCAACCGAACTAGTCTGTTGGAGATCATTGGCGATCAAGATATGACCAGTATCGTTACGCCAAAACGCATCGCTGTAGATACCATTATGCACTTTATTCGTGGACGCTACAATGCACAGTTCTCAAACCTAGAAGCCTTGCATCATGTCGCAAACGGCCGGATTGAAACCTTGCAGTTCCAAATTAAGGAAGACAATAAACTAACCCAATATCCCCTCTCTGAATTGAAATTGAAAAAAGGCGTCTTGATCGCTGCCATTATTCGAGACGGCAAGGCTATTTTCCCAAATGGAGATGACCGTTTGATGGTAGGAGATCGGATTATCGTAACCACCTTGATTCAAAATGTCACAAAAATCTACGATCTACTTGAGAGGTAAGCCATATGAATAGAAGCATGATTCGTTACCTCTTGTCCAAACTCCTCTTAATCGAAGCTGGTCTTCTGATCGTTCCTTTAGTGGTAGCTGCCATCTATCAGGAACCTGCCAAGGTCTTTGTCTCTATTGGGGCAACCATGGCCATCTTACTTGGGCTGGGGCTACTTGGTAGTTTTCACAAACCAAAGGACTTTCACATTTATGCTAAAGAAGGAGTCCTGATTGTAGCACTTTGTTGGATCCTATGGTCCTTCTTTGGTGCCCTTCCCTTTGTCTTTTCGGGCCAAATTCCAAACATTATCGATGCCTTCTTTGAAGTCAGCTCCGGCTTTACAACAACAGGGGCAACGATTTTAGACGATGTGGGAGTCCTCAGCCACTCTCTCCTCTTTTGGCGTAGTTTTACCCACTTGATAGGTGGGATGGGAGTATTGGTCTTTGCCCTTGCGATTATGGACAACAACAAGAACAGCCACCTTGAAGTCATGAAGGCAGAGGTTCCTGGTCCAGTGTTTGGCAAGGTCGTTTCCAAATTAAAAAACACAGCTCAAATTCTCTACTTCTTGTACTTGGGTTTGTTCTTCCTCTTTGTGGTTCTTTATTTCCTTGCCGACATGCCCCTGTATGATAGTTTTGTCATCGCCATGGGGACGGCTGGTACTGGGGGCTTTACTGTCTTTAACGATGGGATCGCCCACTACAATAGTAGTTTGATCACCTATTTGGTCAGTATCGGGGTCTTAGTCTTCGGGGTTAACTTTAACCTCTACTACTTCCTCATGATTCGAAAATTCAAGGCCTTCTTTAAAGATGAGGAATTGCGGACCTACATTACTATTGTAATCCTATCTAGCGTATTGATTGCCTACAATTGCCTTCACCTTTATGCTAATGTTGCGAAGAGTTTTGAAATTTCATTCTTCCAAGTTTCCAATATCATCACCACCACCGGTTTTGGTTATGGAACGACGGAAAAATGGCCTCTCTTTTCTCAGTTCATCCTCTTGATGCTGATGGTCATCGGTGGTTCTGCTGGATCGACCGCTGGGGGGCTTAAAGTCATTCGGTGCTTGACCTTATGGCGAATCGCAAAAAATCAGGTTCTTTCGACCTTGTCTCCGAATCGCGTTCTAACCTTGCATGTCAATGGTACGGTATTGGATAAGGATACACAGCATCAGATCCTCAAGTACTTTACAATATACAGTTTTATCACAATCGGCCTACTCTTTGTAGTCAGTCTAGACAATAATAACTTCATGACGGTTGTCAGTGCTGTCTTTAGTTGTTTCAACAACATTGGACCTATGATTGGAACAGGTCAAACCTTCTCCATCTTTAGTCCGATTTCAAAACTCTTACTTTCCTTAGCCATGATTGCCGGACGACTTGAAATCTATCCAATGATTCTTCTCTTCCTCCCTAAAACGTGGTCTAAACGCTGATAGACAACTCTAGTACAAAATCAACACCCTTAGAAAAATAATTTCTAAGGGTGTTTCTGTTTATTTGCGATCGGCCTATTTTGATTCTTCATTTCGCTTCAGACTAAAATGGTCTGGCAAGGGGTCTGGTCCTGCTTTGGTTCCAGGATGACAACGTAGAATCCTTGCGATCCCCATCAAGACACCTTTCACACCAAAACGTTCAATCGCTTGGATCATATAATTGGAACAGGTCGGTTGAAAGCGACAAGATGGCGGAAATAGGGGAGAGATCCATTTTTGATAGCCTCTGACCAGCGCAATCAGGATTGTTTTCATGCTTTTTTAGATTTAGTCACTGCTAGATTGTGCAGCTGGCTGATTTCTTTTTTGCTCAAGCGACGGTATTCACCCGGACGTAGTCCTGAGACATCTAGGTTTCCAAACTGGGTTCGGGAGAGTTTGTCCACTAAAAGTCCTACAGCTTCAAACATCTTTTTGACCTGGTGGTTGCGCCCTTCATGAATGGTCAACTGAACCACTGAACGGTTCTTTTCAACATCCACTTTTAAGATCTCGTAAGTCGCTGGCTTGGTTTTCTTGCCATCAATGGTCACCCCTCGTGTTAAGGGACGCAAGTTTTCCTTATTGGCAATCCCTTTGACACGCGCCACATAGACCTTATCAATCTCATTACGTGGGTGAATCATCTCATCTGTAAAATCACCATCATTGGTCAAAATCAAGACACCAGATGTATCCCAGTCCAAACGTCCTACTGGATAGATGCGCTCTGGCACTTGAGATAAAAGGTCAACGACTGTTGTCCGCCCTTTATCATCAGATACACTAGAGATGACGCCACGTGGCTTATTTAAAAGATAGTAGACCTTTTCTTCGTTATAGATTGGAGTCCCCTCTACTTCAACCTGATCACCGGTCTTAATAATGGTCGCTAATTCACGCACAACTTGGCCATTTACTGTAACCAAGCCTTGCTTGATCAGTTCTTCGGCCTTGCGACGACTAGCCACGCCTGCATGGGCAATATATTTGTTAATTCTCATCTAGTTCCTCTGTTCTCTCTGAAAATAATTGACCTTCCTCTGGATCGATGTCCACTTCCTCAACCTTTGGTAATTCCTCCAAATGATTGATCCCCATATAATCCAAAAAATACTCCGTCGTGACATACAAATTGGGGCGCCCGAGGACTTCTTTTTTCCCATCCTCTCGGATCAGATCAAATGACAGTAGTTTGGTAATGGCACCGCTGGAATTGACACCCCGAATATCATCGACCTCCACACGGGTGATCGGTTGCTTATAAGCAATGATTGATAAGGTTTCGAGGGCAGCCCGAGACAAACTTTGGTTCATGGGCGTTCTAGAATAGTCTCGTAAAACCGAAGCGTAGTCTGCCTTTGTCACCAATTTATAACGGGAAGCTGTCTCCATCAAACACAGACTGGTATCTGTGTCCTCCTGGTATTTTTGGCTTAATTTTTCTAAACTTTGCACCACACCTGTCGGAGGTAAAGAGAGAAGGTCTGCGATTTGTCTGGCAGTAATTCCTTCTTCACCCGCTACAAATAAGAGTGCTTCAATTTCAGCTAATTTGCTCATGTTCAATCCTATTTAAGTAAATTTCTCCAAAAGCCCTATCCTGGATCACCGTTACTTCTTGAATCTTGATCAATTCAAGGGTTGCAAGAAATAGAGTAATGACCTCTTGGAGATCCGTTGCTTCTAGAAACAAGTCCTGCAAGAGAACTTGTGAGCGATCGTGGAATCGGTGACGCAGCTGGTCCATCAGATCCTCAATCTTGTATTCATCCTTTACAATGGTTGTATGGTTCTGGCGGAATTCTTCTTTTTTCTTGGTCAATAGTTTTGAGAAAGCCAAGAAGAGATCCACCGTGGTGCGATCATGGAGTAATTCGGTATCGTCATAAATCAATTCCATCTTTGGTTTTGAATAATAGAGGGCGCGCTCCTCATGCTGTGAGGCCATCAACTCTCCTAATTGCTTGTAAGTACGGTACTCTTCCAATTGAGAAAGGAGGTCCTGCTCGAGATCCTCTGCTTCATCCATCTCCTCTGCAACCTTAGGAAGAAGTCTTCGACTCTTGATCAAGGTTAGTTGACTAGCCATCAGCATGTATTCTCCTGCTACCTCTAGTTTCATAGCCTGGAGGGTCGCCAGATAAGCCAGATACTGTTCGATCACCTCAATCAAGGGGACCTCATAAATATCCATCTGGTATTTAGAGACCAAGTGGAGCAAGAGGTCCAAAGGCCCTTCAAAATCTTTAATTTTAATATCCATTATTTATATTTTTCTAATGTCACCATGGTTTTTAGGCCCAATTCACGCGCAATACTAAAAAGATCCACACCGAGTTCTCGTTGTTTCAAAATATACTGCTCACGAATCGATTGTGCCGAAAGGTCTTGATTCCCTTTTTCGATCAAGAAGGCTTCTAATTGTCGAAATCCCCACTGACGGGAGTAGGATTTTCCTTTATTATCAAAGAGATAAATACCATCTAGGAAGAGTTGCAACTCATCCAGTAAAGGCTCTGGAACTTTTAAAACCCGTTTTTGGCCATCTTTGCCCACTCGAATGACATGAAAGTCCAGCTGAATATCTTCGACTTTGACTTGGAGGATCTCACTTGGCAATAAGCCCATCTCCAGAATCAACAAGGCCATCAAGCGTCCCTGTGGGTTAGTTGATTCTTCCCAAAAATGGGTCAGATCCAACAATTCCCGATCATGGGTCTTGGCCGGTTGAATTTTAGGCAAGACCAAACGATGGTATTCAGAAATAAAGCGTTCTTGATACAAATAATATAAAAATTGGTTGACGGCGGATAATTTTCGTTTTTGAACCGCCGGTTTAAAATCTTTAATCGAAGCTTGGTAAATTCTCAAATTCGTCTGCGTCACTTTCCCATGGATCGACTCAATAAACTGGTCCAAATCATAGAAATAGGCTGACTGAGAATTTTCACTTAATTCTTTTTGATCAATAAAACTTGCAATAAATTCTTTCATTTTGGAATCATCTCGTATTCATTTGAAAAATCATGCAGGAGCGAATTGATGGCTTTAAGAATCGATTTCCGTGTAATAATCCCTTGGAAATAGCCTTCTTCATCCACCACCGAAAGGAAGGAGTCATCCACCAACTTGTGAAGAACTTCTGTCAAATTGAAGTCTAAGCCGATGACCCCGACCTCCTTCTTTGCAACGTCTACGATATCCATCGAGGCAAAAGTCTCCTCAGGAATCTCATGTTTCAATTGATAAGATAGAATATCCGTTAGGGAGATCGTCCCCACAAACTTGCGTTCATCCGTCACTACCGGAATACGACTATAGCTAATCTGGCTCAACAACAAGACAGCATGGTCTACATTGTGGTTATCAATCAAGACCGCTAAATTTTTGGCTGGAGTTAAGAACGTCTCTTCCTGCGCCAGCAAGAAACGTTCAAATTCCTTTGCTATCATCTGCTAAACTCCTTTGTCAATTCAGGATACAACTCATGATCTCGCGTATAATACTCTACCTTGTAATGAGAATCATCTATCTCAATTTTAGCATAGAGACACTCTCGAATCAGACCGCGTGGCTGACTGATCGATCCAGGATTCACAAAGAGGGTTCTTCCTTCCTTCCAAGCATCTGGGATATGAAGGTGGCCGTAAAGACAGATATCTGCTTCTTCCTCTTGGGCCCACAGATCCAATTTTTGAAAACTAAAATTGATCTGGAAGAGATGCCCATGGGTCTGGATGATTCGTGTTGGCCCTAGTTGGGTCACCAAGCGTTCTGGATAGCCATCATAAAAATCCATGTTTCCTTGGACAACGTGAATCCCTTCCCAGACAGGATCATCACTTTTTAGTTCAGAATCCCCATTGTGAAAGATTCCATCGACCTTGCCTAGATATTTTTCTTTAATTGCTTCAACAATGGAGCGGTCTCCATGCGAGTCACTCATCACGATGATTGTTTGATTTGCCATGATGGAAATACCTCCAATAACTTTTTAACAGCTAAAGCACGATGCGATTGTGTATTTTTTTCTTCAAGTGTTAATTCAGCGGCAGCACGGCCCGTTTCCCCAACTAAGAAGAGTGGATCATAGCCAAACCCATTTTCTCCTTTAGGCTCAAAATTAATATACCCTGGCCAATCAGCTTCCACCACTAGGCTTTCCTTGCCTGGTCTTGCAACCACCAAGGTCGTATGGAACTGGGCTGAACGGTCTTTCAAGTCAAAAACCATAGCCAATTCGTGCAACAATTTCGCATTATTCTCTGCATCTGTCGCACCAACTCCCGCAAAGCGAGCGGACCAAACTCCTGGTAAGCCTCCCAAGATATCTACCTTCAAACCTGAATCATCCGCTAAGACTGTTTTCCCAGTTAGCTCTGCGATGGTTTCAGCTTTTAGGCGGGCATTCTCCTCAAAGGTCATCCCTGTTTCTTCGACTTCTGGAAGCTCTGGATACTGATTGAGGTTTTCCACTTCAAAGCCTAGCTTTTCAAACATATTGCGGAATTCTTTGGTTTTTCCCTCATTTCGAGTCGCAATGAGAATCGTATCTTTGACCTTGTCTTGACCCAAGAAGGCTTCCAAATCCAGCCCATCACTTGGCAAATGCAAATAGAGCAATTTCCCTTTTTCAACCAAGAGCAAGGCTCCTTGACGCTGTACGATCTCAAAAGCTCTTCCCTTGACTTCATTCAAGATTTCAGTCAAAAAGGTTAGGAAACGAAAGGCTGAACCATAGCGCATCACCGATAGATTAAGCGGAAATCCTTCAGGATCCTTGGCAAAGAGAAGTTCCAGCTGGTCTAACAGAGTGGAAGCTTCCGCAGGAACTTGACTAAATTGATTGTAGTCTGCATCTTCTCCCCATTGGGCAATATACCAATCTTGGGAATCTTTGTATTCAAATAGTTTGTCACTCATAAATTTACATGCTCCACATTCACTGAACGTTCTAGCCATTTTTCGGCAATCGCTGCAAAGCTATTGGCATTTGCAGTGGTATAAAAGCGGTGGGTCTGCTCTAAGAGTTCGCGGCTCTTATTGAGCTCAAAATAGTTTAATAAGACGGAAATATCCCGAACACACTCCGCTCCACTATCAATCAATTTGACATCCGGTCCCATCACATTTTGAATAATCGGTTTTAACAGGGGATAATGGGTACATCCCAAGACCAAGGTATCAACCTTTCCAACTAGTGGTTTTAGGGTTTCGTAAACCACCTTTTTGGTCACACTGGATGCCAACTCGTTGGATTCCACTAAAGGAACAAACTTGGGACAAGCTAAACTGCTGACTTTCATATCTGGTGCCAGACTTTGAATCTTCTCTTTATAAATTCCAGAAGAAACCGTCATCGGTGTCCCAATGACCCCAATTTTTTGATGGGTCGTCGATTTAATGGCTGCAGAAGCTCCGGGCAATATAACTCCCAAAACGGGAATATCAAGTTTCTCCTTGACTTCTTCCCAAACCACTGCAGTCGCTGTATTACAGGCTAAGACAATCATCTTGACATTTTTGGTCAGAAGGAAGTTCACCATCTGCCAAGTATACTCGCGAATTTGGTCTGCTGGTCTAGGACCATAAGGTGCACGCGCTGAATCTCCAATATAGACGACATCTTCGTGAGGAAGCTGACGGAGCAATTCGCGGACAACAGTCAAGCCCCCTACTCCAGAATCTAAAAAACCAATCGGTCGGTTATCCATATCTCTTCCTTCCAAAAGGAGGGACTAAGAAATTCCTCCAAGCCCCTCTCATTTATTATTGTGAGATTGCCCCACTCTTATTTTTTCTTGTTTTTCGCCATTGCTGATTTTTGTTGGTTCACAATTTGGCGATAGACTTGTTGAACTTTTGCTTCGCTTGGACGTTGGCCACTCGCACCTAAAAGCGTACGGACTGCTTCAATATTCAAACGTGGGTTTGATGCAAATTCTTTTTCAAATTGACGACGAAGCAAGAACATTCCTGCAATCATCCCACCAAAGAAAGCTAAAATAATCAACAAAATTCCTAAAAAGAGATTCATACAATTTTCTCCGATCCATTATTTTTACATAACTATCATTATATCAGACAATCGCTTATTTTTCAATGTCAAAGCCGTAGAGTGTCGCAAGATAATCTTCTGGTTTTTCTGCTCGACGAATCAAACGGGCATGCCCATCTTCTTGAAGCAAAACTTCTGCCGAACGCAACTTGGCATTGTACTGGTACCCCATTGAAAAGCCATGGGCTCCAGTGTCATGGATCACAAGTAAATCTCCAATCTCCGTCACGGGTAGTTCTCGTTGTTTGGCAAATTTATCGTTATTTTCACAGAGACTTCCCACTACATCGACCACTTCAGTCGGTTCCTCTGGACGATCCATATTGGTGATATGGTGATAAGCACCGTACATAGCAGGTCTAAGAAGATTCACCGCTGAAGCATCGACGCCCACATAGGTCCGGTAGGTTTTCTTTTTATGAGTAACTCTGGTTACCAGGAGGCCGTGTGAAGCTAGCATAAAGCGACCAAGCTCGGTATAGATTTTCACATTACCAAGTCCTGCCGGTTTGAGAATCTCATCAAAAACGCGTTGCACACCTTCCCCAATAATGGCAATATCATTTGGTTCTTGTTCTGGTTTGTAATTGACCCCAACTCCACCAGAAAGGTTGATGAAGCCCAAGTGGACACCTGTTTTCTCGACGACTTCTACTGCCAATTCAAAAAGTTGACGCGCTAACTCTGGATAGTAGTCGTTGGATACAGTATTAGAAGCCAATAAAGCGTGAATACCAAACTCTTCCACACCTAGTTCTTTCAACTCGATAAAGGCTTGGATCAATTGCTCCTTGGTCATTCCAAACTTGGCTTCTTCAGGATTGTCCATAATATCGGTTCCCAGTTCAAAAACTCCACCAGGATTATAGCGGCAAGAAATAACCTTGGGGATGCTGGTCACAGACTTCAAGAAAGCAATGTCTTCATAGGCGTCCAGATTGATAGTTGCCCCTAATTCTCTCGCATAGACAAATTCATCAGCTGGCGTGTTGTTAGAAGAAAACATGATTTCTTTCCCACTAAAGCCCAGTTTATCCGCCATTAACAATTCCACGTAGCTGGCCGTGTCGACTCCACAGCCCTCTTCTTGCAAAATTTTTAGGATCGATGGGTTAGGAGTCGCCTTGATGGCAAAGTATTCCTTAAATCCTTCATTCCAAGCAAAAGCTTGATGGAGGGCACGAGCCGTTTCACGAATTCCTGCTTCATCATAGAGATGGAAAGGGGTAGGAAATTCTTGGGTCAGACTTTCTAATTGTTCACGGGTTACAAAAGGTGTTTTCATAAGCGCTCATTTCTATTCTTTAGTCACTATTAGTATAGCACAAGTCGGAAGACAAAAAAAGCCGAGGCAACTGCCCCAGCTCAAGCTCTCTTTGATTAGTCGTTTCTTCCGAAGATACGAAGAAGGCTGATAAAGAGGTTGATAAAGTCAAGATAAAGTTCCAAAGCCATTGCTACTGCCCAACCTGTAGCAGGTTGACCATTTGTTTGATCATAGACATAGCGAATCTTTTGGTTATCCCAAGCTGTCAATCCTGCAAAGAGGAAGACAGAGATGATACTCAAGATATAGTCCATTCCAGAACTTCTCAAGAACATGTTCACAACAGAAGCGATGATCACACCGATCAAGACTCCCATCAAGGCACGTCCCATTCCAGACAGGTCCTTTTTCACGACGCGTCCGATAGCTCCCATGACAATAAACATCAAGGCACTGACCAAGAAAGCCTTATAGACAGTTGCTTGCATGTAGCGAGCAATGATAAAGCTCAAGGTAAAGCCATTCAAAGCTGAGTAGATCAAGAAGATCGGAAGAGCAGACGGGCTATTTTTAACAGCCTTCCCACTTGCAACAAAGACCAAGATCAATTCTACAACCACTGCTGCATAGTAAACCATTGGTGCGGTTGTCAAGATTTGAACGAAGAAATCTTGAAAGACCGTCATCATAAGACCAGAGACAAGGGCTGAAATCCCAACACCGATCCCAACTAATGAGTAGATTTTGTTATAAAAAGCATTCAATCCACTTTGTTCTTGGATTACTGAATCATTATACATATAAACAAGTTCCTTTCAAATTTGTTTACTATGATTTTAACATTTTTCGATGAAAAAATCTCCTTTTGGCCATCTTTTTACGCCAAGGTTCTGAAGCTTCCTTAACAGCCCAGTATTTATCCACCATAGTCACCACAAAAGATTCTTTGTAGCGAGGCGGGGCAAGGGTAGCACCCCACATATGTTTAATAATGATGTCTTCTTCCTTAGCATTGAGATCTGTGATCTTTCGTGCATTTCTCACGGCAATGCGGGGATGGATCCAGGCGTGACTTTTCGTAAACTTGGTCTCGCGCCAATCATAGTAAAAGAGGTCATGCAAGAGGCCACCCCGAGCCGTACTTTTGGCATCCCAACCAAATTTTTTAGCCAGTTTATAACTGGTATAGCTCACATGAATGGAATGCTCCAAACGATTGGAATGAATATGGTGGGGAATGTCGGCTAATTTTTGAACCTTAGGATGCTGGATCAGATGGCCTACATAGGTCATGTATTCTTTGTCACGATGATATTGCATAAGATAACCACCTTTCGTTGATAAGCTCTCCCAATAAGATCTCCATCAACTTCTTCTTACAGGTTAAGTATACTTCTTTTTCTCAAAATTTCCTTAAAGAAAACATCAAAATTCCTGCTGCCACTGCAACATTTAAACTCTCTGCCCGACCTGGCATGGGAATATGAACCAGCTGGTCTGCTTGTGCCGCCATTTCCTGGCTGATGCCATTTCCTTCATTCCCCATAACCAGGATAAACTGATCGGTCTGAGAAAGCTGACGGTAGTCAATGGAAGCTTCTGAAAGCGTCGTTGCGAGAACTGCTAGATGAGAGTGCGCAGCTCGCTCCAATAGTTCTTCTCGATCCAGTTTCCAGATAGGAATATGGAAATGACTGCCCTGCATGGATCGAAGGGTCTTGAGACTGTATAGATCAGCGGAGGCTTTCGAAAGCATGACGCCATCAAAACCTGCTGCATCTGCTGTTCGAATCATCGTCCCTACATTGCCAGGATCCTGTACATCCTCCAAATAGAGGAATCGCCCTTGTAGCTGATCCGGAAGCTCTGGCTGCTCTAGAAGAATCTCTGCGACAATCCCTTGAGGAGTCTTCGAATCTGCCAAGAGGCTTAAGATCTCCGGAGTCACGATAGTGACTTTTTGGATGTCCTCTACCCGGTCTAAATAGGCTTCTAAAACAAAGACCTGCCGAATCTTCGCATGATTTTCTACTGCCTCTTCAAACAGATGCCAGCCTTCAATGAGATAAGAATCTGTCCGGTATTTTTTTTGATGTAATTTTTTTGCATTTTTGATTACATTATTGGATTTAGACGTTATAATATTCATAGAACTATTATAGCACAAAGAAAAAGAAGAAATCATACCTCAGATAGATTTCTTCGAGTCAAGGAGGTCGCACATGCAAAAGGTAAAAATGATTGCCCAAGGACGGGTTCAAGGGGTTGGCTTTCGCTGGGGAGTCTACAGTCTTGCTTTAGAGATCGGTGGGATCACTGGCCGTGTCTGGAATAATGACGACGGAACAGTTGGCATTCTGGCCCAGGCAGAGTCTAGTAGCCAAATGGCCAAATTCATCCAAGAAATTCGCAAAGGTCCTACGCCTTTTGCGCATGTGACTTATTTAGATGTTACGCTCGCAAACTTTGAAAACTATACAGACTTCAAAATTGCAAATTAAGACTAGAGAACTATTGTGTATTTTCAAAAAAAACAGTAGAATAGAAAGGTAACATTAAAAAAAAGAAGGAACTATTTGTGAAAAAAAATAAACTTGCATTACTTGCATCGATGGGACTAGCTTCGCTTGTCTTCTTATCAGGATGCGTGAGTGTCGATCGGAAAACTGGAAATCCGACTGGATTGATCTGGAATCTTCTTGGCCGTCCAATGGGCGAAGCCATCAAATTCTTTGCCAACAACCTTGGCTTAGGCTTTGGGATCGGGATTATTATCGTCACCTTGATCGTACGGTTAATCATCTTGCCACTTGGTTTGTACCAATCATGGAAGGCAACCTACCAATCTGAAAAGATGAACTACTTAAAACCTATCCTTGGGCCAATCCAAGAGCGCATGAAGAACGCTAGCACACAAGAAGAAAAGCTATTGGCGCAACAGGAATTAATGGCTGCTCAACGTGAAAATGGAGTTAGCATGTTTGGTGGAGTTGGGTGTTTGCCACTCTTGATCCAAATGCCATTCTTCTCAGCTCTCTTCTTTGCAGCTCAGCACACCAAAGGGGTAGCAGATAGTAGCTTCCTTGGCATTGCTCTCGGCAAACCAAGCTTGCTCTTGACAGCAATCGTAGCAGTTCTTTACTATATCCAAAGTATGCTCTCTCTTCATGGAATTGAAGATGAAACCCAAAAGGAAAGCATGCGCAAAGCATCACTGATGAGTCCGATTATGATCGGTGTCTTCTCATTGATCTCTTCAGCCGGAGTGACTCTTTACTGGGTAGTCGGTGGGGTGATCCAAATTATCCAACAATTTGTCATCAACTACTTGATTCGTCCAAATCTTCGCAAGCGCGTCGCTGAGGAATACAAAAACAATCCTCCAAAAGCGACTAGTCACCGCGTGAAAAAAGATGTCACACCTACTGCAACGACACAAATCCAACACAAACCAAAAAACAACCGCAATGCAGGAAAACAACGCAATAGAAAGTAGTACAAACTACTAATTCTAGCGGTATACAGTAGCACTTGAACCCAAGGTTCAAGTGCTTTTTTTGATATCGTTCAGTCAGCAAAGAATTTTCACTCTCACAAAAAGATTAAGAGCACAAAAAAACAAGCCCTCTTGGAGAGCCTGCTTTAAGACCGTTTTTACCTAAGTAATGTTAAAAAATAAAATGATATAAACTATTAGGTTCATACAGCAGATACTGAAACTTTCCGCCGTGAGAAAAGTGCCTGAAACATAATTGTTTCAGGCACTAGGGGAGTTTTGAAACCTTAGGTTCAAAACTAAGTCATGGAACTTCGTAGAAGTTCGCTGACGTCCATACTCACTTAAGGAAAGTTTCTAAGAGAACTTTGTCTTTAATCTGAAACAGGCCCTCTTGGAGAGCCTGCATTTTATATTTACGCTGTTTTTTCTACGTTCAAAATTTTCACTTGGTAGCTTCCAGCTGGTGTCTCAACCGTGACAACGTCACCTGTCTTCTTACCAATCAAAGCGTGACCGATTGGGCTTTCGTTAGAGATCTTTCCTGCAAAGGCATCTGCCCCTGCTGAACCAACGATGCTGTATACTTCTTCATCTGTTTCGCCAACTTCTTGAACTGTAACGGTTTTTCCGATCGCAACTTCGTCTACTGCAACAGCATCACTATCGACGATTTCCGCATAACGGATTTTTGTTTCCAAGCTAGAGATTTGACCTTCAACAAAAGCTTGTTCATCTTTTGCTGCTTCGTACTCAGAGTTTTCTGAGAGGTCACCATATGAGCGAGCGATCTTGATCCGTTCTACCACTTCAGGTCGACGGACCAATTTCAATTCTTCTAATTCTAGTTCTAATTTTTCTTTTTCTGCTAGGGTCATTGGATATGTTTTTTCTGCCATTATTCTTCTCTTTCTATTATTTGAATGAAAAAGCTGTGGACGCGCCACATGCTTTTTCTAGTTTGAACTTGCTTGTGTCAATTTACTATTGACGTGTTCTTCAACATTTTTATTGTGTTCTTCGTATGTCTTAGCGAAGAAAACTTCACCATTTTCGACATTTGCGACAAAATACAAGTAATCGGTCTTACTTGGGTTCACCGCCGCTTCGATCGCTGATACTCCAGGGTTATCCACTGGGCCAGGCATCAAGCCGGTATTCTTATAAATATTATAAGGTGAATCCAGCTCTGTATTGATCGTTGCATCTTCTTTTAAGGTCGTCTTTTGACCAAGTTTCCCTTCTGCATAAAGAATTGCAATATTACTTTGCAAAGGCATGTCTTGGTTCAAGCGGTTATAGAAGACACTCGCGATATCTTTGCGGTCCTGATCCGTCGCCCCTTCTTTTTCAACCAAGGAAGCAAGAGTCAATACTTCGTTTACATTGATGTTCTTGCTCTCAAGTGTTTCATAGTATGGGCTTAAGTTTTGATCCATTGCCGCAAGCATCTGATCGATCATCTCTTTCACTGTGGTATCTTTCCCATAGTTATAAGTTGCTGGGAAGAGATAACCTTCTAAACGGTAGCGAACACCAGAATCCTTACTTGGCAGATTCGCCAAGAGCTTAGGATATTTGGCCACCATCTTCTCAATAAAGGCATCGTCTTGGACAGCCTTCAAGAAATCTTCTTTCTTAAATGGAGTCTTGCCTGCCTTCTTAGTGGAGACATTGGTGGTGATAGCCGTCGCAATCTGATCGATCGTATAACCTTCTGGAATCGTCACCTTTCCAAGAACTGGAGCCTGAGGAGTTTTGGTTCCCTCTTCTTGCAGTTTTTGGATGATGGTTTCTAGATCCATGCTCTTTTGCAAATTGAAATAACCAGATTTGAAATTGCTATAGTTCTTGAACTTGGTATAGTAGTTAAAGAACTGACCATTTTTCACGAGTCCTTTTTTCTCAAGGATCGCGCCAATCTCACGATTACTTGAACCTGCTGGAATCTCAACCGTTACGAATTCTGTTGCATTTTTATCCATCGGCTTGACAGCTGAATGGATATAGGTCACAGCAAAGATCCCTGTAGCTACGATCACAATCAGCAAAAGGCTGACTACTGTCCGCACAATTCGTTTAGCGATTTTATTTTGTTTCTTTTGTTTTTGTTGGCGCTGGTTACGAGAAGAGCGCGATAAGCTTTCCTCTACCGGTTCCTGACTTGGTTCTTTTTTAGCAGGCTTTGTAAGCTCACTCTTTTCTTCCACAGCAGGAGTCGCCTTTACCGGCTCCACTGGTTCTTCTTTGGGAGCCAACGCAGATTCTTCTACTTTTGGAGGTAGTGTTGCTTCTTCCTCCTCTTTCAGTGAAGAAGGGGTTTCAATACTTCGATCAGGTAGATCATACTCTTTTTCGATTTTTAGAAGTTGCTCATTGGCCTCTTCTAAGTCTCTGAGGATCTGCTCTTTGAAGCTTAATAACTTCTCACTGTCTTGTGATTTATCAGTCAAATAATTGACCTCCCTCATCATAATCCTTAATATTATATCTTAAAAGATTTAGAAAAGCAATACAAATCGCCTTTCTTCTTTAAAATACCTATTTAATCAAGTTTTTCATTTTCCCAGACCAGATTGTACCAAACTTCACCCGCATATTGGGATTCTGACCGGCCTTCATTGGTAAATCCTTGCTTTTCATAATAAGGAATCAAATAATCATGACAGGTCAAATTGATCCCTTGGCGATTATCTTTCAACGCAATCTCTTTCATCGCTTCAAGCAAAAGGGTTCCCACTCCAAGTCCTTGAGCTTCTTTAGCAATGGATAGACTCGTAATGGAAATAAAGCCCTGTTCTAACTGACTTAGATCTTCAACCTCTGAAAAAGAGGAATCGATCAAATAGCGCTCCGGTCTAACAGGTCCTTCTAAATAGCCTAAAATCTGACCCTGGCACTCTGCTACAAGAAATGTCGTTTGAATCTTTTCGATGTGATCTTTTAAAATCTCACGCGCAATCGCTTCTTCTTCTGAGAAATTCTCAAGCTCAATGCGCTCGATGGCATCCAAATCCTGCAGCTCTGCCTGTCTAATGTGAATCTTTTCTTTCATCATTTACTCCTTCTATCGTTCCCAAACCATATGGACACCTCGATCAGACTCAGCTTCATCTCGAAATCCTTGCTGGGAAAAATAAGATAGTAAGTCTTCTGGGCAATCGATCCAAATGGCTTCCTTTTCCTTTTGAACAGCTAGATCCTTTAAAGCAGCGATTAAAATAGAACCATAGCCTTGACCTTGAAAGGCTGGTCTCACTGCTAGTCGCAATACAATTAGGTCTCTTTTTAAAGGCTGGTCTTCTGTCGCCAACAAGTAAGCCACAGCATCCCCCGCCTGCTCTGCAAGCAAAGAAATGGCTTCCTTCGAACCTAGCGCTTCCTCAAGAGTGGCCCTGTGCTCCTTTCCTTCATTGCCATGAAGTTCTTCTTCTAGTAACAGCAGCTGTTCTTGATCAGCTGGGGTGATTGATCGAATCATCATCCTGCTTTCCTCATCTCATACTCCTTCATTGGACAGATAAATTTGAGTCTGGAATCAATCGATTCCAGACTCAATCATCTCTTATTGTACACTATGTGTCAAACTAGATAATAAACGCTCAAATGAGTATTCATAGGTTTGAATATCTCCTGCTCCCATAAAGACATAGACTGCATTATCATGGTCAAGAAGAGGAGAAACATTCTCAGCTGTAATAATCGCTGAGCGTTTGACAATTTTTGCTTCCAAATCTTCAACTTTCACATCGCCGTGATCGACTTCCCGTGCAGAACCATAGATCTGTGCCAAGTAAACAGCATCTGCTTGATTCAACGCTTCAGCAAATTCATCCAACAAGGCAATGGTCCGTGTAAAGGTATGTGGTTGGAAAATGGCCACAATCTCTTTACTTGGGTATTTTTGACGGGCCGCATCCAAGGTTGCAATAATTTCCGTTGGATGGTGCGCAAAGTCATCGATGATCACTGTTCCATTGACTACTTTTTCAGTAAAGCGACGTTTCACTCCAGCAAAGGTCTTCAAATGCTCGCGGACTAAATCTAAATCAAATCCTGCAATGTAAAGCAAACCAATGACTGCTGTAGCATTCATGATGTTGTGACGACCAAATGTTGGGATATGGAATTGCCCCAAATCTTCTCCACGGAAATGAACGTTGAAGGTTGAACCTGTCGTTGAGCGAAGCAAGTTGCTTGCCACAAAATCGTTCGTCTCCTTATCAAAACCATAGTAATAAATTGGTGCTGATGAGGTAATCCGACGCAATTCTTTGTCTTCTCCGTAGATGAAGAGGCCCTTACTGATTTGTTTGGCATAATCGTTAAAAGCATTAAAGACATCTTCCAAGCTCGTGAAATAGTCTGGATGGTCGAAGTCAATATTGGTGATGATGCTGTATTCAGGATGGTAAGGCATAAAGTGGCGTTCATACTCATCTGATTCAAATACAAAGTATTTGGCTGCTGCAGAGCCACGACCTGTCCCGTCACCAATCAAATAACTGGTATCAGTGATATTTGATAAGACGTGAGAAAGCATCCCTGTTGTTGAGGTTTTCCCGTGTGCTCCGGCAACCCCCATACTGACAAAGTCACGCATAAATTCACCAAGGAATTCATGGTAGCGTTTATAAGTTAGGCCATGCTCATCTGCATAAGCAATTTCCACATTGTTATCTGGACGGAAAGCATTCCCGGCAATGAGGATCTTGTCGCCTTCCAAATTTTTCACATCAAATGGATAAATTTGAATTCCTACTTGTTCCAAGCCACGTTGCGTAAAGTAATACTTCTCAACATCTGACCCTTGAACCGTATGTCCCATTTGGTGAAGCATGAGGGCTAAAGCACTCATCCCTGCTCCTTTAATTCCAATAAAATGGTATGTATTAGACATGTTTTCTCCTTATTCTTGATCTAGATGGGTTAAATCCAATTCTTGTTTGATTGGCTGTGGTTTCAACTTGTGCTGATCTTTATTGTATATTTGGCTAGTCTTTAAGAAATCATAATTGTTTTTCTTTTCAGTCGGTTCTGCCACTTCTGGTTCTCCTGCAGATTCGAACTCTGCAAGGATCAACTGATCTTGTCGTAATCGTTTGCTATATTTCAATAATTCACCCGGATTTTCCTTTTGGAAGGGAGCCGTTGGCTGACCAGGTTTTCGTTCAGAAATAAATGGTTTTTTCCGTTTACTTGTAGTAGCTGCTGGATCCGTTGTCAGATAGGGAGCTGTGCGTTTCTTTTTCAGATCTTCACGAGCGCGCTCTCTCGCTTCCTCTGCATAACGATTGGCTGGGCTTTTTTTATCAATCGGCTCTTTAAAATCAGGTTTTCTTACTGGCCGTCTTTTCGGTAGGGGCTCTTCTAATGGTTGGTGGTAAGGATGCTTAGGTTTGGTATTTTCAGCAATCGGTTGCCATTCCAAATAATTTTTATCCACATAGTCGCCTGTAATGTTACTAATCAAGTCTGTTTCATCATACAGGTTCATGTGGGGCATCTCTGTTAACATCAACTCATTATCCCCTACTTGAGGAAAATATTTTTCTGTCATGCTTTCTTCCTTTCGACACTCCATTAATTATAAACTATTCACAGAATTTTTCAAGCTATTCTGACTGAATTCCAAGAATCTCACGAATTTCCTCAACCGATAAACTAGATCGTGTTTCCGTTCCGTCTAAAATCGTTGAGACCAAGTGTCTTTTGGAAGCTTGTAGTTCTTGGATTTTTTCTTCGATCGTACCACGAGTAATCATGCGGTAAACTTCAACATTTTGTTCCTGTCCCATTCGATGGGCACGTCCAATAGCCTGGTCTTCCACTGCAGGATTCCACCACAAATCGACTAAGATGACCGTATCGGCACCAGTGAGGTTCAATCCAACCCCTCCAGCCTTCAGAGAAATGAGAAAAGCATGGCGCTCACCTGCATTAAAAGCATTGGTCATTTCTTGTCGATCTTTAGCGGGAGTAGAACCTGTGATTTTAAAGGAGGTCATGCCAAGCTGGTCAATCTCCTGCTCTAGGATATCCAGCATGCCTCTAAATTGAGAGAAGATCAAAACCCGGTGTTCGCCATCCTTGATTTGACCCAAAAGATCTCGAAGGCTCTCCAATTTCCCACTATCTCCCTGATAGTCTTCCATAAAGAGGGCGGGGGTATCACAGATTTGGCGAAGGCGCATGAGACCCGAGAGAATTTCCACCTTACTCCGATTTAGTTCTTCCTCGCTAGAGCTTCGAACCCGATCTTGAATTTGTTTTAATTGAGCCAAATAGATCGTTTTTTGGCTTTCATCCAACTCATTGTGGTAGGTTGTTTCAATCAAGTCCGGTAATTCTTGGAGCACTTCATCTTTTTTCCGTCTCATGACAAAAGGTTTGACAAATCGTGCAATGGTCTCAGGACTCAATTTTTGAAATTCTCTTTTAGCTGGGAAGAGCCCTGGAAGGACAATTTGGAAAATGGACCAGAGTTCACCCACATGATTTTCAATCGGTGTCCCAGATAGGGCAAACACATGCGGAACCTCAAAGCCACGTAAGTGTTGGGCAATCTTGGTTTGGGCATTTTTCATGACCTGGGCTTCATCTAGAATCAAGTACTCATACTGATTCTTCTGGTATTCCTCCACATCTTGACGAAAAGACGCGTAACTAGTGATAACTACCTGTGGATTGGTTGCGATGAGTTCATCTCGGTGCTGCTTGAGACCATAGACGACTGCCACTTCCATCTGAGGAGCGAATTTTGAAAATTCTTGTTTCCAATTGTAGATGAGACTAGATGGAGCTAGAATCAAGATTTTAGTTTCTTTTTTTGCGACACTGGTCAAGAAGGAAATAGTCTGCAGGGTTTTCCCAAGCCCCATATCATCCGCTAAAATACCACCAAAACCATAATGATTTAACATGGAGAACCATTTAACCCCTGTTTCTTGGTAATCCCTTAGGGTCGCTTGGATTGTCATCTGAGGGAGTTGGAAGTCTTCTGGATGAGTCAAATCATGAGCTAAATTTCGAAAGTCTTCTGAAAAATGAACATTGTCTTGATCTGCCAACAAATCAGATAGCTGATAAGCGGCAATCCGGCGGGCTTGTAGTTTCCCACCCTTGCTCATTTTCGCCCGCAGATCTGCTAAGGCTCGACTGATCTTCTTGGTTTCTTCATCAAAGACAAGAACTTTCCCTGTATGGCTGACAAAATAGTCTTTTTGCCCTACTAGAGCTTTGAGGACCTGGTCCACTTCGGCTGGATCCACACTTTCAAAGTCAAAACCGATCTCCAGTAGACTGCCATTGGTTTTAACATCAATTTTTGGACGCTCCACTTGATAAAGATCTAAAAGGCTATCAGAGAGGGTAACCTCTCCTAAGGCTTCAAAAGTCGGGATCTGTTGGTGAAAGAATGGATAGATTTGCTCACTTGATAAAGAACTTCTTTGGGAAGAAAAATCATCCGTAAAACCTGCTGCTAGCATGGTTGAAAAGACTTCTTGCTCCTTATCGAAATCACTAGAATAAGGAAGATTGAGAAGTTCCTCACGCGTGGTCACCACACGATCCTGGTATTGAAAGACAACATCCAGTAATACAGTCTGATCCTGTGCTAGATCAAAATGAAATTCCGGAGTGAAATCGTGGATTAAAAAGCTGGTCGGGGCTGTTATTTGTCCCAGTTTTTTGAACTCTTTTAAACTATAGGAAAGCTTTGTTTGGTCCGTTGGATCAAAATGCAGGCGTTTTTTGCGATCCTGATCCATTGGAAGATCTTGGATCGCCTTCCATAAGGTCCGCTGTTGGGGCGTCAGGTGATAGAAGACACCATTTCGAAACAGGTAAACAGCAGACTCGACAACCTTCACTTGTGGCTCAGTAATGATCAATTCGTAAAAATCACCATGGTCTTCCACCTGAAAATGAAAGAGATCTTCCTCCCCATGGACATCCTGAAAATAGACTTCAGAAAAATCATACAAGCTATATTGCAAGAGGAAGGAATCCAAATTCATCAGTAATTCTACAGCTTCTTCAAAGA
Source organism: Streptococcus parasanguinis (assembly GCF_032163505.1). Taxonomy (NCBI): domain Bacteria; kingdom Bacillati; phylum Bacillota; class Bacilli; order Lactobacillales; family Streptococcaceae; genus Streptococcus; species Streptococcus parasanguinis. Next base: position 1,558,828 of record NZ_CP134147.1, read on the forward strand.
GAGTCGGTGGAAAATAAAGATGGCGCCCAGCATTGGGAAAGAAATCTTGCTCTTTTGATCCACTATCTGTGACCAAGCCTTGTAGGAAATTGATCACATCCTGACTAGGTCCATCAAATTCTAAGTAAGAAATAGGTTCATAGTAACTTTTGCCAATTGCAAAGTGGCCTTCTTTCTGAAGGGTCTGCAAAAAAGCTAGCACATCTCTGATCACATAAGAACGCTCGTCTGGCAAGCGACGAATGCGAAGGGTCCACAAGAATTGACCAGAGTATTCATCCTCCTGCCCAACTGCCGATAAGACATAGCGTGTTTCTTTTTTTTCGATTTTTGGAAGTACCTGGTCTAAAAACAAACTTCCAAAAGAAACCTTCTCCTGCGTTTCTTCAGTCGCCGTGGCGTCTTCTTCAAGACTTGCAAGAGCTGCTTTCCCACTGTCATCATTCTTCAAGAAAGCTTCTACAGCTGCCAGATGCGTACAGAATTTTTTCTTTTGAAAGAAAGCACAGCTACAAAAAACAGCATCGTCGTCTAAACTGTACCGCAAGCTTTCTTCTTCCACCCGAAAATACAGGTATTTTTCTTTTACTTCCTGAAGGGAAACTTTCCCAGCTTCATAGAGAAGGCTCCCTTGTGAACGAACCTTCCCAGGAATTAATTTTGCCATGTTTACCACCTTAGATTAATCCCTTTATTATACCATATTTAAGATAAAATTAGAAAAGATAATTTTACTATTAAAAGGATTTTAACTTACTTTTAGAAAAAAACTGAGACAGTCTTGTCCCAGCTTTTCACCTGATTTCGTAACAGAGTTACCTCAATCAGCTATCCATGATTTTTCTCTTTTAACTGTTTGAGCGAACATTAGACAGAATAGGTAAATAGAGAGGAGAAAGATCCCGATAGCCCACAGAAAAAGACAAAAAACACGACCTATTGTTTAATAAAATCCCCAACAATAGGATCAAGAGCTCCAAGCTTACGATCGAACCGAGAAACAAGAGATACAGATAGATTTTAAATAATAAGTATACAAACCTAAAGCTCTCATGATCTTCATGAGTTTACTCTACTCATCCTTAAAAAAAGCATAAGGAATATAGAATATCCGGACTATGAAACTATGCATCTGACTATCCTCCACTTCATTTTACCAGCTTATTAAAAAAAGCAACGCTTTTGCGCTACTTTTAGTTGTTTTCATAGTTGGAAGAATGAGCGTTTTATCATTTGAAATATCCTTCTCCACTTTGATCCATTTGTCTCATATTCCCTACTTCCGTTTTCGCGCAATCAAATGGATTGGAGTTCCTTCAAAAACAAAGGCCTTGCGAATTTGGTTCTCCAAGAAACGGAGGTATGAGAAGTGCATCAGTTCTTCTTCGTTAACAAAGACCACAAAAGTTGGCGGCTTGGTTGCCACTTGTGTCGCATAGAAGATCTTGAGACGTTTTCCTTTGTCGGTCGGCGTTGGATTAATGGCAATGGCATCCATAATCACATCGTTCAAGACAGCTGAAGGAATCCGTGTATTTTGACTCTCACTGATCTGTTTAATCATCTCTGGCAACTTGTGCAAGCGTTGTTTGGTTAAGGCAGAGACAAAAACAATCGGCGCATAAGAAAGGTACTGGAATTGATCGCGAATGTCATCTTCCCACTGCTTCATGGTATGGTTGTCTTTTTCAATGGTATCCCATTTATTGACAACAATGATCATACCTTTACCAGCTTCATGAGCGAAGCCAGCGATCCGCTTGTCATACTCCCGAATCCCTTCTTCTGCATTAATGACCATCAAAACCACATCTGAACGGTCGATGGCACGCATGGCACGCATGACAGAATATTTCTCAGTGTTTTCATAGATTTTACCAGATTTGCGCATACCGGCTGTATCGATCATGGTAAATTCTTGGCCATCTGCATCGGTAAAATGGGTATCGATGGCATCCCGTGTAGTTCCAGCAACAGGGCTTGCGATAACGCGGTCTTCTCCAAGGATCGCATTGATCAAGCTTGATTTCCCAACATTTGGGCGACCAATCAAGCTAAATTTGATGATATCTGGATTTTCTTCTTCTGTGTCATTCGGAAGTTTTTCAATAATGGCATCAAGCACATCCCCAGTTCCGATCCCGTGGACAGAGGATACCGGTAGTGGCTCACCCAGTCCTAAGGCATAAAAGTCATAGATATCATTGCGCATCTCTGGGTTATCCACCTTGTTGACTGCAAGAATGACCGGTTTATGGGTCTTATACAAGATACGAGTGACATATTCATCCGCATCCGTGATCCCTTCTTTTCCAGAAACAACAAAGACGATCACATCTGCTTCGTTCATGGCGATTTCTGCTTGATGCTTGATTTGCTCCATAAATGGGGCATCTACGTCATCAATCCCCCCTGTATCAATGATACTAAATTTTCGATTCAACCACTCAGCTGTTGCATAAATGCGGTCACGAGTGACTCCTTCTACATCCTCAACGATGGAAATCCGCTCACCGGCAATCCGGTTAAAGAGCGTCGATTTTCCGACATTGGGACGGCCTACAATCGCAATAGTTGGTAGGGCCATGATTTCCTCTTTTCTAATGAAAGGCGAGATTTCGGTTCAAGAACGCCTCTCTTCATTTCATAATAGTTTGTGTTTTTCTAGTAGTTTTTTGGTCTCTTCTTGTTCAGGTTGACCAAATTGAGCTGCAAGGCGCTCGCTCCAACTGTCCGTTGCACGCGCTCCAGCATAATCTGCCTGAACCTTGTCATAGGCAGTCACAACTGATGGGTCTTGTTCTTGGTATTCTTCTTCAAAAGCAACCTGTTCCAATGGCAAACGTGGTTTCACTGCATGCTGCTGATTAGGTACTCCAAGAGCAATCCCAAAAACAGGGTAGGTATAGTCTGGCAGACGGAAGAGTTCTGCGACTTCTTCTGAACAGTAGCGCAACATGCCGATAATCACTCCACCATAGCCAAGACTTTCAGCTGCCAATAGCGTATTTTGAGCTGCTAGAGCCGCATCCACTGAGGTGATCAGTAAGTTGTCCACCCCTTCAGGATGGAAATCCCGCTCATGAAGTTTGACAGCTTTTTCAGCACGGTTTAAATCCCCAACAAAGAGGAGAAAGACGGCTGATTGGCGAATTGCTTCTTGAGGAAGCAAGTCATATAGAGCTTCTTTCTTTTCCTTGCTTTTGACCACAATCACAGAATAAGACTGAAAGTTTTTCCAACTTGATGCCATCTGCCCAGCTGATAAAATTTCCTTGAGGTCAGCTTCTTTGATGGCTTCTTCCTTAAAACGGCGAACAGAAAAATGAGATTTCATTAAACGGATGGTTTCATTCATCGGCGATTGACTCCTTCCAGATGGATTTCCTTGGCTAAAAATTTCACGCGCTCCATGACCCGTTTGGCCTGCCAGGTTTCATCTCCATTGCGCGAAGCTGCAAAATGACGTTCCAACTCTTCAAAATTAAAGTTAGAAGTAAAGAAGGTTGGGAGATTTTCCTGCATTCGGTGCTGCAAAATCACCTGTAAGATTTCATCTCGCACCCAGGCTGACATCTGTTCCGCACCGATATCATCGAGAATTAAAATTTCGGCTTTTTTCACCTGATCGACAGTTTCTTTGACCAAGCCTGAACTGATGGCATTTTTGACATCGATCGCAAAACTTGGGAAATGAAGTAAGGTAGTAGAGGCCTGGCGTTTTTCGGATAAATCATGAGCCAAGGCTGCCATCATGTAGCTCTTTCCTACTCCAAAATCACCATAGAGGTAGATCCCCTTTTGATATTCAGGATAGTTGGCCACAAAATTGGCTAATTCTTCAAAGGCCTCAAATCGTCCCTTATCATCGAGCTCTACCTTAGCTAGACTCGCCTCTTTCAAGGTTGAAGGGAGATTGATCAAGTTGAGACGTTGGTTGATCGCAGCTCGTTTTTGGGCTTCGATTAACTCTGGCGTTTCCTCATAAGCGACATCCGCATAGCCTTCATTCATGGTGAGGATGGGCTTATAACCTTTGGCAATATAATCCGGATCTCCCAATAAGAAACGGTTGCGTTCACTAATGTATTGATTAAATTTTGAAATACTACGACGAATTTCTTGCTCAGACAAAGACTGGTCCTTGATAAAGGCAGCCACTTCTTGGTCTGCCAAGATCTGTGCGACCAAATCCTCATAGTTAAATTGACGCGCACGGTTCATGTGAGACATGGTTTGACCTACACTTTCCATCTACTCACCTCCTTGATTCAGTTTTTCTAATAGGCGTTGTTTCTCTTTAGCAAGATCCACCTTTTCTGCTTGACTGGTTTGATTTTGATAGTTTGGTTGGCTCCACTTGGGAACATTGCTGTGCTTGCCCTTGGCTGATGTAGGACTCGTCCCCTTGTTTCCTTGAGCTTTAGCTTGTTCCTGGCGTTCTCGAACTTTTAAAATCGCTAGTTCTGCACTGTTGACCCCTTGATAAGAAAAATCATTTCCCACCTTCAAAGCATACTTTTCATTGAGATTAGCAGACTGGGTCTTGTTAAAGGTCAACAACAAGATAATATTGATCACCTCGTCTAGTAAGCCTAGATCAGCTAACTTGGATAAAGTCTTGCGTTCGCTCTGCGTAATGGTCGCATTGCGCGCCTTCTTAATCTCTGCTAGAAATTGTAGGCTGGATTTTGCCTTAGCTTCCCTCAGAATGGTTTCTTCCTGACGGCTATAGGACATGCGGGGTTGCTCTTGGCTCGCCTGAGCCAACTTTTGCTTCATTCTCTTTGGAGAGACAATCCGGTCTACAGCTGTTTCTTTGGCTAAAAGATAAGTTTCATACCAGGTCCATTGTTGCTCTTCTGCGATGGCAAAGAGGGCTAGGGTTGCTTCTCCTTCATCCGCAAAACGAAGTCCATCACGCCCCATCATTCGCTTAAACATCTCCATATCAAACTGCTGTTTCTTACTTGGAAGAACAGTCACCTCCCCAGCATCTAGTCCAAAGACTTGCGAGAAGGAAACTTGCCGTCTAGTTCCTAAAGAGCGTGCTGGGAGCAGATCCTCCACGGCCTTTTCCCCAATTTTTTTCTCAAGCAAGCGTTTATAGACGGCATTCGAAAAAAATTGTTCTGATTCAAGAGGAGCATGTAACTGAATGGTGATCCCAACTTCTTCCTCATAGAGATCGATCAACCCCATGGCAATTAACCGGTCAAAAGCCAGTAGCAACTGTGGAAATCCTATATTCAAATGATTGAGGATTTGAGCCAGTAAATATTGTTTTTCACCCTGACCATAAGAGGCGAGCAGATAACGATAAACCGTTACCGTTTCCGTCTCCAAAATAGGCAGGTAATATTGCTCCAATGCAGCCCCTGCCGGTGGAAGAAGATTATTTTTTAAAAATGCGAAAGGCGTATTGGGCTTCATCTATTTTTCCTTTTTCTTCTTGGTTCCCTTCGTAATTTGTTTCAAGAGGGTCTCTAACTCACCGACATCCTTGAAACTCCGGTAAACACTAGCAAAACGGACATAGGTGATCTCATCTAGATCTGCTAACTCATCCATGACCAACGAACCAATATATTCACTGTTGATTTCATTATCACTTTGGCTGCGAACCTTTTGCTCGATCCGGTTTACAATTTCTTCGATTTCGTCACTAGAAACAGGCCGTTTTTGAGCTGAGCGGATAATACCATTAAAGATTTTATCACGAGAAAATTGCTCGCGTGTCCCATCCTTTTTGACGACCACTAGAGTCCGCTCTTCCACTCGTTCGTAGGTAGTAAAGCGATAATGGCACTCTTCGCATTCCCTGCGACGACGGATGGTATTCCCATCTTCAGCTTGTCGACTATCCACCACACTAGACTTACTTCCACCACATTTTGGACAACGCATTTGCTACCTCCTTAAACTGTTTTAACACTTCATTTTACCATAAATTGAATCGTAAAGAAAGCAGAAGAACAGGAGAATCCCCTATACTTGCTCCTCATTGATCCATAAAAAAGAGTCGAAGGACGATTGAATAAAATCGTTTTCCTTTCGACTCTCCATTTATATTAAAGCGATAATTCAGCTTCTAAGCCATAGTGATCACTGACATGGGGTTTGTTTTGACCATCAAAAATGACATGTAGACGCTGGATGTCCCATTCTGGACTTGCAAAGACGTAATCGATTCGCAATGGAACTTGATTATCCGTCCAGCCATCGATTCCAGGACCTACAGTATAAGTCCCCTTTGTTTCTTTGGCTTCGATAAAACTATCTTGAAGTTTTAGCGAACTGGATAGAATCGTTTCATACCCTTCTTGACCAGCAGGATTATTGAAATCACCAGCTAGAATAAAAGGTTTGCCTACTTGGCTGAAGTAGTTCTCAATGCGTGGCCACTCAAATTGGAAACCTTTGTCCCACCAAGAAAGATGGACGCTGGCAACAGCAATCTCTTTGCCATCTACACTTGTATGGGCAACGGCTACTCGACGAGTATGGTAGTCCGTTGGATCATCCATATTGGATACCAAAATCTCATCCGCCTTCAAGGGTTGACGCGAAAGAACGGCTACACCCTCATTGAGGTGATCATAGCCAATATGGTTGTAGGCCCAAGTCCAATAATAGTGGAGTCCTTGAGCAGCTAACTCTTCAACCAATACGCGAACAAAGTGATCCTTGTGAATCGCTACAGATGACGGCAAGGCTTGATAATACTCATCTGTTTCGACTGCTTCTGAGGCCATTTCTTGATTGACCTCTTGGAAACAGATCACATCATATTGCGCTTCTAAAATTTGTTCCTTGAGGGTTTCAAATTTTTGCTGAGCATTCTCTTCCATCCAACTATGGGAATTTAATGTTAAAAATTTCATCCCCTGATTTCTCCTTCTCTCCAAATCAAGAAACGGCAAGAGGCCGGGTGCACTGTCCCAACCTCATTTTCTTTGCCGACGTCTCTTATAATTCGACCGTTGCAACTGGCGCATTTGCTGCCAATTTACCTGTATGTTCGACCTTAACCGATTTAATCGCATCTGCATTTGTGAAGACAACAATTGTTGAAGTTTCACGACCAGCTGCACGGATTGCATCAAGGTCTGCTTCTACCAAGAGGTCCCCAGCAGCCACTGTTTGACCTTCAGAAACTTTAACCTCGAATGGTTTTCCTTCAAGACTAACTGTATCTAGACCGATATGAACCAAGACTTCCAAACCATTATCTGTTACCAAACCAAGGGCATGTTTGGTTGGGAAGACACTAGTAACTTTACCAGCAACTGGTGAAACGATGTGGCCATTTTCAGGCTCAACTGCAAATCCGTCTCCCATCATTTTTTGTGAGAATACAGGATCTTTCACATCTTCGATGTTGATCACTTCACCATCTGCAACAGAGTTAACTTCATCAGTTACCCCTTTAAAGGTTGCTTCAGCCTTTTGAACTGCTGTCATTTGGCTAGGAAGTGTTTCAGGAATAACTTCACCTGAATCAAGAACGTCTTGGATATCAGATTTCAATACGTCAGCTTTAGGTCCGTAGATCGCTTGGACACCTTGTCCTTTCATGACAAGACCCATAGCGCCTTCAGCTTTCCATTGTTCTTCTGTTCCGACTTTTTCAGCGTCCTTAACGGTTACACGAAGACGAGTCATACATGCGTCAACGTCTACGATATTGGCACGTCCACCAAGAAGGTTAATAATGTTAATGACTTGTGAGCTTGCTGAGCTTGTAGCTGCACCTGCTGCTGCACCATCTCCTGCAGGGGCATCATCATTTTGTTCATAGTTACCGTTACGTCCTGGAGTTGCATAATTGAATTTCTTAATCATGAAGTTAGCAATGAAGTACATGATAAAGGCAAAGAGGACTGTTACCCATACAAAGTTAAAGATATCTAATGCCAAACCAGCATTGATGGCCATTGGGGTACGTGTCAAGAATTCGATTGAACCGAATGAGTGGACACGAAGGTGAACCAAGTCAGCCATTGCAAAGGCAGCCCCTTGAACAAGAGCATAGATGATGTACAATGGTGTAGCAATAAACATGAACATGTATTCAATTGGTTCTGTTACACCTGTCAAGAATGTTGCAAGGGCAGTTGCAAAAAGCATCCCTTTGTATTTTTCTTTTTTATCTGGATCCACATTGCGGTAGATGGCAACCACGATCCCCATCAAGATACCAAATGATCCGATCATTTGACCAACTTTGAAACGAGCTGGTGTGTAAGCATGAAGCAAGTGTTGGTATTGGCTAGGATCAGCTTTCTTCAAGTTGACAAGGTCTGTTACCCAAGCCAACCAAAGTGGATCTTGTCCAAATACAGTTGTTCCTTTGGCAGCACCTGTAAGAACTTGGTAGCTACCACCCAATTGAGTATAGTTGATTGGAATGGTCAACATGTGGTGAAGACCAAATGGCAAGAGAAGACGTTCCAAGGTACCAAACAAGAATGGTGCCAATACTGGAGCTGTTGATTGTGAGTTGGCGATCCAAACACCAAATCCATTAATTCCTGATTGAACTACTGGCCACAAGGCTGACAAAACCAAGGCTGTGAGTGCTGAACGTACGATAACAACGAATGGTACAAAGCGTTTCCCGTTGAAGAAAGAAAGGGCTTCTGGGAGTTTACGGTAGTTGTAGTATTTATTGAAGGCAGTTGCTCCAACGAAACCTGAGATAATCCCTACAAATACCCCCATATTAAGGGCTGGTGCTTCAAGAACACTGATGAAATAGTCCGCAACTTTAATCGATCCACCGAAGATTGTGTGAACCGTTGCAGTTTTATCAGCTAACGTTGCAGATGTCACTCCGAAAACTGCACCGGTAATACGGTTAATCAAGATGAAAGAGAGACCAGCTGCAAAGGCACCCCCTGCACGTTCTTTGGCCCAGCTACCACCGATAGCAAGGGCAAAGAGGATGTGAAGGTTTCCGATAACCCCCCAACCGATTTGTTCGAGAATTCCACCTGTAATAACAAGTGGAGCTAAATTCGGGTTGATCATAGGGATTGATTTCCCGATTGAAATCATCAACCCAGCCGCTGGCATGACAGCGATAACGACCATCAAGGCCTTACCGAACTTCTGCCAGAATTCAAAGCTAAATAAACTTTTGAATGATCCTTTGTTCATCATTCAACCTCCTTATATTGTTTAAGGCTTTGTTTTAAGAAAACGTTTGCGCTTAATTTGTTTCTAGTATACCACATTTTAAAAATTTGTAAAGCCTTACATTCATTTTTTTCTCTAAATTTTATCTTTTTTTATCTTTTTTAAGCCAAATCCTTTTTAAAGCTCATTCTTTTTCAACGCAAACGTTTTCCTTTAGACATAAAAATATTCGAACCCTCTAAGGGTTCGAATATTTTATTCTAATGCGTCTTGCATGGCATAGCCAATCCCACGAACGGTCTTAATATAGCTTTTTTGACCGGGTAGATCAATTTTCCCACGGAGATAACGGATATAGACGTCAACAATATTAGTCTCACCTGTACTCTCGTACTTCCAGACACTTTCCAACAACTGATCTCGTGTCACCACCCCTTTGCTTCCCATCAGAGTCGCTAAGAGATCATACTCTCTGCGGGTTAAACTAATCATGTCTTTCCCACGATAAACGGTATGGTGTTCCACATCAATGCGCAAATTGCGGTATGATGTTGGGATTTTCATCTGGCTACAATGTTGGTCAATATAATCACGTCCTCTAAAAATGGCTGTGATCTTATCTACCAAATCGCTGATAATAAAGGGTTTGACCATATAGGAAACAGCAAAGCGCTGAATACTCTCTTTGTGCTCAGCAATTTTTTCGCGGCTATCCAAAACAATCAAAACAGAAGCTGGGCGAATCTGACTGATTTCCTCTGCGAATCTTTCACCAGACATATCTGACAAATCGTAATTAAACAAGATCAGATCATATTTGGTCGCAGCAATCAAGGCCAGACCCGCTTTTCCATCCTCGACCACATCAACTTGGTACCCTTCTTTTTGAAGTTCCAAATCAATGAAGCGAGCAATTTGCTTCTCATTTTCTACTAGTAGAACTCGTTTGACCATAGAGCAAGATTATTTTTCATCGTACCAAGAATAGTGGAAGGTACCTTCTTTGTCTTTACGTTGGTATGTGTGAGCACCAAAGTAGTCACGTTGTGCTTGGATCAAGTTCGCTGGAAGATCCGCTGAACGGTAGCTATCGAAGTAAGTGATGGCTGCTGAGAAGGTTGGTACAGGTACACCTGCTTGAACAGCAAGAGCTACGATATCACGAACAGATTGTTGGTACTTAGCAGTGACATCCAAGAAGTACTCATCCAATAGAAGGTTAGCAAGATCTGCATCGCGGTTGTAAGCATCTGTGATCTTTTGCAAGAAACGAGAACGGATGATACATCCATCGCGCCAGATAGATGCGATGTCCGCAAATGGTAAGTTCCAGTTGTTTTCTTTAGAAGCAACACGCAATTGCGCAAAACCTTGTGCGTAAGAGATGATTTTTGAGAAGTAAAGGGCTTGACGAATTTTTTCGATCAACTCAGCCTTGTCTCCTTCAAATTTGAATGCAGCTGGTTTTGGAAGAACCTTGCTAGCGTGTACACGTTCTTCTTTGTAGGCAGAGATGTAACGGGCAAATACTGACTCAGTGATGAGTGACAACGGCACACCAAGGTCAAGCGCTGATTGGCTAGTCCATTTACCAGTTCCTTTGTTTCCTGCAGCGTCCAAGATGTAGTCTACGATTGGTCCATCTTGACCTTCGTCGTCTTTGCGTTTCAAGATATCCGCAGTGATTTCGATCAAGTAGCTGTCCAATTCACCCTTGTTCCATTCAGTGAAGATTTCAGCCATGTCTTCTGCAGAAAGTCCAAGCAAGTGTTGCATGAGGTCATAGCTTTCTGCGATCAATTGCATATCCCCGTACTCGATCCCGTTGTGGACCATTTTCACGTAGTGACCAGCTCCATCAGGACCGATGTAAGTCACACATGGTTTTCCATCTTCAGGCGCTTTTGCAGAGATTTCTTCAAGAACGTCAGCTACCAAGTCATACGCTTCTTTTTGCCCACCAGGCATGATTGAAGGACCTTCAAGGGCACCTTTTTCCCCACCAGATACACCAGTACCAATAAAGTTGATTCCTGAGTTCGCCAATTCTTCATTACGACGGATGGTATCTTTATAGAAAGTATTTCCTCCGTCGATCAAGATGTCACCTTTATCCAAGTGTGGAAGAAGGGCTTGGATAGTTGCGTCTGTACCAGGTCCTGCTTGAACCATGAGCATGATACGACGTGGTTTTTCGATTGAGTTTACGAAGCTTTCGATATCATAGCTTGGCACAAAGTTTTTATCAGGGTGGCAAGCAATTACATCTTCTGTTTTTTCTTTACTACGGTTATAAATGGCAACTGTGTAGCCACGAGATTCGATATTAAGGGCAAGGTTACGACCCATTACGGCCATACCAACAACACCAAAGTTTGCTTTAGTCATGTGACACTCCTCTTTATAGTTTGCCTTTATTCTACCATTTTTCCTCCTCAAAAGAAAGCAGAAAATAGCTTCCCGCCTTCTCCAAGAGGGAGAAGATCATGCAAGTCATTTGATCTTAAAAACAAAAGTGCCCGAGAAACAGTTCTCAGACACTTCTTGATGAATGGCATTATTCTTCTTTAGAAGCTAACTCCTCTGCTTCAATGACCGGTTGTTCTCCTTCTTTGAGTTTATTGACCGTCATATTGACCCCAAGGGCTCCTGCTAGCAATTGACGAATATCAAATCCGGCTCCTTGAGAGACTTGGTCGATACTTTGCATAATATCGCCCACCATCTTAGAAGCATTGCCTTCCCCGTACATGGTGATCTTATCAACCTTGGTTAATGGTTCTGCGACAGCACGCGCAATTTCAGGCAACTTGTCAACGACCATTTCAGTAATGGCTGCTTCTTGCATTTTCTTCATCGCTTCGGCCTTTTGGTCCAAACCTTTGGCTTCGGCTTCCAGTTTCAAGCGAATAGCTTCAGCCTCGGCACGACCTTTGGCTTCAATAGCTTCGGCCTCTTGCAATTGGGCAAATTTCTCAGCTTCGGCTTGGGCTTTCCGAGCTTCGGCTTCTTTTTGTGTTTCGAAGAGTTCAGCTTCGGCCTTGCGTTGGCGTTCGATCAATTCTGCTTCTGCAGCTTGTTGACGCGCATATTTTTCAGCTTCAGCTTGTTTGCGGATGTTGGCATCCAATTCTTGCTCACGAACCTTAACTTCGCGCTCTTTGACTTCCGCTTCTTTTTCCTGTTTCATGATATTGGCTTCGGCTGCCACGCGCTCTTGTTCACGACGTTGCACTTCTGCCTCAATTCCTTTAGCGGCATCTGCTTTTGCTTGGGCAATGTCTGCTTCTTGCTTGAGGGCTGCTTGTTTGAGTTTCAGTTCATTTTGTTTTTGCGCAATTTCAAGATCGGCAGCGACGCGTTTGTCGTTAGCCAATTTATCTTGTTCTGCTTCGACTTCCTTGCGTTCACGTTCTGCTTTGGCTTTGGCAATCAAGGCATCTTTCTTAATGGTTTCAACATTTTCAATCCCAAGGTTATCGATGACTCCCCCTTCATCAGAGAAGGATTGAACCGTAAAGGCGATGACTTCTAGACCCATTTTAGCCAAGTCTGGCGCTACGTTGTCTTGCACTTTTGAGGCAAACTCTTGACGGTCATTGACCATCTTACGGAGCTCCATCTGACCGATCACTTCCCGCAAGTTTCCTTCCAAGACATCTTGGACAGAATTGGAAATATCTGTCGTATTCCAGTTCAAGAAGTTTTCTGCAGCCCGGGCAATCATTTCATCGGTTGTACCAATTTTTAATTTAACAGCTGCATCGGCACGGACGTTAATGAAGTCCAGTGTTGGGACTGCTTCTGACGTCCGAACATCTGTCGAGAATTGCTCAATATCAAGATAAGAGCGTTGTTCGACAAAGGGAATCATAAAGCCAGCTTTCCCACGCAAGTGACGTTGCTTCCGAAGACCGGTAATGACCACGACTTCGTTGGGTTTAGCGTTCACATAACCTTTAACAAGCAAAATCAAAATAATAACTGCGACTATTAGGCCGGTAATCAACCAACCTGGAATAAATAAATTATCCATACTTTTTCTCCTTTTTAGAGGTCTCCCCTCTGTTATTTATTAATCCTAGTATATCAAAAGAAGGCCTTTCCTCAAAGAAAAGACCTGTATTTATGTCTAAATTTATCAAATGTAATCTCTAGCTTATTCTTCGTCAAACAAGCCATTTAGACCAGCGAAAGGACTGTTTTCTTCTTTCTTAATCGCTTGAGCGGCTTGGTATTCTTCTTCGGATAGGATTTTCCAATCATTGCCTTCGATAAAACCTTGTCCAGCCTCTTCTTCTGGAGTGAGAACCTTGAGGGGAATATTGAGCAGGATATTATCCGCTACACTCTCACTCAGGTCAATCTTCCCACCTTCGATTGGAAGGATCAAGTCTTCCTCTAGGGCCTCGATATCTGCGTCAGACTGTACATCCTCCGCAAACACTTCTGTTACAGGATAGCTTTCTTGAAGCTCGACAGGCTCCATGCTTCGGCTAGAGGCCAAAACGATGGTATAGCTCAACTGGTAATCCAAGACATAGAGGCCTGTATCATAGGCTACTCGTCCTGTTGCTGTCACATTCTTTAAATCAAGAATTTCTGGATTACGCTTTTGCAATTCTTTGAGCAAATCCAACTCTTGATCAAAGGCTAGTCCTTCAGGATTTTTACGGATTTCTTGTGTAAATAGGTTCATTCTTTTGTCCTCAAATCTTCTAGATACTACTAGTATATCATGAAGCTGCCCCTCAACCAAGAAGTCTCCTCAAAAATTTGTTATAATCATGAAAAAAGATACAGTAACTAGGCCAATTGGTGTTGTACACAAGGTCCCACCATCTCTTGGACAAAAGAGGGTCACTGGCTAGGGCATTGTTAGATAGAGGAGAATTCATGAAAGAAATCGGAGCTGTTTTTCGGCAAATACGTGAAAGTCGCCACATCTCTCTAGAGGAGGCTACGGGTGGCGAATTTTCGCGCTCCATGCTATCTCGATTTGAAAGAGGAGAAAATGACCTGACGACGCAACGGTTTTTTCAGGCTTTGCAACAGATCAAAACCAGCCTCAGTGAGTTTTCTCATCTAGCAGGAATCGATCAGCACTCCTTTATCCCCAAATTGTTGAAAGAGCACTATGAAAACATGAGCTTGGAACACGATCAAGCCTTGTACCAAAGCTACCAGCAAGCCTATCAGAAATATCAGAAAAAAGAAGACTTCTTAGCCAGCATTATTCTCAAGGCCAAAATACTTGGCTTCTATCCTGAGGTAGAGTTGGCTGCTAGCCAAGAGGAACTAGATTTCCTCTATGACTACCTCTTCTCTGTCATGGTCTGGGGAAATTTTGAGTTAAGCCTATTTTCACTGACCTCTCCTCTTTTCTCTAGTCAGCTCTATCGACAATACACAGAGGAGTTGGTCCAACGGGAGGATTTCAAGCTTCTCCTAGATTCCTCTCGTCCTGCCATCAATTCTATTTTCCTTAATGGCTTTTTTCTCGCCATTAGTTCAAATGAATTTGAAGATGCATCTTTTTTTGACCACCTAATTAACGACCACTTTTACTCTGAGAACGAAGCCTACCTTCGGACGGTTTATCTCTACGCCAAAGGAGAATTTCTCTATCGAAAGGGAGAAAAAGAAATCGGTCTTGAAAAGATGGAACAGGCCATCCAGGTTCTCTCTATTCTGGATTGTAAGGACAGTGCCAACTACTACAAACAGGGCCTGCAAGAACTGATCAATAAATCCTAAAAACTCACAGATCTACTCTGTGAGTTTTTGTTGAAAATATGCAACATTAATTTTTTCTTGCTTTTTAGGTTTACAATAGGACTATCAAGTAAAGAAAGAAGGTTTTTCCCATGATGACCAAACTAAAAAACCACTTCCTCCGCTTTCTTCTCTCACATACCAGCGTTTATCTGAAGGATCAGGAACTTCTTCTCTCTGATGATGAGAAACTAGACCTCTTCAAACAGATCGTTCGATCTATCAAACAAGTCCTAGCAACTGATCACGTGAAGGAGGAAGGCTTATGAAACTCTTAGCTCGTAATAATATTTTTGCCTTACTCAGCCTTTCTCGCTTTTTAAATACCCTTGGTGCTGCCATCTACAATCTGGTCTTTGTGGTCTTTGCTGCCAGCATGCCTCAGCCTAGTCTGGCAGTTGGCATTGCCAATCTAATTGTATTTATTCCTAGCCTCTTTACCATTTTTGTTGGTATGAAGGCTGACCGCACGAAGAAAAAAGCTAACTGGTTGATCCGCATTGGCTATCTTCAAGCCATCCTCTTCATCCTTATTGCTCTCATGACCAAGATTCCGGGTTACCTAGCCTTTTCGATTGTTTGCTTTTTAAACATTGTTTCAGATTGTTTGAGCGATTATCGCGGAGGCTTGCAACTCCCTATCATGAAAAAGAACATCCCCGACGAGGATTTGATGGAGGCCTATTCCTTCAACCAATTACTTAGTATGGTCTGCTCGATTTCTGGACAAGCTCTAGGAGTTTGGCTACTAGCCATCAGCCATCAAAATTTCGCCCTGGTCGCTTCGATCAATGCATTGACTTTTCTCCTGTCTTCTACCTGTCTCCTGATGAGAAAAAAGCAGCTGACACATGATCCCGTCATTGAGCCCCAAAGTAAGAATTCTTTGGTACACGAATGCCAAGAGATGTACCAGAACGCTAAAAGTATTTTTGCAGATGAGGAGGTCCACCACTTTGGCAAGTTGCTCTTCTCATTGGTTCTTATCAATGCCCTAGGGGGATCCATCTCTGGTATCTACAATTTGCAACTGCTTCACTCCCCCTTCTTTCAGTTGAGTTTTAGCCAATCCCTCTTGATTTTAGAGGTAGTGACTATTTTAAGCATGGTCTGGGCTAGCTTGACACCCCATGACTATTTTTCCAAGCAATCTCTCCATCATATCCTCCTGTGGATCGCAGGTGGGCTGACCATGCTTGGGCTCACAAATATCCTGGTACGCTGGGACATTCTTTCCCTTCTACTCATCACATTCCTTGGTTATCTTGTTGCAAAAATCAACCCAAAAGTTTCCAGTCTTTTAATGAGTAAATTACCCGCTGAAAAATTAGCTTCTACCTCTAGCTTTTTGGGACTGATGGTCAGCTTTGCCATGCCACTTGGGACAGCTCTCTTTTCTAGTCTAGCTATCTGGAGCCTTCCCCTAGCTTGGGGGGCCTTTGCCATCCTTGGTTTCACTACCCTCCTCTTAACAACCAAATAAAAAATCCACCGTTTGGTGGATTTTTTTTACATTTTTCTTAGGCGAGCCACCCGCTCAGCAATGGGTGGGTGGGTATAAAAGAGTTTTTGCAATCCGGATTCTTTTTTTGGATCGTTGATAAAAAGAGCACTGCTCGCATCATCGACATGTCGTTGCATGGGTTCGCTATTGTCTAGTTTTAACAAAGCATTGATCATCCCTTGAGGATTCCGTGTCAATTCGACACTTGAAGCGTCTGCTAGGAACTCCCGTTGACGAGAAATGGCTAACTGGACCAGGGTCGCTGCTAATGGCGCTAAAACGATGGCAAGCAAGGAAAGGATCAGAATAATAATTTCTAAACCACCGCTACCTTCTCGATCATCGTCCCGGCTACGGCCACCGCCCCACCACATCATCCGGCCACCAATGCTAGAAAGCATGGTGATGGCACTGGCAAGGGCCACTGCAATCGTAGAGATGCGAATATCGTAATTGCGAATGTGGCTGACTTCATGTCCGATGACTCCCTCCAATTCCTCACGGTTCATCACAGCTAGAAGACCTGTCGTTGCTGCAACAGCAGCATTTTGAGGATTGGACCCTGTCGCAAATGCATTCATAGAAGGATCATCTACAATATAGACCCGAGGCATGGGGATCTGGGCTACCATAGCCATATCTTGTACAATATGGTAGAGTTGAGGGGCTTGCTCTTCCGTTACCTCACGCGCCCCATTCATCCGCATGACAACTTCGGTGGATTGAAAAACCATGCTAAAGGCATAGATTCCACCAATAATCAAAGCTAGGATGACGCCACCAAGGGAGGAGCCTAACCAGAGGTAACCAACGGCTGCTCCGATAAGAGCTAAGAGTATGAAAAAAGCAATAAGGAGAATCCAGGTTCTCCTTTTATTGCTTGCAATTTGGTCAAAGAGCATATTAGTCTCCTAATCCGCTAAAGTCCACCTTTGGTACTGCTTTTTCTTCTTCAGGCACTTGAAGAAATTCAGCTTGTCTGAAGCCGAACATTCCAGCAATCACGTTTGTTGGGAAAGTTTCCAACTTGACATTGTAATTGCTTGTGACACTATTGTACAATTGACGAGCATAAGAAATTTTGTTTTCTGTGTTGGTCAATTCTTCTTGCAATTGCATGAAGTTGGTGTTGGCTTTCAAGTCTGGGTAATTTTCAGCCACCGCAAAGATGCCTGCTACTTGGCGTGAAAGAGCATCACTGGCTGCCATTGCTTCTGCAGGTGAAGAAGCTTGCGCTACTTGTTGGCGAAGTTGAGTCACTTTTGCTAGTGTATCTCCTTCGTACTTGGCATAGCCTTTAACGGTTTCGATCAAGTTTGGAATCAAGTCATTCCGACGTTTCAATTGCACATCAATTTGACTCCATGCTTCACGAGTTTGCATGCGGCTTTTCACCAAACCGTTGTAAACTCCTACTACAATCAACACAAGGACCACAATGATCCCAAGAATAATCCAAATCATTTTATTGAATTCCTTTCATTTCTTTCTACCAGTATATCAAATTTCCCTTATTTTGTGGTAAAATAAAAGCATGAAACCAGAAGAATTTTATGTCCGTTTAGCCGATCTCGGCTTCCCATTAACTGATCGCCAAAAAGAGCAATACGAACGGTATTTTGAGCTCCTCGTGGAATGGAATGAAAAGATTAATCTCACCGCCATCACCGAAAAAGACGAAGTCTATATCAAGCATTTTTATGATTCGATCGCACCCATTTTACAGGGCCTGATCGAAAACCAACCCATCCGTCTCCTGGATATCGGAGCTGGCGCTGGCTTTCCCAGCCTACCCATGAAGATCCTTTTCCCTGAGCTGGATGTGACCATCATTGATTCCCTTAATAAGCGGATCAATTTTCTCCACTTGCTGGCTGAAGAGTTGGGCTTAAATGGGGTTCATTTCTACCATGGACGAGCTGAAGACTTTGCACAAGACAAGGCCTTTCGTGCCCAATTTGATATCGTAACTGCCCGCGCTGTTGCCCGCATGCAGGTCCTCTCTGAACTGACTATCCCTTATCTGAAAGTAGGAGGACGGCTTCTTGCTCTCAAGGCCAGCAATGCTCCAGAAGAGTTGGAAGAAGCCAAAAATGCCCTCAACCTGCTATTTAGCAAGGTTGAAGACAATCTACAGTATGAATTGCCAAACGGGGATCCACGCTATATCACTCTTGTAGAAAAGAAAAAAGAAACCCCCAATAAATACCCAAGAAAAGCAGGTATGCCCAATAAGCGGCCATTGTAGTAAGATACAAAGGGCTACGCGGATAAAGTCAAATAAGAGGCTGGGACAAAAGTCCTAGCCTCTCAATTATTTTTGGATTGTCGAGCAATACGCAGTGCTTGAGTGGGCTCTACTACGCTGATTTCATCAGCTTTTACAGCCCTACTCAACTGTGCGGAGGTGGGACGACGAAATCGAATTCTAACGAATTACCGATTTCTGTCCCACTCTCTTTTTTATTTTTGTTTCAATTCTGTTCGTAGGGCTTCTTGTTGCTCTTTTGTCAGATGAACGCCCTTACTTGCAACAATCTGGCTAGAGACTTTGTTGGCAAATCTTAAGGCTTGCGTCATATCTAAGCCTTCTAAACGAGCGGATATGAAGGCTCCTACATGGCTATCTCCAGCGCCTACTGTATCGACAACTTCTGTTGGAAAACCGTCTGCCTCATACCAGTGGCCATCATAGGCAACCGCTCCTTTTTCACCCAAGGTGACAATGACTAATTGCCCCGTTCTCTGATACAAGTATTCGATGGCTGGCTGGATCTCTCTGCACCCTGAAAAAGCCAGTGCTTCAGCCTCATTAACATGGAGAATCGGATGCAGATCATAAATTGCTTCCAGTCGATCCTTTGGAATCAAGAGTCCGCGTGGCCCAGGTGCGAAAATCACCTGGCCTTCTAGTTGCGAAACAGACTGGACCAATGCAAGACCGGTTGGCTCCTCGACTTCAAGGCCACATAAGTAGATGTAATCAAACCGATCTGTCTCAATCTCTTTTAGCCACTCTGCTTGGAAGCTATACTCCACTCCGTGGTCCGATAAGAAGGTCCGCTCACCATCAGACTCTACAAAGCAGTAACAGCAACCATTGGCCCCTTCTAATGAGATGCTAGAGGAAATCCCTAATTGTTTCAATTCTCTCCGAATAAAATCACCATATATTCCAGAACCGACTGGCGAGACAAACTGGTAGGGTTGCGACAAAAAATGAAGGATATTAACGACATTAAAGGCACAACCTCCCACAGACCATTGCTGGTGATCAATATGGGCATCTCCTTCACGACTTGGCAAACGATCCAAGTAAATCATCACATCACAAACTGTAGAACCAATAACTAACGCAGCTGTCATCTTTTTCTCCTTACTTTGCCTTCTATTATACCAGAGGAAAGATAAAAAACAACCAACCCCTTGTGGAGTGGTTGCTTCTCTTTTTAATCACGGTAAACGGGTTGAGGGCCAAAGGTTTGGGAAACCGGCATGATTTCAATCCGATTGACATTGACATGCTTGGGCTGTTGGATCAACCAAGCTACGGTGTTGGCAATGTCTTCCGGCTGAATGGCATGGGCACCTCGATAGAGGGCCTCTACCCGTTTTTCGTCTCCTTTAAAGCGAATAGAAGAGAACTCTGTCCCTTCGCAAAGACCAGGTTCAATATTGCTGACACGAATCTTCTTGCCAGCTAGATCCGCCCGAAGATTGAGGGAGAATTGCTTGACAAAAGCCTTGGATGCCCCGTAAACATTGGCCCCTGGATAAGGCACAGTCCCTGCTGTAGAGCCCAAATTGATAATATAGCCATCATTTCGTTCCACCATCTGGGGCAAGATTTTCCTTGTCAGATAGGTCAGGCCGACAATATTGGTCTGAATCATGGTCAGCCAGTCTGCAATCTCTGCTTCATAAGCTGGGGCGAGGCCTAGAGCTAAGCCAGCATTATTGACCAAAACATCCACTCTCTCCCAAGCTTTTGGCAAACTGGCAAGTGCATGATCTACCTGAGAAAGATCCGTCACATCCATTTGCAGGGGATAAAAGGCTTCTCCCAGCTCTTCTTGAAGGGCATGTAATTTATCGATGCGTCTAGCTGATCCGATCACACGATATCCATCTGCTACTAAACGACGGCAAATCGCTTGACCAAAACCAGCTGAAGCTCCTGTTACTAAAATCGTTTCTGACATGTCATTACCTCCATGGATTGTAAAAACGTCCTTGATTGAGAAAGATCCATCAGGTTCTGTCTCGACTTAGAATCTAGATGAAACAATCCTATCTTGCAAAATTACTTCTTGTATTGGAAGGAAAAATCCTTCAGTTCAATCATTGCTTCTTTCATTTAGTTTGCCTTTCCCCAAAAGAGCGCAAATTGGATGGCTAACTCCGCGATTCGATCCTTGCTATCTAAATCCTCATGACTAGATAAGGTTCGGATATCCCATTTTTCTTCCGAGAGGTGGTCTGCTGCATAGAAGAAATGGCAGAGCTCAAAGCCCCTATAAGCTGCTAAGGCTGCCACTGCCGAACATTCCATATCCACACAGATGGCTCCTGCTTCCTTTCGTCGCTTCATCTTGTCGATGGTTTCCCGGTAGGGTGCATCTGTCGTCCACACTTTTCCTGACTGATAAGAAACCTTGTGACTGTCCAGAAAGGCTTGGAAGAGAGGGAGGGTTTTCTTGTTTACTTCCACTTCATCATTAGCCGGAAGATAGTGGTAACTGGTCCCCTCGTCGCGAAGAGCAGCCGTTGGAATGATGATGGAGGTTGCTTCGATATCACGGTCTAAAACCCCACAGGTTCCAAAGAGCACCAGTTTTTCCATCCCAAATTGAATCAGGTCCTCTATAATCCCCACACAGGAAGCAGCCCCAACTGGTGCATTAAAGGCACCAATCTGTTGGTCTCCAATAGTGATCCCATAGACCAGGACTTCAAAATTGGCCATGGAGGTTCTTGCAATGACCTCATGTTCATAATTTTCAAGGAGGCGAGCAAAAGTTACTCTTGAAAAGCAAGAAATGACTACTTTGGGAAATCCTTCAATTGGTTGGTGTAAGTCTTGTGGATTGATAATCGCCTGTCGATTGGCATCAAATTCTTCTAACAGCATTTCGTGCACCTCTTTCATTCTACTTCTAGGCCCCTATTATACCATAATTAGCCTAGTCATTGGTTTTTGATCAAAGGAAGGAGTATAAAAAAGAACTGCTCCCAGACGTTAGATTTTTAGGATCAAACGTCGAAGGGACAGTTCACTGCGATATTTTTTACTTGTTTTCCAACTGCGCTAATTCTAGCAACCGTTCTTTGGACAATTTTTTGATTTCAATTTGACTAGCATCTAGCAGCTGGTATTCATCTGGCTCTAGCGCTTCTATAAGGTTCTTCAGAGCAAGAGACCCAATTGGATGGTAATTCTCTGGCTTATCCGGATCTCCATCGATCGCAACCAATAGAACTCGCCAATCAATGATACCTGCTAAGCCCACAATTTCTACATATTCTGCAGGAACATGTGGCACGCTTGGCAAGACCGTATCCGTATCTTCTGTCAAGCTATAGCTGGCTAAGAAGGCTCCTGTCTCCTTCTGTTGATAAAAACGGACTTGACTGAAATAAGCTGCACTATATTGAATCTTCTTGATAAAGGTAGAGTAGGCTTCTAGTGGATGGACATGGTTCAAGACTTCCTGCACTGTATCCCGATCCAAATAGACTGGATGAGCGAAGCCTTGTACTTCAAACTCTTTTAGATCTTTTTCTTTCGTCACATTACCCAGCGTTTCTAGGATAACGACTTCATAATCAAAATGGAAAATAGAATCTGGAGTATAGCTCACGCCGTCGCTGGCCACAATCTCCGTTCCTAATACTTCTCCTAGGCGACTGATCCATCGAAGGGCCAACTGCCAATCTTCTTCTATCGCAAAAGAGGGCACCTGAATCTGATAAGACTCTTCCTCATCAAAATAGCGTAACTGCAGAGGAAGACCGCTCTTACCAAATACGATACAGTTCAAGCCTTCAAAATCATTTAAGGGACGATGAAGGGTGGCAGGATCATAGTTGTAGGTTGTCAACCCTTCCACCAATTTAAGAACTTCCTGTGCTGCGAGTACTTTCTGATAGCCAAATAAGCTCTTTTTATTTTTGATTGAAAACACGATACTCATTTGTTTTCTCCTTTGTGAAATCGCTTACCTAAAGTATAGCACAATTTTCAATCAATTTCCATATAAAAACAGCCTGAGCTTTCAGACTGTTTGTTTCCATTATGCAGGTGCTCCATCAAGCGTCTCACCGATAAGGGCCAAACGCTCACGAACTTCTGCTTGTGACAAGTTGTGTTCTTCTACATAGCGATTGCGAGGGTGAACCCGGCACTCATGCGAACATCCGCGAAGATACTTGTCTTCATTTTCTTCTGAAGTCAAGATGCGACGGTTACAGAAAGGATTTCCACAGTTGACATAGCGTTCACATGGTGTTCCATCAAACCAGTCTTTTCCGACAACGCTTGGATCGACATGGTTGACGTCGACTGCAATCCGCTCGTCAAAGACATACATTTTCCCATCCCATAGTTCTCCTTGAACTTCTGGGTCTTTCCCGTAGGTGGCGATTCCGCCGTGCAATTGACCAACATCTTTGTAGCCTTCACGTACCATCCAACCTGAGAATTTCTCACAACGGACTCCACCTGTACAGTAAACAACGACACGTTTATCCATGAATTTTTCTTTGTTATCACGGACCCATTGTGGTAATTCACGGAAGTTGCGAATGTCTGGACGGATAGCCCCACGGAAGTGTCCAAGGTCGTACTCATAGTCATTACGAGTATCAAGGACCACTGTATCTTCATCCAGGAGGGCTTCTTTAAATTCTTTTGGTGACAAGTAAACACCTGTTGTTTCAAGAGGATTGATGTCGTTGTCAAAGTTATCATCCTCTAAACCAAGGTGAACGATTTCCTTTTTGTAGCGAACGAACATCTTCTTGAAGGCTTGCTCACTTTCTTCGTCAATCTTGAACCAGAGGTCTTCCATACCTGGAAGGCTGTGAACGTAGTCCATGTATTTTTGCGTTGTTTCGTAGTCACCAGAAACGGTTCCGTTGATCCCTTCGTCAGCCACTAGGATACGACCTTTGAGGCCGATTGATTTACAGAAAGCCAAGTGGTCTGCAGCAAATTGTTCCGCGTTTTCGATGGGAACATATTTATAGTAAAGTAAAACTCGAATATCTTTTGACATTTGCTTCTCTTTTCTAAGATTAAATTATCAGAAATTTTCATTCAACTATACCAGTATACTCTCCCAAGAAAGCGAATGCAATTTATTTGACCGAAAAATAAAAGCCTGGGATACCAGACTTTTACACGATGAAACCAAGTTACTCTTCTTTTTCCAATTGATCCAGATAGGCTTCATAGCGTCTTTTCTCAACTTTTGCAAGAAGCATTACAAGGGTATTCACTCCCCATACAATCGGAAGATTCAGGAGAAATGTGATAGGAAGCACCAGCAAAAATTTTGAATGGAAGGGATTGGACTGATAGACAGCTTGGTTTAATTGAAAATTTTGGGCCCAGATGAACAAGGAGAGAATAAAGGTTACTGCTACAATTCCTGTCGCATTTAGATAGCTATAACTGATAAATTTCACACCCAATCGTTGACAACGAACAGAGTAATACAATCCTGAGACGATGAGTAAGGCTACCACCATGATTGGACTGAGCCCCACCTTAGATGTAAAAATGGATCCCACACTAAAAACAGTTAAGGCAAGGCAAAGAAAACCAGCCGTCTCAGCACCAGCCTTATTAGCTAAGCCTTCTTCTCGTTCATCTATGATTTGTTTGTTCAGCAATTGTAATCTCATCTCTTCCTCCTTATTCTTCATCCTCTAACTCTGCCTCAATCTTCTCTTGTTTTTTCCGATTGATAATAGCAAGTGGTTTTTCAAGCAGATCTGTCAGGAGGGCAAAGACGAGAATTTCTAATAAAATTTTGACCAGATACTTGGGACTGAGCATAAAGCTCGTTACTTCTCGCTTTCCAATCACATCCATAGCTGTCACAAGCACAGCAAAGAATAGACCTGATCCTAGGCGACTCAACCAGCTATCTTTTTCTAACATATCTCGAACATCAATCCCTGAACTGATCCTTCTCACAAAGGCATAGCCTCCCATGGCAATCAGAAGGAACATCTCAGGGAGATAAGCGACGAGGTCTAAGTCCAGGATACTGGATTTCACAAAGGCGGATAGGGCAATAAAGCAGGTCATGCCAAGGACAAGTTCTCCTGCGATTTTTCCATCAAGTAGCATGGTCCGTTCATCTTTTACAATTGGTTCTTTCTTTTGTTTCATATGTTTCCTCTTTCTATTATTAAAACTGTTACTCCCAGAACAGTTGATCCAGCGTCTTATCCAAGGTCTTACAGATGGCAAGGCAGAGACTGAGGGTTGGGTTATACTTTCCCGCCTCAATCAGACCGATGGTCTGGCGCGTCACCCCGATGGCATCTGCAAGATCCCCCTGGGTCATATCATGCTCGACCCGGGCCATTTTTAATTTGAGATTTTTCGCCACAGGCTTTTCCTTTCTTGTTTTTATAACTCTATTATACACTATATTTTCTATTTTGCAATATATATTTTGCATTTTGTAAGAAATATTTTTTGCAATCAAAAAAGCCTGGTTTCCCAGGCTTTCTTAGTTTCCTCTTCTTTTTGTTAGAAATGGCTGTAGGATATATGATAGTCCCCATCCTAATCCAGCACCCAATATGACCGTGAGGACAAACCAAGTGATGGTCGCTAGATCTGGTGATACCATCACCCGATTGACATAGTCTATCGATTTACCACGATCCAGTAACGACATGCGGTAACTGGCTGGATAGAACCACATCATAAGAATGGGCCCTGTCGTCGCAAAGGCAAAAATAACAAAAGACAAGGCATTTCGTAAATTCGAGCGAAAACGACCACTTGAGGCGACCATCTCCGCAAAACTTCCGGCTATCAAGGCTGGAATAAAGGCCCCTGCACCATGACGCGAAAAGAGGAAGAAGGATCCGATCACGCAGCCAACTATAAAGATAGATCCAACTCCTTTTATTTTTTCTAGATAATAGCGGTAGATCGTCCCGCCAAACAGGGCTGAAAAGGCAGGAGCATAAAACATATTTCCTTGATGATCGACCAGATTTCCAACTAAGACCCCCAGTCCAATCGCAAGAAAATAGAGGAAAATGAAGGCTCCAACTTGTTTTATTTGATTCACATTTATTCTATTCATTGGATACTGATCCTAACGGTGGCTAATTTTCTTCGAAAGGAAGTCCCCGATAAATTGGACCAGAACGATCAGAATCAGGATCAATAAGGTCGCCACAAAGATGACATCATTGTTAAACATGTTTTTCCCGTAGTTGATGGCCAAGGTTCCTAATCCTCCAGCACCAACGGCACCTGCCATGGCGGTTTCTCCAATCAAGGAAATGATGGTTACCGTTGTTACACGGATCAAATCAGGAAGCCCTTCACGAAGGTAGACACCAACAATATCCCAGAAGGTTGCCCCACTTGCTTGTGCTGCTTCAATCACGCCTCCATCCAACTCGGACAAGACTACTTGGACTTGGCGGGCAAAGAATGGAAAGACAGCCAAAGACAGCGGAACAAGGGCTGCTGTAGGACCAATGGTATTTTTCAAGAGCAAGTAGGTCAAGGGATTAATAAAGGCCAACAAGATAATGAAAGGAATGGCGCGGAACAAGGAAGTAATCTTATCCAAAATTTGGAAAACGATTCTATTTTCGATGACACCACCTGGACGGGTCAAGACTAACAAAAGTCCTGTCACCAAACCTAAAAATCCACCAATAATGAAGGAAATAACGGTCATGTAAAGAGTCAAGTAAATAGCGGTTCCCCATCCATACTGGCCAGACCACCCTAATTTATAGACATTTGGTAAATATGTTTGAATTAACTGGATCATGCTTTTCTCCCATCTTTCACAATAGTCACGGAAACTCCTGCATTTTCTAACTCAGCTTTGGCCGTTTCCAGATTTTGAGTCTCACCTGATAAGATGACCACCAATTCTCCGACAGGAGTGTGATCAAGGATCTCGATGTTCCCAAATAAAATGTTGGCAGATACTTGGTACTGCTTGTAAATATCATTGATGATGGCTGTATCTGTCACAGAACCTGCATACTTGAGATGCGCCAAAATCGAATCATCAGGCAAGTTCTTCACAATCGCTTGTTGATTGATTTTCACCATGGCTTCATCGATTCCTGTTGCAACGGTGATAAAGTCTTGCGTCAAAGCATTTTTCGGATTCGAGAAGATATCTAAAACAGACCCTTCTTCAATCAGTTCGCCATTTTGCATGACAGCTACCCGGTTGGCAATATCTTTGACAATTTGCATCTCATGGGTGATCAAGACAATGGTTAAACCAAGTTTCTTGTTCAATTCTTGCAACAGAGCTAGAATTTGTTTGGTCGTCTTTGGATCCAAGGCTGAAGTTGACTCATCTGAGATCAAAATCTTTGGATCATTGGCAAGGGCACGCGCAATCGCTACCCGTTGCTTTTGACCACCAGACAATTGGGCTGGGTAATTTTCTGCACGGTCAGCTAGACCAACTAGATCCAACAATTTCGCCACTTTTTCATTCTTTTGTTCTTTATTTAAATTTGAATGTTTAAGAGCGAAGGCTACATTTTCTGCGACGGTCATTTGAGCCATCAAGTTGAAGTGTTGGAAGATCATCCCGATATCCCGACGTTTCTCTCGAAGAGCAGCCGGTTTTAAGGTCACCCGATCTTGGTAAATCACATCCCCATCCACAGTGATGGTTCCGGCACTTGGAACTTGTAAGAGATTGATCACCCGAACCAAGGTCGATTTCCCGGCTCCGGAATACCCTACAATCCCATAGATATCGCCTTCATTAATATGAATGGTCACATCTTTGACGGCTTGGATCTGACGTTTCTTTTGCTGGAAGGTCACATCAATGTGGTCCAGCTGAATCATTGCTTTACTCATAACTTGCTATTAACTCCTTTATCAATTCAATATGGGTGTAATAATCGGCGATTTTCACATTTTCGTCGCCCCCATGATCACGGCTATTGGCATTGCCAATTCCAAAGGCTGCCATCGGCACCTGCAAAGCCTCAAATACCGTATGCATGGGTCCGGTCCCCGCTGTTGTTGGAAGAACAGAAACTCCTTCTCTATAGAAATCTTTGGCCAGCCGTATGACATTTAAAATCGATGGGGCACTCATATCACTTCGGTAACTCATTTCACCGAGAGTATAGACCAATTCGACCTGATCATAGCCATTTTTCTTCAATTGTTGCTTGATCTTTTCTAAGACATTCTTGGGATCTAGACCTGGAACCAAGCGCACCTCCATCTTGGCACGCGCCTCTGCCGGAAGAATCGTTTTAACACCTTGTCCTTGGTAACCAGAGCCAAAACCTTCAATATTCAGGGCTGGTTCAAAATAGAAACGACGCAGGAATTCTTTTCGGTCTTCCTTCAAGATTGGAAGGGTTAGACCATAGGTTTCCGCTACATCTTCTGGTCCTTTGTTGGCATATTGCTCGATCAAAGCTAGCTCGCGTTCATTGGGTTCTTGGATCTGATCATAAATCCCATCCACCAAAATTCGACCTTCTTTGTCACGAAGACTGGCGATAGCATTTAACAAATACCAAGAAGCAGAGTCTACCACACCGCCATAGCTGGAATGGATATCCACTTCTGCACTCTTCACCACCATATCAAAGGTGACGATCCCTTTGCTACCACCGGAAATTTCCAACTGACCCTGATTATTTCGGGTACCTTGTTCCCACACTAAGAGGTCTGCCCCACGCAAGTGTTTCTTGTGTTTGGCCAAGTATTTATCCAAGTCAGTCGATGCAGACTCCTCTGCCCCTTCGATGATAAAGGTGATATTGACTGGCAAATCGCCACTTTCACGAATGTATTTTCGAAGAGCTGTGAGACGAGCCGTGATATGCCCCTTGTCATCATCAACCCCTCGACCGTACATGTTTCCATAATGAACCGATAAGGTAAAAGGGTCTCCCGTCCAAGGTTGGTCCCCATCAGCTGGTACCGTATCATAGTGGTTATAAAAAATGATGGTTTTGGCTTCAGGATTTGGCGAGAAAAATTTGGCAATCACAAAAGGGGCTGTATAGCTATCATCAACTTCGACTTTGGCTCCTGCAGCTGTAAAAATTTCCCCCAAATAGTTGGCCACTTCCTTGAGACCAATTTGTTGGGCAAAGATGGATTTTTTTGAAATCAAGGTTCGCAACACTTCAAAATAGTGTTGTGCGACCTCATCATTTTCAAATTTACGGATTTGTTCCGCTTCTGTTGCAAAAGGCATGCATTCCTCCTAATACACGATAAGAGGTAGAGAATTGCTTCTCCACCTCCTTCATACACTTGAGATCAAATCTTAGAAGACTGGTTGGTCCATTCCTTCTGAAGATTCTTCGATCACTTTCTTCACATTGTCTTTGTGATAGGCTTTGATGATTTCTTTGATTGCTTTTGCTTTATCAGATTTTTCCCAATCTTTCTTAGCAGCGATCACGTTGTACCATTGTTTTGAGTTGTTGTCTTTCTTTTCAACATAGATAGCTTTTTTGAAATCAACGCCAGCTTCACGAACGAAGGTATTGTTGATGACTGCAGCATCTACTGATGGAAGAGCAGATGGTGTTTGTGAAGCATCCAATTCAGAAATCTTCAAATCTTTTGGATTTTCTTTGATGTTTGACACGTTTGCCAATTGACCATCTTTGGTATCCAATTTAATCAAACCAGCTGATTGCAAGACATACAAGGCACGGCTTTCATTTGTTGGGTCATTTGGTACAGCGATTGTTCCACCTTTAGGAATTTCTTTAATTGAAGTGTATTTGTTTTTACCGTTTTCTGTACCAGAGTAAAGACGGATTGGAGCGATGTAAGTATCTGCTACTGCAACAAGGGCATTGTCGTTTTTAGAGTTCCAGTTATCAAGGAAGTTGTAGTGTTGGAAAGCATTGATATCCACGCTACCATCTTTTACAGCCACGTTTGGTTGTGAGTAATCTGTAAATTGAGTGAATTCCAATTTGATTCCTGTTTTAGCGTCATCCAAGTTCTTTTGAACTTGATCCCAACGAGCTTTTTCAGTGTCGCTCAAAGTCATAACACCCACTTTTACAGTTGTTTCACCATCTTTGCTAGATGATTTTGAAGAACCACATGCTGCAAGAGCAAATGTTGCAATAGCTGCAAGAGCTGTTAAACCAAGAATTTTTTTCAATTTCATTTTGAAGTCTCCTTTAATTAAATATTATTCTTTAATATCTTTTGCTTCTGGTAGATAAACTCCACCAAAGTATTTTTTAGACAGTTTTTCAAGGGTTCCATTGTCATAGAGTTCCTTGATACGTTTGTTGACAAATTTTTGAAGATCTTTATCTTCTTTTGCAATAATTGGATACACATAAGGTTGTTGGTCGCTTGGAAGTTCGATAACTTTCAAGTTGTCATAGCCTTGATCACGAATGATGGTATCTACTGAGATCCGTTCGAAGATCTTGTAATCTGTACGACCATCCGCTAGATTAGCCATGATGGTTTGAATGGTTCCATCTGTGTATTGCAAGTCAGTTGGATTATCTGAATGTTTTTTATTGTAATCTTCTAATTGTTTAGCAGTAGATGTTCCTTGAACAACTTCTGTTTTCTTGCCACCAATGTCATCCAAAGATTTAATAGAAGAATCTTTTGGTACGACCAATACTAATGGATTACGAGCATATGGATTTGGATAGAGGTATTTTTCTTCCCGCTCTTTTGAGTAGCTAATGTTGTTGGCACCGATTTGGAAACGGTCACTATCTAAGCCAGCGAAGACTGAAGACCACTCTGTTTTGTTAAAGTTTACTTCATATTTGTCTGAACCTTTGAAGATTTCACGCAAAACTTCGATTTCATAACCGGTTAGCTTGCCGTCTTTTTCTTCGTAAGAGAATGGTTTGGTTGTTCCAACAGTACCAACTTCAATGGTTTTCTTACCACTGGCTGATTTACCAGATGAACATGCTACTAAAGTACTGGTTGCAAGGACTGCAACTAATCCTAAAGCAGAATACTTAATCACTTTTTTTAGATTCATAGGATCTCCTTATTCGTTTCAGGCACATAAAACGCCATTTTAAAAGTATTTTTTAATTTTATCAAAAAAGCATTTACTTGCCCAATATATATTTTTTATGGAGGTGATAGTTTTTCTTTATCACACTTCTTTGGCTTTAAAATACCGCAATAAAGCTTGCGCATTTTCAACATAATAGGGAACCGAAACCTCAAAGGCTGCATCATCGATGGTCATGTGATCATGATGGAGGTCTGGCGCATCCGGCTCTCCATTCGAACCAATAAAGGCAAAGACTCCAGGAATTCGCTCTTGGTAAAAGGCGAAGTCTTCTCCAGCTGTAGAAGGATTTGCTGGAATCACTTCAGCCAAGCCTTGTGAAGCTTCCCAAACCACTTTCGTCAATTCCTCATCATTAAAGGTAACGGGCGGTGTCACACCCCACTCAAAAGCCACATCTACTTCCAGACTTTCTGCAATGTGTCGAATGATGGAAATAAAATGTTCCTTCAACTCTCTTTGCACACTCGGATTAAAGGAGCGAATCGTTCCTTCAAAATAGCCTGATTTTGGGAGTACATTCCAGGTTGAACCCACATCTAGATGCGTAATCGATAAAACAGCTGTTTCAAAGGGAGAAATGGTCCGTGAAATTAATAATTGTACATTCTGAACCATGGTTGTGACGGCTGTTACCGTATCAACTCCCAAATCCGGTCTCGCAGCATGGCTACTAACCCCTGTTACAGTGACCTTAAATTTCTCTACCCCTGCCATCATAGCTCCAGCATTCAAAGCAAGTTGTCCTGCTTTTAGCTGAGGCATATTATGAAAACCAATAATTCCTTGAACATCCTCCAACAGTCCTGTTGCTAGAACATCAGAAGCACCTTCTGAAATTTCTTCTGCCGGTTGAAAGATCAAGCGTATTGTTCCTTCCAGCTGGTCTTCCTTTTCCTTGAGAAGAGCTGCTGCTCCTAGAAGACTGGTTTGATGAAAATCGTGACCACAAGCATGCATGACACCCGGATGTTGACTTTGGTAGGGAAGATTCGTTTGTTCCAAAATCGGAAGGGCGTCGATATCTGCACGTAGCGCCACCACTGGTTGGCCGGACCCAATTTCTGCAATCAGACCAGTTTTTAACCCACTCTCTAAAATACGAATCCCCAACTCTTCCAAACGTTCCCTTAGAAAGGCGGTTGTCTGGTATTCTTGACCAGACAATTCAGGGTGTTGGTGGATATAGTGGCGAATCTCTGCTAACTCTTCATAAGAAAAAGACACAAGCCTTCATCTCCTTTCAAACTTAAAATTATTCTATCACTAATAGGTGTTTCCGTCTAATTCCTGTTTCTTGGGTTTTGATATAGTTTCAAACTATAGATAAAAACACTCCTAGATTCACGTTCTAGGAGTGCCAACTTCCGCATTAAGAAAGATTTCCCTCGAATTTTTCCATAAAGCTATCACTATTATAGGCTTTTTCCACTTCCCATTTGCCATCTTTCTTAACAAAGGTCAACTGGTAGTCGTACCGATCCGGCGTCGTCAAGGGACGATCTGCAAGAGAAGCCATCATTTCCTCTCTATAGGCTTTGTTTTGAGCCTGATTGGCCTCAATGATACTCGAATAATCTTTCCGATGTTCTTGATAGAAGGTCTGCATGTGGTTTAAGATCGTCTTTTCCATGCTGACAGTCTCAGGATTTAGACTAATGACCACCTTGTCCGGGAGATATTGTTTAACCTTATAGGTTAATTTAGCGCGCTTTGCATTTTCCTTTTCATAAGCATCGATAAACTGGGTCACTTCTTCTTCTGGGAATTGGTAATCATGCAATTGACGGGTAAAATCAGCTGCAAATTTTGCACGGAAATCACTGGCTTCCTTTTTCAAATCAGTTCCCAAAACAAAAGCATCATCCTTTTTGACCTTTCGTTGGCCACTAAAGTAAACTTGATTGATGTATTCATCAGCTAGAAGGGTGGAAGCTTCCACCTTGTCCTCATATTGAGAAGAATCCACCGCAAATTTTAGAGGCTTCGTTTTTTTATCAGAGCTATAGGTTTTTCGTTCATACTGCACTTCGTATTTTTTGCCTTTTTCGACTGGAAAGACGATATAGCCGGTTAATTTTTTATCCTGGGCCAACTGATCACTCTTAAGCAATTGGAAGGCTTCCGTTTGGTCATAAATTCCTGACTGCAATTTGACCTTGTTATTCTCCGCATCGTAAATGGTGATATCTGAATCTGACACGTTGATAGATTCTTTGGAAACATTCTTAAATTCTAATTGAAGGGCCAAATAAGTGCCGTCTTCTGAGTCATTGAGGACAGGCGGTTTAATGTATTGCCCTCCTTTTAGGCTCAGCTCTACTTGACCGTCAGATGCCGAGCTTTTCGCTGCTTTTTCTGTCTTTGCTTGCTGCGAATTTGTTTTTTGAGCAGTGGTGCCACAAGCTACTAGACTCAAAGTCGCCACAGCAAATAGGGTCCATTTAACAATCTTTTTCATCCTTATCTCCTTAGAAAAGTTTTGTTCTATTTTAACATCTTTTTCTATCTATGTATACGCTATATAGTGATAACTCTTCCTCAAAGGACAAGGATCACAAAAAGGCCAAGACCTTCGTCTCAACCTTTTAACTGAAAAATAATTGATCTTGGTTTTACAAGATTCCTTTTTCTTTTTGAATCATGAGATCCTTAAGGGAAATCAAGAGGACCGCAAAGAGGATCATAGCCATTCCTATAAAATCAATGGCAAAGAAATGCTCATTCATAATGGCAAAGGCAAAAAATACAGCTGAAATAGGCTCAATAGCTGCAAGAAGGCTACCTTTGACCGGTCCAATCAGAGTTGTCCCTTTCAAAAAGACCGTATAGGCAAATATGGTCCCAATCACCACTAAGCCAACTAAGCCCATTAGATTATCCATGCTATATTGGCCATGAAAAAGTCTTCTTCCCGTGAAGGGAATCATCACAAGCCCTGGAATGAGCATACCGATACCAATCACCAACATACTCCCCCATTTTTGAATTAACTGAATAGGTAGAATGATGTAGAGGGCATAGGCAAAGGCAGAAATAAGTCCCCAAGCTAGCCCCTTAGGAGTGATTGCCAATTGATTGAGTTGACCATGGGTTGCAATGAGAAAGGTCCCTGCAATGGCTAAGATCATCGAAAAGATTTCAGATACTGTCGGAGCTACTCGGTCCTTAACACAAGAATAGGCCAAAACTCCAATAGGACAGAGATATTGCAAAACAGTTGCAGTACCTGCATTAGTCGCATCAATCGCTTCTAAATAAGTCAATTGGGTCATTAACAATCCCAAAAATGCAAATAAAAGCAAGGGGATGTATGACGAGCGGTCTGTTAGAAAGGCCTTTACTTTTTCCTGGTCCGCTAGATATGCAAGAAGCAGTAGTACAGCTCCTGAAAACACTAAACGAATTGTTGTCAAACCAATTGCTGTAAATCCATGAGCCATCAGGTACTGGCCGCAAGCTCCTGATAAACCCCAAGCGATCCCAGCAATCAAGGTCATGAGCGTCCCCTTCATCGTCTTTGACATAGTCCCCTCCCAAATCTGTTCCTTACTTTTATTGTATCACAAAAGGCCGAAACGAAACGTTTCAGCCTTGCTTTATTTCATATAAATTTATTCGCTTATTCAGGTTGAACCAAGATCTTGATTTGGGATTTATCTTGTGTTAATTCAACAAATCCTTCTTCAACGATATTTTCCAATTTGATTTTCTTAGTAACCAATTTTTCAGCAGAGAAGTAGCCTTGTTCCATCAATTCCAAGACTTTAGGGAAGATGTGACGGTAGGCAATAATTCCTTTGAGAGATTTTTCTTGGATGGCGAATTCATTTGGATTGATGCTGGCTTCACGTTCCCAAATCGATACAACCATACATTCCCCAGCTTTATGAACAGCTGCAAGGGCTTGGCCTAAAACAACTGGAACCCCCGTAACTTCATAAGAAACATCTGCTCCCCCACCGGTTAAACGATGGATGGCTTCGACGATTGTTTCTCCTTCTTCTGGGCGCACAACGATTGCTCCCAATTCTTCTGCTTTGGCTTGGCGTTCAGGAGACAATTCAACCGCATAGATTTTTGATGCTCCTGCTGCACGAAGGGCTTCAACGATCAAAAGACCAATTGGACCCAAGCCAAAGATAACAGCTGTATCTCCAGTTTTCAATGCAGATTGACGAACTGCATACACAGCAACCGCAGCAGGTTCTGTAAGAGCTGCTTGTTCATAGCTCAAGCTATCTGGAATCACATGAACCAAATCCCCATCAAGGACACAATATTTGGCAAAACCACCATCTGCAGCGAGGCCGACAAAGTTCAAGTTTGGATCAAGGTTATAATCACCAATCAAATTGTGCTCTGCAAGAATTGGTTCGATAGTGACACGATCCCCAACTTTGACACGAGTCACATCACTTCCGACTTCTACAATTTCACCAGAGAATTCATGTCCCAAAGTAACCGGTGCTTTTTGACCAGAATACACATGTTCTTCAGTTGGGATGAAGATCGGTCCATCCAAATATTCATGCAAGTCCGTCCCACAGATCCCTGTGAACTTAACTGCCACTTTTACTTGATGTGGTTGTACTTCAGGTACTTCCACTTCTTCGATACGAACGTCTTTTGCTGCATGCCAGCGAGCTGCTTTCATAGTAGCCATAGGATAATCTCCTTTATATTTCCATGATTTGCATTTTCCTTTTCAGGAAACTCAACAAATCTATTGTAAGCCTTTTCACAAACTTTGTCAAGAAAAAACTGAAGATGAAAAAAGAGCCGCCCTTGAACTGCACCCTAAAAGTTAGACAGAAAAATCTAATTTTTGGGGTGCTTTTATTATGAAATTAACTTTTGAAGATAAAGTTCAAATATATGAATCAAGAAAGCAAGGAGAGAGTTTTAGGCGACTTTCAAATCAATTTGGGATAAAGATTTCTAATCTTCAGTACATGATTAAATTGATTGATCGTTATGGAATAGAAATCGTAAAAAAAGGAAAGAATTGTTACTATTCTCCTGAACTAAAACGAGAAATCATTGATAAAGTCTTACTTGAAGGTCGTTCACAAAGAAGTGTAAGCCTTGATTATGCTCTCCCAAACCAAGGAATGCTTCCAAATTGGCTGGCACAATACAAGAAAAATGGGTATACTATTGTTGAGAAAACAAGAGGAAGGATACCTAAAATGGGACGTAAGCCAAAGAAGAAACCTGAAGAGATGACTGAGTTAGAGCGTCTTCAAGCAGAAAATGAATACCTGAGAGCGGAGAATGCTGTTCTAAAAAAGTTGAGAGAACTCCGATTGAAGGAGGAAAAAGAGAAAGAAGAAAGACAGAAATTGTTCAAGAATTAATCACTGAGTTTTCGTTAGATATTCTTCTAAAGGCCGTTAAACTTGCTCGTTCGACCTACTATTATCATTTGAAACAGCTAGACAAACCAGATAAGGATCAAGGGCTTAAAGCTGAAATCCAATCTATTTTTACTGAACACAAGGGAAATTATGGTTATCGTCGGATACATTTAGAATTAAGAAATCGTGGCTTTTTGGTCAATCATAAGAGGGTTCAGCGGTTGATGAATGTCCTCAATTTACAAGCTAGAATCCGGCAGAAGCGAAAGTATTCTTCTCACAAAGGAGATATTGGTAAGAAAGCCGACAACCTTATTCAACGCCAGTTTGAAGCTTCAAAACCAATGGAAAAGTGCTACACAGATGTGACAGAATTTGCCATTCCAGCAAGCACTCAAAAACTCTACTTATCACCAGTATTAGATGGTTTTAACAGTGAAATCGTCGCTTATAATCTTTCGACGTCGCCAAATTTAGAACAAGTGAAAGCTATGTTATACCAGGCCTTTACTGAGAATCATTACACAAATACAATTCTCCATAGTGATCAAGGATGGCAGTATCAACACCAGTATTATCATCGTTTTTTAGAGGATAAAGGAATTCAACCGTCCATGTCACGTAAGGGTAACAGCCCAGACAACGGCATGATGGAATCCTTCTTTGGCATTCTTAAGTCCGAAATGTTTTATGGGTATGAGAAGACGTTTCAGTCACTTGAGCAATTAGAACAAGCTATTGTAGACTACATTGATTATTACAACAATAAACGAATTAAGGTCAAACTAAAAGGACTCAGTCCTGTGCAATACAGAACTAAATCCTTTGTGTAAATTCATTGTCTAACTTTTTGGGGTCAATACACCTTTGACTGCTCCTTTTTATTTCTTCTTGATCCGAGAAGATTCCAATCTCCACCCAACAATCCAACCAAGGAC
The DNA here is from genome assembly GCF_032163505.1 of Streptococcus parasanguinis. NCBI lineage: Bacteria > Bacillati > Bacillota > Bacilli > Lactobacillales > Streptococcaceae > Streptococcus > Streptococcus parasanguinis. The sequence continues at coordinate 1,595,843 of NZ_CP134147.1, forward strand.
TAGGAGATAATTTTCAAGCGCACCGATCCCATTGACCGGCAGATGATAGTGAAAATAACTGAAGAGATGATTAGTACCGATCCCAAGCCCACCTAGGATCAAAGCCAATAGAACCGTTCGAAGATAAAACCAATCGTATTTGAGATTGACAGCAATCAGGATCACAAGGACCGCCACATTCCAAATCCCAATCTCCCGTTGCCAACCGACAGAAATACCATATCCCGAATGACTTCCCATATAGGATGGAAAGAATAGCTGGAAGATAATCGCTCCAGTCATGGCGATGATAACCAGGACAAATAAGACTCTTAAAAATTTGTTCATGTAACTCCTCCTAATGCCAGTTGATATGTAATGGTCTTTCCTATTCTAACACAATTTTATGGTTAGTAAAAACCAACCTCTCGGCTGGTTTTTTCTCTATTACTCTTCTTTCAACTTCGCCAATTCTTGAGCAAGTAACTTGAGGGCTACTTGTGGGTTGGCTTGACCTTTGGTTGCTTTCATGAGGAAGCCTGTAAAGGCCTTGTCCGCATTCCGTTTCCCTGACTTGAAGTCAGCTACGGCTGCTTCATTGTCTGCAAAGACTTGGTGGATGATTGGTATCAAGACTTCAGGATCTGAAATCTGTACCAATCCAGCTTTTTCGACGTATTCACGCGCGCCGCCACCGTTTTTCGCCAAGTGAATGAAGACTTTCTTGGCAATCTTAGATGAAATGGTTCCATCTTCGATAATGGCAATCATTTCAACCAAGTTTTCTGGTGTCAATTGGATTTCTTCCAGCGTTTTGCCTTCTGCGTTCAAGAATTGTGCGACTTCCCCTTGGAGCCAGTTAGACACTTGTTTGGCATCGCCACCAAGGGCTACAGCTGCTTCAAAGAAGTCAGAAGTAACTTTCGTCGCTGTCAATTGGTTGGCATCATAGTCAGACAAACCAAGCTCTGCCACATAGCGAGCACGACGGTCTTTTGGAAACTCTGGCAACTCTGTACGCATTTCCTCGATCCACTCATCTGAGATTTCAAACAAGGGAAGATCTGGTTCTGGGAAGTAACGGTAATCCGCCGCTCCTTCTTTGACACGCATAAGAATGGTACTCTTGTTGGCTTCATCGTAACGACGCGTTTCTTGACGAATGACACCACCTGAACGCAAGATTTTCGCTTGGCGCTCCACTTCGTATTCAAGACCTTTACGCACGTTTGAGAAAGAGTTCAAGTTTTTCAACTCCGTCTTGGTACCAAATTCCTCTTGACCGTATGGGCGAAGGGAAATGTTGGCATCCACCCGCATCGATCCTTCTTCCATCTTGACGTCTGAAATGCCAGTGTATTGGATGACTTCTTTGAGAGCTGTCAAATAGGCGTAGGCTTCTTCTGGAGAACGCATATCTGCTTCAGATACGATTTCGATCAATGGAACCCCTTGACGGTTAAGGTCTACATAAGAGAAACCGTCTGTTCCGTGCGTGTTCTTACCAGCATCTTCTTCCAAGTGGGCCCGTTCAATCCCAATTTTCTTAGTTGAGCCGTCTTCCAATTGCACTTCAATCCAACCGTTGTAACCGATTGGCTCGTCAAATTGCGAAATTTGGTAGGCCTTTGGATTATCAGGGTAGAAATAGTTCTTCCGGTCAAAGTGCATGTGCTGATGGATATCCATATTCAGCGCCAAAGCAGCCTTGATACCAGCATCCACAACACCCTTGTTCAAGACAGGAAGCACCCCTGGGAAAGACCAGTCAATCACATTGGTATTGGCATTTTGCTCGTTCCCAAAGTGAGCAGAGGTTGGTGAGAAAATTTTTGAGTTTGTATTCAATTCAACGTGGACTTCAAGTCCGATGACTGTTTCAAAGTTCATTAATTGTCACCTCCGAAAATAAGGGGTTGTTGCTTGTGGTAATCCGTCGTTGCTTCAAAGGCAGCTGCAGCTTGGTAGATGGTTTCTTCAGAATACTTCGGACCAATCAACTGCAAACCAACTGGAAGACCTTGCGCAAAACCTGCAGGAATCGAAATCCCTGGAAGACCTGCCAAGTTGACTGGAATGGTCAAGAGGTCAGCCAAGTACATGGCAACCGGATCATGATTGAGCGAATCCAAATCAAAGGCTACACTTGGAGCTGTTGGACCAAGGATGAGGTCGTAATCCGCAAAGACTTTTTCGAAGTCTTGGATAATAAGGGTACGAACTTGACCAGCTTTCTTGTAGTATGCATCGTAGTAACCAGACGACAAACTAAAGGTACCCAGCATAATCCGACGTTTAACCTCATCACCAAAGCCTTGGCTACGAGTGTTCACGTAGATATCATCCAAGTTTTTAGCATCTTCCGCACGGAAACCATAGCGAATTCCGTCGAAACGTTGCAAGTTTGAAGAAGCTTCAGATGAAGCGATGATGTAATAAACGGCAACCCCGTATTTAGAGTGTGGAAGGCTGACTTCTTCGACAGTTGCTCCCAATTTTTCAAAGTGTTTGGCCGCATTAAGGATGGTTTCTTTGACTTCTGGGTCAATCCCTTCACCGAGGTATTCCTTCGGAAGGGCAATCTTCATACCTTTGATGTCTTGACCAATCTTAGAAGTAAAGTCTGCTACACGAACAGGTGCAGAAGTTGAATCCTTGGCATCTTCACTAGCAATGACATTAAGCAAGAGGGCATTTTCCTTAACCGTTGGAGCGAAAGGTCCAATTTGGTCAAGTGAACTACCAAAGGCAATGAGACCAAAACGTGAAACTGTTCCATAAGTAGGTTTGAGACCAACAATCCCATTAAAAGCAGCCGGTTGACGGATAGAACCACCGGTATCTGAACCAAGGGACAAACGGACTTGCCCTGAAGCGACAGCAGCTGCTGAACCACTAGAAGATCCACCAGGCACCTTGCTCTGGTCCCATGCATTCTTGGTTGGTCCATAATATGAAGTTTCACCAGATCCACCCATGGCGAATTCATCCATGTTGGTCTTCCCGATGACAATCATATCTTTTGCTTTAGCATTGGCAACAGCTGTCGCATCAAAGATGGGCTCGTAGTTGTAGAGCATTTTTGAGGCCGCAGTCGTCAAGATGCCATCTGTTGAGATATTGTCTTTGACAGCGAGTGGAATTCCTGACAAGAGGTTGTCTTCATCGATTCCTTTTTCATCAATAGCCTTGGCTTGTGCAAGGGCAGCTTCTTCGGCCACCGTTACAAAGGCATTGATCGCTTCTTCACGCGCCTTGATATCGTCAAGCGTCGCTTGTGTCAATTCCGTTGCCGAAATTTCCTTAGAGACAAGGAGGTCGTGCAACTCTTCAATGGTTTTATGGTTGAATGACATTAGGCATCTCCTCCATCTTCTAGGATAGCTGGTACCTTGATGTAATAGTTATCTTTTTCAGGTACATTTTTAAACAAGCGGTCACGGTCCGTCCCTTTTTCAGCAACATCCGGACGCAATACGGTCTTGCGGTCAGCCATGGTCGTTGTTGGGGCAACACCTGTTGTGTCCACTTCTTCCAACAATTCCACCATGTCGACAATTTTCGACAAGGTTGTCGCAAACTCAGCTGTCTCTTCTGGAGAGAATTTCAATTTTGAAAGATTGGCAACGTGGGTTACCTCTTCTTGCGTAATTTTCATCTTGCTTCCTTTCGTGAAATGATGATTTTTCAATACCCTCTATTTTACCATAATTTAGGCCAATTTGCTTGCCTTAGAAAAAATCTGTAGGACTTTTTTGTCACTACAGATTCTTCATTTTATATTTCTTTTCCGCCGAATTGCCCCATCTCCATTAGAGTCTCTTTCCAAACTTCCTGGACGTTAGAAGCGAGGTAGGAAGAGGCCAAGTCATAAGAAGCCTGGTGAAATGAAGCAAGGTCGCTTTTAAAGAGCTGGACCAGCTTGTCCGCCAACTCTTTCACCAATTGTTCTTCTGGCACTGTCTCGCTATAAGCTACCAAAAAGCCATTTTCACCCTCTTTTATAAAAGTTGGGTTACCATAACGGGCATCAAAGCCCAGCAAGGCTAACCCTGCTCCAGCCGCCTCCATCAAGGTCAAACCAAAGGTCTCCCACTGAGAAGTGGTGAGGTAGGCTTGGTAGCAAGGATAGATCTGCTTTAGATCCGCATGACCGCGTAGGTGAATATAACCTTGTGCTGCCAACTCCTGAATCAGATGGCGCAAGTTGTCCGCTTCTCCACCCTTTCCATAAATATCAAACTGAAGGGTTGGGAGTTGTTCATGAGCTTGGGCCACTACTCGAATGGCCAAATCAATGCGTTTTCTTGGATCCAAACGGGAAGCTGTGATCACACTAAAGGGAGGTCTGTCTCCTAGTGACTCCGTCAATTCTTCTAGATGCCCTACCGGAATGCTATAGATTGGAATTCCTTGGCATCCTTGTTTAGCAAGCGTCTGCTCCAAGACTTCTTTTTGAAGATCCGTTGCCGTGATGAAATAATCGAAGCGTTTGGCATACTTGAACACATAATAATACTCATAGTTGAGATGGCCATTTTCAAATTCATGCTCCGAATGAAACACCATGGCGAGCTTTGAAGGAACCACTTTCTCCAACAAAGGACGGGCAAAATCCATGCGCGAAGCCCGGTCAAGCAAAATCAGATCTTCTTCTTTTAGCGACAGCTGCGACAAAAAACGTCTCATCACTTCTGTATGGTTGGTCAAAATCTCAGGCCCCAGCTTATAGAGCCAGCTTCCACCTAACCTCGATTCTTCAAAAGCGATAGTCCCATCTTGATGGTGATAGGTCCGTCTGACAACACTACCATACTGAAAATACTCGGTAGCAAGTTTACAAGCTCCATAATACTCTCGCTTGATTCTATTTCCAGCCAAAAGATAGTCTACATAGCGGACACAGTTTGGATGATAGGGATCCAGATGAAAGGTCAAGGCGTTTCCATCCGCAAATTGGTAGCGAATGGCTCTTTCCGTTTTTTCAACAACATCCAGACGAGTCAGTTGAAACTCCATTTGCAAGGCCCCTACCGTCTTTTGAGGGACCGTATTCTGTTGATCCGTAAAAGTTAAATGGGCAAAAAGCAACTCCTCATCCCGGTGCCCCAAAGAGAGGTAATAGGCTAATTTTTCTGGAGTGGGCCAAGTGGTAAAGACAAACTTCGCTGCCACTCCCAGACCCCGGAGCATCTTTGCCCGAGAGGCTTGGGCAACATCGACCCCATTGGGTTCAAATCCCACTAATAGATTAAAGGTATAAATGGTCATGCTGTCCCTCCCTCTAATCGCTTAAACAGCTCTTCCAAAGCTTCTTTTTCAGGCAATTTCAAGATTCGTGCCTGCTCTCTTACCAATTCTTTGTAGGTCTCTGGCTGCTGGAGCAAGGTATCTAGTTGCTGTTCCATTTCTTCGACTGTCTCAGTGATCGTGCTCAAGTTTTTATAGGCTTCATGGTGCACGGTAGTCTTCAAACCAAACAAGACCTGCCCATTTTCAAGCGCATGAAGGCTACTGCTCCATACTTCTTCTCCTCGGTTGCAATCCAGATAAATAGAGCAGCTGGATAACAAGTCCTCATATTTGTCCAGCGAAATCCCTGGATAGAGGCGCACATTGGAGCGAGTCGCTAAGTCTGTCAATTTCGGACCCATAGCCGTCAAAGCAGCAATGTGAAAGGTCACTTGTGGGAATTGATGGACCAGGATAGATAAGCCTGCGACCTCTTGAGAAGCCGTCATGACCAGGGCTTCTGGTTGAAAACTTTCCTGCTCCACATTTACCAGCCCTGACAAGGCTGTGATTCCGTCTTTTTTCTCACTCAACAGACCATCTTCTACCAACAAAATCTGACTGACTTGTTCTTTGATCTCGTCTAGATCATGAGCATCACTGGCACAGTAGGCGAGTCTTTCCTTTGGTATCTCTTTCACAACATCTAGCAATGCCTTGTCCATCAAAAGAACGGCTTCATCTTCCGGCAAGACTTGTTCTAGAACAACTCTTTGCAGCTCTTCCTTACTGGCATACAGGCGATCCCGTCCCTTAGGAGTTTGAAGTAAAAAGGTTCCTTGTGAGACAAAGTGAAGCAAGACTTCTTCTTGCTGAGGGTTCAAATAAATGTCTAAATAGGATTGGCCAGCTTCCGTCAGGAGACTCTGTTTGCTTCTCCAGCCATAGCGGTTGTAGACATCAATGGATACGATCTCTTCTCCCTGACCAAACCATTCCACTCTGTCAACCGTTCGTGACAAGATATCCCCTCGCAAAACCACGTTGGCACGACGTTCCTCACCATCAAAAAGATAGGTCGTGATCCCTAGTGTCCAACATTCCCATAATTCTGGAACTGCTAGATCATTGAAAAATAAAGGTTTTCCAATTTTTGATGCTGGGTCTTTTTGGGTAAAAAAGGTCGCAAGACTCTCTGTCTGTTGGTCCAAATCTGTTTCCAGATTAGTCACAAATACCCGGTAGGGCTGGCCAAGTTTGTCCAAGTATTTTTGCAAACGATCCAGCTCTCTGGTCTGCTCTGATGCAATAATGAACATGCTGATCCTTTCTCATCAATAAGGGGTTAGTCCATCGTTTCAATAAAACGGAGGTTGGTCACCACGCGCTCATAGGTTTCTGACCCTTGCAAGCCTGCTTCCTCTAATTTTTCAAGGGCCCGTTTCAAGCGTGTTTTATAGATATAACGATGCCAGGTCAAATCATAGCCCAACATCCCAAGAAGAGCCAATTTTTCTTGCTTGGCTTCCATCTCATCGAGTACCCGCTTTTCTGTCCAAACTTGGGACAGAGTATCTGAACGACCCACGCGATACCAATAAATACATTTCTCTGTATGGACCACCCGATTGGCTTTTAAGAAGAGCTTGTACATGAGAAAGTTATCTTCAACATTTTTTCCGACCGGAAAACGAAGTCCTTCAAATAAGTTACGCTTATAGAGCTTCATCATAGCACACGCCCAGGCCATATCTCTGGTCTCCTGAATGGCATCGTGGTCCATAATTGTTCGCCCCTCATAAAGGGTCTCTGAATAATCATCGTCCGTTACTTTGATCAAGTATTTGCTACTACTGTCATCATAGAGGTTATAGTTGGCTACGGAAACATCCGCATTATACTTTTGAAGTTGGCGATAGAGCACTTCTACATAGTCTTCCGTCACCCAGTCATCTGGATCAATAAAGGTAATGTAACCACCAGTCGCTAGCTCAATCCCTGTATTCCGAGCAGCAGATAAGCCCCCATTTTCTTGGCGAACGTAGCGGATGCGCGCATCCTTCCTAAAAAATTCTTTACAGATCTCTTCTGACTGGTCTGGCGAACCATCATTGACCAGGATAATTTCCAAATGAGGGTAGGTCTGATGGATAACCGTTTCCAAACATTGTCTCAAATAAGCCTCTACATTATAGATGGGAATGATGATACTCACTACTTCATTTGTTTCCATGCTTCTTCTCGTTTCTCTTTAAATAATCGCGAATCGCTGCCACCATCTCCTGCACCTGATCATCCGCAAATACTTGATTTTCTCCATTCTCTACATGATTGGTTCCTTCAAAAGAAAAAATCGGAAGGCCTTGTTGACTGAGTGTTTGCGTGATTTGATCGACCTCATCATAGGGATTGATATCCAAATAGAAATCCAATTTTTCTAGGACCTTTCGACTGGTCAAGGGATCAAAAGAGGGATAAAGAAAGAGGTTGGGGTAGCGTTCCAATTGCACCAAATTAAAACCAAAATGGCTATGGGCAAGGACATGAATCACTACGTCTGGCAACTCTTTTAACAACGTCTCCAACTCGTGGATATCTGCTGTATGGGTATAAATAGCAGCATGATAAGGAAATTCTCCCACTAGGTCTTGATAATTTTGCTTCAAAATCGGTTTTCGAAGTAAAATCTCCTCCCAAGAGAGGGCATAGTAAAACCACCATTGTTCACGAAAACGATTGAAGCGTTTGGAGGTCCAAGGTTTATTATGAGAGGTGTAGTGAATGACCGCCGGAATCCCTTGAAAGTCATCGTACCAGTCTAGATCTCCATAGAGGTATTGATCCTTATCAGACCCCACTTGTAAATTATAGGTCCAAGGTAATGGAAACCACGCATCTTTGAAATACAGATTCAAAATTCCCTGATCTCCATAGACCTGTTGATGGTGTTCACGAGTGAGGTCAAAAAGAGCCTCTGTTACTTGGTGCTCTTGCCACCAAGTCTTATCAATCACCAAAAGTCCAGCATTAAATCCATCTGTCGTCGTTGGCTTATCTACCACCGCGCCCAGTCCATAACCTTTTAGATCGACCTCAAATAATGGCGATAAATCCTGTGTAAAGATCATGTCACAATCCAGATAGAGGATCCGTTCTTCCTCCACAAACTCTGGAATAGCGTAACGGAAATAGGTCGCATAGTGAATATGGTCACTTGGAAGCGAGAAGGATTGGAATTGCTCGGGAGACATCCGACAATTGATCACTTCTGAATCCAGCTGGCGCAAGCGCTGATTCATGATAGTAAACCACTCTGTTGGTAGATCCTCATTTAAGACATAAATTTTCAACTGATCCTGATGGGCACACAGTGACTTCATAGCGGTTTCCAACTTTTCCATATAAGATAGATCCGCTGAAAATACGACAGCTTTTTTACTCATAACTCCCCCTTATTTTCTTCCATTAGAATACCATTTTCAAGAGAGGAAGACAATTTCTACGCCCCAAAAAAGAGGCCTAAACAAATGTCTATGACCTCTTTTACAATCTTTTCTTATTTAGTATCTAATACTGCTAGTGCGCCGTCTACCAAGCTTGCCCCTAAGACATGCTTGAAATGATTCAAGGCAAACTGGTGATTTTCAGGAGTGAGCGACGCCACTGCAGGTTCCACGACTTCGATCTGATAACCGAGATTGTAGGCATCAACCGCTGTATGAAGGACACAGATATCAGTCAAGACACCTGTCAAAATGACGGTATCTACATGACGTTCACGCAGGCGGATATCTAGGTCCGTTCCTGAAAAAGCAGAATAATGACGTTTATCCATCCAAAAGACGCGTGGATCCGCTTTGTGCTCCCGATAAAAATCTGCCAAAGGTCCGTACAAATCACGTCCGCTGGTCCCAATGATATTATGAGGTGGGAAGAGCTTGCTTTCAGGATGAAATGGATCTTCTACATCATGCGCATCAATGGCAAAAAAGACATAGGCTCCTTGGTCAAAGGCCAATTGGGTCACCTGAGCAATAGTCTCAGAAATAGCTTGTGCAGGAGCACCTGCCGTAAGTTTACCATCATCTGCCACAAAATCGACAGTGTAGTCAATTGAAATCAAGGCTTTAGTCATTAGTAATCTCTTTTCTTAATTTCCTCAAAGATATCTGGAATCAACACTTTGAGATAGGTTCCCTTCATTCCAAGAGAACGGCTTTCAATAATACCAGCTGACTCCAATTTCCGGAGTGCATTGACAATCACAGAGCGGGTAATGCCAATCCGATCCGCGATGATAGAAGCAGTCAACTGTCCCTCATTTCCTTTCAATTCACTAAGGATGGCAGAAACAGCCCGCAATTCAGAGTAAGACAAGGTATTGACAGCCATATTCACCGCTGTCCGACGACGAATATTCTTCTCGTCTTCCTCGCGTTGGTAGTTCAACATTTGAATCCCTACCACGGTACTCGCAATCTCAACCAAGATCAAATCATCATCCGCAAACTGTTTATCATTGCGCCAAATGATCAAGGAACCCAACCGAATCCCAGAAACATGAATAGGCGCAATGGTGGTCAAGCCATCAGGAAATTCAGACTTGGTTTCGACCGGAAAGATACTCAAATCATGGTCCACATCTAAATTCGCTTCTGTATCGTAGACCAAACTAGCTGCCTTGGCATAATCTTCTGGTAATTTTTTATTTTGAAAGAAAGCTTCTACCCGGTCATTGTTGGTCTTGTAACGCATGAAATAACCAAGAAGGGTTCCCTTGCTATTAATGATACAGGCATTACAGTGGATAATATCCGCTAATTGCTGGGCAATATCATTATAAGGCATCTCGACCTGCAACTGTTCATCAGTCCGTTTCAAGATGGATGTAATTTTACGTGTCTTTTCTAATAAGTTTGCCATAATAAACCTCACATATAGTCAGCTCAAGTATATCATATAAGTGTGGGAATTTCAATCAAATTATCTGAAAATTATTTATTTTTTCTACAATTATGCGCAATTCAGAAAAATGTAATTCCGATGACATAGATTTTATAGAATGAATAAAAAAAGATTGAAGACTTTCTTCTTCAATCTTTTATCTAATTAACGTTTGTATTGTTTCAAGAAACGAGTCATTTTTTCTTGAATTTGAGCTAACTCATCGACACGTGGAAGGTAAACGATCCGGAAGTGATCTGGATCTTTCCAGTTAAAGCCACGGCCATGAACCAAGAGAATTTTTTCTTGCTTCAAGAACTCTAAAACAAATTGCTCATCATCATCCACGCGGTACATGTCCCGATCAATCTTAGGGAAGATATAGAGACCAGCCTTTGGCTTAACGGCTGAGAGACCTGGAATATCATTGATGGCTTTGTAGATAAAGTTCCGTTGTTCGTAGATTCGACCACCTGGAAGCAAGAGTTCATCCACGGATTGGTAGCCTCCAAGAGAGGTTTGCACAACATGTTGAGACAAGACATTTGAACAAAGACGCATATTGGACAACATGTTCAAGCCTTCGATATAGCCCTTCACATGGTGCTTGGGTCCGGATAGAACCATCCAACCAACACGGAAACCGGCAATCCGGTGAGATTTTGACAAGCCATTCATACTCACACAGAAGAGATCAGGCGCTAAACTTGCAATAGCCGTGTGTTTTTCCCCATCCATGACCAAGCGATCGTAAATTTCATCCGCAAAGATGATCAAGTTATTTTGACGAGCGATCTCTACAATCTCAAGTAGGATCTCATCTGGATAGAGGGCACCTGTTGGGTTATTTGGGTTGATGACAACGATAGCCTTAGTGTTTGAGGTGATTTTCGACTTGATATCCTCAATATCTGGATACCAGTTTGCTTCTTCATCACAAAGATAGTGAACCGCATTCCCACCAGCTAGGCTGACGGCTGCTGTCCAAAGAGGATAGTCCGGCATGGGAACCAAGACCTCATCCCCATTGTCAAGTAGTCCTTGCATGGACATGACGATCAGCTCACTCACTCCATTCCCAAGGTAAATATCATCAATATCCACATTTGGAATTTTTTTCAACTGGCAGTACTGCATGATAGCCTTGCGGGCTGAAAAGATCCCTTTTGAGTCTGAATAACCTTCACTATCACGCGCATTCATGATCAAATCATGGATGACTTCATCTGGAGCTGTAAAGCCAAATTCAGCAGGATTCCCTGTATTCAAACGTAGAATTTTTTCTCCATTTGCTCGCATGCGCATGGCTTCTTCCAAGACTGGACCACGAATATCGTAAGCGACATGTTCGAGTTTGCTTGATTTATTATATTCCTTCATATTCTGCCTCGATTCACGAAATTATCTCTATTATACCACTAGTTCAAATAGAGTACAAACCGAGGACTTTAAAAATTCTGCAAAAATATAGGAGAAAAGCGAGACTTTACCTTTACATTCTAGCTCAAAAGAGATAAAATATAAGTGTATAAAGAATAGGATTCCCTTCTATTCTATCCATGTTTTCAAGCTATAAGGAGGTAGGATTATGTCTCAAAAATACGAAAACATTATGGTCGCTGTCGACGGTTCTCATGAAGCAGAATTAGCCTTTGAAAAAGGGGTTAACGTTTCTCTTCGCAACGGCTCTAAATTGACGATTGCCCACGTCATCGATACCCGTGCCCTTCAAAGCGTCTCAACTTTTGATGCTGAGGTCTACGAAGAATTGCAAGAAGAAGCAAATGAATTGCTCAAAGGCTACAAGGAACGTGCTGAAAAAGTCGGCGTTCAAAATGTTGTGACTGTTGTAGAAATGGGAAATCCAAAAGTCCTCTTAGCCAATGATATCCCAAGTAAGGAAGGGGTTGACCTTATTATGGTCGGGGCTACCGGACTCAATGCCTTCGAACGGTTAATGGTCGGATCCTCCTCAGAATATATCCTTCGCCACGCCAAAGTAGACTTACTAGTGGTACGTGATAAGGATAAAACCATGTAAGAAAGAAAAAGTTATATTGAAAACTTTCCTTAGGTGAGTACGGACGTCAGCGACCTTCTTCGAAGTTCCATGACTAAGTTTTGAGCCTAAGGTCTCAAAACTCCCGAGTGCTAGAAACAATAGTGTTTCTAGCACTTTTCTCACGGCGGAAAGTTTTTCAATATTTTTTATAAATTTTAAAAATAAGAACATATTTCGACTTCTTTGTGGAACACTTTACTTATCTTAGTAAAAAATAGTTTGTCTACATTCTAAAAAAGGTTTGGAACCTTTGTTCCAAACTTTTTTAGTTGTCTTTTTTTGCTTCTTTTTGTTTTGCATGTTTTTCGTAGGCCTTGAGCTGGCGATCGAGTTCTTTTTTGATGGCTGGTTCTGGGGCGTATTTCTCTTCCCAATCATCTGGTTTCAGAATTTTATGGGTTACTGGATCAAAGTGCGCCTTTCCATCTGGGAAAATCTTGCCCATATTGGCCCGGTGAACAATCTCGAAGACCTCTTCAGGATCGACCCCCATTAGTACAAAGCTACCATAAGTCAGATATAGGGTATCAATTAAGGCATCAACCTGCCCTACCATGGAGATCTCAGCTGGATGCTTACTCCGAACCTTATCTGCAGCCTTATCCAAGGCTTCGTGAAGAGCTGCTACCGAGCGGTCAAATTCTTCCTCACTTTTGCTAGCTGCTCGGACAAATTCTACCAACTCCTCTTGCTTGAACATGGTTCGATAAAGGGCATCTTGAGGCTGCCAAACAACTGGTTTCTCCTGGGTTTCCCCATCCATCACACCATGGAAGGTTTTGACCTTATTGAAGTGATCATCCTTAGAAAGAAAGAGTTCTTTCTCTGAGAGAATACCAAAGTGTTGCAGGGCCTTTTGAATGCCATCCTTGCCATTACTGGTCGTGGTATGCTTGGCAATCGCTTTGACACTGGTCGTTCCATTTCCCATCGCAATGGATAAGCCAACACCTGATAGCATCTCTAAGTCATTATCAGAATCTCCAAAAGCCATCACTTCATCGATGTCAAAGCCAAATTCCTGACCAACGATGCGGATCCCTTCTAACTTGGAAATCCCTGGGTTGAGGACATCTGCTGCAAAAGGACTAGAACGTGTGAATTTCAGATCCGGAAACTCTTTTTCAATTTTTGCAGTCTCTTCTGGACTCGATAAGATCAACACTTGGTAGATTGGTTCTTGCGCTAGTGCATAGAGGGTGTCCTGATCTTGTGGGACGACCTTGCTGACCACTTTGTTAAATCCTCGACTGACGGTACGGGCCATTTTACGGGGCACAAAGCGACTAGACCAGGTTGAAATAGGACTCATCCCAAAACTCATGATCCGAGAACCAAATACCCCATCCTTGGTACCGAGAGCAATTTCCTTACGGTGTTCCCGAGCATAGTCAATTAGTTGGTGCAGGCTCTTTTTATCGATTGGACTGGTAAACAGCACGCGGTCCTTGGTCAAAATATACTGACCATTATAGGTCACTGCAAAATCAAAGCCATAGCGTTCCATAAACGGTTTGACAAAGGCCGGTCCCCGCCCTGTCGCAAGGCCGACATAGATCCCTTCTTCCTTTAAAGACTGAATGGCTTTTTCTGTTGATTTTAGGACCGCTCGACTATCATTGACCAATGTTCCATCGATATCAAAAAAGACTGCTTTTATTTCCATGTCTACTGTTTCTTTCTTTTTATGATAAAATAAATTATATCACATATTCCAAGGAGCTTCACATGTTTAAGAAAATTTTAGCACTACATACCGGAGGGACCATTTCGATGGCGGCAGATGACTCTGGGGCAGTGATTACCAATGAAGTCAATCCCATGACCCAAATCACTTCACCAATTGAAGGAATTGCAGTCACCTCAGAGGACTTCTTCAACCTTCCCAGCCCTCAAATGACCCCCTGTCACATGTTAGCCCTATATCAAAAAATCAAAGAGGAAGCTCACAACTACGACGGCATCGTTATCACCCACGGGACAGATACGCTGGAAGAAACGGCTTATTTCTTGGATACCATGGAGTTACCAGAGATCGCTGTGGTCATTACAGGAGCTATGAGAAGCTCCAACGAACTTGGAAGCGATGGCGTCTATAATTTTCTGACAGCCCTTCGGGTAGCTGCAGATCCAAAAGCACGCGATAAAGGCGTCTTAGTCGTCATGAACGATGAAATTCATGCGGCTAAGTACGTCACCAAAACCCACACCACCAATGTCAGCACCTTTCAGACACCAACCCACGGCCCACTGGGGTTGGTCATGAAAAAGGAAATCCTCTTCTTTAAAACAGCCGAGCCAAGGGTGCGCTTTGATCTCGATACCATCGATGGGTTCGTTCCGATCATTGCTACCTATGCAGGGATGAAAACCGATCTGCTGGACATGCTGGATCTTTCAAAGCTGGATGGTCTCATTATCGAAGCCTTTGGAGCAGGAAACATCCCTAAAGAAACGGCACATAAACTCCAAGAATTCATGGATGCAGGTCTTCCAATCGCTTTAGTATCTCGTTGCTTCAATGGAATCGCTGAACCCGTCTACGCATATGAAGGAGGAGGCGTCCAACTCCATCAAGCAGGTGTCTTTTTCATCAAGGAATTAAATGCCCCCAAAGCACGCATCAAACTCCTCATCGCCCTCAATGCCGGCCTAAAAGGACAAGAACTCAAAGACTATATCGAAGGGTAAACTAAGATACAAAGCCCGTAAAATGCCAAGTGAAAATAGGAAATTGTCGCCGGGAGCGAAGCTCACAAGAGAATTTATCTTTTTCACACAGCATTTAGGGCGTGTTCAATTCGTGTAACGACAAGCACTATGGTGCCTTGCCGACACGACTCACTAACTCCTCAGGTGGATGGTATCGATCCACCTTCGTCCTGTCGCATTTCATCAAGATACAAAGGGCGTAAAATGCCATCTTAAAGGGAGTAGAGTGGAATCCAAAGAATTTCCACTCTACTCCCTTTTTATACTCTAGTCTAAATGTTCTTTCTTTTCTAAGTAAAGCGAGAGCAGATGCCAATCGGGGTGTTCGCGCCAATCTGGCGTGGCTACGATCTGGCTGGCAACTTTCCTTGCTTCTTCCAGAATGGGATAATCTTCTACCAAATCCGCCACTTGAAATTCTGGAATCCCAGATTGACGAGTTCCAAAGATTTCACCTGAACCCCGCATTTTCAAATCTTCTTCCGCTAGCACAAAGCCATTGGTCGTCTCTGTCATGATTTTCATGCGCTGCTTGCCACTATCTGTCTTAGGATTGGCTACTAGAATAGCATAGGATTGCTTATTTCCCCGCCCAACCCGGCCTCGAAGCTGGTGAAGTTGGCTAAGACCAAACCGATCTGCATCCATAATGACCATAACGGTCGCATTGGGCACGTTGACTCCTACTTCAATAACGGTCGTAGACACCAAAACATCGACTTGGTGCTCTTTAAAGGACTGCATGATGGCATCTTTTTCTTCACTTTTCATCTTCCCGTGAAGAAGAGAAACGCGTGCTCGCTGTCCAAAGAAGGTTTCTAGCTCTTCTTTGAGGGCAAGGGCGTTTTTCAAATCTAGCGCCTCTGACTCCTCAATCAATGGAGAAATAAAGTAGGCTTGAGAACCCTTGCCAAGTTCTTTGACTAACCAGTCGAGGACCACTTCTAACTGCTCATGCTTAACCCAACGTGTGATGATTTCCTTGCGTCCCGCAGGCATCTGATCAATGATGGACACATCCATATCTCCAAAGGCTGTAATAGCCAAGGTCCGGGGAATAGGGGTAGCCGTCATCATCAGGACGTCTGGATTTTGTCCTTTTTCTCGAAGAATACGACGTTGGGAAACCCCAAAACGGTGTTGTTCATCAATAATGACCAAACCAAGATCTTGGTAGTGAACTCCCTCTTGAATCAAGGCATGCGTCCCCACAATCAGTTGAACTTTTCCTGAGGAGATCTCTTCTAAGACTTCTCGTTTCTCAGCCGCCTTTAATCCTCCTGTTAGAAGGGCAATTGGCAAATCTAGAAAAAGATTTTGCAAGCTTTCCTTGTGTTGCTCTGCCAAAATCTCCGTTGGAACCATCAAGGCAGCTTGCTTCCCAGCGCTTAAGGCTGCATACATAGCAAGACCGGCCACGACTGTCTTCCCGCTTCCCACATCCCCTTGTAAGAGGCGGTTCATATGATAAGGAGAGGCCATATCTGTCAAGATTTCATTCAGGCT
This sequence comes from Streptococcus parasanguinis, assembly GCF_032163505.1. Classification (NCBI taxonomy): domain Bacteria; kingdom Bacillati; phylum Bacillota; class Bacilli; order Lactobacillales; family Streptococcaceae; genus Streptococcus; species Streptococcus parasanguinis. The sequence goes on from NZ_CP134147.1 coordinate 1,612,278, forward strand.
GTTTTCTTGAGCTTGCGTTAGCTCAAAAGGAAGCTGTTTTTTTCGTTCTGCTAATTTTTCTGGATTCCAGGCCAAGGAAATCCCTTGGCTGGCATCGTGATTTTCTTCTTTTAGCACTTGGAGTTGCAGCTGGAAAAAGAGGAGCTCTTCAAATTTTACCCGGCGAAGGGCTTGCTTGTACTCTGCCAGATCCTTAGGAAAATGCATAGCTTGCACTGCTTGGGAACGAGACATAAGTTGATAACGATCCCGCAAGACTTGGGGTACATTCTCTTCTAAAAGCTGGTCCAAGCCCTGGTCGAACGCTATTTTGATCAATTTCACCAGGCTGTTTTGGCTCACTCCTTGCGTCACTCGATAGACCGGCTGCAAATCATCTTCCACTTGAGCCAGGAGTTTCATCCCTGTCAAACTGCCTTTGGCCTTGTCCCATTTTCCAAAAATCGCCACTGTCTGCTGAACCTCAATTTTGTCTGCTAGATAGGGTTGGTTGAAAAAATTAACCGCAATGACCTGGTCTCCCTGTTTGATCGAAAAACGCAAGCGATTTCGTTTGTAGCCATAATATTGGACATTGGCTGGTGTTGCTACCACCCCAGAGATGACGGCTTTTTCACCATCTTCCAACTCTAAAACATTGCGCGTTTTGAAGTCTTCATAGCGAAAGGGGAAATACAAGAGCAGATCTTCTAAGGTTTCAATTCCTAACTTTTTAAATTTTTCCGCCGATTTTGGACCGACTCCAGGAAGTACGGATAAGGGTTGGTGTAGATTCATTTCTCCTCCTTTCTTTTATAAAAAAGCAGGCCCATCCGGGAAAATCCCACCTGCTTCTTCTTATTCTTCACCTGTATAGTCACGAGGAATCCGATCACTCAAGAGACAGACCACTTCATAATTAATGGTCCCACGGTAATCTGCAACCTCTGTTGCCGTAATTTCTTTTTCTCCATCTCGGCCAATTAGGGTAACCTTGGTCCCCAGAGGCAATTCTTCTGGAAGGCGAACAGTAATCTGGTCCATCGAAACGCGACCAACAATGGGACAATAGTCCCCCTTAATCAGCACATGAAAGTTTTGCATCTCTCGGATCCAACCATCCGCATAGCCGATAGGAATCGTCCCGATCCATTGGGGTTCTTCTGTCGTATAGGTTGCTCCGTAGCCAATATCTTGACCAGCTTCTAATTGTTTCACATGAACTAACTCACTCACCAAACTCAAGGCTGGCTTGATTTCATAAGGCAAGGCTAACACAGATCCGCTCGGATTCAAGCCATACATGACATCTCCCAAGCGCACAGCTGTGAAAATCGTATCCGCATGCCACAAAGAGGTGGCAGAATTACTCGCATGGACAATAGGAGGAAGGGTTTCAAGAGCAGCCAATACTTCTTTGAAAAACTGGTATTGCGCTTGAAATTTTCGATCATCTGCCTCATCTGCTGTCGCAAAATGAGTAAAGATCCCTTCAATCTCAGCTCCAGCTGCTAAGAGGAGGCGTTCAGCCTCTTTGATCTCTTCGATCCTTCGGAATCCAATCCGCCCCATTCCTGAATCCACCTTGATATGGACCTTCAATCCTGAAAGATCTGCTTCTTGTCCAAGCAATTGGTCCAACCAAGCAAGACTAGCCACCGTTAAGCGGATGTCATGCTCTTTGGCTAGATTCACTGTTTCACTTGGCACAACTCCCAAAATCAAAAGAGGGTGTTGCAAGCCTTCTTCACGGATTTCAAGGGCTTCATCCATATTGGAAACACAAAAACCATCTACCTGAGGTGCCAATTTTTTGGTCACCGCAACAACCCCATGACCATAGGCGTTGGCCTTGACGACTGCATATTTCAAGGCTTGACTCGGAATATGTTCACTGACTTGTTGCACATTAAAGGCAATGGCATCCAAATCGACTCTTGCAACCGTTGGTCTATGTTTACTTGCTTTCATTTTCTTCCTCCAAAATGACACTGGTCGACACTAGATCTCCCTTATGACTGATCGAAATCCATACCTTCCCAGAAAAAGGAGACTTGGAAAAATAGGGAGCTCCATGGGCATCATTTAAAATCTCTAAATCTTGAAAACCAACCGGTCCAATCCCTGTTCCCATTGCCTTCGAAAAGGCTTCTTTGGCGGACCATCGGCCCGTTAAATATTCCATCTTCCGTTTTCCAGACAATTCCTCAAAGCGCTCTCGCTCAGCCTCGGTTAAGACTTTTTCAGCGAATCGGGTATTCTTCTGATAGGCTTTTTCAATCGCAGCGATCGATTCGATATCGATGCCATGTCCTTTGATCATCTTGTTTTATCCTTATTTATCGTTTCAATATCGTTTTACTGACAAAAGAGAAGGGGCTAAAGAATCACTCCTTCCGCCCCTGCCTTTTACTTATTCATCGTTGCAATTTCTTTGACCAAGGCCTGTGTTTTTTCCCAACCCAGGCAAGGGTCTGTGATGGATTGACCATAAACCACTGGTTCATTTTGACGGCCATCTTCTAGATAAGATTCAATCATGAAACCACGAACTAAAGTTGCCAAATCCTTGTTCCAAGCACGGTTCATCATGGTTTCTCTCACGATGCGTACTTGCTCTTCGAATTGTTTGCCAGAATTGTCATGGTTGGTATCCACCAGGATGAAGGGATGTTGCAAGCCCATTTCGCTATAGCGTTTTGCTGCCGCTAGCAAATCTTCATAATGGTAGTTTGGAACATTCTTACCACTTGCATCCAAGCCTCCACGAAGGATCGCATGGGCTAAAGGATTTCCTGATGTTTCCACTGCTTGGGCATTGAACAAAAAGTTTTGGGGATGTTGGGCTGCATAAATCGCATTGAACATGACAGAAAGATTTCCAGAAGTTGGATTCTTCATGCCTGTCGGAGCAGAGATCCCACTAGATACAAAGCGGTGCTCCTGGTCTTCAACTGAACGCGCTCCAATGGCATGATAAGAAATCAAATCCTCAACATACGGAAGACTTGCTGGATAAAGCAACTCATCCGCAGTTGTCAAACCAGTTTCTGTAATCACACGGTAGTGGAGATGTCGGACCGCTTTCAAACCGTCCACAAAGCTTGGTGCTGCATGTGTATCTGGTTGGTGCATCAAGCCTTTATAGCCATCCCCATTGGTCCGAGGCTTAGCCGTATAGACCCGCATCACAATGAAAATCTGATCTTTGACTTGCTCTTGTAAGTCTGCCAAGCGACGGGCATAGTCCATCACAGCTTCTTCATTATCAGAAGAGCAAGGCCCGATCACAAGAAGGATCCGTTGGTCTTCTCCTTTGATAATAGCTTCCAATTCTCGATCACGCGCTTCTTTACGCTCCAAGGCTGGACCTTCCAAGCGGTAAAGCGAAGTGATCTCTTGCTCATCAATCTTATTGCTCTTCGTAATGAATACCATACGGCCTCCTTATGCTAGCTAGACCCATCCTCTTTCTATTTCAGAGGAGCTCTTAAAATTTACGTCCGTGACAGTTTTTGAATTTCTTACCTGAACCACAAGGGCACAAATCGTTGCGTTTCACTTGTGACAAGTCAATATCTGCTGGAATATCTTGTTGTTGCGCTGCAATGTTGCGAGTCGCAGTTGTTGAAATACTGTGTTCCGTACGTGGACGTTCTTGTTCGTGAATTTGGGCTTTCATCATGAGACGAGTCACATCAAATTCAATCGATCCAATCATATCGTTAAACATACGGAAACTTTCTGATTGGTATTCTACCACTGGGTTATTTTGCGCATACCCACGGAGTCCAACCGCATTTCGCAATTGATCCAAAGCATCGATATGGTCCGTCCACTTGCTGTCCACCACACGAAGGATCAAGACTTTTTGGAATTCTTGCACAGACTCTTCGTCACGCAATTTCGCTACTTGGCTAGCATAGATTTCTTCTGCACGTGCATACAAGTAATCGATAACTTCCTTGTCAGATTTTCCTTCAATATCGCTTGCAGAAATCGTATCTTCCGGAACCAAATTGTATTTGGCAAAGTTCAGAATCGCTTCAACGCGTTCTTCCTTGCTTGAGTGGCTGGCCCCTTCAACAATCCGTTTGATGGTCCGTTTGATCATGGCCTTGATTTCAGGTGCCAAGTCACGGTTAGCTGTGATAACATCATAGCGTTCAGCGTAGATAATTTCCCGTTGTTCCCGCATCACGTCATCGTATTGAAGGACTTGTTTACGGGTATCGTAGTTGTTTCCTTCAACCCGTTTTTGTGCACCCTCTACTTGACGTGTGAACATATTTGAACGGATCACCGATTCTTCTTCGCTCAACTTGAAGCGATCAAGCACTGCTTTGATCCGTTCAGAACCGAAACGGCGCATCAATTCATCTTCAAGAGACAAGTAGAATTGAGATTCACCTGGATCCCCTTGACGTCCTGAACGTCCACGAAGCTGGTTATCGATCCGACGACTTTCGTGACGTTCTGTCCCGATGACACAAAGTCCACCGAGTTCGCGAACACCTTCACCAAGCTTGATATCGGTACCACGTCCGGCCATGTTGGTCGCGATGGTAACAGCACCACGTTGACCAGCGTTCATGATGATTTGCGCTTCTTTGTAGTGGTTTTTCGCATTCAAAACTTCGTGAGGGACACCTGCTTGAACCAACAATTGAGAAAGGTAATCACTGGTTTCAACGGCAACGGTACCTACTAGGACTGGTTGACCTTTTTCATGACGAGACTTGACATCTTCCACAACAGCCTTGAATTTTGATTTCAAGCTTGGGTAGAGAAGGTCTGGATGGTCAATACGAGCAATCGGACGGTTGGTTGGAATTGGAATCACGCGAATGTTATAAATTTCACGGAATTCTTCTTCTTCAGTTTTCCCTGTCCCTGTCATCCCTGACAACTTCTTGTACATACGGAAGAGGTTTTGGTAAGTAATCGATGCAGATGTTTTGGTTTCTTCTTGAACTGGAACACCTTCTTTGGCTTCGATCGCTTGGTGAAGACCATCAGAATAACGACGACCTTCCATGGTCCGACCAGTAAATTGGTCAACGATCAAGATTTCTTGATCTTCGCTGACCACATAGTCGATATCCAAAATCATGATGTAGTTGGCACGAAGGGCGTTGTCGATAAAGTGAGTCAAAGCTACGTTTTCAATATCGTACAAGTTTTCAAGATTAAAGTAGCTTTCTGCTTTATCGATTCCTGAATCAGACAAACCGATGGTTTTAGATGGGACATCGATAATGTAATCGTCCTCTGTCAAGGTCTTCACATAAGCATCCGCCATGTGATAGAGCTGGCTCGTATCAGAAGCTGTCTGACCAGAAACGATCAACGGAGTACGCGCTTCGTCAATCAAGATGGAGTCTACCTCATCGACCAAGGCATAGTTCAATGGACGTTGAACCATGTTTTCTGCACGCACAACCATGTTGTCACGCAAGTAGTCAAAACCAATCTCTGAATTGGTTGAGTAAGTGATATCACAGAGGTAAGCTTCTTTTTTCTCAGCTGGAGATTTTGCTGCAAGGTTGATCCCTACTGAAAGGCCAAGCCATGAGTATAGTTCTCCCATCTCTGTTGCATCCCGCTCTGTCAAGTATTCATTGACGGTGACAACGTGCACCCCTTTGCCAGACAAGGCATTCAAGTATACCGGCATGGTTGCTGTCAGGGTTTTTCCTTCCCCTGTACGCATCTCTGGTACGTCACCATGGTGAAGGACGATTCCCCCCATGACCTGAACCTTGTATGGGAACAAACCAAGAACCCGTTTTGCAGCTTCACGAACAACTGCAAAAGCCTCGTACAAGAGATCATCCAAAGACTCACCATCTTGGTAGCGTTGCTTAAACTCAACTGTTTTCGCTTTTAATTCGTCATCCGTCAAAGCTGCCATTTGGTCTTCATAAGAAAAGACCTTGTCAGCCATTTTTTCAAGGCGTTTGATTTCGCCTCGATCATTTTCAATAATTGTTTTTAATAAATTTGCCATTTTTTTCCTTACTTTGAATTTTTCAAAATCTAAAATGTTCTTTTTATTCTAGCATTTTTTAAACATTTTTTCAAGATCAAGGCTGTATCTTACAAGACTTTCGAGTGGTTTTTTTCGTGTAAGAAAATCCAAAAAGATGCCTGCTCAAGCAGACATCTTTTCTATATACGGTGTTTATTCAGACAAATGGTAAGAATAGCTTGCCACAACCACTTCTTCATGCCAACGAAGTGCATACTTCAATTTCAAACTCATTTGGTTGTGGAGAATATTTTGCCAATGTTTTTTAGGGATAAATTGAGGGACTAAGACTGTAACGGTGTTGCCTTTTTCCTTGGCCTCCTCAGCTACTTTTGAGACAAATTCAACCGTTGGCTGGATAATATCCCGGTAACTGGTCATGACATTTTCAAAGCGAATATGAGGGAAATAACGCTTAAATTCTTCTGCTACCTCAGCGTCTTTAACCTTGGTTTCTTCCGTTGAGACATGCATAGCTATAACATCGTTTCCTAGGCTATTTGCATAACTCATAGCTCCCACACTTACCTGAGTGACATTCCCAACAAGGACAATCACGGTATTGCCCGCATAACTTGTCTTTTCAATCTTACCTCCCAAGCGCAATTGGGCTGCAACTTTATCATAGTGATTACGGATACTCAAGAACATCCAAAGCAAGAGACCAATAATAGGGAAGAAGGGCCAGATCTCACGCAAACGGAATAATAAGAGGATCAAGACAATCCCATAACAGATGGCTGCCCCCAGGATATTGGCAAGCGAATACTTAAGAAATCCTTTTTGATATTGGCGTTTCCAGTGGATCACCATCCCTGTTTGAGAAAGGGCAAAAGGAATGAAGACCCCGATGGTATAAAGCGGAATCAAGCTTTCTGTTTGCCCATCAAAGATCAAGAGCAAAACGATGGCACCAATCGCCAAGGTCAAAATCCCATTAGAATAGCCCAGACGATCCCCTTTTTCCATATACATGTGTGGCATGTATTTATTTTTAGCCATGTTAAAGGCCAACATTGGAAAGGCTGAGAAACCGGTATTAGCCGCAACTGCCAAGATCAAGGCTGTTGATAATTGGAAGACGTAAAAGAAGGCTTGTCCGACTGGGGAATTCCCTAAGATGGCTTGGGCCATTTGGGCTAGAGTTGTTACCCCTTTTGTCGGAACGACACCCACCCAGTAATTGAGGAAGGTAATCCCTGCAAACATGATCCCCAAAATCAAAGCCATGATGGTCAAGGTAGAGGCTGCATTCTTTGCTTTTGGTTTCTTAAAGAAAGGAACCGAATTGGAGATGGCTTCAACCCCTGTTAGTGAAGCCGATCCACTCGTAAAGGCCCGCAATAAGAGAATGACACTAACCCCTGAAATGGTTTGACCCACATGAGCAGTTGCGTTATAGGCCAAGTGACCCGTCAAGATTTGGATCACACCATAGCCGATCAAGGCAATGGTACTGACAATGAACAGATAGACCGGAATCATCAACGATGTCGCTGATTCGCGTAGCCCCCGAAGGTTCATCAGCATCAAAATCAAGACCAACAAAATGGAAATGTGAAGATTATAAGGATGAAGAGATGGAATCGCTGACGTGATGGCATCTGCACCGGAAGAAACAGATACTGCTACCGTCAGCATGTAGTCGACTAAGAGACTACCACCAGCGATCAAACCCGCTTTGGGAGACAAGTTCTCCGTAGTCACCATGTAGGCCCCTCCCCCTTGAGGGTAGGCATGAATGACCTGGCGATAAGAAATCGTTAAACTGGCTAGGAGAACCAGGACCACAATCCCAATCGGAATGGACCACCAAATGGCTCCCGCTGAAACGGTCATCAAGACCAGGATAACTTGCTCTGGACCGTAGGCGATAGAAGAAAGCGCGTCACTAGAGAGCATAGCCAAGGCCTGCATTTTCCCAAGCAATCCGCCTTCACCTTCTGCACCAGATTTCAACGGACGGCCAATAAACCATTTTTTCAATGTTGAAAACATAAAAAACTCCTTGAAAAAAGATCATGAGGCCGGGAGTTCCCTGCCTCTTTTTCATAAAACAGGGGTTATTCTACTCCTTTTTTTCAAGACTGTCAACTAAAATTGTGAAATTTTCATAAAACTTTCATTATGTTCATTCATTCAAGCTCTCTTAGATCAGCCAGCTTCTTTTCAAATTGATCCAAGCAAAAAACGAGGCTGGGACAAAAATCCTAGCCTCTCAATTATTTTTGGATTGTCGAGCAAGACGCAGTGGTTGAGCGGGCTCTACTACGCTGATTTCATCAGCTTTTACAGCCCTACTCAACTGTGCGGAGGTGGGACGACGAAATCGAATTCTAACGAATGACCGATTTCTGTCCCACTCACACTTTTTTATTTTGCTTGATTTTCGACATAAAAGGCAATGACATCCGAAGTGTACTGGGCTGTGCCAACTCCAAACTTGTCGATGTTTTCCTTGAATTCTGGATTATAAACATAGCCTTTGCCGATATGGCCAAAAACTTCTATAGAGCAGTCAAATCCATACGTTCGAATCGCGTCTAAAAGTTTGGCGGCTTGATCTTGGTTTTCATTTGCAGATACGGATAGACCATCTTTGAGATTTTGCGCCAAAGTTTGAAAAACTTGGTTGAAGGCTTCCGTAGCCTCATCTTCACGCCCTTTTTGACGTTCAAGCGCTTGATCCATGACTTCTTGACCGTACTTATCTACCGCCTCTTGCTGGTATTTTTGAGTATCTTGGTAGCTAAATCCAGTAAATTTTTCCTCAATGGTCATTTTTCTTTCTCCTTTTTGTTCTTGAATGGTTTTTTGCAAGGTAGAAATCAAGGTATCCAGACGTTGTCTTTCTTGAGTCAAATAGTCCAACTGTTTGGTCAAATGGGGCAATAAGTTAGATTTTTCTTCGGCTAAGAGTTCTGCTATTTGGTCTAAGGAAAATCCTAGATACTTGTAGTAGAGAATCACCTGTAATCGTTCTAAATCTTCTTGACTGTATGTCCGATAGCCATTTTCAGATTTCACAGGGACGAGAAGTCCTATCTTGTCATAGTGGTGCAAGGTCTTGACAGAGACACCCGACAGCTCTGCAGCTTCTTTGATATGGTACATGATTTCCTCCTTATACTCAATGAAGATCAAAGAGCAAACTAGGAAGCTAGCCGCAGGTTGCTCAAAGCACTGCTTTGAGGTTGTAGATAGAACTGACGAAGTCAGTAACATATGTACGGCAAGGCGACGCTGACGTGGTTTGAATTTGATTTTCGAAGAGTATTACAAGGATAGTATAACCCCTACCCTTAGGTCAGAGTCAAGGCTTAACATAAAAAAGTTTTCAGATAAAAAAGGCTTGAGTTGTTTCACAACTTTTAACTCAAACCCTTTCTTTTTTATGGATGACTTACGATTAATTCTAAACCTTGTCCTTCCAAAGTCCAAGATTCAACATCGCTCGGTAAGATAAAGTGGCTTCCTTTTTGAATAGGATAATCCTTTCCATCTACCGTCAATTTCCCTTCTCCGGCTAAGACGCTCAACAAGCTGTAATCAGCGGTCTTTTCAAAATCAGCTTTTCCAGTCAGTTCCCACTTATAAACGGTGAAGAAATCACTGGCAACCAAGGTGGTCATTCGAAGATCATCGATTACAACTGTATCTGGATGGCTATTGGCAGGCTCACCGATGTTTAACACATCAATTGATTTTTCCAAGTGAAGTTCACGCAAGTTTCCTTGAGCATCCTTACGGTCAAAATCATAAACCCGGTAGGTGGTGTCACTCGACTGTTGGGTTTCAAGAATCAATATTCCAGATCCAATGGCGTGCATGGTCCCACTTGGCACATAGAAGAAATCTCCAGCCTTGACAGGAACTTTTGTCAGCAAGGCATCCCAGTTCTTGTCCTCAATTTGCTGGCGGAGTTCTTCTTTTGACTTGGCATTGTGCCCATAGATAATCTCAGATCCTTCATCAGCCGCAATCACATACCAACACTCAGTTTTTCCAAGTTCTCCTTCATGCTCCATTGCATAGGTATCATCTGGGTGCACCTGTACACTGAGCCAATCGTTGGCATCCAAAATCTTTGTTAATAAAGGAAAGACAGGTTCTTTACGATTACCGAATAATTCCCGATGCTCTTGATAGAGCTGATCCAATCCCATTCCTTCGTATGGACCATTGGCTACTTTAGAAACCCCATGTGGATGGGCTGAAATCGCCCAAAATTCACCGACATGGTCGCTCGGAATTTCGTAACCAAATTCTTCTTTCAGACGAGTTCCTCCCCAAATTTTTTCCTGCATGACTGAATGTAAAAATAATGGTTGTCCCATAATATCCTCCTCGCATTTCATGTTTCTATTATACAAAAAAAAGAAAGTTTTTGAAAGCCCTTTCCATCATTTTCCTCTCTCGCCAGAAACTTCATTTTTGTGTATAATGAAAGGGATGACACTAAAAGAAAACATTATCCAACTGGCGCATTCTATTGGGATTTCAAAAATTGGCTTTACAACCGCTGATGACTTCGCTTATTTGGAAAAATCGCTCCGCTTGGCCGTTGAGGAAGGACGGAATTCTGGATTCGAGCATAAGAATATTGAAGAGCGCATCCAACCCAAATTAAGTCTCTCCTCCGCTAAGACCATCATCTCAATCGCTGTCGCCTACCCCCACAAACTCAAGCAGCAACCTCAAAAAACAGCCTATAAAAGAGGAAAATTCACGCCCAACAGCTGGGGATTAGACTACCATTATGTCCTTCAAGACAAGCTCAACCGCTTAGCTGCTGGGATTGAAGAAATGACGCAAGATTTTGAATACAAGGGCATGGTCGATACTGGAGCACTGGTTGATACGGCTGTCGCCCAACGAGCTGGTATTGGCTTTATCGGAAAAAATGGCTTGGTCATTTCAAAAGAATACGGTTCTTACATGTTTCTGGGCGAATTGATTACCAACCTCGAAATCGAACCGGATCAGCCAGTCGACTATGGTTGTGGAGACTGTCGACGTTGTTTAGATGCATGCCCAACCTCCTGTTTAATCGGAGATGGCTCTATGAATGCCAAGCGTTGTTTGTCCTTCCAAACCCAAGACAAGGGCATGATGGACCTAGAATTTCGCAAGAAAATTAAAACGGTCATCTATGGATGTGACATCTGTCAGATTTGCTGCCCTTATAACAAAGGGCTAGATAATCCCTTAGCAACAGAAATCGATCCTGATCTGGCTCATCCAGAGTTGATTCCTTTTATCGAGCTGTCCAACGGACAATTTAAGGAAAAATTCGGACATGTTGCTGGAAGTTGGCGAGGCAAGAACATCCTCCAGCGCAATGCCATCATTGCATTAGCCAATGCCAATGACCGTTCGGCCATCCCTAAGCTCCTGAACATCATCGAAACTTCACAAAATCAGATTCATATTGCAACGGCTATCTGGTCCTTAGGGCAACTGCTTCGTGAAGTCACGCCGGACCTTGTTGAGCTCTTACGGAATATCAAACATCCGACCGATGCTATCATAGAAGAACGAACTGCTTTCTTTGAAAAATTCGGCATTCAAGCAGATTCACAGCTACAATGAAAAAACACTAAGGTTGTCACCTTAGTGTGAAGGCGTATACAAATTGCTATTTTATACAAATCTATTAACTTCTGTAAAAATAAAAAAATTTATTCGTTAGAATTATTCAATCATCAACTGAAACTTTCCGACGTGAGAAAAGCTCTTGAAACTTAATAGTTTCAAGAGCTCGGGAGTTTTGAGACCTTAGGCTCAAAACTAAGTCATGGAACTTCTTCGAAGTTCGCTGACGTCCGTAGTCACCTAAGGAAAGTTTCTAAAATGACTTTGTCATCAATCTGACACTAAGGTTGTATCCTTAGTGTTTTTTTAGTTCTTTCAAGAAATACCAACTACCCATCTCTACTTGGTTAAAGCAAATCTCACTTGAATAGACTTCCTTGTAACCATTTTTCGTGTAAAAATAGACATTTCCTTTGGTATTGGTATAAAAGGCTAGTTTTTTTCCTTGGATCTCTTCCAAGAAAGGCTCAATTCCTTCTATCATAAAGCGACTGCCATAGCCCTGCCGTTGGTGTTTAGGGGCGACTGCAAGAAGCATCAAATACCAATCAAAATCTACATTTTGCTCCAATTCCTTATCCGTGTCCTCCATAAATTTAAAGTAGGACAACATATTCTTCAAGGAAATAAACTTGAGCAAACCGAATCCCCCATTTAAGAGATAGGCCCGAAAAGGGATCGGTTCCTTTTGCAACAAGGCAACTGCATAAATTTCATCATTTTTTTCTGCCACAAGGCAAATATGGTGCTTAAGAAAAACCTTTACCAGGATGCGCATCATTGCCTCAACAAAGGATGGGTATTGCTTGGGATCCCGAACCAAATCCTTGATAACTTTTAAAAATAGATAGTCCTCAAAGGCTGTACTGGCTACTCGAACCACCTGATCCAGATCTGCTTTTTCTGCTTTTCTGTACTTCATCTTCTCTCCTATTCTAAGTCCACTTTCCAGTATACACTATGATACGCTGTTAGACAAAGGTCAATTTTCAGCAATTTGTTCATTCAAGCCAGCAAAAAGAGTCCTCCCCAGACGAGTCCCAGCCCCCAAGCGACGAGGACATCCTTGGGATAATGAACCCCTCCAAGAACTCGGACAAGGGCTAATAGAAGAGATAGGAGCATCGAGCACATTCCTAGCGGAAGCGACAACTGGCAGACACACATCGAGATAATGGTCGCCGAAAAAACATGTCGGCTAGGAAAGGAATGTCCGGATGAATTCTTTTCTAATAAGGGTTGAATCTCCCATTTCTCATAAGGTCTCGGAACATTGACCCAATGACGAAAGAGGCTAAACAAGACAAAACCCGAAGCAGGGATCCAGATAAAAGGCCAGATGCCTCCCATTGAAGTTTTCTTAAAAAACAGCCAACAAAAGACCAGGCCGTAGATGCCTGGCATCACGAACGTCAAGATTCGATTCATCCTTTGAAGAACCTGCACACGATGTGGCTTTCTCGTAAAAGGCAGGGTTAGCCAACGATAAAATTTCGGATAATCTTGAAGATTGGGCTTCATGTCGGCACTCCTGTCTTTCATCTTATTTTATACTACTAGTATACGCGATCCTAAGAAAGCCTGTCAAGCCAGGCTCTTTTTTTATCCTTTCTTTCTTCTTTTTCACATTAGAAGCGATCTATTTTTGACGCTTTGTCATTTTTCTGTACCTAAGAATCGTCTTTCCCATTACTATTATCGATAAAAAAATGAGGCTGGGACAAAAGTCCTAGACTCTTAATTGTTTTTGGATTGTCGAGCAAGACGCAGTGGTTGAGTGGTCTCTACTACGCTGATTTCATCAGCTTTTACAGCCCTACTCAACTGTGCGGAGGTGGGACGACGAAATCGAATTCTAACGAATTACCGATTTCTGTCCCACTCTCATTTTTTCACTTTGTATGTTACGCCCTTTGTATCTTGTTGGAATTGCGACAGGACGAAGGTGGATCGATACCATCCACCTGAGGAGTTAGTGAGTCGTGTCGGCAAGGCACCATTGTGCTTGCCGTTACACGAATTGAACACGGCCTAAATGCTGTGTGAAAAAGATAAATTCTCTTGTGAGCATCGCTCACTGCTAGAATTTCCTATTTTCACTGTGCATTTTACGGGCTTTGTATCTTGATTTCATGCTACTTCTTCTGTGAATTGGCTATTATAGAGATCAGCATAGAAGCCATTTTGGCTCATGAGTTCTTGGTGGTTGCCTTGCTCGATAATATTTCCATCTTTCATCACGAGAATCAGATCCGCATTACGGATAGTGGACAAGCGATGGGCAATGACAAAGGAGGTCCGGCCTTCCATGAGTTTGTCCATGGCTTTTTGAATCAACTCTTCTGTACGGGTATCGACAGATGAGGTTGCTTCATCCAAGATAAGGAGCGGAGCATCCTTCAAGAGGGCACGCGCAATGGTCAAAAGTTGCTTTTGACCAACGGACAAGGTCACTGAATCATCTAATACAGTATCATAGCCATTCGGCAAGGTCCGAATAAAGTGATGGACCCCAACCGCTCGGGTTGCCGCTTCGACTGCTTCATCTGAAATATCGGTTTGATTAAAGACTAAGTTTTCCCGAATGGTCCCTTCAAAGAGCCAGGTATCTTGTAAGACCATCGAAAAAGCATCATGAACTTCTTCGCGACTCATGGCCTTAGTATCCACACCATCGATGGTAATTTTACCAGCTTGAATGTCGTAAAAACGCATCAAGAGATTGACCATGGTGGTCTTACCAGCACCTGTTGGACCAACAATGGCTACTTTTTGCCCCGGTTTGGCTTCAGCTGTAAAGTCATGGATAATAGTCTTGTCTGGTGAATAGCCAAAACGAACATGCTCAAATTTGACATGACCTTTTGTTGTTTCCAATTGACGTATTTTTTGGGATTCGTCTTCCATTTCTTCTTCGTCTAAGAATTCAAAGACACGCCTCATAGCAGCACTAGCTGATTGCAATTGGGTAATTCCTTGGGCCATTTGACCAATTGGTTGGGTAAAGATGCGGACATAGGTCATAAAGGCCACAATGGTCCCAATGGTAATATCTCCATTAATGGTGAGGGCAGCCCCTACGATACAGACCATGACATAACCAAAATTCCCTACAAACTGCATCAAGGGCATCATAATCCCAGAGAAGAATTGGGATTTCCACATGCTTTGATACAAATCTTGATTGATGGCATCAAAATGATCTTTGGCTTGATGACGGCCATTGTAGGAAATAACAACATTATGTCCACTATAGATTTCTTCAACATAGCCTGAAACTTTAGCAAGATTATCTTGTTGTTGCTTAAAGAGAGGTTGGCTCTTGACCATAATAATGCCGGAAAGAGCAAAACCTGCAAAGATGGACACAATCGCTGTCACCGCCAAGTGCCAGTCCGTCTTAAACATCATAAGGATGGAGCCAATCAATAAGACAACAGAAGAGACCATTTGAACCAAGCTTTGGTTAAAGGATTGGGTCATCAAATCCACGTCATTGGTCACACGAGACAAGGTATCTCCTTGTTCATGGCTATCAAAATATTGGAGGGGTACACGATTGATCTTCTCAGCAATGGCATTGCGCAAGCGTTCTGCGAAGCGCTGAATCATGGTTGAGATAATGAAACTACTGCTGTAGGACACCAGTGCTCCAACTCCATAAAGGATGGCTAAAGTCAGGGCAATCGAAGTGATTTTGTCAATATCAATGGCTCCTCCCATCCCTTTTGTGATGGTATCCGTGATTTCTTTTAACTTATCCGGTCCAATAACCGTGATAATACTCGATACGATCGAAAAGAGGATAGCAACTTGGAAAAATAGGTGGAAGCCCTTCAAATAGGGAGAAAGTTGTCTCCAAAGGGACGATTCTTGTTTTGTTTTATGCATGTTCCAACTCCTCCTTAGACAATTGTGAATAGGCAATTTCTTGATAGACTTCATTGGTCGCAAGCAATTCTTTGTGGGTGCCTTGACCGACGACCTTCCCTTGATCCAAGACCAAAATCAAATCCGCATCCATAATGGTCGAAATCCGTTGGGCAACGATCAATTTGGTCGTATCTGCCAGCTCTTCTTTCAGGGCTTGGCGCAGGATCCGATCCGTTTTGTAATCCAGGGCTGAGAAGGAATCATCAAAGATGAGGATCTCGGGCTTACGTGCAAGGGCACGCGCAATGGCCAAACGTTGACGTTGTCCTCCAGAGAAGTTGCTTCCTCCTTGCGCTACTTCTGTATCCAAGCCCTTCTCTTTTGTGGCAACAAACTCTTTGGCTTGGGCCAATTCAAGAGCTTTCCAGATGGCTTCATCCTCTAATTTTCCTTGACTACTTTCTCCAAATTCCATATTGGAGCGAATCGTGCCGCTAAAGAGCACTGCTTTTTGGGGAATGTAGCCGACTTTATTGTTCAATTCTTGGTGGCTATAATCCTTGACATTCACCCCATCCACTAAGATCTTTCCTTCTGTCGCATCGTAAAAACGTGGAATTAAATTGACCAAAGTGGATTTACCAGAGCCGGTTGATCCAATGAAGGCAACGGTTTGTCCCTTCTGAGCTGAAAAGGTAACATGCTCAATCATAGCACGGGAAGTCCTTCCATATCGGAAGGAAACATCTTGAAATTCTACACTTCCTTTTTCTCCAGACTCAGTCTTGGACTCAGATGGAAAATCAACAGACGGCTCTAGAGCCAAGACCTGATTAATCCGTTTTGCGGATACCAAGGCACGAGGAAGAATAATCAAGATGGCCACCATCATCATAAAGCCAACGACAACCTGCATGGCGTAAGAAGAGAAAGTAATCATATCGGAGAAGACCTTGGTCCGATCCGCTAAGGCAGAACTCACGGCAAGCTTTGTAGGATCTTTTGGCATGGCGATATCATTGATCAAGTGCGCCCCAATCCAGTAGATAGCAAGGGTCAACCCACTTGATACCACTGTCATGACAGGGTTCATCAAAGACATCAAACGATAAACAAAGAGATTTAGACGGGTTAAGCCCTTGTTTTCAGCCTGGAATTTCTCATTTTGATAAGCTTCTGCATTGTAGGCGCGAACCACTCGCACCCCAGTCAAACTCTCCCGTGTCGTCGCATTCAAAGCATCGGTCAAACCTTGAACCTTTTGCTGGCGCGGAAAGGCAATAAGAACCAGAACAGAGAGAAGAATCAAGACCATCAAGACCGCAATCCCAACAGACGTTGTCCAGGCACTGCTCTTCCCCCAAATCTTGGTCAGAGCCCAAATCGCCATAATGGGACCACGCGTCACAACTTGCATCCCCATGACAATCATGATTTGTAACTGGGTCAAATCATTGGTTGTACGAGTCAAGAGAGAGGGAACGGAGAATTTCTTGATCTCGGCATCAGAGTAATCCATCACTTGATGGAAAATCTCTCCTCGAAGTCGCGTCGTAAAGCTGGCAGCGACTCTTGAAGCCAAAAAGCCCACAAAAACTGCCATCAAAAAGCTTCCAAAAGAGAAGAGCAACATCTTGCTTCCCGGATCCATAATATCAGAAACCTTGGTCCCATCCTTGGCTAAGAGGGTCGTGATATCGGATAAGTATTCAGGAGTCTTTAAATCCATCCAAACAGCCAGACAGATAAAGACCGTACTAAGGGCAATCATGCCCCATTCTTTGGCAGTTAACCGCCGAAATATATTGATCATTCCTCGCTCCTTTTTTTCATATTCTCATAAAATTGATGCATGACCCTGAAAAAGATGGCCAATTCTTCTTCTGATACACCAGCCATCATATCCTGGTCCACTTCTTCAAAGAATTGTTTCATGTCATTCAATTTATCTTTTACACTGTCTGTTAGGTAGACATACTTGGCCCGTTTATCGGTTGGACTAGGCTCTAGATAAATAAAGCCATTTTTCTCCATGCGCTTGATCAGGTTACTCGTCACGGATTTTGAGATATGAAGTTCCTGCTCAACATCCCGAATCAAGGTCACTTTCCCCTCCTTTTCACGATGAGATAAAAAGCCCAATACCTGACCTTGGGGTCCTGCGCTAAATTCAAGCCCTCTCTTCTTGGCCTCTCTTTCTACCATGAGGTGAATGAGATGACCGATTTTTTTAAATTCTAGTAAAGGTTTGTCCATCATTTCCTCCAAATAGTTCTCTTAAGAACTTTAAAGTTACTATGAGAACTATTTTAACACAAAAAAGATCCCTGTCAAGAAAAAAGTTTCCATAAGAACTAAAAAAAGGAGCCGAATCGACTCCATCCTTCATCTTTAGATAATAATGCCTTCTAGATGATCCATTTCATGCTGACAGATCTGGGCCGAAAAGCCTGACAAATGAATTGTTTTTGCTTTCCAATTCATATCTCGATAGGCCACTGAAATCTCCTCATAACGAGTGGTCGGCCGACTCCCCACCAAGGACAAGCATCCTTCCTCTGTTTGGTAAGGCTTTTTCTTTTCAAGGAGAACCGGATTAAACAGGACCAAATTTTCACTTCCCATTCGGATGATAATCGCTCGCTTTTTCACCCCGATCATATTGGCTGCTAAACCGACACACTCAAGGAGATGAGCATTTAAGGTGTCCTGCAAATCCAAAGCCAAGGTGCG
This sequence comes from Streptococcus parasanguinis, assembly GCF_032163505.1. Lineage (NCBI taxonomy): Bacteria > Bacillati > Bacillota > Bacilli > Lactobacillales > Streptococcaceae > Streptococcus > Streptococcus parasanguinis. The sequence continues at coordinate 1,630,489 of NZ_CP134147.1, forward strand.
ATCCTCAGGTGTCGCTTCTTCTGACTTTTGACCCAAGAATAAGACATCTTTTACAATATTCTTTTTCATTCCTTCCTCACTTCTTGATAGATAGACGAAAGAAGAGAGTGGGACAGAAATCGGTAATTCGTTAGAATTGGATTTCATCGTCCCACCTCCGCACAGTTGAGTAGGGCTGTAAAAGCTGATGAAATCGGCGTAGTAGAGCCCACTCAACCACTGCGTCTTGCTCGACAATCCAAAAATAATTGAGAGGCTAGGACTTTTGTCCCAGCCTCCTCGCTCTTGTTTCTAACCTCTAAGAGACAATTGCTGCTTATTTTTTAAGCTTTTCGCTCACTTCTTTTGCAAGGACAAAGTTCCCCAAGGTCGCTGAACCATTGCCGGCAACTGCAGGTGTCACAATATAATCTCTCACATCAGGTACAGGGAGGTAACCGTTCAAGAGGGCAGTAAATTTCGTGCGAACACGATCTAACATATGTTGTTGAGCCATGACTCCTCCTCCAAAGACAATGACGTCTGGGCGGAAGGTAACTGTCGCATTCACTGCTGCTTGTGCGATGTAGTAGGCTTGAATATCCCATACATTGCTGTTGAGTTCAATGTTTTCCCCACGAATACCCGTACGAGCTTCGAGACTAGGACCAGCCGCAAAACCTTCCAAACAGCCATTGTGGAAAGGACAAACACCCTTGAATTCTTTTTCCACATCCATTGGGTGTTGGGCCACATAGTAGTGTCCCATTTCTGGGTGCCCAGCTCCCCCGATAAACTCACCACGTTGGATGACACCAGCTCCGATTCCTGTTCCGATTGTATAGTAAACCAAGTTTTCGATATGACCACCCGCATTGTTGCGTGCGACCACTTCTCCATAGGCAGAACTATTCACATCTGTTGTGAAATAGATAGGTACATTCAAGGCACGACGGAAGGCCCCAACGATATCTACATTGGCCCAATTTGGTTTTGGAGTCGTTGTGATGAAACCATAAGTGTTTGAATTTGGATCGATATCAATTGGTCCAAATGAACCAATCGCAAGCCCAACTAGATCCTCAAATTTTGAGAAAAATTCAATACACTTATCAATCGTCTCAATTGGCTTGGTTGTTGGAAATTGTACTTTTTCCACAACATTATAGTTTTCATCACCAACCGCACAAACAAATTTTGTACCGCCAGCTTCCAAACTTCCATATAATTTTGTCATGTTGGCTCCTTTTTTATTATGAAAAATATCCTGTATTTATTATAGCATATTTTGTAGTCAATCTTTTTCTCTTCTCTAAAGAAAAAACACACTTTTTTTGAGAAATAAAATTCAAGGACTGGAGATGATAGACCAGTCCTTGAAAACTTATTGTTTCGATTAAGCTTTGACTTCGATGATCGCATCACCCTTCGCAACAGATCCAGTTGCAACAGGTGTGACAGAAGCATAGTCAGCTGTGTTAGTGACGATCACCATAGTTGTGTCTTCAAGACCAGCTGCGGCAATTTTCGCTGCATCAAATGTACCAAGGACATCACCAGCTTTCACTTTATCACCTTGAGCTACTTTTTGATCAAATCCTTCACCGTTCATTGATACGGTATCAATCCCAACGTGGATCAAGATTTCAGCACCATTAGCGGTCTTCAAACCGTAAGCGTGACCAGTTGCAAAAGCAATGGTTACTTCAGCATCAGCTGGTGCATAGACAACGCCTTCAGTTGGTTTGATGGCAATTCCTTGTCCCATCGCTCCACTTGAGAAGACAGGATCATTCACATCAGCAAGTGCTACAGCACTACCAACGATAGGAGAGATGATGGTTTCGTCTTGAAGAGATGCTGGAATAACTCCAGTTGTTTCTTCTTCAATAATAGCTTCTGCTTCTTTGTCCTCTGCAGGAACTGATGAAGCTTCATCTTCATAACCAAACATATAAGTCAAACCGAAACTTAGGGCAGTTGTAAATACAACCATAAATACATATTTCAATAATTGACCGTTTAGATAGAGAAGCGTTCCTGGAATAATTGTAATACCAAATCCTGTACCAGCAAGATTTAACATAGATGCAATCCAACCACCTACTGCACCTGCTCCCAAAGCAATAACGAATGGTTTCACATAACGCAAGTTTACACCAAAGATTGCAGGCTCAGTAATACCTAACAAGGCAGAGATAGTTGCAGGAAATGCTAGAGCTTTCACTTTTTGAGATTTAGATTTCACTGCCACTGCTAAAGTAGCTCCAGCTTGTGCAGTCATAGCCGCTGTAATAATTGCATTAAATGGATCTTTTTTATCTGCAGTAATTAATTGTGATTCAAGAAGATTAAAGATATGATGGACGCCGGTAACGACAATCAACTGATGAACGCCACCAATAAGAAGACCTGCAAGACCAAATGGTAAATTCAAAATAAACTTAGTTACATTTAGTACATATTCTTCGATACTGTGGAAGAATGGACCAATAATAAACAAAGCGAGGAATGACATGATTGTCAATGTGAATAATGGAACCAATAACAAATCTAAGACATCTGGAATTTTCTTATGGAGCCACTTTTCAAGTTTCGCACCAATTAGACCAACGAAGAAAGCGGGAAGAACTGAGTTCTGGAATCCAACCACATGATGGAAGATACCAAAGTATGTTGCTGCTTTAGAAGGATCTTCCGCTACAACCCACGCATTTGGAAGTGTCGGACTAACCATCATCAAACCAATTACAATCCCAAGAACAGGATTTCCTCCGAATACTCGGAATGCAGACCATGAAATCAAGGCTGGGAAGAAGGCAAACGCGGTATCAGTTAAAATTGTTGAATAGGTATAAAAATCAGTAGATTTAAATGCATCTGCTGTTGTGCCAAACAAAGCCAAAACCTGGTCTTGAGCAATGGCACCACGAATCCCCATAAACAATCCAGTCGCAACAATTGCTGGTAGAATTGGAACAAAAACGTCTCCAAAGGTACGGATCGCGCGTTGGAACCAGTTTCCTTGTTTAGCGGCTTCTGCTTTCATTTCATCTTTTGATGATGTTGGTAAGCCAAGAGCTACTACTTCATCATAGATCTTGTTTACAGTACCAGTACCAAAGATGATTTGGTATTGACCTGAGTTAAAGAAAGCACCTTGTACTTTTTCAATGTTCTCAACAACATCTTTGTTGATTTTTGATTCATCTTTTACCATCACGCGAAGACGAGTCGCACAGTGAGCAACACTGCTAACGTTCTCAACCCCACCGATTGCATCGATGACCTGCTTTGCAATTTCTGTATTTGACATTTTGCAAAAATCTCCTTATTTTTTGTAATGTAAACGGTTAAATCGTTTCTACGTTTTTAATTGTACCACGTATTGAAAATATGTCAAGCGTTTTGCAGGATTTTTTTGAAACTTTTTTGGACTTTTTGACACCTTTTGACAGTATGAAACTATTTTCATTTTAAAACAGGCCTGTACTACGCTTTTTAGCACTTTAAATCAGACTTTTATTTTCATTTTCTTTCATATTTTCATAAATTTTCAACTTCTCCTCTTTTCTTCAGGCTGCAAAATAGCTGTCAATCGTTTGACATTTTTTGCCATTTTTTTCATTTATCGCTTGCATTTTTAATAGGAAATCGGTACTATGGAAGTAAGAAAAAAGTTCGGAGGAATAAAATGGAATGGACAACTGAACGTCGTTACAGACGTTACGAAGACTGGACAGAAGATGAAAAGCAAGCCATCCAAGATCATATGGCCAAATCTCCTTGGCATACACACTATCATGTTGAGCCAAAAGCTGGTCTCTTAAATGATCCTAACGGTTTTTCCTACTTTGATGGAAAATGGATCTTGTTTTACCAAAATTTCCCATTTGGTGCAGCCCATGGGTTAAAATCATGGGTACAAACAGAAAGTGAAGACTTGGTTCATTTCAAAGAAACTGGTGTAACGCTTCTTCCAGACACAGATCTGGATAGCCATGGAGCTTATTCTGGATCAGCCATGCAGTTTGGTGACAAACTATTCTTATTCTACACTGGAAATGTTCGTGATGCAGAATGGGTTCGTCATCCTTACCAAGTCGGTGCTTTGATGGACAAAGACGGAAAGATTGAAAAAATTGACAAAATTTTGATTGATCAACCAGCTGACTCTACGGGTCACTTCCGTGACCCACAGATTTTTAACTTTAAGGGGCAATACTACACTATCGTCGGTGGTCAAGACCTTGAGAAGAAAGGATTCATCCGTCTCTATAAGGCTGTAGATAACGACTATACCAACTGGGTTGCAGTCGGTGACTTGGATTTTGCAAACGATCGGACAGCTTATATGATGGAATGTCCCAACCTAGTCTTTGTTGGAGATCAACCCGTTCTCCTCTACTGTCCTCAAGGCTTAGATAAATCGGTCCTCGATTATGACAATATCTATCCAAATATGTACAAGATCGGGGCAAGCTTTGACCCAGAAAAGGCCGAAATGGTCGATGTATCCGAATTGCATAATCTCGACTATGGTTTTGAAGCCTATGCGACTCAAGGATTTAATGCACCCGATGGACGCGCCTATGCTGTTAGCTGGCTAGGTCTTCCTGATGTTTCTTATCCAACAGATTCCTATGACTACCAAGGAGCTCTCTCACTGGTCAAAGAATTAACCATCAAAGACGGCAAGCTCTACCAATACCCAGTTGAAGCGATCAAGGACTTGCGAGCTGAGTGTGAGGCATTTGCCAACAAGGCACAAACCAAGAACTGCTATGAATTGGAATTGCAGTTTGAAAAAGATAGCCAAAACGAAATCGTCCTCTTTGCAGATGCAGAAGGAAAGGGCTTAGTTCTCACATTTGATCTGGCTAAAGGATTAGTCACAGTCGATCGTAGCCAGGCAGGTGAGCAATATGCCCAAGAATTCGGTACGAGCCGTAGCTGCCCAATCGCTAACCAAGCCACAACCGCTAATATTTTCATTGACAATTCAATTTTTGAAATCTTTATCAATAAAGGAGAAAAAGTATTTTCTGGTCGGGTCTACCCACATGCGGATCAAAATGGAATCTTGATCAAGTCTGGAAACCCTACTGGAACTTACTACGAACTTGATTATGGTCGCAAAGCTAACTGATGTCGCCAAACTCGCCGGTGTCAGCCCTACTACTGTCTCACGGGTCATCAATAAAAAAGGATACCTGTCTGAAAAAACGATCCAAAAAGTCCAAGAAGCCATGCGAGAATTGGGCTATAAACCTAACAATGTTGCTCGTAGCCTCCAAGGAAAATCAGCCAAGTTAGTCGGCTTGATCTTTCCCAACATCAGCAATGTTTTCTATGCTGAATTAATCGACAAACTAGAGCACCAACTCTTCAAACACGGCTATAAAACCATCATCTGCAATAGTGAACACGACTCCGAAAAAGAGCGCGAATATATTGAGATGTTGGAGGCTAACCAGGTAGATGGCATCATTTCAGGAAGTCATAATTTGGGCATTGAAGATTACAACCGGGTAACTGCTCCTATCATTGCTTTTGACCGCAACCTCTCCCCAGAAATTCCGGTTGTCTCTTCAGACAACTACGCTGGCGGGGTGCTTGCAGCAGAAACTTTAGTAAAAACCGGAGCCCGAAATATTATCATGATCACAGGGAATGACAACTCCAACTCCCCAACAGGCTTGCGTCATGCGGGATTTGCATCGGTTCTAGCCGAGTCCATGATCATTAATGTTTCCAGTGATTTCTCCCCTATTCGCAAAGAAATGGAAATCAAACAGATTTTAACCCACCACAAACCAGATGCCATTTTTGCCTCCGATGATTTGACGGCGATCTTGATCATGAAAGTCGCTAGAGAATTAGATATTCAGATTCCTCAGGATTTGAAAGTGATTGGTTATGATGGAACCCAGTTCATCGAGACCTATACACCTGAACTGACAACCATCCAACAACCCCTCGAAGACATTGCTATCCTCATGGTGGATCTTTTACTCCAAAAGATCGAAGGAAAAAAAGTAGCGACTACCGGTTATTCCTTGCCCGTTAGTCTCCACTCTGGAAAAAGTATTTAAAAGCAGAGGCTGGGACAAAAGTCCTAGCCTCTCAATTGTCTTTGGATTGTCGAGCAAGACGCAGTGGTTGAGTGGGCTCTACTACGCTGATTTCATCAGCTTTTACAGCCCTACTCAACTGTGCGGAGTTGGGACGACGAAATCGAATTCTAACGAATGACCGATTTCTGTCCCACTCTCATTTTTCATTCAAAAAAAGAGCCATCGGCTCTTTTTGATTATTCTTCTGTTACAAATTGACTGAGAACACCATTGACAAATCGTGAAGAGGTTTCATCTGAAAAGGCTTTGGCCAATTCCACCGCTTCATTGACTGCAACGATCTGTGGTGTATCAAACTCTGTTATTTCATAAATTCCAAGACGAAGGATGTTTTTCTCCACCAAGGTCAAGCGCTCTACCGTCCAACCAGTTTTCAAATGTTGACCGATTTGTTGATCCAATTGATCTTTAGACTGATAAACACCCGTCACGAGGTTCATGAGAAAGGCAGGAAGATCGACTTCTTTGTCTTCTGCTAGGTCCTTGTCATGTAAATAAGCAAAGCGACAAGCTTCCACAATGTCTCCATCGTATTCCAAGGCCATCAAGGCTTGGAAGGCACGCTCACGCAGCTCTCGACGTGATTCTAATAAAATTTCATCAGTCATTGAGGAAGTCCTCGTTAAACAAGTCTTTCAAGTCTGGTTTTGGAGATTTTTCCGTCGCGATACCGACAACGTGAATGTTAACAGCATCCAAGGTTACATCTGCCATATCATAAACCGCAGACTTGACCGCTTTTTGAATCGCTACTGCTACAGATGGCACAGCAACTCCATACTCCAAATAGAGATAGATGTCTACTGAAACTTGACCATCTTCTTCTGTATGAAGGTAGACGCCACGTCCAAGTGAGCGTTTTGATAAGCTATCTGAAACACTCTTATTTTCAAGCGAATAGACACCCTCTACTTTTGCTGTCGCAATCGCAATAATTTTTTCTAATACACGTGGTGCAATAACGATGTCACCAAATTGTTCAGTTGCCATAGAAGTTCCTTTCTATTTGACACCCTGAGATGTCTCTTATGCACGAGAAACGTAAGTTCCTTCAGTAGTGTTAATGACCAATTTTTGTCCAGCTTCGATGAAATCAGGAACGTTTACGACCAAACCAGTTTCCATTGTAGCAGGTTTACCAGAACCAGTCACTGTAGCACCTTTGATAGATGGTTGAGTTTCTGCAACAGTTAATTCAACAGTTGTAGGAACTGTTACACCGATGACTTCGCTTCCGTAGAATTGAATTTTTACTTCTGAGTTTTCAAGGATGTAAAGCAATTCTTGTTCTACGTTCACAACTGGAATTTCATATTGGTCATATGTTTCCGTGTTCATGAAGTAGGCTGTATCATCCATTTTGTACAAGTATTGAGCTGGAACAGTTTCGATAATCGCTTGTTCAAATTTTTCTTCTGGACGGTAGCTAGTATCAAATGTTGAACCAGTACGGACATCACGCAATTTCATACGCATGATAGTGTTTCCTTTACCTGGTTTGTGGTGGCTAGCTTCCAAAACGCGGATCAATTTTCCGTCAGCTGTTTCAAAAGTCATACCAGCTTTCAATTTACTTGCTTCGATCATGTTTTATTACCTCTTTTTTAAAAATAGATTACTCTTTATTGTAACACACTATTTGATTTTTCTCAAACAGCAATTTTCTCTTTTTAGGAAGGCTAGAAGGCGGAGAGAGATTGTAGGAACGAGTCCTTAGAATCTCTACATTTCCACCACCAGCTTCACAATTCCTTATTGGTCTACAGGCACAATATTGCCATCAGCATCTTTGGTGACATGGACATATTTTCCATCTACTTCAATGTAGAAGGTATGAGGCTTGTCTTGAGCTGGAGAGGCTTGCTTTTGAAGGTCATTGCCAAGTGCTTGACCCAAGTTCATCCCCATAATCATGTTCATGCCATTGCCACCTTCATTTTTAGCAGCTGCGACCAAGGCCTCATTGCGAGCACGACGCTCTTCGATTTCAATGGTATTGTACTTCATCGCTGCCAATTCACTGTCCAGTTTATTGACCTTGGCCATACTGTCTGCATCGTAGCTCAAATCTTCGATGAGGACATTGGTTAATTCGATACCATATAATTCTGTCCACGTTTTGTTGACTTCGCGTTTTGCAACTTCATTGAAGACATCTTGGTCCGCATTGATATTGTAGATGTCTGCCTTATTTTCAGCCGTATATTTTGAAATGGCCACTGCAATTTTTGGTGCTAGATTTTGGCGCAAGGTTCCCTGAGCCACATCTTCCAAGGTAAATGGCTTATCTGCAGTGATTTGACGACTGACTGCACTGATGTAAAAGAGTACAGGATCTGCCACTTTAACATCATAAAGACCATAAAAACGAATGCTAAGAAGTTGTTGGTAACGGTCGCTAAAGTACTCAACTGGATTTTGAGTGCCAAATTTATTTCCTGTAAAAGGTTGCATCCGCACAAAAATAATTTCTTGTTGGGTGACCACTTGGCCTCCAAATGAGAAACGATTCTTGAACTGATCCCACGTTCCTTTCACACCACCCTTTTCAAACAACCAGGCATTTTCACCGGCTTGCCATTCGTGACTCCCTGCTTCTAGAAGGTCTCCTAGAAACGTTCCATTATTGACCAAGAGAGCAACATAGCCTTGGGGAACAATGACAACAGAGCCATCTGTCAATAGACCCGTATTTTGGTTGCTCTGACGAGAGCGCCCATCTGGATCTTTGGTCAAGAGCTGTCCCTTAATGGCCAAAGCTGTTGCTGGAACAGCTTCCGGCAAGGTAATGGCTTCCTTAAATTTACTATCTTGAAAACTTGAAATGCCCGCTGAAAGGGCTGCTTTAATAAATCCCATACATTCTCCTATCTGTAGAATTCAATTTCATCCACAACTTCGTAGACATCCAAGACCCAATCTTTTGGATTGTGCTTCAAGGATGCTTGGCAATATTCACACTTGTCGATTGAATCAATCGTCAATGGCGCACCACAGTTCGGACAATGATCACTAACGACTTCTGAATTCTTAATGATCTCTGTCTGCGCTCCATGTTCACGGAGGAAGACCATGCGGTAAACAGTAAAGAGATCTTTGGTTGGATCCCCTTCGATCACACGACCCGTTTCATCATTTCGGATGTAATCTCTCATTGTCGATGACAGAATGACTTCGATGCGGTCATTACCATCTGGATTTTCGATAAAGTCTTTGATCTTCGAATCTTCCACACGCACGCGCTCAAGAACATTGGTTGTTTTGGCGCGAATATGCTCTTGCAACTGCGTCAAGTGTTGCTCATAAAGACTGGTACTTTCTAAGTTCCGCACAGAATTCCAATCTTTTTCTGTCCAGGCAGACTGCAATTGAAGATAAACCAGCTTGACTTGCGACAAGAAGCGGTCTTCATCAAACATTGGATCCAATTTACGGATACGGCGAATCGCTTCATAGTTGTTCTCAATTGGTCGACCAGCCCGCTCTTCGGTTGTCCGTTTTGGACCACTATTTGAAGAAAATGATTCATCACTTTCATTAGCTTCTTTTGCAATATTGTAGATAAATCCAATCAATCCAACGATAGCAAAAATTGCTACTACACCACCAGAGTCTGTTCCAGAATCAGAACTGTAGCTACTGGATCCGCCAGACCAACTGCTGCCACCAGACCAACTACTTCCGCCACCCGACCAGCTACTGCCACTATCGGACCAACTGCTACCACCACCTGAATCAATCAAGCTACTGCCACCACTATCTGTATTACCGACACCAGCATGGGCAGAAGGAGCAAATACAAATAGAAGGGCTACTAGAAGAATTCCCAATACTAAAATTCGTTTTTTCATAGGCCTCATTTCTTATCTTTGTTTGTTACACAGGGGTTAAGAAAATACTGTCTATTTTATAGGACAATCAATTCTTTAGGAGCAAGAGTCAAGACTTCACAGCCAGTTTCTGTAATCAAGAGGTCATCTTCGATCCGCACGCCAGAGAGACCTTCGATATAAATACCTGGCTCATCTGTTAAGACCATACCTGCTTGAATCGCTTCTTTAGACGTTTGGCTGAAGTATGGTTCTTCGTGGATATCTAGCCCAATTCCATGACCGATTCCATGAGTAAAGTATTGACCATAGCCGGCTGCCTCGATCACATCACGTGGGATTTTATCAAAATCACGGAAGCCAAGTCCATCTTTAGCAGCATCAATCAAGGCTTGATTGGCTTTCAAAACGGTTTCGTAAATCTCTCTTTCCTTGTCGCTGACATGTCCTGCATAGATTGTCCGTGTCATATCGCTAACATAGTGATTATACAAGCAACCAAAATCAAGGGTCAAGGCATCTCCTGCTGAAATGACCCGATCACTTGGAGTCGCATGAGGCATGGCAGAGCGTTCACCAGCTGCTGAGATAATATCAAAAGATACACCAGAAGCTCCTAACTCCCGCATTCTAAAATCTAGGAAAGTCGCTGCTTCCAACTCTGTCGTTTTCCCTACCTTGATATAGTCTAAAATATCATGGAAGGCTTGGTCAGAGATGCTACAAGCTTTTTTAATCGCCGCAATCTCGGTCTCATCTTTAATCAAGCGCAATTCCATGACAAAGTTCGCTAGGGATTGAAGGCTAATACCACTGAAAACAGAAGCCATGCGGGCATGGTAGGCCACCGTCACTTCATCCTCAAAACCAAGTTCTTTGATTCCAAGGTCCTTAACGATCTCTGCAGCTGCAGTCAACTCATCGCGGGTTTCCACAATCTCTACAAAGGGGAAACAAGTCGCATGGGCATGGATGGTGTAGCGCGAATCTGTAAAGAGTACCACGCGTTCTTCTGTCACCAAAGCGGTCCCGTTTGAACCCCAGAAATTGGTTAAATAATAAACATTTTTCAAATTGTTAATCAATACCGCTTTGAGGTTTTGGGCTTTCATTTTGTTTCTTAAGTTGCTGATCCGTTGATTCATTGTAATTTTCCTTTCAAATATTGTCCTGTGTAGCTAGCAGGATTTGCTGCTACTTCTTCTGGTGTTCCGGTCGCAATAATGGTTCCGCCACCGACACCGCCTTCGGGTCCTAAATCGATGATATGGTCTGCTGTCTTAATGACATCCAAATTGTGCTCAATCACAAGGACCGTATTGCCATCATCCACAAACCGCTCTAAGACTTTGATCAAGCGAGAAATGTCTTCGGTATGGAGTCCGGTCGTTGGTTCATCCAAGATATAGAAGGATTTTCCTGTAGAGCGCTTGTGCAATTCAGAAGCCAACTTCATCCGCTGCGCTTCCCCACCTGAAAGGGTGGTCGCTGGTTGCCCCAGCGTTACATAGCCCAAGCCCACATCCTGGATGGTCTTGAGTTTGCGTTCAATTTTTGGAATGTGCTTGAAGAATTCAACTGCCTTGTTGACCGTCATATCCAGCACTTCTGCGATATTTTTTTCCTTGTAGTGGACTTCGAGAGTCTCACTATTGTAACGACGTCCATGGCAGACTTCACAAGGAACGAAGACATCTGGCAAGAAGTGCATTTCAATCTTGATGATCCCATCTCCTGAGCAGGCTTCACAACGCCCGCCCTTGACATTGAAACTAAAGCGGCCTTTTTTATAGCCCCGAATTTTGGCTTCATTGGTCTGAGCAAAGAGATCGCGAATGTCATCGAAGACGCCTGTATAAGTCGCTGGATTAGAACGAGGAGTCCGACCAATCGGGCTTTGATCAATGTCGATCAAGCGATCGATGTGCTCAATCCCCTGAATCGTCTTGTATTTTCCTGGTTTTTCCGAATTTCGGTTGAGCTTTTGAGCGATGGCTTTTTTCAAGATGCCATTGATCAAGGTCGATTTTCCAGAACCGGAAACTCCAGTGACTGCGATGAATTTGCCCAGAGGAAAACGAGCTGTGATGTCTTGTAAGTTGTTCTCACTGGCCCCTGTAATTTCAATAGAACGGCCATTCCCCGAACGGCGTTCTGTTGGAACCGGAATCTTACGCTTGCCAGACAAATATTGACCGGTGATGGATTTACTGTTGCGCGCCACCTGTTTTGGGGTTCCAGCCGCAACGATCTCTCCACCAAAGACACCGGCACCTGGGCCGACGTCGATCAGGTAGTCGGCCTCTCTCATGGTATCTTCATCATGTTCGACGACGATCAAAGTATTGCCCAAGTCGCGCATCTTCTTAAGACTGGCAATCAGGCGGTCATTGTCCCTTTGATGGAGGCCTATAGACGGCTCATCCAAGATATAAAGGACACCAGAGAGGTTGGAACCGATCTGGGTTGCCAAACGAATGCGCTGACTTTCCCCACCTGATAAGGTCCCAGCTGATCGCGACAAGGTCAAGTAATTGAGGCCAACATTATTTAAGAAGGTCAAGCGATCTTTAATCTCTTTTAGGATCGGTCTTGCAATCGTAGCTTCATTGTCCGTTAAAACCAACTGATCCACAGCTTTTAAGTGGTCCGCAATTGATAGATCTGACACTTCCCCGATATGCATCCCCTTTTCTCCTCCGACACGAACAGAGAGAGCTTGGTCATTGAGACGGTAGCCATGGCAGGTCGCACAGGTCAATTCGTTCATATAAGAGCGCATTTGGTTGCGGGTGAAATCACTATTGGTCTCACGGAAACGACGGTGAATGTTGTTTACGACCCCTTCAAAAGGAATCTCGATATCCCGAACCCCACCAAACTCATTTTCATAGTGAAAGTGGAATTCCTTGCCATTTGAACCATAGAGAACCAAGTCCTTTTCTTCTTGAGAGAGATCTGAGAAAGGCTGATCCATATCAATACCAAAATGGATCATGGCCTGCTCCAACATCTGAGGATAGTAGTTAGAAGAGATCGGATTCCAAGGAGCAAGAGCTCCTTCGCGAAGGCTTAAGCGATCATCTGGCACCACCAAATCCAAGTCCACCTCTAGCTTAATACCCAGCCCATCACAGTCTGGACAAGATCCAAAAGGCGCATTGAAAGAAAAGAGACGGGGCTCTAATTCAGGAACGGTAAAGCCACAGACTGGACAAGCATAATGCTCCGAAAAGAGCAGTTCCTTTCCATCCATGGTATCAATCACCACATAACCGTCCGCTATCCGAAGGGCTGCCTCAATCGAATCAAAGAGACGCGAGCGGATGCCCTCTTTGATCACGATTCGGTCCACCACCACTTCAATCGTGTGCTGTTTGCTTTTAGACAGTTCTGGAACCTCTGTCACATCATAGATCTCACCGTCAACTCGAACCCGAACATAGCCGTCTTTTTGGACTTTTTCAATGATATTCTTGTGCTGGCCTTTTTTCTTGCGGATAATGGGAGCTAGAATTTGCAGGCGTTGGCGCTCTGGTAATTCCAAGACTTGATCGACAATTTGCTCAACCGAAGAAGCGGTAATAGCCCCATGTCCATTGATACAATAAGGCGTCCCTACACGCGCATAGAGCAGGCGCAGGTAGTCATTGATCTCTGTTGCCGTCCCCACTGTAGAACGTGGGTTTTTACTGGTCGTTTTTTGGTCGATGGAAATGGCTGGACTCAAGCCGTCAATAGAGTCGACATCTGGTTTTTCCATATTTCCCAAGAATTGCCGAGCATAGGCCGATAAGCTCTCCACATAGCGGCGCTGACCTTCTGCATAGAGAGTATCAAAGGCCAGACTGGACTTTCCAGAACCAGACAAACCCGTCACCACGACTAATTTGTCCCGTGGAATTTCCACGTCTATATTTTTTAAATTATGGGCGCGTGCCCCATGAATGACAATTTTATCTTGCATATTCTTACTCTAATCACCTTTTTGTTAACCTCCATTATAACAAATTTTTTAGTATTCTTTTATCCAAAACTGTCCTTTTTCTGATATAATGTTAAGGTGTAAAAAAACAAGGGGAGGCACCATGAAACAGGTCTTTTTATCGACAACGACTGAATTTAAAGAAATAGAGACGCTGGAACCCGGTAGCTGGATCAACCTTGTGAACCCTTCCCAAAGTGAATCGATGGAAATCGCCTCTGCTTTTAATATCGATATTGCAGACTTACGGGCACCACTCGATGCGGAAGAAATGTCCCGTATGACCATCGAAGATGAGTATACCTTGATCATCGTCGACGTTCCCATCAAGGAAGAGCGGAACAATCAGACCTACTACGTGACGATTCCTCTAGGGATTATCCTAACAGAAGAGGCTATTATCACGACTTGCTTGGAGAAATTGCCGCTTCTAGATATCTTTATCAACCGACGCTTGCGGAATTTCTATACCTTTATGCGGTCACGCTTTATCTTTCAGATCCTCTACCGTAACGCCGAACTCTACTTGTCAGCGCTTCGTACCTTGGATCGCAAAAGCGAGCAGATTGAAAGTCAATTGCACAAATCAACGCGTAATGAAGAGCTGATTGAGTTGATGGAGTTGGAAAAAACCATCGTCTACTTTAAGGCCTCTCTGAAAACCAATGAGCGCGTGATCAAGAAATTGACCAGTGCCACTAGCAACATCAAGAAATACCTAGAAGACGAGGATCTGTTGGAAGATACCTTGATCGAAACCCAGCAGGCCATCGAGATGGCAGATATTTATGGAAATATCCTGCACTCCATGACCGATACCTTCGCATCGATCATCTCCAACAACCAGAATAACATCATGAAGACCTTGGCCATGGTGACCATCGTCATGTCCATCCCAACCATGATTTTCTCTGCCTATGGGATGAACTTCAAAGACAATGAATTACCGCTCAATGGAGAACCAAACGCCTTCTGGCTCATCATTTTCATCGCCTTTGCCCTGACCGGGTCTCTCGTCGTCTACCTCATCCATAAAAAATGGTTCTAACACCTACTAATAACACTAAGGAGTATTTATGTCTCAATTTGATTTGAATCAACTCAGCAAGAAAAACCAAGAATTTATCCGCATCGCCAAACACCAATTGCTTGAAAACGGGAAATCAGAGGAAGAAGCAGAAAGCCTCATCCAAGAAATCCTTCCAGCTATCCATGAAAACCAAGGAAAAGGGATTCCGGCACGGACTCTTTTTGGAGCTCCAACTGTTTGGGCGAATTCTTTCAGCGAGAAAGAACGCTATGAAAAAGAGCATCCGAAATTAAACGATGCTCCCTCTCTTATGATTTTGGATTCCTTCCTCTTTATCTTTGGTGTTTTTGCTGCGATTAGCGCCTTTATGAACTTGGTCGCACCGCGTCGTACTGGCTATGGTTTGATCACCTTGATCCTTGGAAGTTTGACAGGGGCTTTGCTCTTATACCTTATGTACTACTTCTTCTATCAGTATATGGATGGCACCAAAGATCGTAGCGAGCGTCCTTCTCTTTGGAAATCCATGCCGATTCTTGTTGGAGTCATGTTCCTTTGGGTCATTGTCTTGTCCTTTACTTCCCTACTCCCACAGGTTCTCAACCCAACTATTCCAGATGTTTTTGCCATCATTTTAGGAGCTCTAGCACTTGTCCTTCGCTTCTATCTCAAGAAACGCTTTAATATTAAAAGTTCGAGCACAGCACCCACAACTCGACGCTAAAAAGAAACGGATGAAGTTTTCATCCGTTTTTGTTTTACTGTATTTCCCTGTTCAACCTTTTTGAAAAATAGAGGACTAAATCATCATTGTTTTCACAAGAACTGTAAGGGGCCAAGGGCTGATCCCTAAACCAAACTCCAGATCCATCTGGGATATAGCCCCGTTTGACATACAGTCTTTGAGCTGGGCCATAACCCGAGTGTAAACCAACCCCTAAAGTAACAATCTCTGATAGTAGCCGGACTCTTTTTTCTGCCTCCTCTAAGAGTTGATTCCCAATCCCTCGATTTCTAAATGGTTCAAAAACATTAAAATCAGATAGTTCAGGATAAACTCCCACAAAAGGGCCGTGCTTGGCAGCAGGCAATATAGTGATATAGCCTGCCACAAATCCATCCGACTCAGCTACTAATACGTCCCTCTCTCTATTCTCCTGCTCCTGAAAATAGCTAGTCAAGATATCCTCTCTACCCGGCCACTCTTGGTGGATAAAAGCTTGAGAGATGTGCTCAATATCTGCCTTTATCATCCTCCTGATGATTACACCTTCCTTCATAGTTCCCTCCTTGATACCTTTCTCCCCTCATTATAGCATAATCAGAGCTTGGGAAAGGTCAAAGAGATTCACACGGACCTAACACACTATCACATTTCTATGCTCGCAAAAAAAGATCCAAAGGGTCTGAAAAAGAGGTCCACCGGACCTCAACTCGCTCTTATATTTCCAGGCTCGTGAAAAAAAGACCCGTAAGGGCCTTACTCGCTTTTTTATTTTCAAGCTCGTGAAAAAGAGGTCCACCGGACCTGAAAAAAAGACCCACCCGGGTCTTTTCTTTAATCTTCGTTTACGAAAGGCATCAAAGCCATTACGCGAGCGCGTTTGATAGCTGTTGTTACTTTACGTTGGTTCTTCGCTGAAGTTCCAGTTACACGACGAGGAAGGATTTTCCCACGTTCTGAAACGAAACGGCTAAGAAGCTCAGTATCTTTGTAATCGACATATTCGATTTTGTTTGCTGCGATGTAATCAACTTTTTTACGGCGTTTGAATCCGCCACGACGTTGTTGAGCCATGTTTAATTCTCCTTTATAGTTTTAATTCGTTAAACCCATTCTTAGAATGGAAGATCGTCGTCTGAGATATCCATTGGATTGGCTCCAAATGGATTTTCTTCACGACCAAAGTTTGGCGCTGCATTGCTTGGTTCAGATCCACCAAAACTTGGGGTTGCATTTCCAGCAAAACCACCATTGCCCGATGAATAGCCACCACCTGCATGCCCTTCGCGTGCTGCACGGCTTTCCAATAGTTGGAAGCTGTCTGCTACGACTTCAGTGACATAAACACGTTGACCTTGCTGGTTTTCGTAATTACGTGTTTGAATGCGACCGGTAATCCCAATCAAAGCACCTTTCTTAGCCCAGTTGGCTAAGTTTTCTGCTTGCTGACGCCAGATCACACAGTTGATGAAATCGGCTTCGCGCTCTCCATTTTGACTCTTGAAGTTGCGATTGACAGCTAGGCTGAAAGTAGCAACTGCTTGATTGCTTGGAGTGTAGCGAAGTTCAGCATCACGGGTCATACGACCGACAAGTACAACATTGTTAATCATAAGTCACCTCTGATGATTTCTTACGCGTCAACTTTTACGATCATGTGACGAAGAATGTCACCGTTGATTTTTGAAAGACGGTCGAACTCGTTAAGAGCTACAGCGTCGTTCGCTTCAACGTTTACGATGTGGTAAAGTCCTTCACGGAAATCTTGGATTTCGTATGCAAGACGACGTTTTTCCCAATCTTTTGATTCAACAACAGTTGCACCGTTGTCAGTCAAGATAGAATCGAAACGTGCTACCAAAGCGTTTTTAGCTTCTTCTTCAATGTTTGGACGAATAATATAAAGAATTTCGTATTTAGCCATTGATAATGTTCCTCCTTTTGGACTAATGACCCCCTGTCTTTGCAAGGGGTAAGTGAGGTTTACTCACAAGAAACTATTATACCAGACTTTTCGAACAAAGGCAAGAATTATCTTTAGGATTTAAAAAATGATTTCTGGACGTCCCCTTCGAGAAAAAAGAAAGAAATGCCCTAAAAAATGACATTTTATAGTAGAAACTACTCCCCTTCTTCCTCTCCTTTCCTTAAAGAAAACTGATATCAGTTAGCTTTAAGCTTGAGTCTTTATACTAGCTACAACAAATCTCAAGAAACGAGGAACGATTATGAATTATCTTATCATCCCCGCCTATCAACCGGATCTGAATCTTGTCAAACTGGTTCGCTTGGTCCACGCTAAGAGCGATCTTAACATCATCGTGGTCGACGATGGGAGTGACGCTGACAAGAAAGTGATTTTTGACAAATTGGAGGGTCTTGCGACAGTTCTGACTCACGAGCACAACCAAGGAAAAGGGCAAGCTCTCAAGACTGCTTATGCCTACATTCTAGAAAGAGGTACCTATGGAAGCATTGTTACAGCTGATGCAGACGGTCAGCACAAAATTTGGGATATTTTCAGGGTTGTTAAGCAATCTCAAGAGCATCCTGGAGCACTTATTCTAGGAGCCCGCGCCTTCTCTGGAAAAGTTCCTTTGCGTTCTGCTTTCGGGAATAAATTGACCCGCTTCTTGTTTAAGCAACAAACAGGAGTGGCAGTCAGCGATACCCAAACAGGCTTACGAGCTTTTACTACGAATCTCTTGCCTTTCATGCTTGAAGTTGAAGGACAGCGCTATGAATATGAAATGAATGCTCTCCTCGCAGCAAGCAAGTCCTTCCCCATCGTGGAAGTTCCCATCGAGACGGTCTACATCAATGACAACGAAGGCTCCCACTTCCGACCTATTCGAGATGGTCTCATGATATACAAGGACATGTTTAAGTTTGCCCTCTCCTCTCTGAGTAGTTTTATCGTTGACTATCTGGTCTACGCATTCTTCCTTTTCGTGATGATGGCCGTGCCCATTAGTCTACGTATTCTCCTAGCCAATGGGATCGCTCGTGTGACGAGTTCCATCTTTAACTACTCGACCAATAAGCACCTGGTCTTTAAGAACAAAGACAGTGTCGCTAAAACTGGAAGTGGTTACTTTGGCCTAGCCCTTGGCCTCTTTATTCTCGATACGCTCTTGATTCGACTCTTCTATACTGCTTTCGGGCTCAATCTCCTGATCAGTAAGATTGTCGTTGGCTTCCTCCTCTTTCTGGTCTCATGGGTGATCCAGAAAAAAGTGATCTTCAAAGAAAGGACTGCTCCCCACCATGAAATTCTTTAAAAAATCCTACACCTATGCTGCCTGCTTTGGCCTTCTTTTGACCAGCAGTTTTAGCTACTCTATGCTCAAGACCTTTGTCTTATCCGATGCCATCCAAACCGTAAAAGCTACGACTACGGACACCAAGGCAGCCAAAAAAGCAGCTGCATCGGCTACAACAACTGATACTAGCTATTCAGATGACAATATCCAGGTAAGCCTAACAGAAAAAACGGTTGAAAATACCCAGGTTTACATTGCAGATATCACAGTCAGCTCATCTGACTACCTCAAAACAGCCTTTGCACAAAACACTTACGGAACCAACGTGACAGCCAAGACCTCTGTCACAGCTGCCAACAACAGTGCTATTCTGGCAGTGAATGGTGACTATTACGGGGCTAACAGTACAGGATACGTCATCCGAAATGGAGTGGTCTACCGCGATACCGTTCGGGAAGATTCAAGCAATGGTGACCTAGCCATTTACAAGGATGGATCCTTCAAAATTATCTATGAAGATGAGATCTCTGCGGATCAATTGGTCAAAGACGGGGTCGTCAATCTCCTCGCTTTCGGTCCTTCCTTAGTTGAAAATGGGGAAATAACTGTCGATACCAACTCAGAGGTCGGGCAATCTATGGCGTCAAATCCACGGACAGCGATTGGGATCATCGATGAAAACCACTACATTATCGTCGTGTCAGACGGACGGACTTCAGAGAGTGAAGGGCTTTCTCTCTACCAATTAGCGGAAGTGATGAAATCGTATGGCGTCAAAACAGCCTACAACCTGGATGGGGGTGGATCTTCTACCCTTTACTTCAATGGTCAAGTTATTAACAAACCAACAACAAATGGTACTATCTCAGAAAGGGCGGTGAGTGACATTGTCTATATCGGTTACTAATCCTATTAAACAACGGTTGAAAAAAACGATTCTCTGGTATATTCTGATTTCAGCTTTCTTCTTTGTCGGAAGTCGCATCTATGAACATTTTAGTTTTGGCGAAACCTCTGCCTTCATGCACTACCTCTTCTTGATTCCTTTGATCGGTGGCACCCTACTAGTGCTTCTACAGTTGATGGTGAAAGGCTTCTCTCGCCTGAGTCTCAATCTTTGGAATTCTGGAGTGGCTACGCTCACAGCCGGAGCCCTCTACCGAGGGATTGTTAACCTCTCTGGTCGATCTACTACAATGGATCAACCCTATTATTACCTTGGAGTTGCCTTTCTAGCACTAGCTCTGATCAGCCTCTTCTTTGTCCGCAGTGTCTGGGTGGAAAAAACAGCCTAAGACATGAAAAACGTCCGTTTCTTAAAAAAACGGACGTTTTTTAGGGTAAGTTAACGGATGAAGAACTTAACCTTCACGTTTTTTGCTGACTACAAAGCCTGCTAAAGCTAGTGAGGTCATGCCAAAGAGGCTAAGGACTGTGGAAGCCAATTCTTCTTGACCTGTTTTTGGAAGACCCGTTGCTGGTGTAGCAGCTACTTCTGCTTGGCCACCCGTATGATAAGTGACAGCGACTGGTTTGACACTTGCCACTTCTTTTGTTTCGCTTGCAGCTGGTTGAGCTGGAGTTACTGGGTTTTCAGGTTGAGATGTTGGGGTAGTAGGAGTCACTGGAGCTACAGGATGGACTGGATTTACAGGACTTACTGGATCAACTGGCGATGGCTGTGGTTCCTGTTGTGGTTGAGGTTCTGGAGTTGGTTTTTCTTCTTCCACTTTTTCCACAAATGTCTTGTTACCCAAGATTGAAGCAGATAACTTCTTCCCTGCCTTATTCACATCTTCGATGTATTGGATAAAGACTTCTGTATCTGGATTAATAGCACCGATCAATTTTGTATCGCGGAAGACTGAGAAGCCATCACCACCACCATACAAGAAGTCGTTGATAATCGCCTTGTAGGTCTTGTTGCGATCAATTTCAGTTCCGTCTGCCTTGTAAGCTTTCACGACCTTATAAGGATTTTCTTCCGTTGCATCGGCTGGTTTCGTATAGGTGTACTTGATCCCTGCCATTTGCAAGAAGTAAAGCTCTTTCTCATCATATTGTTGATCCAAAGCTTTGTAGATTTGGTCCCCAGTGATTTCTACTACTTGGAGGATATTTCCAAATGGTTGCACTGCTTGAGCTGCACCCCAAGTGACTGTTCCGTCTGGTTTCACCACGAGGTCTGCACGAATTCCTCCATTATTGGTGAAGGCAAAGTCAACATCTGGATAACCTGATTTTTTGGCAATATCTAGTTGCGCTGCTGTGACCAAATCTCCAACAGCACTTTCTTTTTGCGCATTCAATTCACGGGTAAATATTTCAGCTTTGTCTGCTGTACCGATTTTTGCTTCTGTTACTTTTTTAACCGTCGCATTGGCATCATCGATGATCGCTTGAACCTTGGCATCTTTTGCTTTGCCTTTCGATGGATCTACCGCAATAATCTTAGCAGTTGGAGCTTTGACAAAGTCAGCTGTATCCGTATCTAGGACCCCACGGACATCCGAGTAAGCTTTCCCTTGAGACGTACCTTGAACAATCAAGGTATTTCCAACCATCCCGTTTGTATATTGGTGGTTATGACCTGCAAAGACGATATCCACTGAGTTTTCAGGATAGATTTGGTTTAATTTTTTAATCATGTCTGCAGCAGGACCTTCTGCTACACCATTCTTACTAGTGGCAGCAACGTGGGCTAAGACAGCAATAGCATGAACCCCTTGGTCATTTAATTCACGAGCATATTTAGCAATCGATTCTGCTTCATCCAAAACCCGGTATTGTTCATGATTTTTACGCAAGACAAGATTTGGGAATTCTGTCGTAACAACCCCGATAAATCCGACTTTAACAGTCTTGTCATTGACTGGGATTTCTTTGATGGTATAAGGTTTCCAGTCAAATGGGATTTTGTTGGTATCTTTGTCAACCAAGTTGGCAATCACGACTTCTTGTTTAGAAGCTTCATGAGGATACTCATCGACGATCTTGTTGAATTGACCAGGTGTTGGGGCTTCCCCCTTCATGATCCGGTTGAATTCACCAAGTCCTTCGTCAAACTCGTGATTTCCAAGGGTTCCGTATTCAAAGTTCATTTCATTGAAGACTTTTACAGTTGGTTCATCTTGAAGGAGGGCAGAGTTGGCTGGACTAGCTCCGACCATATCTCCAGCTTGCACACGGATGCTGGCATTTGGCGTTCCGGCATTCTCCGTTTCAAAGTCTTTTTGCGAATCGTTCAAATAGGTTGCCAAAAGTGGGGCTGTTCCTGCGTTTTTCACAGTTTCGCCTTCTAAACGAGCTGTCCCTGTTTGTTCCAAGGCACCGTGGAAGTCATTAACGCCCATGAACTGTACGGGCAATTCGTCTGCAAAAACGCTATTGATCGCAAAAACACTAAGACCTGCAGCGACCGCTAGGATACTGCTTTTCAAGATAATTTTTTTCTTCATAGAATACTCCATTTTCTAATGTAGAACACTTCTCCAAAAAGGAGAACGCAGAACAGTTGATTTGCTGCAATCAGCTCTTCCATTTTACTATTTTTTCGGTTTTACTTCAATATTTTCCTAGAAACTCTTACAATTTTATTGGAAAGCGCTTGATTTCCGAACATCTATTCTCATCCTCTTACTTTTGTTACTTGCTGTTCATCACAAAAGAGGCTGGGACAAAAGTCCTAGCCTCTCAATTATTTTTGGATTGTCGAGCAAGACGCAGTGGTTGAGTGGGCTCTACTACGCTGATTTCATCAGCTTTTACAGCCCTACTCAACTGTGCGGAGGTGGGACGACGAAATCGAATTCTAACGAATTACCGATTTCTGTCCCACTCTCTTTTCTTATTTATTCACGTTTTCCCATTTCCAGTTTTGAACTTCTGGAATGTCGTCTCCGTTTTCACGGATGTAGTCATGGTGGAAGGCGATTGTTTCATCCATCTTCGCTGCAAATGCGCTTGCTGCATCTCCAAGAGCTGCATTAGCTGCATCTTGTGCCAAGTGGAAGCGATCCAACTCAGACATCACACGCATATCAAATGGTGTGGTGATATCCCCGTTTTCACGGTAACCATGTACACGAAGGTTATGGTTGTGACGGTTGAAGAAGATATCACGGATCATGCCTTCGTAACCATGGAAAGCAAAGATGACTGGTTTATCCGTTGTGAAGACTTTGTTAAATTCTTCATCTGAAAGTCCACGCGCATCAACGGATGGGTGACGCAATTTCAAGATATCCACAACGTTGACAAAGCGGATCTTC
The DNA here is from genome assembly GCF_032163505.1 of Streptococcus parasanguinis. NCBI lineage: Bacteria > Bacillati > Bacillota > Bacilli > Lactobacillales > Streptococcaceae > Streptococcus > Streptococcus parasanguinis. The sequence goes on from NZ_CP134147.1 coordinate 1,653,708, forward strand.
AATTCTGGGAAGGCTTTGTGCAAGATTGTGATGGCTGCAAGAGCTTCTAAGTTTGGCTCTGTACCTGCAGCTGCAATAACAAGATCTGGCTCTTCATCTGCTGAAACAGTTGATGCCCAATCGATCACCTTGTATCCTTCACGAACCAATTCTTCTGCTTCAGTTGCTGAGTAGAATTGAGGACGTGGGTGTTTAGAAGAAACAATCAAGTTGATCACATCTTCTCCCTTGAAGGCTTCATCCATTACCGCAAGCAAGCTATTGGTATCTGCTGGCAAGTATTCACGGATGTATTCAGGAGTTTTCTCAGCCAAGTGAGTCAAGATACCTGGATCTTGGTGAGTGTAGCCATTGTGGTCTTGTTGGAAAACAGTTGAAGTTGCAATCAAGTTCAAGGCTGGGTAGTTTTTACGCCATGTTGTATGTGTCTTAGACTTACGCAACCATTTGAAGTGTTGAGTGATCATAGAATCCACAACACGAAGGAAGGATTCGTAAGAGGCGAAGAATCCATGACGACCTGTCAAGACATATCCTTCAAGCATACCTTCTGCTTGGTGCTCTGACAATTGAGAGTCAATGACACGACCAGCAGGGCTCAAGGCTTCATCGTAGTCTGGTTTCATACGTCCTAACCATTGACGGCTTGTACGAGTGAAGACTTCTTGAAGACGGTTTGATTTGGTTTCGTCTGGACCGAAGATACGGAAGTTATCTGGGTTCGCATCTACCAAGTCTGCCGCATACTTACCAAATTCGATCATGTCTTGAGCCATGATTTCACCTGGTGTGTTGAATTGAAGGGCATGTTTCTTCCAATCAGCTGTGTTCATTGGTTTGATCACACCAGCATTTGTGATTGGGTTCATCGCCATGCGACGGTCACCTTTTGGTGCAATTTCCGCAATTTCAGGAACTAGTTTACCAGTTTCGTCGAACAATTCAGCTGGGCGGTAAGATTCCAACCATGAAAGAAGAGCATCGACATGCTCCATGTGGTGAGCATCTACTGGGATTGGAACTTGGTGCGCACGGAATCCACCCTCGATAGGTGTTCCTTCCCATGCTTTTGGACCAGTCCAACCTTTAGGAATACGAGCAATCAAGACAGGGTAAACTGGTTGAGTTGCTTCTTCAGCAGAACCTTTACGAGCTTCTGCTTGGACTTTCTTGATTTCTTCAATTGCTTCGTCCAATTTTTCAGCAAACAAAGCGTGTGCAGCTTCGTGGTCTTCTGAAATTGCAGTGACATTCGCAAAGATTGGCTTCCATCCAAGACCTTCAAAGAAGAGGGCCAATTCTTCGTCTGTTTTGCGTTCGAAGATGGTTGGGTTGTGGATCTTCCCACCGTTGAGGTAGAAGATTGGAAGGATAGCCCCATCGTTGACTGGGTTCAAGAAAGTATTTGACAACCAACCAGCCATCAATGGACCTGTTTCTCCTTCACCGTCACCGATAACTGTGGCAGCAATCACATCTGGATTATCCAATACAGCACCAGCAGCGTGAGAAAGGGCATAACCAAGTTCTCCACCTTCGTGGATAGATCCTGGTGTTTCAGGCGCTGCGTGAGAAGCAATTCCTCCTGGGAATGAGAAGATCTTACACAAGTGTTTGAAACCTTCTTCATTTTGTGGGATGTTTGGATTCAATTCAGTATAAGAACCATCTAAGTAAGAGTTCGATACCATTACTTGTCCACCGTGACCTGGTCCTTCAATATAGAACATATCCAAGTCGTATTTGTTGATGGCACGGTTCAAGTGAGCATAGATAAAGTTTTGCCCTGGTACAGTTCCCCAGTGTCCGATTGGGTGAGCCTTCAAGTCATTTTCAACGACTTCGCGCTTCAACAATGGGTTATCTTTCAAGTACATTTGAGCAGCTGAAATGTAGTTGGCTGCACGCCACCAAGCGTCTACTTTATCCAAGTAAGCTTTGCTGTTATAATCGACAGTCATCTTGTCTCCTCACAATTTCTAGACAGGTCTGTTGAATAACCTGTTCGTTTGATCAATAGTTTAAACAATCTGTTTTCAATCAAACAGATGATATTGAAGAAAATATTCAATATTACTTCTATTCTATCAAGAATTTCCCTTTTTGTACATCAGAAAGTAAGAAAAATATTCTTTGAACGTCAAATTTTAATTTCCTACTAAAGTGGTTCCATTCCCTACAGGGATAGGTTTTAAAAAAAGACTTTGCTGATTTTTGCAAACCAGCAAAGTCCCAAATGAAATGGAGTCAGTTAAATGACTTTTTGACCTTTCTTGTAGACATCTGTCACGAGATTTGTCGCAAAGAAATAGAAGAGATAATCTAGATTTGGTGCATCAAAGATGGTAATGTCGGCCTGTTTGCCAACATCGAAAGAGCCGATTGTTTTAGCACGATCAACTGAATAGGCCGCATTGATGGTCACTGCATTGAGAATTTCTACTGGAGTTAGGCGCATCATGAAGCAACCTAGATGCATGGCAAACTGGAGATTGGCTGTTGGACAAGACCCTGGGTTGCTGTCCGTTGTTAGGGTAATGGCCATCCCAGCGTCCAACATCTTACGAGCCGGTGCATAAGTATCTTCCATGAGGCTGAAGGTTGTAGCTGGCAAAAGATTTCCAATCACTTTTGCTGCAGCTAATTTTTGAATGCCTTCATCCGTAATCACCATCAAGTGTTCTGCGCTTGTAGATTCCAATTCCGCCGCCACATCCACGCCACCAATGGATTCGATCTCATCGGCATGAATCCGCAGTTTGAATCCCATCTCCTTAGCTTTTGAAAGAAGATAGCGAGATTCATCTGCTGTAAAGACACCTTTTTCACAGAAGATATCACAGAACTCAGCTAGTTTTTCTTCCTTCACTTTGGGAAGCATTTGTTCCACAATGAGATCTAAATATTCTTGGGAACGGCCCTTGTACTCTGTTGGGATCGCATGGGCTGCCATAAAGGTCGAAACCAAGTCTATTTGATGATCACGGTCCAGTGCAGCCACAACATCCAACTGGCGTTTTTCAGTTTCCCAATCCAAACCATAGCCACTCTTGGCTTCGACAGTGGTCACTCCATGACGCAACATGTAATCCAACAGTCGTTTGGACTTGTCATAGAGATTTTCAAAAGAAGCTTCCCGTGTCGCCCGAACCGTGCTCAGAATTCCACCGCCTTGGGCGAGGATGTCTAAGTAAGAAACACCCGCTAATTTTTTCGCAAATTCATGTTCACGACTACCTCCATAGACCAAGTGGGTATGGCAGTCAATCAGGCCAGGAGTCGCAACTTTTCCTTCACAGGATTTCACTTCCGTATGGTCATCAATCAGTTCTGGTTCTGGTTGACCTGTCCCAACTGCAAGAATTTTTCCATCCTTAATAGCGATATAAGCATCGGAAAGGATTTGCGCTTCTGCCATCTCTTTTCCATAGAGAGGATGGCCTAGATCATTCGGACAAAACAATTGGTTAAAGTGGGTTAATAGGATATCAGCAGACATATGAAACATTCCTTTCTATTTCCATTGTTATTCATTTTACAATTCTACAGGAAAAGCGTCAAAAAAAAGTCAAAAAGTTTTTCCCTCATTTTTTTTTGCTTTATTAAAAATTATATTTTTTTTTGACTCTTTATTGACGTTTCTTCGATACAATAAAGAAAATATAAATTCACAGTCCAACTATAAGGAGGGTTCTGCTATGTCATTTATAGACGAGAAAGAAATTGCAGCTGCTATGTCTGTCAAACTTGACTTTGATGTCCTACCTGAAAAGGCGACTTTTCAAGAAGGCATCCGTCGTGCACCTGATAGAGGCTTCCGCTTAACGCAAGCTCAGACTGAAATTGCCCTTAAAAATGCTTTGCGTTACATTCCTAAAAAATTCCACCAAGAGTTGATCCCAGAATTTCTGGAAGAACTGAGAACTCGCGGTCGGATCTATGGCTATCGCTTCCGTCCAAAAGATCGGATCTACGGAAAACCAATCGATGAGTACAAAGGAAAATGCACTGCTGCTAAGGCTATGCAGGTCATGATCGACAACAACTTGAGCTTTGAAATTGCCCTTTATCCATATGAATTGGTCACTTATGGGGAAACAGGATCTGTCTGCGCCAACTGGATGCAGTACAACTTGATCAAGAAATACTTGGAAGTCATGACAGAAGACCAAACCTTGGTGGTTGAATCGGGTCACCCTCTAGGCCTCTTCAAATCGAAACCAGAAGCTCCTCGTGTCGTCATTACTAACGGTCTCTTGATTGGTGAATATGACAATATGCGCGACTGGGAAATCGCTGAAGAAATGGGAGTAACCAACTACGGTCAGATGACGGCTGGTGGCTGGATGTACATCGGTCCTCAAGGGATCGTTCACGGTACTTTCAACACCCTTCTCAATGCTGGTCGTCTTAAACTCGGTGTGCCTGATGACGGCGACTTAACTGGTAAACTCTTTATTTCATCTGGTCTCGGTGGAATGAGCGGAGCTCAAGGGAAAGCAGCTGAAATCGCAAAAGCGGTTGCCATCGTTGCAGAAGTGGACCGCTCTCGGATCGAAACCCGTCACTCTCAAGGCTGGATTAGCCAAGTGACAGATAGTGCCGAAGAAGCTGTGAAATTGGCTCAAGCAGCCCTTGAAGCTGGTGAATCCACTTCGATTGCCTACCATGGTAATATCGTAGATTTGCTCGAATATGTCAATGAACACAATGTTCACGTTCATCTCTTGTCTGACCAAACCTCTTGCCACAACGTTTATGATGGTGGCTATTGCCCAGTTGGCATCAGCTTTGAAGAGCGTACACGTTTGCTGGCAGAAGACAAAGAAACCTTCCGCCGTTTGGTTGATGAAACCTTGGCTCGTCACTTTGCAGTGATCAAAGCCTTGACGGCTAAAGGTACTTACTTCTTCGACTACGGTAATGCCTTCATGAAATCTGTTTACGACTCAGGCATCAAGGAAATTTCTAAGAATGGCTTGGATGACAAGGACGGCTTCATTTGGCCATCTTATGTAGAAGATATCATGGGACCTATGCTCTTTGACTATGGATACGGTCCATTCCGTTGGGTCTGCCTCAGCGGTAAACATGAAGACTTGATTGCAACTGACCACGCAGCTATGGAAGCGATCGATCCAACTCGTCGCTACCAAGACCGCGACAACTACAACTGGATTCGCGATGCTGAGAAGAACCAACTGGTGGTTGGTACACAAGCTCGTATTCTCTATCAAGATTGCATGGGCCGTGTCAATATTGCATTGAAATTCAATGAACTCATTCGCCAAGGCAAGATTGGACCTGTCATGATTGGACGTGACCACCACGACGTATCTGGTACGGATGCTCCATTCCGTGAAACATCAAACATCAAAGATGGATCAAACGTTACTTGTGACATGGCGGTTCAATGTTACGCTGGTAACGCTGCTCGCGGTATGAGTCTCGTTGCCCTCCACAACGGTGGTGGTACTGGTATCGGTAAAGCCATCAACGGTGGATTTGGTCTCGTTCTAGACGGTAGCCACCGGATCGATGAAATCATCAAGTCTGCCATTGCCTGGGATACCATGGGCGGGGTTGCTCGTCGGAACTGGGCACGGAACGATCATGCTATCGAAACAGCGATCGAGTACAACCGTCTCCATGCAGGAACAGACCACATCACCATTCCTTATCTGGCAGATGAAGATTTGGTCAAAGAAGCCGTTCAAAAATTGTTTTAACATCAAAAAATAAAAACTGAGAAAGGGGAGGAAAATACAAAGACTCCTCCTCCCCAACTTCTCCTATAAAAAGAGGTAATCATATGGCAAAAATTGTTGAGTGTATTCCAAACTTCTCTGAAGGACGCAATCAGGCTGTGATCGACGGATTAGCAGCTACAGCAAAAAGTATTCCAGGTGTTACGTTACTAGACTACTCGTCCGATGCCAGCCACAACCGTAGCGTCTTTACACTCGTTGGGGATGAAGAAAGCATTCAAGAAGTGGCTTTCCAATTGGTGAAATACGCTTCTGAAAACATTGATATGACCAAGCACGAAGGCGAACACCCTCGTATGGGAGCAACAGACGTTTGTCCATTCGTTCCGGTTAAAGATATCACTACAGCTGAATGCGTTGAGATCGCTAATAAAGTAGCCGAACGCATCAATCGTGAATTAGGTATTCCAATCTTCCTTTATGAAGATGCTGCAACTCGCCCAGAACGGAAGAACTTGGCCAAAGTGCGTAAAGGACAATTTGAAGGAATGCCAGAAAAATTGTTGGAAGAAGACTGGAAGCCAGACTACGGTGAACGCAAGATTCACCCAACTGCAGGGGTTACAGCTGTTGGTGTCCGGATGCCACTCGTTGCTTTCAATATCAACCTTGACACAGACGACCTAGAGATTGCCAATAAGATTTCTAAAATCATTCGTGGATCAAGCGGTGGATACAAATACTGTAAAGCGATCGGTGTCATGCTAGAAGATCGCAACATCGCCCAAGTCTCCATCAACATGGTCAACTTGGAACAATTCCCATTGTATCGTGTCGTTGAAACCGTTCGTTTCGAAGCGCAACGCTATGGTGTTCGCATCATCGGAACAGAACTCATTGGACTGGCTCCTGCTAAGGCTTTGATCGACTCTGCTGAATACTACTTGCAATTAGAAGACTTTGACTACAGCAAACAAGTCTTGGAAAATCACTTGTTGGGTTAGAAAGGGAGTTCTATGAAACTAGTTGACTTAAGTATTACGGAGTTTGCCAAAGTTCTTGGTTCAGATGCTCCAGCTCCAGGTGGTGGTTCTGCTGCTGCTCTATCTGCTGCGAATGGGATTTCCCTTACAAAAATGGTCTGTGAACTGACCATTGGAAAGAAAAAATACGCAGAATTTGAAGACCACATCAAAGGGGTTCATGAAAAAAGCGCTCAACTCCAAGACCAATTACTAGAAGCCATCGATAAAGATACAGAAGCTTTCAACGTCGTATCAGCTGTCTTTGATCTTCCAAAAGAAACGGAAGAAGAGAAAGCCGCTCGTCGTGAAGCCATGCAAAAAGCTTTGAAACATGCGACAGTATCTCCTTTCTCTATGATGGAGCTCATCGTTGAAGCTCTTGAAACCACCAAAGAAGCTGTTGGCAAGTCCAACACCAATGCGGCTAGTGACCTAGGGGTAGCTGCTCTGAATCTTAAAGCTGGCCTTCAAGGTGCTTGGCTCAATGTCTTGATCAACATTTCAGGAATCAAGGACCAAGACTTCGTCCAAGAATACCACAGCAAGGGACTCAAACTTCTCCAAACCGGTTCTGATCTTGCAGATAACATTTACCAAACCATTTTAGAAAGTCTATCTTAAACCTAGCAAATAAAAATAAAGAAAGAAGGGATTCTATGGTTTTATCGGATATTGAAATCGCCAATTCTGTCCAAATGAAGCCCATCACCGATATCGCTGCTGAACTTGGATTGACCGAAGACGATATTTCGCTCTACGGAAAATACAAGGCAAAAATTGATAGCAACCAACTGGAACAACTCAAGGATAAGGAAGATGGAAAGCTGATCCTCGTGACAGCCATCTCACCGACACCTGCTGGAGAAGGAAAGACAACCACCTCTGTTGGCTTGGTCGATGCTCTTTCAGCTATTGGTGAAAAAGCCGTCATTGCTCTCCGCGAACCGTCTCTTGGCCCTGTCTTTGGGATCAAGGGTGGAGCTGCCGGTGGCGGGTACGCCCAAGTGGTTCCAATGGAAGATATCAACCTTCACTTTACCGGAGACTTCCATGCCATTGGGATTGCCAACAACCTCCTTGCAGCCTTGATTGACAACCATATCCATCACGGCAATGAGTTGGGCATCGATTCTCGTCGCATCACCTGGAAACGGGTGGTCGATATGAACGACCGTCAACTCCGTCATATTGTCGATGGCCTTCAAGGAAAAACAAACGGAGTTCCTCGTGAAGATGGCTTTGACATCACCGTGGCTTCTGAAATCATGGCCATTCTCTGTCTCTCTGAAAATATCCTTGATCTCAAAGAACGTCTTGATCGCATCATTATTGGGTACAACTACCAAGGACAACCGGTCACAGCCAAAGATCTCAAGGCTGGAGGTGCCATGGCAGCTGTCCTCAAAGATGCCATCCATCCAAATTTGGTGCAAACCTTGGAACATACTCCTGCCATCATCCACGGTGGACCATTTGCCAATATCGCCCATGGCTGTAACAGTGTGCTGGCTACTAAACTAGCCCTCAAATATGCAGACTATGTCGTGACAGAAGCTGGTTTTGGAGCAGACCTCGGTGCTGAAAAATTCATCGATATTAAGTGCCGCATGGCCGGGCTCAAACCTGCTGCCGTTGTCCTCGTCGCAACCAACCGTGCTCTCAAGATGCATGGTGGAGTTGCCAAAGCAGACTTGGCTACCGAAAATGTCCAAGCCGTTATCGATGGACTACCAAACCTAGACAAACACTTGGCCAACATTCAAGAAGTCTATGGTCTACCAGTGGTCGTTGCCATTAACAAATTCCCACTGGATACAGAAGCAGAGCTAGAAGCTGTCTATGAATCTTGTAAGAAACGCCATGTAGATGTGGTCATTTCAGATGTCTGGGCACATGGTGGAGCTGGTGGTCGTGACTTGGCTGAAAAAGTCATTCAACTGGCTCAAGAAGAAAACCACTTCTCTTATGTCTATGACGAAGAAGACAGCATTGAAACAAAATTGACTAAGATCGTCACAAAAGTCTATGGTGGTAAAGGCATCAGCTTAACACCAGCGGCCAAACGCGAACTCAAAGAATTGGAAGCTCTGGGCTTCTCGAACTACCCAATCTGTATGGCCAAAACCCAATACTCCTTCTCAGACGATGCGAAGAAGATGGGAGCACCAAAAGATTTCACAGTTAAAATCAGTAACCTTAAGGTGGCTGCCGGAGCTGGCTTCATCGTAGCTCTCACTGGTACCATTATGACCATGCCTGGCCTACCTAAAGTTCCTGCCAGTGAAAAGATTGATATCGATGACCACGGCAATATCACTGGTCTCTTTTAAGAAAGAAGGCGTCCTATGGTGACTCTCCTTCATCTTACCCCCGCAGATTATCAAATTTCTACCTGGTCCGGTGGCCAAACCACCCAACTCTTTCTCTCCCCAGAGGGAGGAAGCTATCCAGATCGGACCTTTGACTTCCGCCTCTCTACTGCAACGGTAGAGGTTGAAAAAAGTAACTTTACCGATCTCACGGGCTACCACCGAATCTTGATGCCCTTGAATGCCTCCATTAGGCTCACCCATCACCATAAAGAAGTGGTTTTGAACCCCTTTCAAAGCTACTTCTTTGATGGGGGAGATCCTGTATCTAGCCAAGGGACTTGTCAAGACTTTAATTTGATTTACAAACCTTCTTATCAGGGGCATATGAGTGCTATATCCCCAAAAGAGAGTGTCAAAAGTCAGAGTCGCTATCAATTGATCTACGCTCTCTGTCCACTAACACTCGAATGGGGAAACAATCATTCTCAAACTCTCCAAACTCACGAGCTCCTGGTGATCGAACAAGCATCTCCTCTTCAAGAGATGACAATCACGTTTTTACCCCATCAGTCTGGGGAGCAACCGATTGCTATCTGGACTGGACTACAATAATGTTCACAAAGGAGAAACATTATGAACGGAGCACATAAACAGTCGATTGAGGAACAAGAAAAAGCGAAATTCAGCTTTAGCGGTGCCACTCTTTACGGTATCAACGCCGTAATCGGATCTGGTATCTTCCTCCTTCCTCAAAAAATTTATTCTGGCCTCGGACCAGCTTCTCTAGCTGTCATGTTCGGGGTTGCCATTCTCGTCATGCTACTATCAGCCTGTCTGGCTGAAACAGCTGGCTACTTCGACAAAAACGGTGGAGCCATGCAATACTCAAAAGCCGCTTTCGGAGACTTCGTTGGCTTTAACGTTGGGATTCTCGGTTGGGCCGTTACTGTTATCGCTTGGGCTGCCATGTTAGCCGGATTTGCTAAGATCTTCATCATCACCTTCCCAGCATTTGAAGGCTACAACCTTCCGATCAGTATCGGTATGCTGATTCTCTTGAGTCTGATGAACATTGCCGGTCTGAAAACCTCTAAGATGTTTACTCTGACAGCTACTGTTGCAAAATTAATTCCAATTGTCCTCTTCTCACTCTTTGCCATCTTCTTCATTCCCGGTGGCGTGAGCAAGGGCAACTTCACACCTTTCCTTCAATTGGAAAGTGGAACAAACCTCTTCAGTTCTATTTCTAGTACAGCCGTCTACATCTTCTACGGTTTCATCGGATTTGAAACCATGTCTATCGTTGCAGGGGAAATGCGCAACCCTGAAAAGAACGTTCCCCGCGCTATTCTAGGTTCTATCAGTATTGTATCTGTTCTCTACATGTTGATCATCGCAGGAACAATCGCCATGCTTGGTGGTCGCATTATGCAAACTGGTGCACCAGTACAAGACGCATTTGTCGAAATGATTGGCCCTATCGGAGCTCCACTCGTTTCTTACGGAGCCCTCATTTCAATCGCCGGTCTAAACATCGGTGAATCCATCATGGTCCCTCGTTTTGGTGCCGCATTAGCAACTGAAAAACTCTTGCCAGAAGGGCTTGGAAAAACAAACTCTAAGAATGCCCCTGTCATTGCCATTATCATTTCTGGTATCTTCGCCTTCTTACTCTTGTTATCTGGCTCTTTCGAAACATTAGCAACCTTCAGTGTTGTCTTCCGTTTCTTCCAATACATTCCAACTGCTTTGGCAGCCATCAAACTCAGAAAAATGTACCCAGACAAAAAGGTTACCTTCCGAGTACCATTTGGTCCTGTTATCCCAGTTCTAGCTGTTGTGATCAGTATCTTGATGATTGCAGGGGACAACATGATGAACTTTGTTTGGGGTGCCATCGGTCTCGTGATCGCAAGTGGACTCTACTTTGTTTTCCACGGCGATAAACTACATAAATCGAAAACCCTTCCTCACTAATTTTCTTTACACACTAGATGGGAACAGAGACGGGAGTGAAGCTCGGTTTTGCTCCCTAACCCATCTAGGACTCCACGAATATCAAACCTGAGCCCTTTTCTCTATGACTCTTTTCAATTCTTTAGATCAATAGACAATGGGCCCATGTTTGGTATTCAAACCGAAGTAAACAACACTACTTCCACAGAACAACTATTCATAATCGGAGGTTTTATATGACTCAATTGATTCATTTAGATGGTAATAGCTTAACACTCGAAGAAGTCATCGCTGTAGCTCGGCACGGTGCCCAATGTGAGCTTGATGAACAAGCCAAAGAAGCCGTTATCGCATCCCGTAAAATCGTTGATGACATTGTCCGGGAAAAACGAGTCGTCTATGGTGTAACCACTGGCTTTGGTTCCCTCTGTAATGTCAGCATCTCTCCAGAAGATACTGTTCAACTGCAAGAAAACCTGATTCGAACTCACTCATCTGGCTTCGGTGATCCACTTCCTGAAGATGCCGTTCGTGCCATCATGCTGATCCGTATTAACTCACTATTGAAAGGTTATTCTGGCATTCGTCTGTCAACCGTTGAAAAACTGTTAGAATTGCTCAACAAAGGAGTCACTCCTTATATCCCTGAAAAAGGCTCTCTCGGAGCTTCTGGAGATCTTGCTCCTCTTTCTCATATGGTTTTACCAATGTTGGGTCTTGGACGCGCCTACTACAAAGGAGAACTTCTCAGTGGTCAAGAAGCCTTAGATCGTGCTGGAATTGAAAAGATCCAATTAGCTGCCAAAGAAGGGCTTGCCTTGATCAATGGTACGACTGTCCTAACCGGTATCGGTGCTCTTGCGACTTATGATGGTATCCAATTGCTCAAACTCTCTGATATCGCTGGTGCTCTCTCAATGGAAGTTCACAATGGAATTACCAGTCCATTCGAAGAAGACCTTCATACCATCCGTCCTCAAAGTGGACAATTGGCAACCGCTCGCAATATCCGCAACCTCCTTGAAGGAAGCAAGAACACAACGGTAGCAACCCAACAACGGGTCCAAGACCCTTACACACTCCGTTGTATCCCTCAAATCCATGGAGCTAGCAAGGATTCTATTGCTTATGTAAAAGAAAAAGTTGAAATCGAAATCAACTCTGTGACAGATAATCCAATTATTACTAAAGAAGGCCACGTCATCTCCGGCGGGAACTTCCACGGAGAACCAATGGCACAACCATTTGACTTCCTAGGGATCGCCCTTTCTGAAATCGGAAACGTATCTGAACGTCGGGTGGAACGCTTGGTCAACAGCCAGCTTAGTAAATTACCATCCTTCTTGGTTAAACACCCTGGACTCAACTCAGGCTTCATGATTACCCAGTATGCTTGTGCATCCCTTGCATCGGAAAATAAAATTTTGGCTCACCCTGCTAGTGTCGATTCTATTCCATCTTGTGAAAACCAAGAAGATTTCGTCAGCATGGGAACGACTGCCGCTCGTAAAGCAGCAGAAATTCTTAAAAACTCCCGTCGCATCGTTGCTACTGAAATCATGGCAGCTTGCCAAGCCTTGGATCTCAAGCCAGAAAATCATGAACTTGGTAAAGGTACAAAACCAGCTTATGAGCTGATTCGTCAAAAACTGAACTTCATTGAATTTGACAAAGATATCGAAATCTTTGAAGAACTTAATAAAGCATCTGCTGTTGTCGAAAGCGAAGAATTCTTAGCAACCATCGAAAAAGCAGTTGACTTAAGCATTCAATACTGATACAGTAAGAATAAAGCAAAACAGAGGCTGGCGATCTTCTCAGCCTCTGCCTGCTTTCAGAAAAATAAGGGAGGCGACAAGCTTGCTCACAAACTACTATCCAATGACCTACAGCTACTACCAAGGTAGCATCGAGGACAATCCCTACACGGCCAAATGGGGAATGGTCACCAAATTTTTAGACCTAAACGACGAGACCCTCACTCCATTTGAGGGTATGACCTTTGGGATCATCGGCTTTAAGAGTGACAAAGGAGTCTATATCAATAATGGGCGTGTAGGAGCAGTCGAGGGTCCTACAGCCATCCGTTCTCAAATCGCTAAACTTCCATGGCACTGGGGAACCAATGTGACAGTGTATGATGTGGGAAATATTGACGGGCCTAACCATTCACTAGAAGAACTCCAAGAAAGCCTCTCACAAGCGATCCAGCGCATGTACCAATTAGGGATTCAACCCATTGTCCTAGGAGGCGGTCACGGAACTGCTTACGGCCACTATCTAGGGATTCAATCCAGTTTAGAAAAAGATGAACAACTGGCTGTGATCAATCTGGATGCCCACTTTGATTTGCGACCTTACGACCAAACCGGTCCCAATTCTGGAACAGGTTTTCGTCAAATGGCTGATCATGCTAAAGAAAAAGGTCAGGACTTCCCTTACCTCATCCTGGGGATCCAAGAGCACAATAATAACCTCTTCCTCTTTAATTATGTTGCTAAAACACCAAGCATTGATTTTTTAACTGGCCAAGATCTCTTCCAGATGAGCCACCAAGCCATTCTGGATCGAATCGATCAATTTTTAGAAAACCAAACCGCGATCTATCTGTCTATTGATATGGATTGCTTTGCGGTCGGCTCTGCTCCTGGTGTTAGCGCCATCCAATCACTTGGTGTCGATCCCAAACTAGCCCTCCTGCTTCTCCAACACATTGCTGCCAGTGGTAAGCTAATCGGATTTGATGTCGTGGAAGTTTCTCCTCCTCATGACATTGACAACCATACTTCAAATCTTGCTGCGACCTTTATCTTTTACTTGACCCAAATATTGGCGCAACAAAAACTGAACTAAGAAGATTTCTACACACATAAAAAGCATAGAAACACCCATTGCTAGGGCATTTCTATGCTTTTTCTTCATTTTCAGACACAATGATCTTTGCCTGAAAAGAGGACAGGCCACTTAGCCTTCTCTTATGATTTAGGCAAGAGACACTACAGGTCTTTTAATTTCTTAAGAAACTGACGATCTCTGTAGGGATTCAAGTGTTGCTCTGCCACCTTCTTGTAGTAATTCTTATCTTCTTTCAAGAAGGTGCTCAGGGCAGGAGCGAGCTCTTCTCCCTTCTCCTTTTGATTAGATAAGAAAGCCAATAGATAATGAACCATCCCCTTATCCCGCGAATTGGCAGATGGATTCATCGTCCTTTCTTTTCGAGCCAGATAATCCGCAACCTTCTCCTGATCCCCTTGCTGACAAGCAATCAAAGATTGGTAAAATTCGAGCAATTCTTCCTTCCAAGGGAAACGAACACTGGACAAAATCTTCTGAGCTCTGTCAAAACAGAGGCGAGCTTGAATCAAATCTCCCTTCCAATAATAGGCGATCCCAAGATCAATATCAAAGACGACGCGGACGGAATCAACAGCTTGATCTCCCACCAAACGCAGAACCTCTTCTAAGTGGATGACCGCTACTTGGAAATGCCCTCTCACTTGCTCGATTTCAGCGAGGTAGGCCAAAGAAGCTGCAATTTGAATGGCATACTTGGCCTGCATGCTATTGGTCAAACTAAAGCAATCAATAGAGCGATACAGATGCCGGGTTGCCTGCTCCTCATCCCCAACCATCAGGTGATACAAGCCCTTCAAACGCAACTGGATCGCGATGACCTCATGATTATTAGCTTGGATGGCATCTTCTAAAGCTAAATCTGTATAATAGGCCATCTCAGAGATATTTTCCGTTTGAATGCAATAATAAATGATTTGCCGATAACCCTCTAAGAGGAAGTCGGATTGCTTGAGTTCCCGCGCATAGGAGATGACTTTTTGGATATCATGAATCCCCTTTTGATACTCCCCACTTCGAATAAAATAGCGACCTTCTAGGTACAAGTAACGCAGTTGTAAATGCTTGTATTCTCTATCTCTTTGGTGCCTTGAAAAGAGGTTATCTAATTCTTGGCGAATGCGGGATAGCTCTCCAAAAATGTCCAAATGGCTATTTGTACCATCTGATAGGAACCCCTCATCTACCTTGGAATAAATCGGAAACAGCTCATGCTCCAGCTGAAGGATTTCTTCTAAATAGGTCAACTCAAAAGATATGGAACGCAAAAGATTTTGGGATTGTTTGTATTGGTAGGCAATTTCCTTATAAAGAAGAAGGTCCGTCGAATCTTCTAAAGTTTCTTCCAATTTTTGCGCAATTTGTTGGTGGAAGAGCCGCCGTCTAGCTGGCGAAAGAAGATGGTAAAAGTACATGGCTACCAATTGCTTGCAGAATTGAACCATGAGAGCCTCGCCTTCTTCTACGATTGAGACGATCGCTCTTTCAGATAAAGGCTCGATTAATTCTGTCAAAACAGGAAGCTCTGTAGCCGTCAATTCTGCTAAGATAGACAGAGAAATTGGCTTATGAAAACAAGATAGGTAGTGTAGAAGAGCCTCTTCCTCACTGCTCATATCCCCAAGCTCCTGAGAAAGATAGGCTTGAATGATATCAGGCAAGGGTTCTAAATTTTCATTTTCTTTCCACTCTTCGATATAGCTGGACAGAAAGAACGGACTGCCTTCACTCCATTCGACCATCTGCTCCATCACTGCAGGCTCTATTGCTCCCAGTTCCCCTTTCAAGAGAGCACGACTTTCACTTGGGGCAAAATTGGTCAACTCTAGTTGGGACAAGCGTTTCTCTACCTTCAAGCCCCCCAAGAAGTTGACGAAGAAAGCTGGCAGAGGCTCTTCAGCTGTAAAAATCAGTTGCCATTTCTCCTGGTTTCTTCTTTCCTCTAGTTGTTTCACTTTTTCTAGAGACACTGCATCGAACCACTGGGCGTTTTCAAGCAGGATCAGGAGCGGTTTTTCTTTGCTAAGGCTCTGAAGCTGATTCCATACAGAAATGAGATCATCCTCCTCTTCCAGAAGGGAAATCCCCATCTCATCCCCCAGTTTCTCTAGCGCTTGTCTGAGATCATTCCAGGCGCTTCCTTCATAGCGTTGACTAGTAGCTTTTCCTTCCACCTTGATAAAGTTAAAACTGCGATTGGACATCAAGACCAACTGCCGTAACAGACGTTTCTTACCTGTTCCAGATTGCCCTATCACGAGAAAAGGACCTACCGCCTCACCCGTCTCGACTAAGGAAAGGTATTCCTCGAGTTGCGAGAGTTCTTGTTTCCGACCAAAGAAGGGAAGTTCATGGATATTTAAGCGATGACTCAGTTTATGAGTTCGTTTGGCTTCCAAAACGGAGTGATAAAGTTCCTCAATCGCTCGACTGGGACGCACACTGAGCTCGCGATCCAATAAATCGACTAGCTTATAGTAGGTCTCAAAAAATTTTCCTAGCTGATGATGGAAGCTATAATACTCCATCAAGAGCTGGTAGTTTTTCTCTTCAAATTCATCCAGCTCTACCAAATGATGGAGCAAGATTTCTATACTAGGATCTGCAAAACCGACCTGCTCAATTTTTTGATAGCAGCTTTCGACATAGAGCTTCCTATAAGCATCTCGTTTACGAGAAGCCCACTGATCAAAGTCTTCATCATCCTTGACATAGAAGCCCTCTAGAAAGTCTCCCTGATAGATATCCAAGGCACTTAGTGGGTCTCTTTCAAAACGCTGAACATCTAAACAAAGACTCAACTCAGGATTAAGAGCCAAACTACTCCGGCTTGGTGAGACAATGATATCTCCTTCAAAGATTTTATTGGCTTGGTAAACCGTATTCCGTAAGTTTTTGCGAGCGACTTGGTTTTCCTTATCTCCCCAGAGGATACCGGCTATTTCATCACGGTTGACTTGCCCCATGACCGCCAAGTAATAAAGCAAGGCCTCCATCTTCGAAAAAGAAAACCGAATATCTTTCTGATTGAAAACAACCTTAGGGGGTCCAAATAACTTTAACGTGAGATCTTTCTTCATTGCAAGCGCCTCCAAAATCGTCTTAGTTATACTATAAAAAAAAAGTTGGCTTTTAGCAAGTGATTTATCCAAATAAAAAGAGATTGAGAACGATTCTTTCTCAATCTCTACACTTCCTACTAAAAGTGTTGATTAATTCCCTTCAAAATTCGGTTGATGATCAAATAACGCCTTTGTTGCTTGGTAGACGTGGTAAGCGACATCTTCATTGTTCATGGTGTAAAGGTGGACACCTGCCACATCTTGAGTGACCAAATCAACGATTTGATCGACTGCATAGGCAAGTCCTGCTGCTCTGAGTGACTCAGGATCATGCTCATACTTGTCCAGAATGGCTTTAAACTTCCGTGGGATATGAACATTTTCACAAGTCTTAAGGAGACGAAGAGCCTGATTACGGTTGAGAATCGGCATCACTCCTGCATGAATAGGAACATCGATCCCAGCCAAGGTACACTTATCCTGAAAATCATAGAATCGCTCATTGTCAAAGAAAAGTTGAGTGACCAAGCTAGAGCACCCTGCATCTACCTTCTTTTTAAGATTTTGAATATCTGAAATTTGGTTTGGAGAATCTGGGTGTCCCTCAGGATAGCAAGCACCAATTACCTCAAAATGAGGAGCTTCTGTTTTAATAAATTCAATCAGATCCGTTGCATAACGAAAGTCTTTTAAAGGTTCCACACCAGGAATAATATCCCCACGCAGAGCCAAAATCCGATGAACCCCTACTTCATCTAACTCATGAAGAGTATCGGCCACTTTTTCCTTGCTCAAATAGACGGCTGGCAAGTGAGCAATCGTCGGAATAGACAATTCATTTTGAATGTAATTGGCTAAAGCAACCGTCGTCTCTTTGATATTGTATTTATTATTGCTAGCGGTCACACTAATAAAGTGAGGAGCTAGCTCCTGCATATTTGCCAAAGCACGTAAGAGTTTGGCATTGCCTACTTCAGGATTTGGAGGAAAAACTTCAAATGACAGAGACGGTGTGTGTTGTGACATATTCTATCCTTTTCTTTTGTTTCTTTGATCAAGAACTCTGAGCCACTATTTCTAAGATAAGGGAACGATTCGAAAACCCTCTACACGATGATAGAAGGTCCTCGAAACATTTCTTACAAGTGTTCACGCGCTTCTTTAGCAGCATTAACGAGTTTGATCAAGCTTTCTTTTGTTTCTTTAATTCCACGAGTCTTCAAACCACAGTCAGGGTTGATCCAAACTTTGCCACTTGGTACTTTTGCCAAGATTGCTTCGATGGTATGATCAATTTCACCGTCTTGTGGGACACGTGGTGAGTGGATATCGTAAACCCCAGGTCCAACTTCTGTTTGGAAGTTTTTTGCTTTCAACTCATCCAAGATTTCAAGGTTTGAACGGCTTGCCTCAAATGAGATGACGTCAGCATCCAAGTTGTCGATAGCTGGGATGATATCTGTAAATTCTGAGTAACACATGTGAGTGTGGATTTGGGTGTCTGGTGCTACAGTTGAGTGTACCAAACGGAAGGCTGGAATCGCCCAGTCAAGGTAGTCTTCGTACCAGTCGCTACGACGGAGTGGCAATTTTTCACGAAGAGCAGCCTCGTCGATTTGGATGATCTTCACGCCTGCAGCTTCAAGGTCAAGAACTTCATCCTTGATGGCAAGAGCGATTTGAAGAGTAGAATCCTTGATAGAGATGTCTTCACGTGGGAATGACCAGTTAAGAATGGTAACAGGTCCAGTCAACATCCCTTTAACAGGTTTGTCTGTACGGCTTTGTGCGTAGCTAGACCATTTCACAGTGATTGGGTTGAGACGAGTCACATCTCCCCAGATGATTGGTGGTTTCACCCCACGCATACCGTATGATTGTACCCAACCGTTTTTAGAGAAGAGGTAACCAGACAAGTTTTGACCGAAGTACTCAACCATATCGTTCCGCTCGAATTCACCGTGTACAAGTACGTCAAATCCAACTTCTTCTTGCCATTTGATCCATTCGTCGATCGTTTCAGCAAGGAAGGCATCGTATTCTTCTTGTGTCAATTCACCCTTACGGAAGGCCAAACGTTTGGCACGTACTTCCTTAGTTTGAGGGAATGAACCGATGGTAGTTGTTGGAAGTGCTGGAAGCTTGAAGGCTTCTTTTTGGATTTCTTCACGTTCTGCGAAAGCTGGCAAACGAGTGTAGTCTGCTTCTGTCAAAGCTGCGATACGAGCATGAAGTTCAGCATTTGCTCCAACGCGTTCTGTTGCAAAGAGTTCTTTGTTGGCAGCAAGAGCTTCTGCCCCTTGACCATTGCGGATGGCATCCAAGTCACGCAATTCACCCAATTTTTCAACTGCAAAGGCGAAGTGGTTCAAAATAGCTGGTTCAAAATCTTCGTTAGCCGTTGTAAATGGCACATGAAGAAGGGAGCAAGAAGTCGTCAAGACAACCTTTTCAGCTGGAACTTGATCCAAGATTTCCAAACTCTTTTCATAGTTGTTGCGCCAGATGTTTTTCCCATTCACAATACCTGCATAAAGGGTCTTATCAGCTGGGAAGCCACCTTTAACGAGTTCAAGTGTTTTCTTGCCTTCAACAAAGTCAAGACCAATACCATCTACTGGCAAGTTCACAAGATCATTGTAGACATCACGAACATCACCAAAGTAAGTTTGGATCAAGACTTCAAGGCCTTTCTTGTCAGCCAAGAGTTTGTTGTAGAGGTTCAAGAAGAGAGCTTTTTCTTCAGCTGACAAATCTTTGACAAGAGCTGGCTCATCGAGTTGAATACGAGTCGCACCAAGCTCAGCCAATTTGGCAAAGACTTCTTGGTAAGCAGCAACCAAGCTGTCGACGAAGTCTTCAGCTTTCACACCATCTTCAAAGTCAGATAATTGAAGGAAAGTGAATGGTCCAACCACTACTGGACGAGTGTTGATCCCCAATTCTTTGGCTTCTTGGTACTCATCAAAAATCTTGTGACCAGCCAATTTCACTTCTGTCGCTTTTTCAAATTTAGGAACGATGTAATGGTAGTTGGTGTTAAACCATTTTTTCATTGGAAGGGCACGGACATCCCCTTTTTCACCTTGGTAACCACGCGCCAAAGCGAAGTATTGTTCAAGGTCTGTCAAATCCAAGTTTTGAACAGATGCAGGCACGACGTTGAAAAGGAAGGCCGCATCAAGGAAATTGTCGTAGTGTGAGAAGTCATTTGAAGGAATCTCTGAGATGCCTTGTTCTTTAACAATGTTCCAGTGTTTTGCGCGCAAGTCTTTAGCAGCTACCAAGAGCTCGTCTGCTGAGATTTCTTTTCTAAAGTATTTTTCAGTTGTAAATTTTAATTCACGGAATTCACCCAAACGTGGGAAACCGATAATTGTAGTTGACATGTTGTGTCCTCCAAAAATTCTAATTGACACTATCATATCAGAAGATAGCCGTCTTGTATAATTGCTTTTACACGAATTTTGATATAGCCAAAAACTATAACACAGATTTAATAGGCCTTGAGAGCAGAAATCAAAATCAAAAACTAGGACTTCTTATAAATATTTCCTATAACCCAAGCATCCCCAAAACCATTTTTGAGCGGATTTTAAGCGGATTTTTGAGCGGATTCTGCTAGAAGAACAGCCCCTAAAAACTAAAGAAGGCCTTCTCTACTGAGAAAGACCTGCTTTTATAAGGAAGTTCGTTCCTTAATTTTTTTCATTTGCTTCATTAGGCTAATTTGACACAGAAGGCATCCCAAGGGGCTAACTTGCCCGATTCGAGGACCTGCTCCACCTTGGTATTGGCAATGAGAACCTCTTCAACTCCATTGACAAGTGGTAAGTCTTGCTCTTGACTTGAGAGATTGACAACGACGAGGTAGGCTTGCACTCCTTCTACCCGCTTGTAAGCAAAAACCTTGTCTACTGCGTCCACCAATTCATAATCAGCCGTCACAAGCCAAGGATACTCTTTTCTCAAGGCCACCAGAGTTTGATAGGTATAGAAAATGGAGTCTGGATCTGCTAGAGCAGCCTCAACATTGATCTCTTTGTGGTTTGGGTTGACCGCAAGCCATGGTTGACCTGTCGTAAAGCCAGCTTCTGCCTCATCATTCCACTGCATCGGTGTCCGTGCATTGTCCCGACCAATATGGCGGATCTGATCCATGATCACTTCGAGTGGCACTCCTTTTTCTAAGGCTTCATGGGCATAGTTGATTGACTCGATATCTTCTACATCCTCGAGGGTCTGAAATGGATAATTGGTCATCCCGATTTCTTCTCCTTGATAGATATACGGAGTCCCCTTCATCAAGTGAAGCAGAATTGCTAAAGCCTTGGCAGATTTGACACGGTAGTCGCCATCATCCCCCCAAGTTGACACAATCCGTGGGAGATCGTGGTTGTTCCAAAAGAGGGAATTCCAGCCTTCGTCTTTTCCTAATTCCGTCTGCCACTTGGTGAAAATTTCTTTCAATTTTGGCACATCCAATTCCTTAGCGTAGTGCCATTTTGGTTGACCCGGTTGGTATTGAAGACCAATGTGTTCAAATTGGAAGACCATGGACAATTCTTGATTTTTTGGATTGGAATATTGCTTAGCAATCTCTGGAGTCGCTCCCCAAGTTTCTCCCACGGTGAGCAGATCCTTATCGCCAAAGGTAGCTTGATTCATTTCCTTCAAATAAGGATGGAGCATGGGACCATTGCTGATGATTTCCTGATCTGGGATCTTACCGATCATATCGATGACATCCATACGGAAGCCACCAATCCCCTTGTCAATCCAGAAATTCATCATGTCATAGATCTGATGACGAAGCTCCTCGTTTTCCCAGTTGAGGTCTGGTTGCTTCTTACTGAAGTTATGCAGGTAGTATTGGCCTGATGCTTCATCCAATTCCCAAGCAGAGCCACTAAAAGCAGAAATAATACCATTGGGCTCATTGCGCCAAATATAGAAATCCCGCTTTGGACTATCTGGATTTTCACGTGCTTCGATAAACCAAGCATGCTCATCAGAGGTATGGTTGACCACCAAGTCCATGATGATTTTGATCTTGCGTTTATGGCCTTCTGCGATCAATTCTTCCATATCTTCCATAGTCCCAAAGATGGAGGCAATATCCTCGTAATCCGAGATGTCATAGCCGTTATCATCCATGGGACTCTTGTAGACTGGTGAGAGCCAGATCGCTGTAATCCCTAATTTTTCCAAGTAGTCTAGCTTGCTCGTGATCCCCTTGAGATCCCCGATGCCATCGCCATTACTATCCTTGAAACTCTTTGGATAAACTTGGTAAATTACGGCATTATGCCACCATTTTTGTTCCATTTTTTTCTTCTCCTTTATGATTGTGAAATCACTTTCATCTTACAATAATAGGGGTGAAATTGCAAGAATTTACAAGTCTTCATTCTCTTCACTGGAATAAATCACTTCAAAGAGACGTTGACGCAAACCTTCCTCTAAAGGCGTAATGATCTTCATCAACTGTTTCCAATCCTTGGCTGTTGAACAAGTCGCAAATAATTCATTCTTTCTATCGTAGGCCAGGTTGGCAGATTTCAAGAGCTCAAACATCCGATCTTCTTTTGCGGTAGGACGCGATTGCAGCTCACCCATCGCAATCTCCTGACTGTGATTGTCCACTAAGATAGGGGCTGTCTCAAAGGTATGGAGGAAGAACCGGTGCTGTCTCTTTTCAGGAAGCAGCGTTCGATCACCTGTTACATCCAGCCTAATCTTTCTTTCATCCCAATTGACAGTTAGGCGGGTTTCAACCCTGTTATCTCCTTCTCCTTCGACGAGTACGAAGGAACGATTGTCACCTGGGAAAAGATGCCAGTCCAGCATTTCTGGGAGCTCTACCCCTGTCTGCGGTTGTGCATCCATAGGGATGATGGCTCCTGCACGCGCAAGGACCGGAATATCCTGGCTAGCTCTAAAGACTGTAAGCTTGCCTTTTCCTTCGTACTTCCAATCATGGAAGAAATCATACCAAACTCCGTCTGGGAACCAAACACTCACAGAAGCACTATGATAGACAGGATCCAGAGCCTCTGTAATTGGGGCCACCATGAGTTCACTACCAAAGAAATATTGATTTTTAGCCTCATAAGCCTCTTCTTCGTTTGGGTAATGGTAATAGAGAGGCTGAACCAAAGGCAGTCCTTCTTCATGCGTCGCCACATTCATGGTGTAAAGATAAGGCAGTAAGCTGTGACGCAGGCGCAAATACTGCTTCATCCAGCGACAGGTCTCAGGCGAGTAAAACCACGGTTCCTTGCTGTTAAAGGCATTACAAGAACTATGGAGACGATTGATCGGGCTAAAGACCCCAAATTGCAACCAGCGAAGAGCCAAATCTTCATCATAGTAACCCCGCATATGGCCACCAATATCGTGACTCCACCACGTATAACCGATATTTGAAGCTGTGCTGGTAAAATAGGGTTGAAAGGCTAGGGATTCCCAAGTCACAATGGTATCCCCTGAAAAACCGATCGGATACCGGTGGCTGCCAGGACCCCCATAACGCGATAAGATGAGACCAGCTTGGCCTTTTCGGCAATTGTCTAGATAATGATAGTGATTTAACAACCAAAGGGGATCCATCTTGCCATGACTTCCCTGTTGCCAATCAATCCACCAAAAGTCGACTCCTTGATTTTCCAAGGGATGGTGGACATCTTCGAAATAAGCTTCGCGAAAGGCTGGACTGTAAAAGTCAAAGCTAGCCGCTTCTTCTTTTTCCGCATCTAATCCCAAGCGTTTTGCAACCATAGGGTAAGCATCTTCGAAGGCGCGAATGCCATCTGCTGGATGGACATTTAAGGTCACCTTTAAACCACGCTCATGAAGACCATGTAAGAAGGCTGCTGGATCAGGAATCAAGTCCCGGTTCCAACTATAGCCCGTCCAACCACTTCCAAAGCGAGCAGGAATCGCTGTCTTATGCCAGTCCATATCGATCACACTGACAGCCAAAGGCACCCCTTCAGCTTTGAAACGATCCATTAAATCTGTGTACTCCTGACTGGTATAAGGCCAATACCGACTCCACCAGTTTCCCAGAGCATAACGTGGCAAGAGGGGTGGTTGTCCCGTCAGATGGTAAAAATCTTTCAAGGCCCCTAGATAATCGCGCCCATAACCGAAGAAATACAGATCCACTTCTGGACATGGCCGTGCTCTATATCCGCTTTCGACATCATACAAGTAGGAACTGGAATCGTCCAAAAGAGCATAACCGGCCTTGCTCAAGATCCCATCTTCCAACTCCATAGCTCCATCGACCTCGTCAAGCGTCCGACTGGTCCCTTTCAAGGTCTCAGGCTGATCTCCATAGTGCCACCGGCTACCATAGACTGCATACTGACCCTTGAGCTCGATAAAAAGCCGATCCGGTGTAAAAGGTCCCTTTTCAAAATGAAGGTGGAGATGCTCCGTATGCAGATCGAGGACCTCTTCTGTCTCTACGACCTCATAAGCAACAGGTCCAAAATCACGATTTTGCACAACTTGCGTCTGACCATCTTCAAAAACACCATCCTCTGAGTATTCCAAGCGAACCAAAGATTCCGTTAATACGGAGATTCGGTAGTTCTCTCCCTGTATCACTGATCCTGCCATTTGTCTTTCCTCCTCTTTTTATAGGGCATCTGACTGCCCGCTTTTTATCTGCTCCGCCTCTCCGTGTAGGCGTTTACGATTTTACTATAGCACTCAAAAAAAGGCCTGTCAACACCTGACAGAGCCTTTCCTAAAATTTTATAAGATCAACTTCCCCAATGGATCAAGAGATACATGAGACTCGATCCAAACATATCTGCCAAGGCATGCATGAGGAAAAATGGCAAGAGATTCTTGACGACCTTGAGGACGGACGTTAGGTGAAATTATCCAGTGGATGATTTCAGCAATCCAGGAAGCTCCATGACTAAATTAAGATACAGAGGGTGTCTGCGGAGTAAAAATTAAAAATCATATTTCTGCAGAATCATTTCACCTATTTTAGTTAAGAAATAGGTTATCAACATTCTGAGGCCGGGACAAAAGTCCTAGCCTCTTAATTGTTTTTGGATTGTTGAGCAAGACGCAGTGGTTGAGTGGGCTCTACTACGCTGATTCATCAGCTTTTACAGCCCTACTCAACTGTGCGGAGGTGGGACGACGAAATCGAATTCTAATGAATTACCGATTTCTGTCCCACTCTCAATTACACGATTAGTCTAACAAGTCTTGGATTCTATCCAGATACTGGTTGTCTGTCACCGCCATCACGCGCACCCCTTCTGGCCAGATAAAGTCGGGAGCAATCTGAATATGAAGCGGTTGATCTTCCGCATCTCGATAACCAATAATGTTGAGATGGTACTCCTCTCTGACAGCCAAGTCCTGAAGGCTTTTTCCTACCCAGCTGGATGGAACCGTAAACTCGACTACTACCACTTCTTCATCCAACTGGAAAACTTCAATCCGGTGTTGGAAAAGAACCATTTTAGCGAGGGACATGCCTGCTTCTACCTCTGGCAGGATGACCAAATCAGCCCCAATCTTTTCCAGAATTTCTTTGGTCACTTCATTTTTGACCTTGGCAATGACGTGCTCGACACCTAGTGCCTTACAGTGCATGACAGCCAGCACACTGGACTCCAGGTTTTCACCCGTCGCGATCACGACTGTGTCACAGTTCCCAATATCTGCTGCATCCAAGAGGTCCAACTCCGTAATGTCTCCAACAATTCCAGTCGTAATCATGGATTCATATTGGTTGATCACATCTGCGTGATCATCAATCGCAACAATATCCACATCCTGGTCTTGCAGGGTTTTCAGGACACTCTGTCCAAAAATTCCTAATCCTAAAATTCCAATGGTACGATTTGCCATAAGTCTCTCCTATCCGATAATGATGTCTGCTTTAGCATATTGCAAGGCATCTGCCTTCTTAGCTTTGTAATTGTTCAAACTGACCATAAGGGTCAAGGGGCCGATCCGACCGATAAACATGAGGACCATGATAATGCCTAGTCCCGCCCCATTTAAGGTCGAGGTCACATTGGCTGTCACACCTACTGTCGCTAGAGCCGATACTGCCTCAAAGACCAGGTACAAAAAGCGTTGACCATCCGGAGTCACGAGACAAAGACCAAAGAGTCCAAGGAGAAAAGTCAACTGGAAAATCACTGCCGTCCCCAAAGAGCGTTGGACCAAGTCTGGTGCGATGGTGCGTTTACCCAGGTTGGTATGTGGCAAGCCGAGCAACTCTTTGCGCGCTAAGAGAATCAGCACCAAGAAGGTGGTGATCTTCATCCCTCCTGCTGTCCCGCCTGGTGCTCCTCCTAGGAACATCTGTAAGAGATAGATAAAGAGCGTCACTGGCCGGACTGCTGTATAATCTAGCGAAGCAAAACCAGCTGTCCGCATACTGACAGTTTGGAAGAAGCTGACCAAGATCTTCTCTCCTAATGGAAGGGACCCAATCGTTGCTGGATTATTAAACTCGGTCAAAAGACTAGTCACTGTCCCAAAGAGAAGGATCGCAGCTGTTAACCAGAGAACCACCTTGGTATGGAAGCGAAGAGTTCGCCGCCCTGATTGATTGCGGGCCTTGGTGGCTAGGTCAAACCAGACCATGAAGCCCAAGCCTCCGGTAATGATCAGAGCAGACAAGGTCAGATTGACCAACCAATCGGTCTGGAAACTCATCATACTATCGCCCCCAAAATTATCAAAGCCCGCATTACAAAAGGCCGAGACAGCAACAAAGATGGAGTTAAAGATCCCATGGCCCCAGCCAAAGCGAGGAATAAAGCGAGTCATGAGGAGCAAGGCCCCCAGTCCTTCGATGGTAAAGGTGGTAATAAAGATGGAGCGGACAAAACGGGCCAAACTCTGGTTATTGCTAAAACTAAAGCTATCCCGAATGGTCTGCCGATCCTTGTAACTGAGCTTTTGGCGACCTTCCATAAAGAAGAGACCGATAAAGGTCAAAATCCCTAATCCCCCAATCTGGATCAAGAGCATACAAATCAATTGCCCCCAGCCATTATAGGTCGAAGCCACCGACTGGGTAAAAAGCCCCGTCACACAAACCATAGAGACTGCTGTAAAGAGGTGATCGATATAGCCTGCTGTTGAGCTTACTTGCTGGACAAAGGGCAAACTCAGTAAGAGCGAGCCCATCAGGATAACCAAGGCAAAGCTGAGAAAGATCCGCCTTGCCGGAGACAGGCGAGTCAGTTTGGCTCGCCATTGTTTAAAATATGATTTCACTAACATAGCTTCATTGTATCATAAAAAGAGAATAGACCTACAAGTAATGAACCATTTCTAGGCATAATTCTAAGGCCTTCTCGAATGCTTCAGAGCCCCAGTCACGCTGGTCATAATTTTCCAGGTCTGCAAGAGAATCTGCGGTAAAGAGGAGCAAGCCCCAAACCGCCCCACGAAGTTGAGCCACTGCAGCAAGGGAGGCGCACTCCATCTCCACCACACTACACCCTTCTTCGATGCGATAGGCCACCTTGTCAGGTGTTTCCCTATAAAAACCGTCGGTCGACCAGGTCATGACCTCTTGATAAGGAATGGACGCTTGTTTGAGAACTGTTTCAATAGCAGTCAGGGCACGGCCGTCCACCTCTATATAACGGGAGGGCGCCACATAATGGTAACTGGCTCCCTCATCTCGCAAGGCCTTGGTAGGGATCAAGAAGGCATTTTCTTCTATGTCCACCAAGACCCCACAGCTACCTGCCGATATAATCTTCTTCACCCCATAGCCAATCAACCAATCCATGAATTGGGCAGCAGCTGCAGATCCAACTGGCGCTTGGGCCAAGCAGATTTCCTCTCCTTGGTGCTCCATAACATAGACCGGATAGACCTTGGTAGCTGAGACAAAGCTAGCTACTTGTTTGGCTCCAACAGCTTTGGCAAAGCGATCAATCTCATCCTCCAGGAAAGCATAAACACATTTTTCGGGTAGGTGCAGGTCTAACCCCTCATGGGTCGGCATAATGACTGCCTGCGGATTGTCGTCAAACTCTAAAATGGGTATTTCATGTTTATGGATCATTGTTTCTCCTTTTTGACGAGTATTTCTTTAATGACACGGGCTGGGTTTCCTGCAAGGACCACATTGTCTCCAAAGGACTTGGTGACCACTGCCCCAGCGCCAGCGACCACATTATCACCCAGCGTCACTCCAGGAAGGATAGTAACGCCTCCTCCTGCCCAGAAGTTGTCTCCTATCGTAATCGGAGCTCCGTACTCGAGACCAGAATTGCGCTCGTCTGGATCCAGTGGGTGCAAGGGCGTCAAAAATTGGCAATTGGGACCAATCATGGCATTATTGCCGATCGTAATGGGACAAATGTCCAACATGGTCAAATTGTAATTGGCATAGAAATTTTCTCCTAGATGGATGTTGACCCCATAATCCACAAGAACCTGACGATTGAGATAGAGGTTTTCACCGGTTGATCCAAACCACTCTTTGATGATAGCTGCCCCTTTTTTAGGATCCACCTCTTGGTTAAAAGCTTCTTGTTTCTCCCGAGAGGATTGGGCCAAAGCCCGTAATTCAGGGTCCGCAGGTCTATAGTAGTCACCCGCAATCATTTTTTCATATTCACTGGCCATAAGGAAACCTCCACGTTATTTTGACATATTATAGCAGAATTCCCCCTTTAAAACAAACGTCAGAATAAGGGTTTGCAAGAAAAAAGATCGTAAACACTTAAAAAAACTTAACAAAACTTGCATCCACTTACAAAATGGTGTACAATGAAGACAAGAACAGAAATAAGGAGCGAATTCATGTACCAGGAACAGCGACTCGAAAAAATATTAGAACTCTTAGAAGAGCGAAAACAGCTATCGGCTAAAGAAATGGTTGATTACTTTAAGGTTTCAAAAGATACTATTCGCAGAGACTTTGCCCTTCTTAGCCAACGCCAGCTGGTCCGCAGAACCCATGGTGGTCTCCTTCCCTTAAACAAAGAACCCGGCCCTTCTTATCTAGACCGTAGTCAGAAAGCCAACAAGGAAAAGACTGCCATGGCTCAAAAGGCCCTGCAATTGATCCAAGATGGACAAGTGATCTTTCTCGATGTTTCCACCTCGATGACCCTGCTTGCTGGTTTGCTTAATAAGGAAGTCACAATCTATTCGCATTCCCTTGACAATGCCATCCAGCTCAGTAGCCATTCCCAGGTTGACTTTCATCTTTTAGGAGGAAAATTCTACCCTAAAAACCGCTTCTACTATGACGCGAATCAAGCACAAATACTGGACAATCTTCGCTTTGATCTCGCTTTTTTTGGAGCGAGTAGCTTAGCCAATGGCGAAGTCACCTTTGAGGATGCTGAAGACGTTGCCGTCAAGTCTCTCGTTTTTGAACGAGCTCGTACCAAGATCCTTGTGGCAGAAAGCAGCAAGTTCTCCCAAAATGCCAACTACTATCTTGCTCGTCTCAAGCAATTTGATTATTGGATTACCGACCAAAAACCAAGCCCTGAAATCCTTAAACAAGTCGGCAACGAAACCACTATTCTCTATTAGGAGGTAATCTTTATGTCTCACATTCGTCTCATCATCAGCGATATCGATGGCACCATCTTAAATGACCACCATCAGATCGATCCACAGTTAGCATCATTGATCCCGGATTTAAAGCGTGAAAAGATTCCTTTCGTGCTGGCCTCTGCTCGCTCTCCAAAAGGGATGGCACCCATTGCCAAAGAGCTCGGCATAGAAGACTGTCCTATGGCCTGCTACAATGGAGCCTTGATCCAAAAAGGAGAGCAGGTTCTGTTTGAGCATCCCTTAGACAAGATTGAAGCCCGTCAATTTATTGATTGGGCCAACCAACACTTTCCTCAGGTTTCGATCAACCTCTATAGTGGAAAAGACTGGATGACCGATCATCTCGACCAATGGAGCCAAGAGGAGGCCCGGATTACAGGAGAAAAACCTATCATTCTTCCCCTATTGGATCCTTTACTGGATGCGACAAAGCCCCTCCACAAATTGCTCTTAATTGGGGAAGCAGAAGAGATCCAAGCCCTCTATCGTGCTATTTCTACCGACGACTTCCCTTCTACCGCCTTTTATCTCTCCAAAGCCAACTACCTAGAAGTCACGGCTAAGCACGTCTCTAAAGAGGATGCTCTGGTTGAACTCGCCAACCACTACCACTTGATCTTAGAAGAAGTCCTCACCATGGGGGACAACTTCAATGACCTTCCTATGCTCAAAAAAGCAGGCATCGGGGTCGCTATGGGCAACGCTCCTCAAGAGGTGAAAGACGGAGCAGCAGTCGTGACAAAGACCAACAATGAAAACGGGGCTGGGCAAGCGGTTGAAACCTATGTGTTGATTTAGTCATCCGTTTAAAAAGGACGTCGAGTATAATACCCGACGTCCTTTTATAGATCTATTGACGAATGTATAGCACTAAAACTACACCATTTTCATATAAATGCTATCCCAACAATGTCTGCAGAATTGGAACCACAATCACAAATAAGACTGTGCTGAGAGTGACCACATTCGTTGAAAACTCAACATCACCTTTACCTTGATTGGCAAGGATAGGAAGAACTGCCAAGGCTGGTGTTGCTGATTGAATCATAAAGGTTCTAAATTCTGGTGCCACCATATTTGGAGAGAAGAACTTCAGAACCAAGAGCATGATGACCGGTGCAAGAATAAAACGACCAACCAGTGTGATAATGGTATCTTTATCAAAGCGAATCGTCTTAAGTCCTGCCTTAGCTAGGACGATACCGATATAGACAAGAGATAAGGGCGTTGTTAAACTACCAATATAAGTCAAGGTACTTTCCGCAAAACTTGGAACAGGAATACGCAACACCAAAAAGACGAGGGCTACGAGAAAACCTAATAAAGGAGCTGGGAAAAGCTTCTTCCAATTAAATGTTTGAGCCTGTTTTGAAGCCCCTTCTTTACTATCAGAAGTCATCAGATAGACACCTAATGTCCAAGTAGATACTGTATTTGTAATATAATAAACCAAGAAGTAAGGAAGGGCTTGATTTCCAAACAAAGCGATATTTAAAGGCAAACCAATAAATATGGTATTGGCATTAACAAAGGTATTAATCATAGTCCCTCGACGACCTGGGCGCACTTTAAAAACTTTCACTGCGATAAAGGCCGCTAGGTAACCAAGAATGAAGGCGATAAACGTGTACAACAAACCGCCAGACAAGCTAATCAGCTTATCTAAAGTTAAATATTTAAGAACAGAGGTGAAAATTGCAACAGGCATGGCCACGTTCATAATGAGCTTAGACAAGTCATTTCCGAAACTCTCTTGGAACCAACCGCGGACTTGCAAGAAATAACCAAGAATGATGATGACGATAATGGGTACAATACTCTGAATTGACGTTAAAAAGATTTCCATAGTCTCCCTTTCTATCTAACAAGACATACACAAAAGGTGTACGAGGCATCCCGTCGCACTCGTACACCCCATTCCCATTTACTTATTTATATTCTGGGTACCATTTCAAATCACGGACCGCTTTAGCCATATCTGTTTCTTGAGCACGCGCAAGACCTTGTTCTTGCGCTTTTTTAGCAACTGCTTCTGCTACTTTGATAGACACATCAGCTACATACTTGAATGGAGGTAAGACTGGTGCTCCTGGTTCGCCTGGATTGACAATACCACTCAATGAATGTGCGGCAGCTCCAATCATTTCATCCGTCAACAGACTCGCTTCAGAAGCCAGCATACCAAGTCCAAGACCTGGATAAATCAGTGCGTTATTCGCTTGACCAATCACGTAGTCCACACCTTTATAGGAAACTGTACCAGCTGGAATTCCTGTTGCAACAAATGCTTTTCCGTCTGACCATTCGATCAAATCTTTGGCACTTGCTTCAGCTAGTTTGGTTGGGTTTGACAATGGGAAAATGATAGGACGTTCAGTGTTTTCACACATAGCTTCTACAATTTCTTTTGTGAAAGTATTTGGCTGAGTTGAAGTTCCCACAAGAATGGTTGGTTTAACCGTCTTCACTACTTCAAGAAGGTCCGTCAACTGATCTGCATTGGCAAAATCAGAACGTTTCTTAGCAAATGGTTTTTGTTGCGGCGTTAAGTCATCCATATCATCAAAAAGGAGACCTTGTTTGTCGACCATAAAGAAGCGTTTATAAGCTTCTTCTTCAGGCAGACCTTCACTAACCATTTCACGAAGGACACGAGAAGCAATCCCTGCACCAGCAGTCCCACCACCATAGCAGAGATAAACTTGATCCGTTAATTTTTCACCTGTAATATCCAATGCCCCAAAGATCCCACCAAGGGTTACAATACCAGTTCCTTGGATATCATCGTTAAAGGTTGGGATTTGTTTTCGATATTTTTCAAGGATGTTGGCAGCATTTAAGCGACCGAAATCTTCCCAGTGAAGGTAGAGTTTAGGGAAAAGACGTTCTGCAGTTTGGACAAATTGATCGATAAAATCATAGTAACGATCACCACGCACACGTTCGTGGCGATTTCCCAAGTAATTAGGATTGTTACGAAGTTCTTCACGATTGGTACCTGCGTCAATGACCAAAGGAAGTACCATTGAAGGATCAATTCCTGCAGCTCCAGTATAGACCATCAGTTTCCCAACAGAAATATCGACACCATTTGTACCCCAGTCACCAATACCGAGAATACCTTCTGCATCTGTCACAACAATAAGACGAATTTCACGATCACCCGCTGCATTTTTCAAAGTCGCTTCGATATTTTCAGGGTGATTGATGTCAAGATAGGCCGCATATTGTGGGTCTACAAAAAGATCGCTATAGCCTTCGATGGTATCGGCAATAGTTGGATCATAAACAATGGGATTAAACTCTTCCAAATGTTGAGCAAATAGGTAGTAAAATAGAGTACGATTTGTATTAAAAATTTCCATTAGGAACAAACGTTTTTCCAAATCATTAACCTTTGTTTGCATTTGCGCATAAGTTTGCGCTGCTTGTTCTTCAATGGTTTGAACGTAAGGTGGTAGGAGGCCAATGAGACCTAGTTGCTTACGTTCCTCTAAAGTAAAGGCAGTTCCTTTATTGAGGAAAGGGTTGTTTAAAATATCATGTGCAGTCATCATGTGACCTCCTTATTAGTTTAATTTATTATACCACTTATTTGCATTAAATGACACTTTGTTCTATATATGATACAATATGAATGAATCACTCAATGAAAGTTCAGGCGATACAACCGAAAATGATGCGATTTCAATAGATAACAAAATAATAGGTTTATCCATCACTTCCTAGATAGTCACGGTCATCTCTTAAAAAAGCCTGTTCCTTTCCACCTTTTAGAAGGTTATTCTCATCAAAAGATCCACTGTTTTCAGGTACTCTTTTTTCCACTTATGATGATCAATACCTATAAAAACCATAGATAATAAATCTAAAATATGTTTGTTATAAAATACTTTGTTTTGTTTAAGGTGTTATTTTTGTCATTTAAAACTTGTATTCTGGTTACATGAAAACAAAACATTATTTACAACGGTATATAGCGCAAAAGGTCAAATATTTGCGAAAAAAACAAAACATGAGTCAAGAGGAGCTATCGGAACGGGCAGATCTTGGATTAAAATACATCAATCAATTGGAAAATCAAAACGTGAATCTGACCATTCACAGTCTTGAAAAAGTCATTGCTGCTCTTGAGTTAACGCCTGAAGAATTCTTCAATTTTAATTCACTCGAAGTGTCTTCAGATTCTACCGACAGCCTTTCACTTAAGAGAGTAAATATGAAAATTAAGCAACTTCCAGTTGGAAAAAGGGAGAAGATCCTAACGATTTTCGAAGATCTTTTAGATAGCCTTTAATGGTCCTCTGACTCACCTCAGATTGTAACAAACAAAAAATCATATAGTCAAATTAGCTATCACGGATAATTTTTGCTTATCCATGTCTGTCTATTTAGAAGAGGGAGCCCAATGAATCTTAAGGACTTTTATTATTTTCTTGATCTTAGTCAACAGCAATCCTTTACTGGGGTTGCCCAAAAACACGGGATCAGTCAACCATCCGTTTCCTATGCGGTTAAACGACTAGAAAAGGAATTTCACTGCCCATTAATCGCGCACGATCCTTCTCACCGTACTTTCAAATTAACGCCCCAAGGAGAAATCTTGCTACGACATATTCATAAGATCTTACCTGAGATCCAAGGGGCTAAAAAAGAGATCCTCCGGAGTCTTTCTCAATTCAATACGATTGGTTTCCCACCAATCATCATTGACTATCTTGTCCGAAAACAACCCGCCTTTATCAGTAATGTTGCAGCTCTTCAAAGTATCCATCCTGTCCAAGAAGGGTCTGTTGAACTTTTAGAAATGCTTTCCAAAGGAGAACTAGATGCTAGTTTTTTAGGGAGTTTAGAACCGATTAAAGATCATCGCTTCCAGGTAAGAGAAATGGCCAAACGAGATCTCTTCTATATCCTTCATCACAACCATCCACTAGCCTCAAAAAAAGTATTACAATTTTCAGACGTCATCGATGAAGATTTTATCATTCCAGATGAGCACTTTGTTCATTTAAAAGCCTTTGAACAGTTGAATGAGCGCTATCACCATGAGGCTACGCCCTTCTTTCAGACGGATGATATTCAGCTTCTAAAACAACTCCTTCGTAAACAAGTGGGGATCAGTTTACTAGCAGATCTTGCACTAACAGATGGTGAAGAAGAACTGATCGCAATTCCGATGGCAGAAAATGAACGGATTAGTTTTTACGTTTCACTAGTTGAACCGAAGGAAAGTAATCTCAAACCGGAGGTCATCCAATTCTTTGAAAAATTACTAAACTAGTCGTAGTCTTTGTTCTTAGTGCTAATGCAGAAACATAAAAAAAGTGACTAGCTAGTATTTTTTACGACTAAAAAAAATAGTAGAAATGCCGATAAAATAAGGATTCCTGCAAATTTGTGGGAATCCTATTTTCTTTTATACACTTTGTATATTTAAATTATTTTGTGTATATTTTTCTTGTTAGGCTTTTTATTAATAATTAGGGATATAAAAGTAGACAAAACCCTTGATTATTATACCGTTGACAAGTTTTTCAAAAACCTGTATGATAGAAAAAAGTTTATTAAAAAGGGGACGTATTTTGAAAAAATATACTATTTCACGTAAACAAACTTTAACTTTAGCTTCCGTTGTTTTAGGAACTGTCTTCACAGGAACAACTATTGCTTCTGCTGATGACGTTGCACCTGCAACAACCCAAGCTACTCCTGCAGCTACTACAGCAGCAAAATCGCCTATCACGGCTGCAACCGAAGAAATCAACGCCAAAGCCAATACACCAGTTGTTCCTGTTGATAAAGCAAAAACTGGGGATGTTATCGCTGTGGACGTTAAAAAAACTGGCCCATCTGCTAAAACAGACGGTGCAGATACAACCACTACCTCAACAGCAACCATCAAAACGACTAGCTTAGCAGATCAAGACACACCTGTTGGCACTTCAAAACCAGTCTCTTCTACCAAGACAGCTACATCCACTAAAGAAACAGCTGACTACACTGAGACAACAACTGAAACAGTCAATAAAACAACTGTGGTCGAAGTTACAAAAGAAGCCGATATCGTCAATAAAAAAGAAGTTCAAGGAACATCCGACATCGTCTTTGTCATCGACAAATCAACTTCAATGGATTCTCACATCAGGGATACGATGAAGAATGTCGAGACCTTCGTTCGCAATCTATCGGCAAAAAATATTCAAGCTCGTTTAGGATTGGTTGAATACGAAAGAGCTAGTGAAGTTAAATACCATGATTTCAATGGATCTAAGTTCACAAGTGATACAGAAAGTTTCATTTCTGCTTTGAAAACCATTAAAACTAAAGGCTACTATGAAAATGCTACTGTTCCATTGCATCATATCGCTACTTCAGGAGACTACAACTGGGGGACTGGGGCAAACAACCATCGCTTTGCTTTCTTGATTACAGATGAGGACATTGATCTTACAAAGGATACACCAACAAAAGAAGCGACACTGAAAGCCCTTAAAGATGCTGGTATCTCTTTGACAGTGGTTGGTGAAACACGTGAAAAAAAAGACTTTGATCCATTGGTCAATGGAACAAATGGTCTCTACTTAGATATCGACAAAAACTTTGCTAACTTGTTGAACGTTCAATTTGCCAATAAAGTCGTTGAAACTGTCCAAAAAGGTCGTGTCTTCAAAGTCCAAACAGACAAGTATGAGTTGATCTCAAAAACTCATCGTGTGGCGAAAGTAAAACCACAAACTCCTAGCATCCAAACGCCTGCAACACCGACTCCTACTCCTCAAAAACCGGCTGTTGTAACCCCTGCGAAACCGACTGTATTCACACCTGCTAAAAACGAGCCTGCCAAAACAGCAGTCTATATCGCACCTGCAGCTCTTCCTCAAAAAGAAGCAAGTCTTCCAAATACAGGAAGCAAGACCTCAATTGCCTTGACAACTCTTGGCCTTGGTCTTCTTAGCATGAGTGCTGCCTTTGGCCTCTCTCGTAAAACAAAGAAAGACTAACATGAAAAGCCTAATCCGTTGATTGGGCTTTTTATCACTCAAAATTTCCCCTTTGCTATTTTCATTAGAAAGCGGAAATCTTCAACTTCTACCAAGAGATTCTTGTCCTCCACTATGATATAATGGGGACAGTACAAGGGAGGAAACCAATGTTACAAGAACTAGCCTTTACAGGCCAATGGAGACACTATCAAAAACGCGTTCTCGATAAGAGCGACGCTTTTATGGCGGATGGCCACCTGCATTTGGTAGCAGCTCCTGGCTCTGGAAAAACAACCCTGGGAATCGAATTTATCAGACGCTTTGGTCAGCCAACCCTGATTTTGGCTCCTACAGTCACCATTCGTCAGCAATGGGTGGACCGGATTATCCAGGCATTCTTGAGTGATGAAAGCCAAGCGCAGCAACTGATCTCACAAGACTTAAAACATCCTAAGCTGATGACAGTGGCTACCTATCAGGCCCTACACAGCGCCATGAACCAAGTCGTCGGTCAATCACAAGCTGAGGATACCGATGACCAGGCAGAGATTGAAACATTTGATTTTAAAGGCTTTGATATCTTTACTACCTTCAAAGCCATCTCACTCGGGACCCTTTGTTTAGACGAGTGTCACCACTTACGCAATGAATGGTGGAAGAGCTTGGAAGCCTTTCGTCAAGCCTTCCCAGACTTAAAGATGATCTCCCTCACCGCTACCCCTCCCTATGAAGGGGATCCCGCCCTTTGGGATCGCTATATCCGCATGTGTGGTGAGATTGACGAGGAAATTACGGTTCCCGAATTGGTCAAGGAAGACACCCTTTGTCCTCACCAAGACTATGTCTACTTTGCCTTTCCAACCAAGGAAGAGCAAGAGCAATTGGATGCTTTTAGCCAACAAAAGAATGCTCTCTTGCAGCAACTGACTTCCGATCCCCTCTTTTGCCAATACCTCCAAAACTGCCAAGCCTTATCGGGTCAGATCAGCGATGATGAATTGCTCAATGAGCCCCAGTATCTCTCTGCTACCCTGATCTTTCTTCGAAGCAAAGGAATCGACTTCCCCAAACGTTTCCAGGACCTCTTAGGAGCCAAGAAACTACCTGCTTTCACCCTGGACTGGCTTGAAATTCTCCTGCAAGGTCTGCTCTTTCAGGTACCTCACTGGTACAATTTACCAGAGGAATACGAGAAGCAAGTTCTCCATGAACTAAAAGCAGCCAGCTTGATCGATCGAAAACAAGTCAAACTGGTCCGCAACAAAAAACAAGACCTTCTGCTCAACCAATCCCTCGGAAAACTCAATGCAGTTCGAGAAATTTTCAAGGCTGAATACCAGGCCCTTGGAAGCCAACTACGACAACTGATCTTAACAGACTATATTCGTCAAGATTTTGAAGTTCATCTAGGAGATAAGGACGCCCAATTTACTCAATTAGGAGTGCTCTCTTATTTCGAATCTATTCGCAGGGAAAGCTTAGAGCAAGCAACTCCTCCTGCCATCGCTGTCTTGACCGGTAGCATCGTCATCATCCCGACGGTCTCTAAGCCAAGACTAGAAGACCTTCTAGGAGGGAATCGACTGACTTACCAAAGTGTCGGCCAATTATCTCCTGATGACTTTCTCAAGGTTCGCATGGTTGGTTCTCAACATGATTTGGTGACAGCTGTGACCCAACTCTTTCAAGAAGGGCTTATTCAAATCGTCATTGGAACCAAGTCACTTCTCGGAGAAGGCTGGGATGCTCCTTGCGTCAATTCCCTGATCCTAGCGAGCTTTGTAGGGAGCTTTATGCTCAGTAACCAAATGCGAGGTCGCGCCATCCGAGTGTGGCCCGAAGATCCAAATAAGACCAGTAACATCTGGCACTTGGTCTCTATCAACCTTTCCCTAAAGAAATGGTATGAAAAGTCCGATCTTGAAAAAGAAGAGATCGAAGCTATCACTGATCAGTTGAAAGAATATAGTCCTGATCTGGAGCTCTTAGAAAGACGGATGAAGCAATTTTTAGGTCTCCACTACAAGGAACCCTTCATCGAATCCGGTATCGAACGTCTAGCCTTTGACAATATCCGCTATACCAAAAAACAGTTGCAAAAACTCAATGAAGAGACCTTAGAGCGCTCCACCCATCGTCAAGAACTCCGAGACGGCTGGCAAAAAGCTCTTCCGATTCTGGAGAATATGGAGATTACAAATGAGGTCCAAGTGGATAAACACTTCCTGCCTCTAGCCCTATTTTTTGACGCTAGAAAGCTGGCTCGTTGGCTGACGGCCGCCGCTTTGACTGATGCTTTCGCCAACCTTTTTTACTATTCACATAGAGGAGGAGGGAATAAAGCGTCTCTAATTCTTCTAGTCGTTTTAGCTGTTCTCGCTCTCCTTGCTTGGCTCCGCTACTATCTCTATAAGAGTCCTTATAAACGGTTAGAAGTCTTCGGCCAGGCTATTCACCAAGCCCTGCTCCTCTTTGGGCATATTCAAACCCAGGAGACCCGTATCCAAGTCGTACGAGACAGAAAGGATGCCATCAACACGCTGATCTATTTGAAGGGCGGAACCATGCGAGAGAAAGAACTTTTTTCGCAAACCATGATCGAGTTTTTCGTACCGATTGAAAATCAGCGCTATATCTTGAAAGCACAAGAAAAGGTATCCGATCAAACAGAATATTTCGCCGTACCAAGCCTCTTTGACAAACGAAAAGAGGATGCCCAAGCCTTTGTGGAACAAATCCGAAAGAGTATAGGCAAGTATGACCTCGTCTATACCCGAAGTGTCGAAGGTCGTGCCATTCTCCTAGATGCGCGCATCAAGGCCTTAGCTAACAAACAAGAGCGTACCTTCACCAAGAAACAAGTGATGTCCAATTTGAAATAAGAATTTATTTCAAAATAAAAGAAAAGTCTAGTAGATTCATTTCTACTAGACTTTTTCATTACTCTATCACAATCATAGACTTAATAGTCTTGCGTTCATCCATATCTTTATAAGCCTGATTAATCTCTTCCAGTTTATAGCTTGAGGTAAAGACACGTCCTGGATTAATATCACCGTCAAGAACTGCTTTTAACAAAACTTGTTTATCATAAGTAGTAACTGAGGCTGCTCCACCTGCCACTGAGATATTTTGGGCGAAGGTAGAACCAAGGGCGCGATTATTGTAGTGAGGCACACCGACAAATCCCATGCGTCCTCCATTGTGAAGAACACCAAGAGCTTGATCAACTGCTGCTTCAGTACCCACACATTCAAGAGCAGCATCTGCTCCACCACCGAGAATTTCTCGCACCTTGGCAATCCCTTCTTCACCACGCTCAGCGACAACAGCTGTCGCGCCTGACTCCAAGGCCATTTGTTGACGGTCTTGGTGGCGACTCATGAGGACGATTTGCGATGCACCACGCATTTTGGCTGCGATAACCGCACATTGACCAACAGCCCCATCCCCGATAACGACAACCTTGTCGCCTTTTTGCACATTAGCTACTCGCGCTGCATGATAGCCCGTCGGCATGACATCTGCTAGCGTCAAGAAGGATTTAAGCATAGCTTCTGTATAATCAGAAGGTTGCCCTGGAATTTTGACAAGAGCCCAGTTGGCGTATTCGAAGCGCATGTACTCTGCTTGAACCCCATCAGACCAGTTGGTGCCGATATGACGGTCACAAGTCCCATCATAACCAGCACGACAGGCATCACACTCCCCACAACCATGGGTGAAAGGCGCAATGACAAAGTCTCCTGGCTTAACCGTTGTAATGGACTCACCGATTTCTTCGACGATCCCAATAGCTTCGTGGCCACTATTTTGATGACCTGCTTCAATATCAGGATTACGGTAACTCCAGAGATCGGATCCACAGACACAGGTGCGAACGATGCGGAGAATGACATCATCTGGCGCTTCAATGTGTGGACGTTCTACTTCTACTAGACCCACTTGCCCAGCTTTTGTATAGACTGTTTTCTTCATAGGAACAACCTACTTTCTATTGCTTACTTATCTACAGTATACACTTTTTATCGAGCTTCTACTCATACCAACTCGTCATTAATGGTGATGATCATGCCCATGACCTTGATCAGCTTCCAGTTCTTCGATCTTGCGTTTATGGGCTCGGTGGGTTGCCAAGTCTTCATCAACCTCAATTGTGACGTTTTGAAAGCCACAATCTTTGAGCAAGGTACGAATCGCTTCTTTGCAAACCTCCATGTGGTTGACATGCTCTAGACAAACATGGACAATGGCGTTTTTTTCCAAACCATCCATGGTCCATAGGTTTAGCTGATTGATACTAGCCACATGGTCCAACTGCTCCAAATCACTCTTAACTTGCTGAATATCTACTCCTTCTGGCACAGCATCCAGAAAAATCTTGAGCGTGCTCCAAAAACGTGGAATGGCTTTTGACAGAATAAAGATGGAAATGGCAAGAGATAAGAGCGGATCTAGGATATACCAGTCGGTAAATCGGAGGACAATGGCCATTAGGATA
The DNA here is from genome assembly GCF_032163505.1 of Streptococcus parasanguinis. NCBI lineage: Bacteria > Bacillati > Bacillota > Bacilli > Lactobacillales > Streptococcaceae > Streptococcus > Streptococcus parasanguinis. Next base: position 1,694,699 of record NZ_CP134147.1, read on the forward strand.
ACAGCCACCCAACCCAAGGTATCTTCCAGAAAATGCAGGCTGAGAATGGATTCGTTCTTGGTTTGTCCTTTGCGAATGACGAGACTCGCTAGCACATTGATGCTGACAGCTATGATTCCAAGCCAGAGGATGCCTTCATCGTTGACAGGTTGTGGGTGAAAGAGTTTCGTTATATTTTCCAAAATAACCAGAACGGACCCTGTCATGAGAATCACTGCCGTTACCATGGCCCCTAAAAGGCTAAAGCGCTTGTAGCCCAAGGTATAGCGGCTGTCTTCTTCACGATTGGAAATACTCTCTAGAAAGGCGGAGATCCCAATAGCGATCGCATCTCCCAAGTCATGGACCGAATCCGCAAGGACTGCGCTGGATCCAAAAATCCCTCCTGCAATAAACTCAACAATGGCATAACTCAAATTCAAGAAAAAAGCGATCCAGACCGCATGTTTTGTCTTCATAATCCTATTTCCTTTGTTATAATAGATTCATGAACATCATGTTCATTATCATTATCTAACATTCACAACAGAAAGGATAGGGGCAAACCGTTTAGGGTGTACGTTACTGAACAGTTTGTTCTAAGTGTCCATATGACAGCACAGGATCGTCGCATCACCAAAACTCGAAAAGCTATCTATCAGGCTTTCTTACACTTACTCAACCAAAAAGACTACGAGGCCATCACGGTTCAAGAAATCATAGACCTTGCTGATGTGGGGCGCTCGACCTTTTACAGCCATTACGAGAGTAAGGAGTTACTACTGGATGAACTCTGTCAAAAACTCTTTCACCATCTCTTTGAGCGTGCTGAACACCTCTCACCACAAGACTACCTGGCCCATATCTTTCAGCATTTCAAGAAAAATCAAGATCATGTGACCAGTCTCTTACTCTCTAAAAACGATTATTTTATCCGGCAACTGCGAAAAGAGCTAGAACATGATGTCTATCCAATGGTGGCTGATGAACTCATCAAGACCCATCCAACTATCCCTCATTCTTATCTCAAGCATCTGGTCGTTACCAACTTCATCGAAACCCTCAGCTGGTGGTTGAAAAAAGGCAAGTCCTACACCGAACAAGAAGTGACCCAGTTTTATTTGGAGATTTTAAAAGTGGGGTCGAACTAGAAGGGAGTATTTTCAATGACCAGCGTACAATTTTACTTTCTATTTCCATCACTCTTCATGCTTCACGAACTGGAAGAAATCGTTTGGATGCCATCCTTTGTCAAAAAAATATCAATCCAGTATCCAAACAATCGAATCCTATCTTATTACACTCCTTTTGCTTTCAATGCCATTGTCTTGGAGCAATTTCTGATCCTAATGACATCGCTATATCTTAGTTACCAGTTTAACAACTACAGCATTTACGCAAGCATCATAATCGCTTATATCTACCATGTGTTCGGACATCTGATTCAGACAATCGTCCTTCGAAAATATGTTCCTGGCTTGTTAACGGGCATTTTAACAAGTTTGTTTGCTCTTTACAATCTCAAAAATGAATTTCCAATTAAACTTTATGGTTACTCACTTTTTACCTTATTGGTTATTATTTTAAATCTTGTAGTATCATTTATGATTATTCATAAAATCAGTCATAAAAAATAGTACTCAGGCAATCATATCTTAGAAAGGAAACCCTATGCTCCTCCCAATTCTTCTCAGCTTTTTTACAGCCTTCTTTCCCCTTACTTTTGCTCTTCTTCACTTATTGGCTTCTCTTTCTGAAGTTAAAAAAGGGAATCACACTCTAGGAAATACATTTCTCCTCATCGGAAGCAGCCTTGCGACCTTATCTCTCATCCTCTACTTCTTTTTACCGATTGTCGCTCTAGTCCTTTGGCTGATCGGCTGTGGTTTGATTTGCTACGGGGCCTATTGGAATGGGAAACGCAAAGAAGTGTTCCATCCAGCTCACCACCTGATTCGGATGGGCATCACTTTAGTCCTTACCATCTTGTTAGCCTTGTTATAAGAAAAGCTCAAGTTTGCAGAAAAACTTGAGCTTTTGTATTTTCTGTTTGTTAAGCCATCAACAGCATGAGAATAGGGATCACCACCATGGTTGCAAGGGTCGTTTCTGTCACCATGACGGCTGCATAGTCACTATCAGCTCCATAGAGTCTGGCAACAACTGGCGCATTGGTCATCACAGGCATAGCGGACTGGATGATAAAGACCTGCTTCATCAAACTTGGAAGAGGCACCCAGTAGACGATGGAGGCCATCAAGAGAGGGGCAACCAGAAAGCGACCTAGTAGAATCAATAGTTGCTCTTTTCCCAGAACCAACTGCTTCACACCTACATGAGACACTGACAAACCGATGAATATCATGGATAAGGGGGTTGTTAAATTGCCCAGGTACTGTAAATCACTGGCTAGAAAAGCTGGCAACTTGATCTGTAGCATCACCAAGACTAGTCCCAAGAGAAAGCCCATAAGGGGCGGAGAAAAGACTTTTTTCAGACTGGTTTTGAGATCAAACTGAGCTTCTCCCTCACCATCTCGCTGAATCAGATAGGTCCCCAAGGTCCAGAAAAAGGTCGTATTGCACATGTAATAGATCAAAACATAGGGAATGCTGGCATCCCCGAAAAGGGCCTGGTTGATGGGGAGCCCCACAAAAATCGTATTGGAATTAAAAAACATGGAAATAAAGAGGCCACGGCGGTCCTGCCTCACTGCAAAGATCCTTGCTACTGCTGTCGCGATGCCAAGTAAAATGACCATAGACAGGGCAGGAAACCGCAAGGCTGGCAACATTATAAGTAGATCCGCTGCTGTGAAGCGCTGCGTGATGGTGTAGAGCATATAGCAGGGAAGAGCAACTTGAGTGACCAATTTAGCGAGTAGGCCACGTGACTTGTCATCAAACCAGCCTTTTTCACCAATGACAAAGCCCACTAAAATCACGCCCAGGATGACGAGGATCCCCGATATGCTCCTCAAAAAGATGTCCATGTTCTCTCCTTTTCTTTTTTAAATTTGAACTAAAAAAATCATTTTTTACAAGGCTCAAAAACTACTCTAGTATATCATAAAAAGAGGTGGGGCAACATGCCCAACCTCATGTATTTTATTAATTGTCACTAATACCCCTTCTTAGCAGCTTTCGTCCATTGGTACCAACCAACTAGACTGTTGATAAGGTAAATAAAGAAAAACCAATAAAATGGTGGGGACTATGGCGAAAATAGATGATTCAGTTAAAAAGAAAGTTCCAGAATTGCGATTTAAAGGATTCACGGATGAATGGGAACAGCGTAAGTTGGGAGACGAAGTTCGAATAGTGATGGGACAGTCTCCTAATTCAGAAAATTATACTGATGATCCTAATGGGCGCTAAAAATGCGAAGACCTATTTTGTATTAGTCAAACAAAAGATCCAAAATAAATGGTATATGATTATGACCATGAAACAAAGTAAAACCAAACCGAGTGATCTGAGGAAGCACCCGATGATCATGAAACGTTATTAAACACAAAAGTCACCCATGTGAGTTCTTGCCAGAAGCTGAAGTTAATCCTTCAACCTGGAAAACCCGCAGAGGTGACTTTTTCTATACATCTCGATTTTTCTGGTAATAATCATTAACCGATAAATATGTCTGTGAATCACCCAGCGACTCCGCTATGTCCATAATCCGCGGTGGTAGTAATCCCACTCGCTGGACAAGTTCGTGATCGCTGAACAATTCCCGTGGACTGCCGGCGAAGCCAAACTTCCCGTGTTCCATAACATACACCGACTCAAACTCGGCGGCGACCCAATCCATGTCATGGGTGATGGTCACAACTTGGTGGCCCGAATCAGCCAACTGATGGAAAATTGCGGTTAACTTGCGCCGGCTTTCCCAATCAAGCGACATCATCGGCTCATCAAATAAATAAATCGCCGGATCCACTGCCAAAACTGTGGCAACGCTCAACAGCTTGCGTTCCGACAATGACAGGTCATATGGACTTTCAGCTGTTTTATCATCCAAGCCAACTCTTTTTAGGGCCGCTAAAGCCCGCCTCGTAATCGTGTCGTGGTCATCCATGACCTGCGCGACACTCCACTCCACCTCTCGTTGAACGGTCGGGTTGAAAAGCTGATCGTCAGGATTCTGAAAAGTAATCCCAACCTTCAGTAACTTTTCGACTGGTTTAAGATCATTAAAATTTTCTCCATCGATCTTAATCACACCGGTTTGTGGTGTCAGCAAGCCCGTCAACAATTTGAAGAGCGTTGATTTGCCGGCACCATTTTGGCCAACAATCGCCACCATCGGATCGGCGAAGTGTTTGTCTTCAACATCCAAGCTAAAGGACCGTTCCGGATAAGTGAACGTCAGGTGGTTCAGTTCAATTGTGGACATAAAAAACCTCCTTCAGTTCAGCGTCATTCACCGGATACCGGCCATCAGCCAAGTGCCAATCCATTTTTTGAGCAAGTTGCTGGATTGTCGGGGCTGGAATCTGCCAGTCAGCTGCCAAATGATTAAACACCTCACCCGGCCTGCCCTGGGCTACCATTTGACCCTCGTGCAGCACCCACACAACGTCGGCGACTTCGCACAAATCGTCAATTTCACTGGTGACAATGAAGACAGTCGTCTCTTTGACTTGGGCCAACCATTGGAAAAATTGTCGGCGGCCAAGGGGATCCATCTGACTGGTCGGATCATCCATAATCAAAACAGCCGGGTTAGCCGCAATCGCCGTGGCAATTGCCAACCGCTGGCTCTGACCACCGGAAAGGCTCTCGGGACGCAAATTCAGCTGTTCAATCAGCCCCATTTGCGTTGCAACTTCTTCAACCCGTTTTTGAATCAGTCCTTCAGCCATTCCCTGATTAATCAAGTCAAAGGCGATTTCATCGGCAACCGTGTCTGCCAACCCGCTTAGTTGGCCAGCTGGATTTTGCAGTACAACTCCATTCATGGCATTATAAACGGGCCAATTGTCGGACAATCGCTGGCCAAACATGTGCCAGTCGCCCTCAATCTCAGCAGACACCATTTTGGGAATGACCCCTGCCAGCACACGGCACAAAGTCGATTTGCCGGAGTGGCTATTCCCGATAATCCCAACCACCTGGCCGGCATGAACCTCCGCGTTAATCTGACGCAGTTGTGGTTGCTCAGTACCCGGATAACGGGTGGTCAAATTTTCAATTACAATCCGTTTATCTTCGTCCATATCTTCCACCCAATCAATAAAATTGCCAATCCAGTCAGACCAATGTGCAGCGTCCGCGACAGGCGATACACGCGCTGGGAGGTTCTGACAGTCCGGTTGGGATTATCAAAACCTCTCAGTTGGAGAGAAATCGACCGCGCCATCGATTGATCCAAGGTCTTAATCACCAATGGAATTAGAACCGGCAGGACTGACTTTAATTTCTGAATCAACGTTTTTTGCGGATTGGTTCCGCGAACTTTTTGTGCCTGCTGGATTTTCCGCATATTGCGCATCATTTCCGGCAAAATATAACACACCGACATCAGAACGTAGACGGTTTTATAAGACAATCCGGACAGTTCCAAATAGGCCGCGTTTTCTGAAATACTCGTGGTCACCATAAAAAAGCCACTGGTCAAAATAATCACCAATACTCGACAACCCAGAGTGGTGGCGTAAATCAGGCCTTCTTTGTAGAACGACACCCCAAGCACAGAAAACAGCAAAGTTTGATTCCGACTGTAAAATAACCCTTGGATGATCAGCATGGTGCAAATCAGAAACAGGCTGAATCCCAGCGCCTTAAAGATGGTAGAACTCAATTTGGAAAATAACAATAGCAGTGTTGCGACAAGAATTAATCCGGCCTGAAGCAATAAATTCATACTGGCAAAGCTCAACAACGTCATGTCCACGATGAACAAGAGCTTAGTAATCGGATCGATCACCTGGTACCACTTGAGCTTGACCCGTGGCGCTCCAGAAATCAATGTTTGATCAGTCATCATTTATCACCGCTAAAGAAGTGCACCATCCGCTTCGGCAGCTGACGATAGATGAAGAAGGCCAGGTAGGCCACGCAGACTTTATCCAAAATATCCAAGACAAACTCATCGGTAAATGAGGCCAGCCACACTGGTGCATGATTGGCGACCATTACCGCAAACAATGAGTCACCCCAAGCGATACCGGTCTGACCACCCCAAAAGATGACGTTGAGTGGCGTTGAAATGACAGCTGAAACGATGGCAATAATAATAGCAGAAACAAATACTCGTCGCGCTGACGAGAACCACCCATTGGCGTGCAAAACTCCGACAGCAATCCCAATTCCGATGCTGGTAATCGCATACACGGTTGAAATTGGCGATAAGGTCAGCCCATAGATCACGTTGTTGATGAAACCACTGATGGCACCGGCAACCGGCCCAGCCAACATGCTGGCAAGAAAGGTTCCCAAAGACCCCAGCCAAACGGGCAACTTTAACCCCTCCGCCAAGGCTTTGGCAACATAGTTAATCCCCACGGCAGCGGGAATCAAAGTCATGGTGGCAGCACTTAACTTAAATTTCCACATACTGGTACGATGAATCGGTTCTGTTTTCATAATCTTCTCCTTTTGTTTTTAAAGAGCCGTGTCTGTTTAGACTTTCGGACGCAACGCTCTATAGATTTTTATAGTTGAACCGCTTCACCTTTCACAGATCCCTTAGTCGACATCAGGGTTTCTCTTGAAAAGGATTGTTCAACAGTTCACAACTAATCATACGCCTATTTTCATAGAAGTCAAGAATTTTCTGAATTTTTTTTGAAAACGTTCGGGAATTGAAAAATAGAGCAAGCGCCCATGAGAATGATCGCTAGACAATTATAATAGGCCACTATAAAAAAACAAACACCATTTCTGGTGTTTGTTTCATTTTATAAAGGAAGCACTAGCTTATTTTTTCTTTTTCTTCAAAATATAAGCTGCAATGCTTGCCAAGACAAAGGCTAAAACTAAGCTAATAATAGAGATGGTCGTACCTGTATTTGGTAAGAATCCTAAGATTTTGCCTGGTTTCTTCGGCTCTGGTTGGCTTGGTTTTTTAGGTTCAGGTTGACCCGGTTTCTTTGGTTCAGATGAACTTGGAGGAGTTGGTTGTTTTGGAGTTTCTTTTGGAACATGCTTGTTAGTAATCACAACATTTCCTTTACCATCCTCGTCGTTACGAGCTTCATAGCCCTTTGGAACACTGACTTCTCTCACTGTATAAGTGATGGTGTTTCCATTTGCTTTTTCATCTAAATCTGCAAAGGTATGGGTCCACTTGTTTTCAGCTGACAATTCTACTTCTTGACCGACTTTTTGATCATTGGCATAGAGTTGAACGCGAATACTCTTCGGACGAATTCCATCCTTGTCATTCTCATCATCCCACTTCTTAGTGACCGTGACGCTTGTCTTACCAGGTGCATGGGTATTGGTAATGGTATAAGCAGCCTGATCAATTGTAGTCGTATATTCAGCTACCTTCTCTTCTTGAAGAGTATAGACGATTTCTTTTCCATCCTTGAATTTTGGTAGACCTGTGAAGCTTTCTTTCCAATCGGTCGCATTCGTGAGTTCTTTTTGAGCAACTTTTTCACCATTGGCTAGAAGATTTACCACGATACTTGCTGGGCGTAGACCATCTTGATTGTCTTGGTCATTCCAGATCTTAGTCACTGGAATATCGATCACATCTGGCGTATGCGTATTGGTCAAGATCGTGTGAGCAGGATCAGAAGTATCAGCAGTGACTTGGTAGCCTTTTGGAAGATCTACTTCTTCCACACGGTAGCTGATCGCTTGACCAGCTTTCTTTTCAGCTAATTTGCTAAAGGTATGGGTCCATTGATTGTCCGCTGACAATTGAACCGGATCTCCTACTTTTTCATCATTTGCATACAATTGAACCTTGATGGATTTTGGACGGAGGCCATCTTGGTCATTGGCATCATCCCACTTCTTAGTGACTTTCATCTCTGTAAGAGCTGGTTCATGCGTGTTGGTCAAGACAACATTAGCCTTGTCCTTATCATTTACCGTTACTTTGTAACCATCTGGGACAGTTACTTCTTTGACTGTATATGCAATTGCTTTTCCAGCTGCCTTGGCATCAAGGTTTTCAAATGCACCTTTCCAGTCATTCGCGGCTGAAAGTTCTAATACTTGGTCTGTTGGAAGGCCATCTTTGTACAATTGAACTTGAATGCTGGCTGGACGGAGACCATCTTGGTCGTCTCCATCTTCCCATTTCTTGCTCACTTCTACTTTGGTCTTTTCTGGTTCGTGCGTATTGGTCACGACTACTTGACCTGGGTTCGTAGCTTCGACGGCTTGTGTGTAGCCTTCTGGAACATCGATTTCTTTGACTGTATAGTTGATAACTTGGCCAGCTTTCTTCTCGTCTAAGTTTGAGAAGGTATGGGTCCATTTGTTATCTGCTGACAATTCAACAGCCTTATCAACCTTTTGATCACCAGCATACAATTGAACCTTGATTGTTTTTGGACGAAGGCCATCTTGGTTATTGGCATCCTTCCAGTTTTTCGTAACAGTAAGGCTTGTCTTACCTGGTTTGTAAGTATTGGTAATCGTAGTTCCATCAATCTTAGTAGTGTAATTGTCCACTTTGTCTTCTGTCACTGTATAGACAACTTTTTGACCATCTTTATAGACTGGTAGGTCTGTGAAGCTATGAGTCCATTCATCTCCTTCACCAGTCAGATCAAGAGCTTGCACCTCTGTTCCATTTGCCAAGAGGTGAACTTTGATGGTAGATGGGCGAAGACCATCTTGGTTTTGTGCATCATCCCAGACTTTCTTGACTGTAACCGTCGTGGTCTCAGGAGTGCGCTTGTTGGTTATGATGGCTTTTCCATCTGTGAAGCTGGCTTCCTCTGTATCGACCGTATAATGAGTCGGAACTTTCACTTCTTTAACAGTGTAGGTATTGAGCTTACCATCACTGTCTTTATCTGGAAGATTCGTAAAGTGGGCTTTCCAGTCTGTTGCGGCTGAAACCGTGACTGGTTTTCCTTGAGTTTTGCCATTCTTATAGAGTTGGAATTCCACACTTGCTGGGCGAAGCCCTTCTTGGTTGTCTTGGTCATCCCAAACTTTTGAAGCTTCAAGATCAATATACTTGATATCTGCTTCATTAGCGATCTCAACTGGGACTGCTTTTGAGCCAACCGCTTTTCCATCCACCGTGACGTGGTAGATTTGTTTGTCCGCATCATAGCTGACAACCACAGCATGTTCTGTTTCATCCAACTTGTAGTTTTCAGGTGCTTTGGTTTCTTTGAGCGTATAGGTTCCTTCTGTTAAGGTGTTAAAGGAGAATTCTCCCTTTTTATCAGAAGTGGCCGTCGCAACAACCGCACCATTTGCATCAGTTAAGGTAAATTCAGCACCTTCAAGAACTTTCTTAGGATCATCCTTGTCCACCTTCTTGACTTGGAAAGCAGCCGAGAAGATTTGTGCAGTTACGGTATTAGACTCACGATTTCCTTCATGACCTTTCGCCTTGTAACCAAACTGGTTATGAGCTTGAACAAGACCAGAACGACCGCCGTTGTCTTCGTTGTCTTTGGTACGTTTTTGCATCAAAGCCTTGACTTCATCAGTCAATTCACTTGGATTTACAACTGGGACACCAAAGCTGGCTTCGCCACGCGCAGGAATCGTGGTTCCTGCATTTGCAACTAACTTGATTCCTGTTACTTGACTGTAATCAGCCACAGCTGTCGTCCAGATATCTTTGTCAGCAGCTTGCGCCATGGTATCTGTCGTAACGCCTGTATCAGTTGTATAGTAGACCGTCCATCCTTCTGGAGCTGTCACTGGTCCACGAAGGCTGACCGTGTATTCTGTCATCCGACCAGATCCGTCTAGTGTGTTAACGTCTTTTACTTTTGGTAGGACATCATAGACGACTCCGTCTTCTACTGCCTTATCCGTATTATTTTTAATGGTGAGTTTGTAGTTAAAGGTTTCACCTGGTTTGAAGGTACGTGTCACAATCGAAGCGTCTGACAGGTCATCATTTTTAGCGATATATTTGCGTGCATAGATTCCTTCAGCCGCAACAATCGTATAGTTTGATTGAGCATATGGAATTTTATCCGTTGTTGAACCATTTCCGTTCAGATCATACACATCTTCCGTGACCCGATCAGGGTTGGCATTTTCAAGATCGTGGATCCCATTTCCAGCGACATAAACCTTATTGGTGAAGGTCCCACCATCGTCTTTCCCTTTCAGATCGGCCACGATAAATGGTAGACGCACGCGATTAAGATCTTGAAGAGAAGCCTTAATAAACTCTTTTTGATCCAAATGCATGATGAGAGCTGTCCGTCCAGAATTGTGGTAGTTTTCAATGACATCGTAGCTCTTTAAGAATTTCATACCTTTTTCATTAGAGGCAAGGTTTCTTTCAAAATCTTTATAGTCGACTTTAAGGGTATTTGGATCATACAGATCAATGATTCGCAGGTCTCCATAATCCTTATCAGGATCCAAGACCACTTTGGTTGCCATCAAACCAAAACGAATATTTTCTCCATCAGTATAACGAACATCATTGTAATCTGTCGTTTTTGAAATCTCAAAGCTTTCCTTCAAAGGAATCAGCTTAAAGGTCCAATCTGATGTTTGGTCTTTAGCAAGGTTTGATTGTGTTTGATAAGTGACACGACCTGTATTCTTGAATTCATTCTTGGTCGCATCATTTTCATCGTAACGAGTCTTCTCTGGATCTTTGAAGCTTGTATAGGTATTGAAGCGAATTCCTTGACCAGATTTTAGGACAAAATCATCCTTCATTTCCATCCGCCAACCGACAACGGTTCCATACTTGGTTAAGTCGATAAAACCATTGCCGTCTTTATCGGTTTCTGGCTGAACTTCTTTTTGACTACCATCTTCTAAAGTAAGGATGATGCGTTTCACATATTTGCTAATATACTCACCAATACCGTAATTTCCTTGCATAAGACGAGCGTAATCAATCTTGGTGAATTTTAACCGAGAGTCCACTGTCTCATCATAGAAAACAAAATTCTTTTGTGTCGAAGGAGTTTTATTATCAAAAGCGATGATCCATTTATAGTTTGCTGCCTTGTATTCAGTTGAATCATAGACATCACCATCTGCTTTTTTGGCAAAACTTCCAGCCCCTTCCAGGTCACGAGAGGTCAAGCGGAAAATAAGAGAATCTTCAGCTGTAATATCCGGTTCTCCCTCTCCACGATTGGCAGGAATTCCCACAATACTTCCTGAGTTTGTCAAATCCTTACTAAGGACGTCTTTGAGAGTCTGGTCCTTTTCCAAAACTAAATCAGGAAACTTCAAGTAAAGGTAACTTGTATTCTTGATTTTTGCCATGAATTCTTGGTGATAAGCTGCTGGATTACCGTTTGCATCTGCTGTAAACGTCTTAGAAACGGTGCCATCTCCATTATCTACCCAACCTTCAGACTTAGCTGTATCTAAAACTGCTGTCCGGGTATTGCCATTTTTATCTGTATAGGTTGGCAACTTATCGGTAAGCGTTACTGATTCTAATTGACGATATTGTCCCCCATACTGTCCTTGCATTCCCTCCAATTGAAATGCAAATGGAACAGATGATGGGGTTTCAATATAATTTTTTCCGTCAGCCCCTTTGACAACACCAGGCATGGCTTCCGCATAGTCCTTGGACATGGCTTCGTTCAAGTTTTGGTTGATATACTTGGTTAAGCGATAGTCATTGTACTTGGGTTTCCAAATGATATCATTGAGTTTTGCTTCTTGACCATTGATATTCAAGGTACCCGTAATATCCAATGAATAATTGGTCGGTGCATAACCGACTTTAAATTTTCCAATAAATGGTAAAGTCAGGACCTCTGACTTTTGGTAATTGTTAAAGTGAAGTGTGACTTGATAATCATCTCCAACTTTTGTAACCGTTGGTTTGTCATGCTCTGAAGCACTATTGAAGTCAGGGAAACTAACTTCTCGTAAGTACTTTCCAGGAACCTTCAAGGTCACCGTTACTTCATTAATATCCGTTGTCAAATTCTTAGGGGTGATCTGGATATAACCAGACATGGTATCCCCTGTGTAATAGGACATCCCATCTGGATGGTTCTGTTTATCCCCATACATAAGGGTAACATCCAAGGCCCCATTATCCCCGACTGCTAGCTCATTGGCAAAGGCTGTGATCGCCCCTTGACCAAGCTGGCCTAGCATCATGAAAATTGTTAAAATGGCAAAACCTTTTTTCAAAAAGTCTTTCCATAATGAACGAAGCTTTTTCATGTCTTATCTCCTTTACTTTTGTTAGCCTTACAAAAGGCCCTCCCTTTAATTTTATCACTTATTTTTTAAAATATCCTTTGCTTTTCAAATTAAATCATCACTATTCAATAATATAGACATTATTTGCAATGATGTCTATATTATAAATCACTATCTGGTACTGATTTCCCCTTTCTTCTATCCAAGGGCAAGAAAATAAAACATTTATAAACAAGGAGGAGCAGTCTGCCAATTCTTATTCTTCCTTGATTTTCTTCATACAAAAAAACTCAAACACATCTGCTTGAGTTTTGTACACCCTACTATTGGTTGATTATTTTATCTAACTCTTCACCATTTGAAGGAATCTTTTGTTTTTCCCTTCTCTCTCGTACCCACAGCATAGCTAGTCCAAAAAGGTGACTACCAAACAAGGCAGTCACAAAAATCAGCTTGCCCCTGTCTGGATAAGAGAGAGGGAGGCTGCTAAAGCCATAGCGAGCCCACTCGATAAAGATCGGATGCGAAAAGTAAAGAGCTATACTCATTTGCTTTAAATACTGTAAATCATAGCTTTTCAAAAAGGACGATTGCAGGCAGGCATTGACAAAATAAACGGTCACAAAAGGAAGAAGAAAGAAAAAGTTCTTATCAATTCCTTCGTGTTGAAAAATAATGATGCCTTCCATACAGAACAACCCAAAGGCAAGAGCTAGCTTTTGCCAACGGTGAATTCTAAAAGTTTGTGCATGAAAATGATCATACAGATAGTAACCCATATAGATAAAAATGGGCGTGTAAAAGAGACCATTTCGCGCTGTAAAAAATAAATTGCTGTAGAGCTGGTAACCTTTGAGAAGACTTGTGGTGTCCAGATAAGCCGAATAGGTCTCGATCAAGCCCCAGCAGTAAAGAAGAAAGGTGATCAACCCCGTCCAAACCATACCTAGGTGTTTGACCAATTGATTGACCAAAAACAAACCCAGCAAAAAGGCCGGGATATACCAGAGTTGGTAGCACATTCCCAGATAGATCAGTGCGATGAGAACACCTGCTGGAAAAAGATAGATAGGAAGATGGAGACTAGAGAAAAAGAGCCAGGCATAAGGAAGGTAAACAAAACTCCAAAACAAATAGGTTTTTACGATTTTGACCAGATAGGCCTTCATTTTCTGAGAATTCCCTAGGGATTGCTTGAGGAAAAAGCTGGCACAGACGATAAAAAATGGCACCGCTAGCCGGCCGAGCATACTCTTAAGACCAAAATGCAGTGGCTCATAGGAGGTCAAGCGACCACTATGCACCAAAATCACTGCAATCGCAAAGAGGTATTGAAAAAAGCTGATACTAGAGGTGTTATAGAGGGGATTCTTTTGCATAGTCCTACTCCTTGCCCAAAGCAGTTTCTATGGTTATTTTAGCATGAAAGGGAAGGCCAAGCAAGGAATCTTACATCCTTATCTACCTTTTTTCCTCTATTTTTGATATACTCAAAGCATGCATAAACAAACCATCATTGATTTTAAAGAGCTTGGTTTACGCCACCTTTTCACCAAGCCCATAAAGGAATTAAAAACTAGAAACCTCGACCAGGTAGAGGTTCTTCTTAAAGAAGTCGAAGCCTACCAAGAGAAAGGCTTTTATGCAGTCGGCTATGTCAGCTATGAGGCTGCTCCTGCTTTTGAGAAGAAGTTTGCTGTCCATCCAGCACCTCTCATGGGAGAGTATCTCCTCTATTTTACGATCCACGAGGATGTCGAAACCCTTCCTTTTCCAGAGGACTATGAAGCTGTGGATCTTCCAGCCAATTGGAAGGAAGAGGTAGAGGCACCTGCTTATCAAGAAGCCATCGAGACCATCCATCACCATATCCGCCAGGGAAATACCTACCAGGTCAACTACACCGTCCAGCTTTCTCAAGAGCTAAAGTCTGACCCTTTGGCTATCTACAACCGCTTAGTGGTTGAGCAGAAAGCCCATTACAATGCCTTCATCCAGCACGATGATGTCTCCATCCTCTCCATCAGTCCTGAGCTCTTTTTTGAGCAAGACGACCGGCTACTGACCACGCGCCCGATGAAGGGAACGACGGGCCGTGGTCTCACTAACCAAGAGGATCTTCAAGAGGCTGCTTGGCTAAAAGCTGATCCCAAAAATCGAGCAGAAAACATGATGATTGTGGATCTCCTCCGCAATGACATGAACCGGATTTCGGAGATTGGAAGTGAGCAGGTGACCCGCCTTTGCCAAGTCGAGCAATACTCCACTGTTTGGCAGATGACCTCGACCATTGAAAGTCGCTTACAAGCTGAGGTCGACCTGGTCCAAACCTTCCGAGCTCTCTTTCCTTGTGGCTCGATTACAGGAGCACCGAAGATCTCCACTATGGAAATCATCCAAAAGACGGAGAAGGCTCCTCGAGGTGTCTACTGTGGAACGATCGGCATCCTTCTTCCAAGAGGAAAACGGATTTTTAATGTAGCCATCCGGACCCTTCAAATGCAGGGAGATCAAGCCATCTATGGCGTGGGAGGAGGCATCACTTGGGACAGCAAATGGGAAAGTGAATACCAGGAAACCAAGCAAAAATCGGCTGTCCTTTACCGGCAAGAGCCTCGCTTTGAGCTTTTGACAACTGGCCGCATCCACCAAGGAGAGTTGACTTTCCTCGACCAACATGTAACACGCTTGAGAGAAGCTAGTCGCTACTTTGCCTATCCTTATGATGAGTCGAAGCTCCTGAAAGAACTTCAAGAAGAACTCGCTCATTTAGATCTCAACCTTGACTATCGTTGTCGGATTGCCTTGCAAAAAAACGGGACCTTCCACCTAGAGATCACGGAGCTGACCGACTTGCCCGCTAGCTATCTACAGGCCCAACTGACAGAGCAGAAGCTTGATTTAGCGACGCCATTTACTTATTTCAAAACGAGTCAGAGAGACCATCTCAACCAGTCAGATCACGAGCAAATTTTCCATCTGCCAGACGGAACCTTGCTAGAGACGACGATTGGCAATCTGGTGCTGGAGATAGGGGGACAACTCTATACCCCACCAGCTCACCTCCCCTTACTCGATGGCATTTATCGGCGCCATCTTCTTGAGACCCAGCAGGTTGAAGAAAAACTCTTGACTCTGAACGATTTAACAGACGCTGATCGTATTTATGCCTGCAATGCTCTTCGTGGTCTCTACGAACTCGATTTTCAAAGAAAGGATTCCTGATGAAACTAATTTTTTTACATGGACTAGGGCAAGATGTCCTCTCTTGGCAAGGAGTCCAATTTGCACTTTCACCCTTGCACTCCAAAACTTTTGATATTTTCTCCCAGCCAAAAGAAAGCTATCAGGAAGTCAAAGAAAGGTTGATGGAGCGCCTCCAGCAAGAAAGCGAACCCTTTATTCTGGTAGGACTCTCACTAGGTGGCGTGCTCGCTCTGGATCTCTCCAGACAAGACTTCCCGCAACTCAAGGGCTTGGTCCTTGCGGGAACTCAATACAAACTCAACACCAATCCCCTCTATCGGCTCCAGATTCTCCTTTTTCGTCTGCTTCCCAAGCATGTCTTTGAAAAACAAGATGCCAATAAACAACAGATGCTTCAAATCTTGACCGAATTAAAAGGGCTCAATTTAACCGATACCGTTAAAGTTTGCCCTCTTCCTAGCTTGGTGATTTGTGGTAGCAAAGATTGGGCCAATCAATCTTCTTCTAAAAAATTGGCCAATCTCCTGCCAAAAGGCCGCTATCAAGAAATCGCAGACGGAGGTCATCTACTCAATACCGAGAAACCCTATGAACTCGCACAAGCCATCAAGGAGTTTGTTGCTGGGTTTTAAAATGAAGAGGCTGGGACAAAAGTCCTAGCCTCTCAATCATTTTTGGATTGTCGAGCAAGACGCAGTGGTTGAGTGGGCTCTACTACGCTGATTTCATCAGCTTTTACAGCCCTACTCAACTGTGCGGAGGTGGGACGACGAAATCGAATTCTAACGAATTACCGATTTCTGTCCCACTCTCTTTTTTTAGAAATATTTGAGAATTGCTTGATAGTTATTTGAAAAGCAAGCTATATACTAAGAGTGTAAAGAAAACAACTAGTCATTTGGACGAAGGAGAAAACCATGGAAAAAGTATTAGAAATTTCCCATTTGAGTAAAAAATTTGGTCATCAATACGCCTTAAATGATGTGAATCTCACCATTCGCAAAGGCGACGTCTACGGACTGATCGGTAAGAACGGAGCTGGGAAAACCACCCTCATCAAGGTCATCACCCAACTAATTCAGGAAACAGACGGAAGCGTCTCTCTCTTTGCTTCTACAAGTCGCTCCCAGTGGACGCAAGCCCTAAAACGGGTTGGTTCCGTCATTGAGAGTCCCGTGGCCCATAAGCATATGACCGCTTATCAAAATCTGGTCTACTATTGCAAGGCTCGCCATATCCCCAATCCCGACCAGGTCATCAAAGAAACCCTGAACTATGTTGGCCTGAATAATACGGGTAAGAAGAAATTCCGTGATTTTTCACTAGGGATGAAACAACGGTTGGGAATTGCGATCGCGCTCATTGCCAAGCCAGATTTCCTTATTCTGGATGAACCCATCAATGGTCTCGATCCTGTCGGAATCAAGGAATTCCGTCAGATGATCAAGCGCCTCAACGATGAACTCGGCATGACCATCCTCATTTCCAGTCACATCCTCTCCGAACTTTATCTGGTTGCCAACCGCTTTGGCATTGTCGACCAAGGACGCCTGATCAAAGAAATTAGCAAGGCTGAATTCGAAGAACAAGGAGAAGATTACATCATCCTCAAGACTAGCCAGCTAGCCCTTGCGAGTCAACTGATTCAGGATCAGCTCCATCACCGCATCAAGGTCATCGATAAGGACGGCGAAATCCATATCTTCGGACAGACTCATGATATTAAAGTCATTGTCAAAGCCCTCGTTCAAGCGGATATTGATGTGGACGAAATCTACTATGCCCGCCAAGATCTGGAAAAATTCTTTACGGACTTGGTAGACTAGTCAAACCACCGTCTTGTATTACTTATCCCACATATTTCATTTAGGAGATTTATCATGTTGCATACCATTCAAGCAGATTTTTACAGACTTTTTCGCTCCAAAGGTTTTTGGATCACAGAAGCCATTCTCGTACTCAACATCCTGTCTGGAGTCATCTTTGGAGCTACCGGCCACGTCGGCGTCAATACAGAATCCAAATTACCCCAAGCAACCGAAGTTTGGACAGGCTTTAAAGCCTTGACCAACTACTCTTCCAGCATCAGTGTGACTATCCTCTTTACCATTATTGTCATCACCTTGGTTCTGGGAACAGACTTAACACAAAACTTATACAAGAATAGTCTGGCCTATGGCGTTTCGCGCACTAGCTACTACTTTGCCAAAAGCGCTGTTGTCCTGACCATTGCTCTCTTTCAATTTCTTGTTTCTTATGGTCTCGTCTTCTTGATCGCGACCCTCTACAATGGACTTGGCACCATGCCAGAACACTTCTTGGCTCATTTTGGACTGACCGTGCTGATTCAGTTCCTCTCCACCTTGGCTTGGGTCAGCATCATTTCCTTCCTCCTCTACGCTAGCCAATCCATCACCCTAGCCTTCGTTGGCTACTTCATTGGAAATATCCTCTTAAGCCTGCCTGCACTTTTCTTTAAAGATATTGACATTCTCCACTATCTAAACTTGGAATTCCAATATTCCATGGTCCAAAGTACGACAGCAACGAACAACACTCTCTCGATTGCCCTTGGATTCATCCTTGTTTTCGGCTTCCTAGGACTGGCTACTTTTAAACACAAAGATTTATAACAAAAAGACTTGAGCAGTGCTCAAGCCTTTTTTCTTAGTGTAATGGTCAAGATAAACCAGTCTGCCTCCGTTGCCAGTTGCAAGTCTCCCCCTAAGATCTCTACAAAATTTTGAATAATGTAGAGACCCAAGCCAGAAGACTCCTCTGTATCCGAGAGATTTTCAGAGTAGAATCGACTAGCCAATTGGTCTAAGTGCTGGATCGGTTGTTGCACAATATTGCGCAGCTCGACCCGAATCGTGTCCGCGTCTGAGGTCAAGGTCAAACGGGCCTGCTCCTTTCCATGCTTGAGGACATTGCTGAGCATATTTTGCAAGAGGCGCTCCCAAAGCTCAGGATCCGTAGCATAATGAAGATGCTCTTCTAGCTCTACCTCTAAAGCAATCCCCGCCTCAGACAAGCTATCATAATACTGGAACAACTGCTGGGTTAAAACTTGGCTGAGATCGACGTCTGAAATCCGAGGCTGAATGGCTCCCTCCATCAAGCGTCTGTATTCCAAGAGAGATTCCAGGCGTTTTGAGACGACTTGAAGATTGGAAGCAATTTTCTTCAGCTTTTCCTCTTCCTGCGTCCCATCCTTGATGATTTGTTGGGTATAGCCCGATGCAATGGTCAAAGGCGTCCGGATATCATGAGCAATATTACTAATGGCCATATCCAAGGTCTTTTTCTCTTGAAAGGCAATCCGATTGGTCCGCTCGATCTGGTCAAAGAGATCACTGACCTGCTTGGTCAAGGCGACCAATTCTTTTTTTGAGACCTGAGAGGTCAGCCGTACCCCACTTCCGCTTTGGAGCTTCTTTTGAATCTGCTCCTGCAAATCCTTTAAGGCAGAAAGCAAGCGAGCATAGCCCAAACCCAAGAAAAGGACAAGGACGACAAGAATTAGAACTAAAACCCACATTACTTGTCTCCTTTCAAGCGAACACCCAAGCCCCAGACCGTTTCAATATAGTCCTCATCTGGATCAAGCTGGGCAATTTTCTTTCGGAGATTGCTCAGTTGGGCATTGAGAGTATTGTCTCCTGGCAGATAGACTTCTTCCCAGACCGCCTCATACAATTCTTCCTTGGTAAAAATCTTCTTTGGATGCGCCAGCAAGGTCTCAAAAATTTGAAATTCTTTTTTGCCCAAGCGAAGCGTCTGTTCGCCGGACTCCAGTTCAAAGGTTTCTGGATTTAAAACCAAATTCTTAAAGGATAGCTTTTGCGATACTTGAGATTCCTATGCTACCGTTGTTTGATTTCGCAACTGCACCGTCACCCGAGCGGCCACTTCGTCCAGATTAAAGGGCTTGACAATATAATCATTGGCACCTGCAAGGAGATACTGGCTAATGAGGTGTTTGTCTCCCAGAGCCGTCATCATGATAACCGGCACCTGACTCTGCAAACGGATCTCCTCCAGGACCTGGTCCCCATTCTTCCCTGGAAGCATGATATCCAGAAGAACCAAATCAACGGCTTCTTGCTGGAAGAGCCGCAGCCCTTCTGTACCCGAAAAGGCTTGAAGCACCTCATGGTCTTCGCTTAACAAACTATACAAAATTTCTTGGATATCATTATTGTCCTCGATTAATAAAACCCGTGCCACTTGCCTCACTCCTTTTTTCTTTTCTTGCGAAATCAGTTCTATTCCCCTAGCCTATCAAATAAAAGCTCCTTCGTCAATGAAAATCTGACTAAAAGCCTATAGTCCCCAGGTAGATCTGCATGTTAGATCATCACAAGATGAACTTGACGATCCTTTCTTTCAAAGGGTATAATAGGACCAATGACACAATAGGGAGACTCATCTATGAAAAATAATGCTAAAACTAAAATCAGTCTTGTATCCATCCTTGTCATCCTGGGCGTTGCTGCAAGAATGATGCGAGTCATCCACCGACAACAAATCAGGGAGCAAAACAAACAAACCATCCAAACAACTAAAAAGGTTGCAGAGTTTCAGAAAACACTAGACGAGGAAGAAACGAAGAAACGGAACGAAACCTTCAACAAGATTTATAATGAATCCCTTGTTCGGACAAAATTTGAGAACTGGCAAAAAGTCGATGAACTACATGGTTTGGGACAAAGAACTGGGCAATTTTATATCTATAACTTTGAAAAAAAAGAAGAGATTCTCTTAGAGAATACAGATCAAGCATTTGTTCTACCCATTCGAGACAAGAGCAATAACGTCACATTTGAGGCCATCTTTGCCCACAAGGACGGTCAGTGGCACATCATGAAGCCAGACGGAAGTTCTCAGTTGCAACTAGGAGCAGCCAACATTTCCGCTGAATCTAAGTTTGTCATCGAGAACAATGTCTTAGATTACGACCAGTAAATCCGTAATGACTTGGCTAAACTACATACAAAAAGCTTAGAACCCCAGCTTGTGGTTGGGATTCTAAGCTTTTTCGTTTATAGGAGAGAGTCGGCCAGCAAGTACCGAAAACTTTTATTCAACAGAAGCTCCATTGGTCGCAATGACTTCTTTGTACCAATAGAAGGATTTCTTACGGGAGCGCTCCAAGCTTCCCTTGCCTTCGTTGTCCCGATCGACATAGATAAAGCCGTAGCGCTTCTTCATTTCTCCTGTCCCAGCAGAGACCAGGTCAATACAACCCCAAGTCGTATAGCCCCAGAGGACAACGCCATCTTCATGGATGGCCTCCCGCATGGCTTTGATGTGGGCTGCTAAGTAGTCAATCCGGTAGTCATCCTCAATCTCCCCGGCTTCATTTGGTGTATCAACTGCCCCTAGTCCATTTTCAACGATAAATAGAGGCTTTTGATAACGATCCCAGATGGTGTTGAGGGTAATGCGGAGACCAAGAGGGTCAATCTGCCAACCCCATTCTGTGCTTTCTAGGTAGGGATTCTTCAGAGAGGCAAAGATATTGCCCGCTGTTTTTTCCCTTTCAGCTGGATCCCCTGAAGCGACCCGACTGGCATAGTAGGAGAAGGAAATAAAGTCTACCGTGTGTTCTTTCAACAATTGCAGGTCCTGCTCCGTCATCTCAACTGTGATTCCCTGACGCTCCCACTCTTTCTTGGCATAGTTAGGGTATTCCCCACGCGCCTGCACATCGATAAAGAAATAGTTCTTACGATCTTCTTCTAGACCAGCCCATACATCCCGCGGAGCACAGGTATGCGGATAGTTTTGCCCAGCTGCCAACATACAGCCGACCTTGTTGTCAGGATCAATCTCATGGGCTAGCTTGGTGGCAATGGCTGAAGCGACCAATTCATGGTGAGCCGCCTGGTATTTGACTTGCTCCTCATTCTCCCCTTCTTCAAAGCAGAGACCCGCTCCCATAAAAGGCGCATGAAGGATCATATTGATTTCATTAAAGGTTAGCCAGTATTTGACCAAGCCCTTGTAGCGAGTGAAGAGGGTCCGGCAAAGACGTTCATAACATTCCAACATCTTGCGACTACGCCAACCTCCATACTCGGTAATCAAATGCATGGGACAGTCAAAGTGGGTAATGGTCACCAAGGGCTCAATGCCATACTTGCGACATTCCTTAAAAAGATCTTCATAAAACTGTAGACCTGCCTCATTCGGCTCTAGTTCATCTCCTTGTGGGAAGATCCGAGACCAGGCAATGGACAAACGATAGGTTTTAAAGCCCATTTCCCCAAAGAGAGCAATGTCTTCCTTGTAGCGATGGTACATATCAATGCCATCCTTAGCCGGATAAAAATAGCCCTCTTCAAAGTCAAACATCTTTTTCTGACCCGTAATAATGGCGTGACGATCAGGCCCAATCGGCACCACATCCACATTGGCCAAGCCACGGCCATCTTCATTATAAGCTCCCTCACACTGGTTGGCAGCTGTCGCCCCACCCCAAAGGAAACCATCTGGAAATTGAAGTTTGTCGGTCATCTCTCTACCTCACTTGATTTGATAGTTCTATTATACCCTTCTCTTTCCAAAAAATCCTACAAGATCCTATGAAAAACTAAACCTATTCTAAGGTTATTTCTGTTCACGTGCAACACAAAAAGGCCGGATGGCTCCGATCTTTCAGAATGTATACAAATTGTTTTTCACCTAATTTAATATCGGCTTTTCTGAAAAATAAGAATGATTCCTTTTTTTTAATCGTAAAGAATAAACTGAAACTTTCCGCCGTGAGAAAAGTGCTAGAAACACTATTGTTTCTAGCACTCGGGAGTTTTGAGAGTAAAACAGTTCGGGGAACTGTTTTAGCCTGAGCCCAGAAATTGAAAAGCGAAGGGGCTTAAAACTAATTGAACACTGGCTGCGGATTGTGTCAAAAAGATAAGTTCTCCTAGAATCGAAAGATTCTGCGTCAAACTTCCTATTTTGACTTTATCCGCAGACGCCCTTTGCATCTTGATTTAGTCATGGAACTTCTTCGAAGTTCGCTGACGTCCGTATTCACATAAGGAAAGTTTCAAAGAAGACTTTGTCTTTAATAAAAAAGACCGGATGGCTCCGATCTTTTTAAGTTCTACTCCAAGAACGTTTAAATTTTTTGATAATAGAATTACCTACTTCATACGATAAAAATCAATCACTAGACCTGCTGGACCACTTACTAGCAGGGATTCGGTTCCCCAATCGGTTACAACTGGACCGTTCAAAACCTGGATACCAAGCTCTTTCAATCGTTGGTAGTTCTGGTCTACATCCTCAACTTCAACGTGAAGAATGATTCCTGACTGGAAATTTTCCAAAGGAACCAAATGATTTTGTGATAACATGAGACAGTGACTGCCAATCGTGAACTGAGCAAAACTGTCGTCAACATAATCGGCTTTTTTATCCAAAATACGCTCCAAGCTAGCACAAACTTGGGTAACATCTGAAACGATAATATCTAATTGATTTAAATTCATTTCTTATCCTCCACAAAAAGACCGGATTGCTCCGATCTTTTCAAGTTTCTCTCTATGAAAATCAATGAATAAACAAGGCATCGAACCGCAGACAGTACTGGAGTACGGCGAGGTGAAGATAACGCAGTTTACATTTGATTTTCCACGAGAGGAATTATTTGATTGCGCGTGATTGCAACCCTTCTTCTTCCAAGAAGAGGCGGAATGGTACGAGTTCTTCTGCTTCGTATTTTTCCTTGAAGGCTTTGATTGCTTCTTCTGAGTGTTGTTTTGGATCCAACTCAAGAACTTCTACTGGAAGTGGACGGTGTTGCGTGATGCGAGCATCGATGACAACTGTCTTACCTTCTTTGTTCAATTTAACAGCTTCAGCAACGACTGCGTCGATGTCTTCGATACGGTCAACTGTAAATCCAATAGCTCCTTGAGCTTCAGCGATTTTCGCATAGTCAGCATTAGGGAAGTCACAACCAAACAAGTGTTTGTTTGTGTCTTCGTATTTGTCCTTGATGAAGGCATATTTACCATTTGAGAAGACAACGTTGATAACTGGAAGGTCGTATTGAACGTTTGTGATAACGTCTGGGTAGCACATGTTGAATGCACCGTCACCCATGATGTTCCATACTTGGCGATCTGGATTGTCTTTCTTAGCAGCGATACCACCAGGAAGGGCAATACCCATTGTCGCAAAGAGTGGAGATGTACGCCACATGTTCTTAGGTGTCATGTGAAGGTGACGAGTAGATGTTTGAGTAGTGTCACCTACGTCGATTGAGTAGATAGCGTCTTGATCAGCATGTTTGTTGATGGCATTGTATACTTGGTACAATTGAAGCGCACCCTCAGTTTTGCCTTCGAGTTTGTTCATGTAGTCGCGCCAGTTTTGGTTGTTCTTAACGTTTGCACGCCACCATGGAGTAGACTCAACTGGATTCACTTTATCAAGGATTGCTTTGGCTGCTTGACCTGCATCACCAAGGATTGAAGCGTCTAGGGCATGACGTTTACCAAGTTTGTAAGGGTCGATATCCACTTGGATGAATTTTTCAGTGTTCTTAAATGCTTCGTATACTTCAGCAAATGGGAAGTTTGAACCAAGGAAAAGAACTGTGTCTGCTTCAAAGACCACTTCGTTGGCTGGTTTCCAACCAACACGGTAAGCAGAACCTGTCAATCCTTCATAGTTCCATTCGAAGGCTTCAAAGTTTTTACCAGTTGTAATGATTGGTGCTTTAATCTTGCGTGACAATTCAGTGATGACATCACCCGCACCAACTCCACCGAAACCAGCGTAGATCACTGGACGTTCAGCGTTGTTCAAGATTTCAACAGCTTTATCGATTTCCACTTCGTTCAAGGCAGGAGCGATAAAGTGACGTTCATAAGAACCTGATCCGTAGTAAGAGTTTTCGTCAATTTCTTGGAAACCAAAGTTTACTGGAATTTCAACAACGGCTGGACCTTTTTTAGAAACGGCAGCACGGCAAGCTTCGTCGATTACTTTTGGTAATTGTTCTGCGTAAGCTACACGTTTGTTGTAAACAGCGATACCGTTGTACATTGGGTTTTGGTTCAATTCTTGGAAGGCATCCAAGTTCAATTCGTTAACTGGACGTGATCCAAGGATAGCAAGGAATGGAGTGTTATCCATAGCTGCATCGTAAACACCATTGATCAAGTGAGTCGCACCAGGTCCACCTGAACCAACTGCAACCCCGATAGAGCCACCAAATTTAGCTTGCATAACCGCTGCAAGAGCACCAGTTTCTTCGTGACGAACTTGCAAGAAACGGATATCTTTGTCTTCAGCCAAAGCGTCCATAAGTGAGCTAAGTGTTCCAGATGGGATACCGTAGATCGTATCTACGCCCCATGTTTTCAATACATTAAGCATTGCTGCAGATGCAGTAATTTTTCCTTGAGTCATTCTAACTCTCCTTTAATTCTATTTTGATCCCTTAAAATGCAGCATAGCGCTTCTACTTCATCTTTGCGATCATCTCGCCTTGAAAATGAGTTTTTTCTGACTTTTCTCATGAAAACGATTTACAAAACGATTACAGTATTAATTTATCACAAAGAGATTCACATGTATAAGGATCTGCTCAGAGATGCTCAATCCCTATTCCATAACAGATCCTCTTTTTGAGAAATTTTCACAAACTATCCTACAATAGGGTATTTTACTATAGTTTTATACCCATCCCTTTTCCTTGTCGTTCTAGGAAAAAGAGAAAAAGAGTGATACAGAATTCTGTACCACTTCTTATTTTCATTAATCAATCTTCGCGACATTGAGAAGCAGTGAGCTAGTCAAAACAGACACAGAACTAAGGGCCATAGCAAGACCTGCTAGTTCTGGATTGAGGGTCAATCCCAGTCCTACAAAGACTCCAGCAGCAATTGGAATCCCAAGGATATTGTAGATAGAAGCCCAGAAGAGATTGAGTAAGATCCGACGGAAGGTCTTTTGACTCATGTCAAAGGCGCGCACAACGCCAAGCAAATCATTTTGCGTGAGCACGATGCCACCGGACTCAATCGCAATATCCGTTCCAGATCCCATAGCAATTCCGACATCGGCGATCGAAAGAGCTGGAGCATCATTGATCCCATCTCCCACAAAGGCTACCTTACTGCTTTCTTGCAGTTTTTGGATGGCGCTAGCTTTTTCTTGAGGGAGCACATCAGCGATCACGGTATCAATGCCCACTTGCTTAGCAATAGCTTGGGCCACCCGTTCATTATCCCCTGTTAACATGACCGTTTTCAAGCCCCGTTCTTTGAGCTTTTTGATCGCTTCTTTTGAGCTGGCCTTCGGAGCATCTTGAATGGCAATCAAGCCAATCACTTGCCCATCCACAGACAAACTGATCACTGTTTTGGCCTGCTCTTGCAACTCTACCATCCGTTTTTCAAGCTCCGGATCCATCAATGTCCCGTCATGAAGTTTGCCATTTCCCAAGGTCACCAACTGCTGGTCGATCTGACCTTGGACCCCTTTTCCTTCAATCGCTTGGAAGTTTTCCACAGGGGTTAGCACCAAACCTTTTTCTTCTGCTCGTGATAAGACCGCTTGCGCTAGGGGATGTTCTGAAAAAGTTTCAAGACTAGCAGCCAGTGTCAAGACACGCGCTTCATCTCCTACAACATCGGTTACAAGTGGTTGGCCAATGGTAATAGTCCCTGTCTTATCAAACACAACGGTTTGAATCTTTTGCACTTCTTGAAGAACGGTTCCATTTTTAATCAGAACCCCCATCTTGGCACTACGGCCGGTTCCGACCATGAGGGCTGTTGGGGTTGCTAAACCAAGGGCACAAGGACAGGCAATAATGAGGACAGAGACTGCGTAGAGCATGGCCTCTTGAAGCGACGCACCCAGAAGCACGGACCAAACCCAGAAAGTCGCAATGGCCAAAATCGTCACCACTGGAACAAAGATACCTGAAATCTTATCCGTCAAATCTTGAATAGGAGCACGACTGGATTGGGCCATTTTGACAAAGTCCACAATTTGAGATAAGAGGGTCTCACTACCGACTTTTTCAGCCTTAAAGAGAATGGTCCCATTGCTGTTGATAGTGGAGCCGATAACTGCATCACCAACTGATTTTTCCACAGGCAAGCTTTCACCTGTCACCATCGACTCATCAATGGTCGTACTTCCTTCTACAATCGTCCCATCAACCGCGATCTTTTCCCCAGGACGGACCCGAATCAAGTCATCAATTTGGATATCTTCTGCCGCCACCTCGACATAGTTCCCATCACGGAGAACTTGAGCCGTTTTTGCCTGCAAATCCAACAACTTTTCCACAGCCTCGGAGGCATTGTTACGCATCCGTTCCTCAAAGATTTGCCCTAAGAGGATAAAGAAGATGATAAAACCCGCAGCCTCAAAGTATACTGGCTGACCAGTAAAAAGGGCAAATACACTATAGACATAGGCTACCAGGGTTCCAAGAGCTACCAAGGTATCCATATTGGAATGGTGCTTCTTAAATGAGGCCCAGGCACTCTTGATAAACGGCACACCTGCCACTAGCATAATCG
This sequence comes from Streptococcus parasanguinis, assembly GCF_032163505.1. Taxonomy (NCBI): domain Bacteria; kingdom Bacillati; phylum Bacillota; class Bacilli; order Lactobacillales; family Streptococcaceae; genus Streptococcus; species Streptococcus parasanguinis. Next base: position 1,721,742 of record NZ_CP134147.1, read on the forward strand.
GCGTTGTCGCGATAAAGGTCCCCCAGTGACTAACTGGATGCGACACAAAACCTGCTACCATCCCAATCATCAAGATCAATAACGGCAAGGTGAAGATACTGGTGATCCAAAAACGATCCAGCAAACTCAAGACACGACGGCGTTTTTCCACAACCGTGTAGGAACCCTTTTGCATCTTCATTCCACAAGAGAACTCAAAGTCCCCTGTTTCTGTTGGGGTAAAGGAAATGACCTTATCCACACCAACTTCCAAAGGTTCTAAAATTCCCTGATCTTCAAACAAAATCTCCTTGTAACAGCCGGATGGATTGACCCGATGGAAGGTGATTTCAGCAGGAATCCCTTTTTGAAGTTGAAATTCTTTGGGACTATAGCCCTTTTCTGCTGTAATACGGATCTTTTGCACTCCGTTTTCCACAACTGCTTTTTGTTTTTCTGCCATACCTACTCCTTTATTCCACAATCATGTGACCATGCATCATGTTCATACCACATGAATAACCATATTCGCCCGCTTTTTCTGGCGTAATTTCAATGACATGTTTTTCACCCAAAGGCAAAGCTTCATGCACCCCAAAGTCTGGAAAGATCACTTGATCCAGACATGAAGATGGATCCTTGCGATTAAAGATGATCCGGGCTGGAACATTCTTTTTCAGGACAATGGTTTCAGGCGAATAGCCCCCCATGACTTCGACTTCAATTTCTTGATAACCTGATTTCTGACGAGCGTGGTCGCTTACCTTTTCATGCTCTGCAAAGAACCACCAAGCAATAAAAGCAACCCCAAGTAAACAAACAATACTAATTAACAATCCAAACATTGAAATTCCTTCTTTCTATTACATACAATTGCAAGGGACTGTTTCGACAGCCTCTGCTTTCTTTTCTTCCAGGACCTGCTGCAGCTGATTAAGATCTGCAAGCGTAAAGTCACTCTCCTGAATCAAGTTTTCAAGCACCTGGACAATTCTTTTTGAGCAAACCTTGTCTTTCACCTCCTCAACCACCAAGTCTAAACTCTGGTCCTGCTTCAACAAAGCCGAGTAGACAAAGGCTTTGCCAGATTTTTCTCTGGTCAGACAGCCCTTTTCAACCAAGCGCGTCAAGAGGGTCTTGATGGTCGACTTCGACCAGTCAAAGCGCTCGGACAAGACGGCGATCAAATCCCTGCTGGTCTGCTTGCCTTCCATCCAGATAATTTTCATGATGCGCCATTCCGCATTGGAAATTTGCATGGCCTCTCCTTTCTAAATCTACATTTGTAAATCTTATGATGTTATTCTACTCCTAAGATTTACATTTGTCAACCAAAAAGACAAAAAATTTTCCTCTTGGAAATAGAGGAAGGGTGACAATCTGTTTTTACAAAAAATCATCTAAGGAAATCTAAAAAGAAATAGAATTGATATCAATTATAAGAACCATTCAAATATTTCCTGAAACTTTCCGCCGTGAGAAAAGTGCTAGAAACACTATTGTTTCTAGCACTCGGGAGTTTTGGAACCTTAGGTCCAAAACTAAGTCATGGAACTTCAAAGAAGTTCGCTGACGTCCGTACTCACCTAAGGAAAGTTTTTAAGAAGACTTTATCTTCGATCTGAAATTTTTCTTTGAAGATTTGTCTGATTGGGCTTTTTTCGCTCCTATTTTTGTCTCTATAATGTCTCCTGCAGAGCTTGGGCTAGGATGCGGTAACCGGCTACATTTAAATGGAGGCCATCTGTCGTATAGGCTTCTGCCAACTGCCTCTTTTCATCCAATAAAGACGAATACACATCAATATAGCTGACCTGGTGGTAGGCCTGGGCCAATTCGCGATAGGCCTGGTTGAGGGCCTGAATTTTTTCATTGGTCCGCACATAGACCTTTTGTTTGTAGCGCTCTTCTTGACTCACCGGTAAAACCGAGATCAGGTTGATGTGGGTCAGCGGAAAGTCCCTCATAATTGCTTGTAAGACCGCTTCTACATTGTCTAAGGTTTCCTTTTGAGGAATTTCTTTTCCGATATCATTGGTCCCGATCAAGAGAAAGATCTGATCCACCGCCGTTCCAAAGACATGGGCGTCTAGATGCTCACGAAGAAGACCCGTCTTATAGCCTCGCACTCCTCGATTGACCATGTGCTTGGGACTTTGTAATAGTTCATGAATGGGAAAATACTCTACGATGGAGTCTCCGATAAAGATCAAACCAGGCTCTTTCAGAGGGGCTTGATTGAGCTCCCGATAGGTTGTTATGATTTTCTCCTGCTCCTTTAAGAGCCAGTCTTCTAACAGTTGTACTGCCATCTACTTCTTTCCTTTCACTTGTTCCCAGGGGGTCAATCCTAGATACTCTTCGATCACCTGGTAGACACCGCCTTCTTGATGGCTCGGTGCTAGGTGTTTGGCAACAGCCTTGACAGCTCTTTCTGCATTGGCCACCGCATAGGAGTGAGCAGCCATTTCAAGCATTTCGATGTCGTTTCCACTATCCCCAAAGGCCATGACCTGACTAGCATCAAGCTGCCATTTCTCCATTAATTGAGCCAGTCCCCAAGCCTTGTGAATACCTGCTTGTAAGAGATCCATGCTGCCGAAACCACTCGAAACCGCCATGAGCTGATCTCCAAAAGCCTGTTGGACTTCCTGACTCACTTGATCAAGACGATCCAAGCCAACCACCAAGCTCATTTTAAGCACCTGGTCAAACAAATCGGCTGTCAATTCCGGAACAAACTTCATTCGCTTGTACAAGGCTTCAATCACTTCCGGCTGCATGAATTTTTCAACTTCTGTAAAGACCGTGCCTTCCTTGACAAAGCCACCATTGACAGCTGATACAACCAACTGATCTGAAATTTCCCGGCCCTTAAAATAAGCAAGAACCGCCTCCACCAATTCTCGATCCCAGAATTTTCCAAGAATCATCTGGTCATCCTCAAAAATCCGAGCTCCGTTGGCTACGACTAGAGTCACCCGCTTGACCAAAGGACCCAAGAGCTGGCGCATGCGATGGATTTCATTTCCCGTCGCAATGACAAAGCGAATCCCTTTTTGATCCAAGTGGTCCAACAGCCTTTCCAGACGCGGGAGATCCACCTCTCCTCGCTCATCTAATAAGGTTCCATCCATATCTGTTGCAATCAACTTAATCATACAATCTAACCTTTTCCCTTTCAAAGGGTGTAAATTATCTGGTTCCATTATACCACAGATCAAGCCAGTCAAAACCACCAGTGAAAACAGGTGGCTTCCTCTTGGGCTGAAAGTTGTTACTGATGGCCAAAGGATCTTATAAATATAAGCCCTTCTCTACACTTTCCTGAATTAACTTTTCTGTCAATTTCCACAACTCTTTGGACTCACTTTTTATGAACTTTTTCTTTTCTAATACCATCTCTGAACGGATATGATCGGGATTATAATCGACTTCTGACACTTCCAAGTGATTGATCAGTGGTACCAATGCGTCAATCACTCTTGCATATCTTGCCTCAGGACTCTGGCCTTTTTCAAACTCCAACCACAAATTTTTCGTATTCAAATATGTTGCTTCTGGAAGGAGGCTCATTGTTTTTTCTATAGATGCGAGCTCTCTATCATGAGCATGAAGCTTTTTTTCATCATCAAACACCCAAGTATCTCCGGCATAAATCTCACCTAAATCATGAATCAGTAACATAGAAATCACCTTTTCCATATTCAATTTTTCGGGATAATAATCTTGCAGAACCATCGCAGCTATCGCACCCTGCCAGGAATGCTCGGCACTATTTTCAAACCGTCCATCAAGAGTTCTATTAAACCTTGTTACTGACTTTAATTTCTCGATTTCTTTAATAAATTCAACTGTCTGATTCAAATCACTCATGGCGACACCAACCTCCCTATTCGAAATTACGACTATCATACCAAAAATCAGGTTTTCCATAAATGAATTCCCGTATTTGCAAAAGAAAAGGAAAATAATTCAGATTGGATACAAAATCATCTTAGAAACTTTCCGTTGTGAGAAAAGTGCCTGAAACAATAACGTTTCAGGCACTCGGAATTATTGAGACCTTAGGCTCAATAATTAGTCATGGAACTTCTTAGAAGTTCGCTGACGTCCGTACTCACCTAAGGAAAGTTTTTAATATGACTTTGTCTTAAATCTGAAACTACTGCTTAGCTTCTATTTTTCACCCAACAAAAGCCCAAATAATGGCAATCAGCACTGCTGGAAGGAGATTGGCGACCTTGATCCGTTTACCCCAGATGAGATTGATCCCTACACAGAGAATGAGGCTGGAGCCAACTAGTGACAGATTCGAAAGGGCTTGTGGAGTCATGATCGGTGCGATCAAATGAGCCAACAGCGTGATCAAACCTTGAAGGATCACGAGTGGTACCACCGCAAAGATGGCGCCCTTTCCTTTTGAAACGGTCAAGACTAGAACGATAACCATATCGAGAATAGCCTTGGCCAACAAGGTTGAGGTGTCACCCGTCAGGCCATCCTGGACAGCTCCGACCACCGCCATAGCCCCGATACAAATGGTCAAGGCCGTGGTCATAAAGGCATCGACAAAGCTGGTATCGCCTTGGTTGCCCGTCTTTTCCTTTAGCCAGGTTCCCAGGCGCTCAAAGCCCTCCTCAATCTTCAAGAGTTCCCCGATAACGGTCCCGATCACTAGACTCAGAATCAACATCATACTGCCGTGACTTTCCACATGACTTCCATGCACCACCAGCATCTTTTCCAAGGTCCCTGCGATGCCCAAGACAAATACAGCAACTCCCGTCACTTTCAGAAGGGTCTCATGAAAATCTTCTGACAAACGTTGACCGATGAGCAATCCTAAAAGCCCACCAAACACGACCCCTAAGGCATTATAGAAGGTCCCTAAACCGATCATTTACAAACTCCTTCGTTCATTTTCATTCTTTTTCAATTTCTTTCAAAGACCAGTGGCCCGTCTCTTCATACTGGTCAATCAAGTCCTTGGCTGTTTGCGTAATCTCCTCTGGATAATGCAGGCTTTCTAGCGTATTGACCGCATTCTTGGTCACGGCTGACCCTGGCTTGATCTGGTAGTCAAAGACGATCTTGCCATCCACATAGCGACTGTCAAAATGGTAATTATCATTGACTTCACCGGAGGCTGCGACCAGCTCAATATCATGGCTGGAAATCATGTAGAGACAGTTTTGGGCAGCTAACCAGCGGACAATCCCAAGGCCTGATCCGATCCGCTCGATGGTATTGGTCCCCTTAAAGAGCTCGTCAATAAAGAAATAGTGAAAACCAGGCTTTTTCAGATGCTGAATCATACGTAAAATAGCTTTACTTTCGGTGATGAAGTAACTATCTCCAACTTCAATGTCATCGCTCACATCCATAGCCGTTAGCACATGACCATAGGGAAGGGCTAATTTTTCTCCATAGGCAAAGCCTAACCCTTGAGCCAGAATGGCATTGATGGCGACAGTTTTCAGGTAGGTCGATTTCCCGGAGGCATTGTCCCCACTGATGACCATATTTTTCTGAAAATGCACATCATTCGCAATCGGATTGGACAGCAAAGGATGATAGAGCGTCTCGCCCTCAATGCCACCCGTCTCTGTAAAGACTGGCTGGCAGACCACTTCTAGATCCCGCTTATGGCGCAAGAGACTAATGGCGACTTCCATCTCTCCAAGGAGATCCAGAAGCTTCTGGGCCTCTTTTTGATGAGCTTTCACCTGATTGTAAATATAAACCTGAGCGATCTGCGGGAGTAAAAAGAGGACATTGAGGTAGAGGAGAATAATTTCCATTTCCGAAGTCCCCGTTGGACTCTGCAAGACACTGGCAAGGATCCGCGTTTTCTTAAAAGGTTTGACCGCTTGCTTGAGTTCTTCTTGTTGTGGCAAGGCTAGACGGCTCAAACGTTCTGCCGAAGCAAAGATGCGAACCAGATAGCTAACATTGTCCAGACGGATTTTATTGGACCAATTGCGCAAACTCGAAAAGACAATATTAAAGACCACACTGATCACCAAGAGGGTAATGGCCCCGACTGGCTCAAAGGGGATGGCAAAGAGACAGACTATAGGAAGGCAGGCCAAGGCTAGATAGAGGGGCAACCCTGCATAATGCTTGCCGGGATTTGCGACAATGCTACGCGCCATGTTGTGGTTCTTCTTGCCCAGTTGGTTGAAAATGATCTGGACCTTGAGGCGCAAATCAGGATGCTCTTCAAAGAAGGCTTCTAAGTCATGAAGCTGGTCCTGAGGCTGGAATTCCAGCAGGCGCATTTTTTGATAGAGAGCCTCTGCTCCAAGGCTCGATTGGGTATAGTTGAGCTGATCAAAGACCGCATCCAAAGCCAAATCATGCCAGGTCTGATCATCCACTTGGCTATCGATCGTCCTTCCCTTAGCTGGATAAGCCAGACTATCTATCAAACTTTCTTCTGTGTCTTTCTTGCGAAAGAAAGGCGCCCCATCCCAAGCCTTCTTCAGCTTTTGCTTGAGGCGGATGGCTGTAAGAAATTTGGTTGCCCAAATCACCACTATCAATCCTAGGATCCCAAGCGGGATCCAGTTCACATTTCCTTCCATGCTCTATTCCTTTCCACTCTGAGGCCAGTCCAAGTGAACATGTTCCTTCATTTCTCGATAAGCCGTGTCCACTCTCTCCTTGGTCTCCTCATCTAGCTTATCGCGGTATTTGCCACCCTTGATAAAATCTTCCAAAATATAGGTTTGGTAGTTGTACAACTCATAACCTTCAGGAGAATAGGTTCCCTTTGGAGTCCGACTGACCCAGGTTGGATGAGCAGTAGCCGTCTTAATCCGTGTCTTGCGACCAACCTTTTCGATGGTCACATCCATCAAAACTCCACGCTCTGTCCATTGGGCAGTCTCTATACCTTCCATAGTTTCCAGACGTTGATTGGAGAGAAAATTCCCCATTGAGTAGATAATGAGCTTGTTTTGACCATCTTTATTGACCACTTCAGCAGGCTCCACAACATGGGGATGCCCGCCAAAAACGATATCAGCGCCCCAAGAAATCATTTTATGATATAGCTCTTTTTGCTCTTCTGTCGGCTCTAACTGGTACTCAACTCCCATCTGGGGCATAACAATGGTGATATCAGCCTCTTGCTCCGCCTTTTGGATCTCTGCCTTCATCCGTTCTTCGTCTAGGTCAGACAAAACATTCGCCTGCTCTTCTGGAGTAAGGGTCGTTTCCATTCCATTAAAGCCGTAAGCGTAGGCTAGAATAGCAATCTTGATGCCATTCACTTCCTTGATCACTAAGGGGGCCTGGCCTCTCTTTTCATGCGTGTAAACACCGACAGGGGTGATGCCTGCATCTTCAAAGGCCTTGGCTGTCGAATAGACCCCTTCTAGACCTGAATCCAGGATGTGGTTGTGTCCCAAATCCATGACATCATAACCAGCATCCTTGATGGCTGGTACGACTTCGCTCGGCGCATTAAAAAGAGGATATCCTGACAAATAATAATTGGGGTTAATGGTTCCCTCAAAATCACCCAAGGCTAGATCCGCCTTTTGTAGCCAGGGTTTGACATACTCATAATTTTCATGAAAATCATAAGTCCCATCTTCTTTTTGCGCGCTCATATAGACCAGATCATGATAGAGCTGATCTCCATTGGCCATGATCCGAGCTGTATGAGGAATCTGATCAGCCGGTGTCTTGGCCTTGTACACAACCTCTGGCCGTTCGGTTGCGGTGATCGGAAAGCCTTGGAACTTTTGCACCCACAAGATAGCATTGGCCACGATAAAAACGACTGACAAGAGCACATAGACAAACTGTTCATTGGTCAGCTGAATCCTTGAAAAAAGACGATCAAAAGCCCAGTCAAAGGCCGCCGATAGTTCTTTTCCCATCGTTTTGATGGTTCCTTTCACACTCTCCCACTTCTCTAACATTCCTACCTCTTCTTCGTACCTAGTTTCTCCAATGATCCGCCAACAAATTGAGCTGTCATTGAAATACTTTCTCTTCATTGTATCACAATTTTTAAGAAGAGAAAAAAGAGAGCAGGACAGAAGCGCCATTGTTTAGAAACGCTTCATCGTCCTGCTCCTGCACAGTTGATGGATTCATGTAATTGATCGATCATCACTTCTTATCATTTGATTTGGACAAGCTGATTGCAACCATGACAAGACTTAGGAAAAAGGCCGAAAGCAACCCTTTTGTCGTCCGATTCATAAAAGGTTGATGGAATACAAAATGATTATAGGCAGTAAATCCTAATCCAATCAGAGTTACCATAGCTGAAAGCGTAAAAATCATTCGCCACAAATTTCTTTTTTTCATCATAAACTCCGTTTTTCGATCAACTAGAAAGACCCTCTTATTTCAAAGCCTTTAACAAATATCCATAACCTTCTCGCTCCATTTCCTCTTTTGGAATAAAGCGCAGAGAGGCCGAATTGATACAATAGCGAAGCCCTCCTTGATCTTTTGGTCCATCGGTGAAGACATGTCCGAGATGGGCATTGCCTGAACGGGAACGAACTTCGATCCGCTCCATCCCGTGGCTATGATCCTGGTAATAGTGGACGACATCTTTGGCAATGGGACGGGAGAAACTTGGCCATCCACAGCCAGACGCAAACTTATCCTTGGCAAAAAAGAGTGGCTCCCCCGTCGTAATATCCACATAGATCCCCTCTTCAAAGGTCTGATCATAGGCATTGTGGAACGGACGTTCCGTCGCGCTTTCTTGGGTGACTTGGTACTGCTCTGCTGTCAGTTTCGCTTTTAGGGTTTCTTGATCTGGCTTCTGATAGGCTGACGGATCAATCAAGGGTTGGGCTGCATCTGTCACATCGATATGGCAATAGCCTCCAGGATTCTTCTTGAGGTAGTCTTGGTGGTAGTCCTCAGCCAAGATATAGTGGCGCAAGGATTCCAACTCAACCGCGATTTTGTGGCCCAGTTGCTTCTCTTCTTCCGAAAACACTTGGGCAATCACTTCACGGTCTGCTTCGTCTGTATAATAGACACCGGTCCGATATTGGCGGCCTCGATCATTTCCCTGCTTGTTAACGGACAAGGGATCGATCACCCGGAAATAGTAGAGCAGAATCGCTCGTAGGGTGATTTTATCTGGATCGTAGATGACTTGTACAGTCTCTGCGTGATCCGTTTCCTTGATCAGTTGGTAGTTGGTCGTTTCTACCTGGCCATTGGCATAGCCCACCGTCGTCTGTTCTACACCAGGGATCCGTGAAAAATATTCCTCTAAGCCCCAAAAACAGCCACCTGCTAAATAAATCTCTGCCATCTTTTTTCCTCGCTTCCTGCACTCCCCACAGGGAGCGCTTGACATCTATTAGCTCCATCATAATCCAAGAGCCTCAGATTTTCAAGGATTCTGCATCAAAAATCCCTTCTACTATATGTAAAAGGGATTCAATCCTTCTTATTTTTCAAATAAGAAAAAGAGCGAGTAATAAAAATTCCAAAACGATAGGGTTAACTGATGTAGAAAATCATGAAGGACTACCATGACCAACACCTCCTCTGAATATCTGTGGACAAGCACCAGGCTAGTATCAACTACAACACCACCGTCGGTCCGTAGACCTGTAACTGAGGTTTCACAACCTCGTAATGCCAGTGATCATAAGCTCGCCAAGCTTGAAAGGCCTCTTCGTTCAATGCTAGCCCGCCCAGACCAATCAATAGACTGGCGGTCTGATAAAACTTTTCCAACTTAATCAACAGACGATTGTCTACCCGCCTAGCCTTTCGTAAACCTTTCAACATCTGATCTAGATTTTCTCGAAATCGAAGGGTATCTGAACTAGGGGTGAATCCCTTAGAAAAGGCTGTTTGAAGAAGGGTGATCGTCGTTCTTGCCTCTTGAATCACATCCCTTTCTTCCATAGAAATCACCTTCCTTTTCACCTCCATTGTACACCTTTTTCTCTCTATAAAAATGGAAAATTCCTAAAACTAGGAACAGAATGAGGTTGGGTCAAAAGTCCTAGCCTCTCAATTATTTTTGGATTGTCGAGCAAGACGCAGTGGTTGAGTGGGCTCTACTACGCTGATTTCATCAGCTTTTACAGCCCTACTCAACTGTGCGGAGGTGGGACGACGAAATCGAATTCTAACGAATTACCGATTTCTGTCCCACTCTCATAAAAAACTTCCCCAAGTTTCCACTTGAGGAAGTTCTTTTCGAAAGATTAGTCAATGTAGTGCAATTTCCCACGGAAGTCTTCCAGGCTTTGGTATCCTTTTTCTTCCATGATGGCTTTGAGCTCCGCAGTGATGCGTTCAAATGCTCCTACTCCTTCTTTATGAAGCGTCGTGCCGATTTGCACCATACTAGCCCCACAAAGGATATGTTCAAAGGCATCGCGACCGGTCAAGACACCTCCTGTCCCCACAATCTGAATTTCTGGATTCAGACGTTGGTAAAAGGCATGGACATTGGCGAGAGCCGTTGGTTTGATGTATTCTCCACCAATCCCACCAAAGCCGTTCTTAGGACGAATCACCACGGATTCATCCTCGATGTAGAGGCCATTTCCGATCGAGTTGACGCAGTTGACAAACTTGAGCGGGTATTTGTTAAAGATCGCTGCTGCTTGATCAAAATGAACGATATCAAAATAAGGTGGCAACTTGATCCCTAGAGGTTTGGTGAAATAGTCAAAGACCTCGGACAAGATCCGATCTGTCGTATCAAAATCATAGGCAATCTGAGGTTTTCCAGGGACATTGGGACAAGATAGGTTCAACTCTGTCAAGCCTTTAAAGTCACTGTCTTGCACCTTTTTCAAGATGGTATGAGTTTCTTCAGGAGACATGCCGACGAGAGATAAGAAGAAGGTCCGGTCAGGATCCGTTTCTTGCAACTCCAATAAGTAATTCAAATAATAGTCCAACCCTTGGTTAGGCAGCCCCATCGAATTGATCGAACCAAGCGGCACATCTTGGTAGCGTGGTTCTGGATTACCAGCACGGAATTCTAAGGTCGCTGTCTTGGTCACAAAGGTTCCCGCAGCTGAGTTCTTCACTTCTTCCAATTCCTCAGTGGTCATACAGGCTACACCTGCCGCATTCATCAAGCAGTTGTCAAATTCAAAACCAGCAATTTGCGTTTTTGTCGATACCATCTTGTACTCCTTTTTTGAAACACCACCAACAGAATCGTTCGGGATGCTCTCTATTTTCTTCTTTCATTATACCATCACTTGGAAGCTTCCGGACAATCAAAGCTAAAAATTCTTCCAAACATTCGGACTTTCCTAGTCACGATAAAATTTTCAGAAAATTCAACTTTTTTCTTTACAAGCCAAAAAAAGTCTGCTATAATGATCCATGTAATAAAACATGACATTGTTTGTCAACTGTCTCAAAGCCACTCCCCTAGCGGGTTTGCTGGTTTTCGTTTCATTCACAAAGGAGAATTAACATGACAACTGCTAAAGAATATATCCAAAGCACTTTCGAAACTGTAAAAGCTCGTAACGGCCACGAAGCTGAATTCCTTCAAGCTGTTGAAGAGTTCCTCAGCACTTTGGAACCTGTTTTTGAAAAACATCCTGAATACATTGAAGAAAACATCTTGGCTCGTATTACAGAACCTGAACGCGTAATTTCTTTCCGTGTTCCTTGGGTTGACCGTGAAGGAAATATCCAAGTAAACCGTGGTTACCGTGTTCAATTCAACTCTGCTGTAGGTCCTTACAAAGGCGGACTTCGTTTCCACCCAACTGTTAACCAAGGGATCTTGAAATTCCTCGGATTCGAACAAATCTTCAAAAACGTCTTGACTGGTCTTCCTATCGGCGGTGGTAAAGGTGGATCTGACTTCGATCCTAAAGGAAAAACAGACGCTGAAGTGATGCGTTTCTGCCAAAGCTTCATGACTGAATTGCAAAAACACATCGGTCCTTCTCTTGATGTCCCAGCTGGTGATATCGGGGTTGGTGGACGTGAAATCGGATACCTTTACGGTCAATACAAACGCCTTCGCCAATTTGATGCTGGTGTCTTGACTGGTAAACCTCTTGGTTTCGGTGGTAGCTTGATCCGTCCAGAAGCAACTGGTTATGGTTTGGTTTACTACACGGAAGAAATGCTCAAAGCCAACGGCGACAGCTTTGCTGGTAAGAAAGTCGTGATCTCAGGTTCTGGTAACGTTGCTCAATACGCTCTTCAAAAAGCAACTGAACTTGGTGCAACTGTTATCTCTGTATCTGACTCAAACGGTTACGTGATCGACGAAAACGGTATTGACTTCGACCTTCTTACAGACGTCAAAGAAAAACGTCGTGCACGTTTGACTGAATACGCTGCTGAAAAACCAACTGCTACTTACTACGAAGGTTCTGTATGGACTTATGCTGGTAACTATGACATCGCTCTTCCATGTGCAACTCAAAACGAAATTGATGGCGATGCTGCAAAACGTTTGGTCGCTCAAGGTGTGAAAGTTGTCTCTGAAGGAGCAAACATGCCAAGTAACATCGATGCCATCAACGTATACAAAGAAAATGGTATCCTTTACGGACCTGCTAAAGCAGCCAATGCTGGTGGAGTTGCTGTATCTGCTCTTGAAATGAGCCAAAACAGCCAACGTCTTTCATGGACACGCGAAGAAGTGGACGGACGTTTGAAAGACATCATGACCAACATCTTCAACACTGCTAAAACAACTGCAGAAACTTACGGACTTGGTAAAGATTACCTTGCAGGTGCCAACATCGCTGCCTTTGAAAATGTCGCAAACGCGATGATTGCACAAGGTCTTGTATAATCAATCGATATTTTTCTTTGAGACCTTCGGGTCAAAGCCTCTCAACTCCTGAAACTAGTCTGTTTCAGGAGTTTTTTTTGTAGTTACAGACCTCTGTAAAGACACCCCGTCCCAAGTGAGGAAAGCCATTTTTTAGATAAGGGACTCGACCGTCTCTAGTGGGGAGAAGTGAGCCCTCTCTTTTTCTGTATCTTTTTCTAAAAAAATTTTATTTTTTTTACTTTACCCTCTTGCATTTTTAATAAATTAGTATTAAACTATAGCAAAAGGAGGTGTGCTTATGTTTCTTTTAGCTCAAGAAAAATCAGATACGATCGAATTCCTTAAGTCTGAATTGGTCCAATTACTCTACAATATGCGACAAGAAATCGCAGCTAGCCGTCAATCACAGACCGGTGCAGCTTGTCATCATATTGAATATTGCATGGACAAGATCCAAAGGGCAAAAAGTTCCGTAGCCATTGCCCTCCCCATCGAATCCTTAAATCTCGAAATCACGACTATGTTGCGCCAGCAACTCATCGTCTTGCCACCAGAGGCTCGAAAAAATTGGGACCAAATTAAAAAGCTGGATTTCAAATACTGCCACTTAAAATAGACCAAAAAAGAGAGTGGGACAGAAATCGGTAATTCGTTAGAATTCGATTTCGTCGTCCCACCTCCGCACAGTTGAGTAGGGCTGTAAAAGCTGATGAAATCCGCGCAGTAGAGCCCACTCAACCACTGCGTCTTGCTCGACAATACAAAAAAGAGGCTAGGACTTTTGTCCCAGCCTCTTTTTTCTGTTAAAAAATATAAAAAATTGGTTCATAAATTAATTTATTCGATAGAATGATTCAATCGTCTACTTAAACTTTCCGCTGTGAGAAAAGTGCCTGAAACAATAACGTTTCAGGCACTCGGGAGTTTTGAGAGTAAAACAGTTCGGGGAACTGTTTTAGCCTGAGCCTAAAAATTAAAAAGCGAAGGGGTTCAAAACGAATTGAACACGGGCTGCGGATTGTGTCAAAAAGATAAGTCCTCCTAGAATCGAAAGATTCTGCGTCAAACTTCCTATTTTGACTTTATCCGCAGACGCCCTTTGTATCTTGATTTAGTCATGGAACTTCTTCGAAGTTCGCTGATGTCCGTTCTCACCTAAGGAAAGTTTCTAAGAGGATCTTATCTACATTCTAATTTCTGAGCTTTTCTTATTACATGATCCCGTTCTTTCCTGTCGGTAGGTTAATCCCTGCTTCCATCAAGGCATCATGGTAGAGTTTATAGTAGGTATGATAGACAGTCGTCTGGGTTCCATTTTGCGCAGTCATCGCGATGCGGAAGGAATAACGACCATTTTTTTCGATCTGTGGGCCTAAAATCGTAGGACCTGTCAACACTTCTGGGTGTTTGTCTTGTTGAGACTGGTTGACCTGAGCGATGACCTGGTAGATCTTGTCAAGATCAGTATTCGCATCTAGTGGAATATCCACCAGCACGCGCATATCTCCACGCGAGAGGTTGCTGACGACAGTGATATTGCGGTTTGGGACAAAGTGGAGAGTCCCGTCAAAATCACGTACTTGAGTTGTCCGAATTCCCACACTGCTAACGATGCCGGCAATATTAATAGAACCATTGGTAAGTCGGACATTGTCCCCCACATCCAGCTGGCGTTCTAAAAGGATAAAGAAACCATTGACCAAATCGGAAAGGAAGCCCTGGGCTCCCATACCGATCGCCACCCCAGCAATCCCAGCACCAGCCAATAGACTAGAGACTGGAAGACCCAGGATCGACAAGATCCAGTAGATCAAGATAAAATACAAGCAGTAGTTCAAGAGACTCTCTACTAAACGGAGAATGGTTTTTTTACGGGCTTCATCCTGCACCGTATACTTAAAAGAAGGGGTTAATATCCGCTTGACCAGGCTATGGATGACCTTTTTAGCGATAAAAAATAAGAGAAAGACAAAAATCAGGGAGATGCATTTTGAAATTAGGTCATCAAAAATCTTTGTCCAGTCTATTTTACTGAAATAACGTTGGAAAGCTTGACTCATTTATTCGGGCCTTTCTAACAAAGAATAGTATGATTATATCAAATATTCGGAAATAAGGCTATTTTTAAAAAATTTCATTGCTTTCCCCCCCTAACTATCGTATAATATTCCTTAATTATTTTTTAAGGAGGCCTTACACGATTCATCGACTGATTACCACTTGGAATAAAACCAACCTTATGAAAAGGATCGCAATCGGGATTGTACTTGGTGTCGTTCTAGCACTTGTATTTCCGAAAGCAACTGGGATTGGACTCCTGGGAGAGTTCTTCGTTGGAGGGCTCCGTGCCATCGCACCCCTTCTGGTCTTTGCGCTCGTCGCAAATGCTCTCTCCCAACACCAAAAAGGGACAGAGACCAATATGAAAAAGGTCATCGTCCTCTATCTCCTAGGAACCTTTGCAGCCGCCTTCGTCGCTGTTTTGGTCAATTACATCTTCCCCATCACCATTACCCTGACTGGAAAGGCCGCTGAAGGATCCTCTCCAAACGGGATTGGCGAAGTGATTAGTAACCTCTTGCTCAAGATCGTCGACAACCCGGTCAACGCCTTGCAGCAAGCCAACTACATTGGAATCCTTTCTTGGGCAACCGTCTTTGGGATTGCCATGAGAGAGGCGAGTGAACATAGTAAAGACCTCCTCCAAACTCTAGCAGACATCACTTCAAAAATCGTTGAGTGGATTATCAACCTAGCTCCATTTGGAATCTTAGGCTTGGTCTTCACGACCATCGCTGGCCAAGGACTCAGTGCCCTTAGTAACTACGGGATTCTCTTACTTGTTTTGGTTGGTACCATGGCATTTGTAGCCCTGGTCATCAATCCATTGATCGTCTTTTTCATGATCCGCAAGAACCCTTATCCCCTTGTTTTTAAATGCCTCCGTGTCAGTGGGGTAACAGCCTTCTTCACCAGAAGTTCTGCAGCCAATATCCCTGTCAATATGCGTCTCTGTGAAGAGTTGGGGCTGAATCCAGACACCTATTCTGTCTCCATTCCACTTGGTTCAACTGTAAACATGGCAGGTGCAGCCGTGACGATCAATATTTTGACGCTCGCTGCTGCCAATACCTTGCACATTCAGGTTGACTTTGGAACGGCGCTCATCCTGAGTGTCGTAGCGGCTATCTCTGCTTGTGGAGCATCTGGAGTTGCAGGAGGTTCTCTCCTTCTCATCCCTGTTGCTTGTAGCCTCTTTGGTATCACCAATGATTTGGCCATGCAAGTCGTCAGCGTCGGCTTTATCATCGGGGTCATCCAAGACTCTTGCGAAACAGCCCTCAACTCTTCGACAGATGTGCTCTTCACTGCCATCGCCGAAATGAGCAACTGGCCAAAAGAAAAACGCTATTAAATGATCCTATCTCACATAGACAAGAAAACCCAGACCTCGCGATCTGGGTTTTCTTATTTCTTAAAGTATTGTTTGCTTTCTTTGATGATGACAGGGGAAAGGACTAAGAGGGCGATCAGGTTGGGCAAAGCCATCAGCCCATTCACAATATCCGCGATCACCCAGACCAGGTCCAGCTTAAGGAAGCCTCCCAGTCCAACCATAAAGACAAAGAAGGTCCGATAGAGGTTTATATGTTTGACACCAAAAAGGAATTCGAAACACCGCTCTCCGTAATAAGACCATCCAAGAATAGTCGTGGTCGCAAAAAGCACCAAGCATAGCGTTAGAATGATGCCTCCGACTGGGCCAAAGACGCCTGTAAACGTATCCTGAGTCAGGGTGCTAGTGCTGCCCCTAGCCATCCACTCACCTGAAACCAAGAGCGAAAGTCCTGTCAAACTACAGATGATAATGGTATCAATAAAGGTTCCCGTCATGGAGATCAACCCTTGCTCGACGGGCTCATTGGTCTTCGCCGCCGCTGCTGCAATGGGTGCAGATCCGAGACCAGATTCATTGGAGAAAACTCCACGCGCTACCCCTTTTTGGATAGCCATTTTAACCGTTGCTCCTGCAAAACCTCCCATGGCTGCAGTCCCTGTAAAAGCACCCGAAAAGACTGCTTTTAAGGCTGGAAGCAATTGGTCCAGATGCAAGGCAATAATCGTGATGGTCGCAAAGATATAGGCAGCCGCCATAAAAGGAACCACTTTTTCAGAGACTTTGGAAATCCAGTGAATCCCTCCAAAGATGATGGTTGAAACCACCAGAGCAATTACTACACTAGCCACTTCTGGAGCTGTTCCAAAACTGGCTTGAAGGAATCCCGTAATGGAATTAACCTGGGTCATGGTTCCGATCCCAAAGAGGGCTACCAGCACTCCTGCAACCGCAAAGAAAATAGCCAGTGGTCGCCACTTCTCTCCCATCCCGTGAAGAATGTAGTACATCGGACCACCCGAGATATGACCATTGTCATCCTTGGTCCGATAACGAATGGCTAAGAGCCCTTCTGCATACTTGGTCGCCATTCCAAAGAAGGCTGCCATCCACATCCAAAAGAGGGCCCCTGGGCCACCTGTCTGAATCGCTGTAGCCACCCCTACAATATTCCCCGTCCCTACAGTAGCCGCTAGGGCTGTCGCAAGGGCTCCGAAGCTCGAGATATCCCCGTGTCCCTCATCTTCTGTAAAGATCAGGCGAAAAGCTTTTGGAAGGTAGCGGATCTGAAGTAAACCCAAGCGAAGGGTCAGGTAGATCCCTGTTCCTACCAAGAGCACCAACAGCGGGGCGCCCCACACTAGATTATCGAGTTGTTGAAAAAACTGCAATACATGATCCATTTTCTGTCTCCTTTTTCATCGACCGCTCGACAGAAAAGAGAAAAAGAAAGAGCACATGTCAAACATGTACTCTGGTCCTGCTTAAAATAGGGGACTTCCCCTATCTTTCGCTCTGTCCTTTTACCTGAGAGTTTGAGTAGATGCATCCTCTACCTTGCCCCTTCGGTGCCATTTCTGGTCTCTCCAGAGTTCCGTCCATTCACAGTCACTCACGCTCCTGCAAACTTCATTCGGTCGTATGTAATTTTCTCTATTTTAATCGATTTTCAAAAGTTTGTCAATCATTTCTGAAAATATCTTGTAAACTACCTGAAAATGTACGCTTTTTAATCACTCAAGGAGAAGTGATTGGTCATGAGGTTGCTAGCATCGAGCAAAATCTTGTCCAAGAGTTGATCTGTTGCTTCCTGGATTTGATCACTCATAGCTTGGTTTTCCGCCTCAAAATCAACAGTGTCACCTGCTGCAAGTGCACGATCGACTTTATTGATGCGCGCATGTCCCCAGGCCATTGTCGTCTCTTGGTAATCGTCCAAATCACCAACATGGTGAGCATAGTGAGGATCTGCTAGTCCTGCAATAATCCGGTTGGCCCAGTAGAAGGAATCCGTTGTTACCTTAGCCGTCGTATTGGCAAAGTAGTCTGGCGTTGTATCCACTTGGGTAAAGAAAGGAACGGCTGTATTGTAAGGCATGGAGCCATAAGAAATCCATTGGATGCCTGTCGTTTCTTGTGGTTTATTGGGACGCAATTGCAGAATCGCTGTCTGGCTGGTCCGGTTAATCCCGATCGTCCGAAAGGTCCGTTGACTCACGTGATCTCCTTCAGGACCATAAGGATCGTAGATGGTGTCTTGGTAATGGTTGCTCAAGACATATTTGACATCTTCAATCGTTACCTTGCGATAAGGTTTTTGACACCAAGGAATCTCAAAGCTCCGTGGATCCTGCTTGATTTCAGGATTGAGGAAACGCTGGATGGCCCAAGCCCGCGGTGTATTGTAGTGACGGTCCTTGTCTTTTTGGCTACCAAAGGCATAGCGTGGATTAAAACCTTTCCCTTCTTGATCCAGAATCAAATGGTGCTCTGTGACAAAACGTTCAAGATCCGGGTCACAAAGAAACTCATCTGGATTTCCAAATTCAAAATAATCGCTTCCCAGTTGGTTGGGGTTGGTCACATAGGCATCATCAGGGACACGGCGCGCCATCCAGTGGTGACCTCCGATGGTCTCCAACCACCAGATTTCATTCACATCTGAAATCGCAATCCCGTTAGACTCATAAGTTCCATACTCTTCCAAGATCTTTCCGAGACGCAAGACCCCTTCGCGGGCTGTCTTGACATAAGGCAAGACCAAGGTCAGCATATCTTCCTCACCGATACCACTCTCTACAAGAGGATCTGCCCCTAACACACGGCTATTGGTCGTAATGGTCTCTGTCTCACTCATGGCTACATTATAGACATTGATCCCAGCTTCTCCCCAGATCCCGTCTTTAGGAATCGCATCTGGAACCGCTGTATAGCGAACTGGATTATCTGGCAAGTCGATTTCAAAAGTTGATAAAACAGACTTGTAATGACGCGGTTGATCTTCTGGTTTGACCACGATCAATTTCTTGGGCGTAAAAACGCCATTTTGAGAATCCTCTGTTCGTGCTACAATGGTCGAACCATCATAACTAGCATTTTTTCCGACTAGAATCGTTGTACACGAATCTGCACTTTCACGTATACGCATGCGTATCCTCCCAAATCATTCATTGCCTCTATTATATCACTTTTAAAAGGGAGGACCTATTGAAAATCAGATTTAAAAGCGAATCCTTTTCAACAACTTTCAAATATTTTCATTTTATAAAATTTTAAAAACCCTAGCTGATAAACAGCTAGGTTTCGATTAGCCTTTAAACGTAACAATAGTCGCGCCACTTCCACCTGCATTTTGGGGGGCATATTCAAAACTCTTGACGTGTTTGTTGCGGCGGAGGTACTTGGTCACCCCTTCACGGATAACTCCCGTCCCGATTCCGTGGATGATATCGACTTGAGCCATGTTGTTGAGCAGGGCCTGATCGATAAAGCCATCTAGCTCTTGCATGGCCTCTTCATAGCGTTTCCCACGGAGGTCCAGACGCGCTCTCGGGCCACTCGTGTTCGAGCGTTTGACGACATTCACCTGGCGTTTCTTAGGTTGAGCCGCTTCTTTTTCAGCCTTGATGAGGTTGAATTCTTTTTCTTCCAAGGTCATCTTGATCAAGCCGACTTGCGCCTCCCAGCGGCCATCTTTGAGTTGCTTGACCAGGGTTCCGCGTTGGCCATAGCTGATAACCAAGATTTCATCTCCCACCTTAGGAGCACGCGCCTTTTTGGCTTTTTTCAAGACCTTGTTTTTAGAAAGGTCGACGGTTTCAGGAGCGAGTTTTTTCAACTGAGCCTTGGCTTCAATGATCTCATGTGGTTTCAACTGGGATTTGGCGTGAAGGCCTTGAAGGATACGGTCACTCTCTGAGAGGGCCATGTCCACAATTTCCTTGGCTTCTTCTCTCGCCTTATTGAGCTCTGTTTCTCTCTCTCGGGTCAGTTCGTTATAGAGTTTTCGAAGAGCACGATTGAATTTGAGATTTTCTTGCTCGACCTCTTGAATGGTATCCAAGCGCTTGCGACTTTCTAAGGTCTGTGCCTCCAATTTTTCAATAATCTGATTGACATCGTTATCCGTATTGGTCATCTTCATGGCATCCTGGATAATGGTCTCAGACAAGCCCAATCGGCGAGCGATCTCAAAGGCATTGGAGCGTCCAGGCACCCCTTGCATGAAGCGATAAGTCGGACGCAGACTCGCTGTATCAAATTCCATGCTGGCATTTTGCACTCCTGCAGTCTCAATCCCGTAGGCCTTGAGCTCTGGATAGTGGGTTGTCGCCATGGTCTTAATCCCGCGTAAGTGCAGGTCTTCTAGGATAGCAATAGCAAGGCCAGCCCCCTCTTGAGGATCGGTTCCAGCCCCCAACTCATCCAGAAGGATCAAGGAGGCGGTATCCACTTGATGTAAGATAGATACGATATTGGTCATATGACTGGAGAAGGTCGACAAGCTCTGCTCGATCGATTGTTCATCTCCAATATCCGCAAAGACCTGTGAGAAGATGCCCACACGACTACCTGGATCCGCTAGGATGGGAAGACCAGACTGGGCCATAATTTGCGCTAGTCCCAGCGTTTTGAGCATGATGGTTTTCCCCCCTGTATTGGGACCGGTAATCACGATTTCTGTCAAGTCCTCGGTAAAATGCAGGTCATTCGCGACGGCATTTTCAATCAAGGGATGACGTAGTTGCAAGAGCTGAATAGAGCGATTGCTACTAACCTCTGGTACCACTGCCTTACAATCGCGCATAAAGCGATACTTGGCTTTGATCAAGTCCAAGTGACCGATAATCCAAGCGTTATTTGCAATCTCTGCTGCATGAGGGCGCAGGGTGTCAGACAATTCCTCCAGAATCTGAATGATTTCATACCGTTCATCGGCTCGATGATTGGCAATTTCTTCATTAAGATTGACCACTGCTCGAGGCTCGATATAAACGGTATTCCCGCTGGCTGAGATATCGTGGACCACCCCTGCAATCCGGTTGCGATAGGTGTTTTTTACGGGTAGAACATTGCGGCCATTCCGACTAGCAATCACAGCATCCGCCAACATATCGGCCTTGCTTTTCAGCAGGTCTTGGAGAATCTCTCTGACCTGGTGTTCATTTTCCTGGATTCGACGGCGGATTTTGGCCAATTTTTCGCTGGCAAAAGACTCGACAAAGCCTCCTTCGTTGATAGCTTGAAGCCCACCTTGTAGGCGAGGAAGATCCACCAAGTTGTCAAAGAGGCGATTGAGCCTTTCCAGACGGACATTTTCCAAGTTGTCGTAGAAATCCTTGAGTTCATGTGTCACCCGAAGGACGGCTTTTAGCGCTAGTAATTCATCGATATTGAGGGATGCCTCCATCTCCAAACGCTTGGCGACTGGACGGACATCTTGAATGGTCGACACGGCAAAGCGAGGCTCTTCCAAGAGGATCTGCTCCATATCTTCTAGCTCCATAAAGGCCGTTTCGATGCTTTCTTTTTTATCAGTTGGAGTAAGGGCTGCTAGCTCCATCTCCCCTTGTTCTGTCTGTAGATAGGGTTCAAAGAGTTGCTTGACCTTGTCAAACTCCAGAATATCTAAGATTTTTTTGTTCATATTTCTCCTACAAAAAAAGTGAGCGTCCTTCTTTGAATCGGACTTGTCTCACTCCTTTCTTCATTTTTGCTCCTTAAGCTCCGATAATCGCAGTCACCCACAAGTTGTGGAACAAACTGGAACTAATCGGGGTATGAAGGATGATAAAGCGGATCAATCCACTTGCATTGAGTCTATTTTGGATGGAAGCCATGGGAACTGTTGAGAGGACAGTCAAGCCCATCTGGATGACCAAGAGAGTTATCACGACGGCGATCACTCCCGCTCCAATTTGATACTTGCGATCCTCCAATTTTTCTGGCTGAGGTACCAAGTGCATAAAGATCCCAATCACACGACCAATCAGGTAGACCATCGCAAAAATCAATACATATGCTAATCCTGCATAAAAGATGTCATCTAATTGAAATAGGTAGCGGTTGGCATAAAAATAATTCACCGATTGCTGGGTGGGACTCGAAAAAGGAACCCATAGAGACAACACCTTGGCCAGTCCCTTATAGCTGCCACCTGCAATCAAGAGGGCCACTAAGGTCACTAGAAAGTAATAGGACTGGAGGATAATCCCTCTTGCATAGCCAATATAAAAGCTCCATGCCAAAATCAATAAGATTAAGAAAGTTAACATGTATCTCCTCTTATTTGGATGATTTATCCTTTAAGTCGTCTAAAGCCTTGCGACGAAAAGCATCTAATTCTTTTTCTTTGTCATCAAACTCAATCTCGCGATTCAGTTGCATGGACAAACTATTTACTGCCAATAAGATCGCGATGGTTTCATCATCTGCCTCTGGCATTTGTTCCTTAATTGCTTGGTATTTTTCTTTCGCAACACGTTCGACTTCTTCCATAAACAAATTATCATGGTTAGTTGTTAAAGTGAGCGCTTTGTTTCCAAATGTAAATTTATATCTATTTAAGCTCGCCATAAAAATCACCTCACGGTATTATACCAAAAAAGGCTAGCTTTGTCAGTAGCAAAGCCCCTCTTCACAGGGATTTTCCAGTGGATTCTTTCTTTCTTTTTGCTCCCTCTCTCCCTGAATTTGTGGTACAATAGTGGTTATGGAAAGTATGACACTCACTCCAACACAGGAGCAAATCCTTGATTTTGTCCATACCTATCGCCGTTCTCTCTCTCAAAGCAAGAACCCTCATATGGATTATTTCTTTCGACTAGAGGGAGCGACCGTTTCGATCTACAAGTCTGGAAAAGTCTTGCTTCAGGGCAATGACCTGACTCCTTACCTGGCCTTTTTCGGGCAAGATGCTGGGAACCCTAAAGGTTCTAGCACTTCATCTGCACGACAAGACCTCGCCATGATCGGAACTGACGAGGTCGGAAACGGCTCTTATTTTGGTGGACTCACCGTCGTTGCATCCTTTGTCACACCTGACCAGCACGACTGGCTCAAAAAGCTCGGTGTTGGGGATTCAAAGACCTTGGATGATCGAAAAATTCAGCAATTGGCTCCTCTCCTTGAGGAAAACATCCAGCACCAAGCACTCTTATTGTCTCCAAAGAAGTACAATGAAGTCATTGCTTCTGGCTACAATGCTGTTTCGGTCAAAGTGGCCCTGCACAATCAGGCCATCTATCTTCTATTAAATAAAGGAGTCCAAGCAGAGCGAATTGTGATCGATGCCTTTACGACGGCTAAAAACTACCAAAAATACGTGAAAGCTGAAAAAAATCAGGTCACCCAAGCCATTGAGTTGGAAGAAAAAGCAGAAAGCAAATATTTAGCGGTTGCAGTTAGTTCCATCATCGCCCGCAATCTCTTCCTTCAAAATCTGGAAGATCTGGGCAAGGAACTGGGCTTTAATCTCCCTAGTGGAGCAGGAGCGAAGTCAGACCAAGTCGCTGCTAAATTGCTTCAGACCTATGGGATGAAGGCTCTGGATTATTGTGCCAAACTCCATTTTAAAAACACAGAAAAAGCAAAGAAATTACTAGAAAGATAAGTTATGTCAAAAAGAAGTTCAAAACAGTCATCTAGCTCACCAGTGGTGAGATTCCTTAAAGAATGGGGCCTCTTCAGTATTATTGTTGGTCTCATTATCGCCTCTCGCATCTACCTCTGGGCTCCGGTCAAGGTGGACGGCCATTCGATGGATCCAACCCTAGCAGATAGCGAGTATCTCCTTGTGGTCAACCACCTCTCAATTGATCGTTTCGACATTGTCGTTGCCAATGAAAAAGACGACGACGGTAAAACCAAGGACATCGTCAAGCGGGTCATCGGTCTTCCTGGAGATACCATTCAGTACGACAACGATACCCTCTACATCAATGGGAAAAAGACCAATGAGCCCTATTTGAAAGACTACATCGCTCGTTTCAAAAAAGATAAATTGCAATCAACATACACTGGAAAAGGGTTCGAAGAAAACGGAGAACTCTTCCGCCAATTGGCCAATACAGCCCAAGCTTTTACAGTAGACAAGGATGGCAATCCTAAATTTACCTTGAAGTTGCTCGACGATGAATACCTCCTACTTGGAGATGACCGGATCGTTTCAAAAGATAGCCGTCAGGTCGGAGCTTTCAAGAAAGAACAAATCAAAGGGCAAGCCGTCTTTAGACTATGGCCGATCTACCCTTTCAAAACTTATTAGTATAGATTAACAGACTGAGGCTGAGACAAGTATGTCCCAGCCTTGCTTTATAAAAAGGAAAGAAATGATGGAATATTATTTTTCTGGTACTATTGAGCGCATTATTTTTGAAAACCCTAGCAGTTTTTTTCGAATCCTCTTGCTCGACATCAGCGATACCGATGCCGAAGATTTTGATGATTTTGAGATTATTGTGACAGGAACCATGGCAGATATCATGGAAGGCGAAGACTACACCTTCTGGGGTGAGCTGGTCCATCATCCTAAATACGGAGAGCAGCTCAAAATCAGTCGCTATGAACGTGCCAAACCCTCTAGCAAGGGCTTGGTGAAATATTTTTCCAGCGATCACTTTAAGGGAATTGGTCTCAAAACAGCCCAAAAAATCGTGGACCTCTATGGGGACGATACCATTGACAAAATTTTGGAGGCTCCTGAAAAATTAGAAGAAATCACAGGTCTCTCCAAGAAAAACCGCCTGGCTTTTGTAGAAAAACTCCGTCAGAATTACGGAACGGAGCGCATTCTCGCCCAACTAGCCAACTATGGCATTCCCAATAAATTGGCCTTTCAGATCCAAGATTTTTATAAAGAAGAAACCCTCCAGATCGTGGAGCAACAGCCCTACCGATTGGTGGAAGATATCCAAGGCATGGGCTTTAAAATCGCGGACCAACTAGCCGAAGAATTGGGGATTGCAAGTGACGCCCCTGAGCGGTTCCGCGCGGGCCTGATCCACAGCCTTTTTAGCTACTCTATCGAGACTGGAAATACCTACATCGAGGCCAAGGACCTCCTGCGCTATACCATTGACCTGTTAGAATCCGCTCGGCCAGTAGAATTGGACCCTTCCACTGTCGCCCAAGAATTAGGACGCCTCATCGAGGAAGACAAGGTCCAAAACATAGATACCAAGATCTTTGACAATAGCCTCTTCTTTGCGGAGGAAGGGATTCGCAGTCATATCGGTCGATTGTTGGAAAAAGGAAAGTCGACTTCATTTGACCCTGAGAAAATCAACCGGGCTATCGAGGAGGTTGAAAAAGATCTGGGGATTCGCTACGATGCCATTCAAAAAGAGGCGATTCACCAAGCTATCCAAAATAAGGTCTTTATCCTCACCGGGGGACCGGGGACAGGAAAGACTACCGTTATCAATGGGATGATCAGCGTCTATGCTCAACTCCACCATCTGGATCTTCGGAAGAAACAAGACCTGCCGATCCTCTTGGCTGCCCCAACAGGACGGGCAGCTAGACGCATGAATGAGCTGACAGGACTTCCGAGCGCCACCATCCACCGCCATTTGGGGATGACAGGAGATGATGACACCAGCCACTTAGAGGACTATCTGGATGCAGACTTCATCATTGTGGACGAATTTTCCATGGTTGATACCTGGCTGGCTAATCAATTACTCAGCAACATCGCAACAGATACCAAACTCTTGATTGTGGGAGATGCCGACCAATTACCTTCCGTCAGCCCTGGTCAGGTCTTGGCTGATCTCTTGCAGATCCCAAGCATCCCTCAGACCAAACTCGAACATATTTTCCGTCAGAGTGAGGACTCGACCATTGTCTCACTAGCAGGAGACATTCGCCAAGGCAAGCTTCCTCAAGATTTCACAGAACGAAAAGCTGACCGCTCTTATTTCGAAGCCGGAAGCGAACACATCCCTAAGATGATCGAACAAATCACTTCTGCTGCCCTTCGTAGTCAGATCCCTGCTCGAGATATCCAAGTCTTGGCACCCATGTACAAGGGCCAGGCCGGCATTGACAATATCAATACGCTCATGCAAGACCTTCTCAATCCAGCTGTTAAAGACCAGGTGGTCTTTGACACGCCAGACTGCCAATACCGCGATGGAGACAAGGTCATCCATCTGGTCAATGATGCAGAAAGCAATGTCTTTAATGGAGATATCGGCTACATCACCGATCTTCTCCCAGGAAAATATACAGAATCCAAGCAAGATGAATTGACCATCCAATTTGATGGCAATGAAATCGTCTACCCGCGCAATGAATGGTACAAGATTCGCTTAGCCTATGCGATGAGTATTCACAAATCACAAGGAAGCGAATTCCCGGTGGTAATTTTACCCATTACCAATCAAAGCCACCGGATGCTGCAGCGTAATTTGATCTATACTGCCATCACGCGCTCTAAGAGCAAACTGATCCTCTTAGGGGAATACAGCGCCTTTGATTACGCCACTAAAAATACCGGTACTGCGCGCAAGACCTACTTGGTGGAACGCTTCAAGGACCTGGACGGAGGCGAGGCAACCAAAGACTCTTCTTCATCCGTTGCCACCTCTTCTGATACAGTCGAATCTGCGCGAAGCAAGGAAGAAACTGTTGAAAGGAAGACTGAGCCTGATGAACCGACTGTCTATCGACTGACAGAAGACAATCTCCACACCATCTCTCCTATGATCGGACTGACTGAAGAAGAAATTGCAGCCTTTTTTGACATCAAAAAATACGACTAGTGTACAAACTAGTCGTTTTCTTTTTCTTCCACCAAAGGCAACTCGGTATGATCGACGAAATTGGTCATGGTGACACCCAAGAGGCGGATTCCAGTATTTGTCGATTCAATTTCTTGGAAAATGTGGCGAGCGGAACGATTGATCCGCTCAGCCTCTCGTGTTGGCTCCGTCAATGTCATTCGCTTGGTCAAGGTGGTGAAGTCTCCATAGCGCACTTTTAAGACCAAGGTCTTGCCTTGCTTGCCGTGTTTTTCTAGCGATTGGGCCACCTTACTGGACAGATTGGCAATTTCTTCTAAAATATCATCTTCTCCATAGAGGAGCTTGCGGTAGGTCCGCTCTTTTCCGACCGACTTGCGGATACGATGGCTCTTGACAGGGCTATTGTGAATCCCTCGCGCCTTACGAAAGAGATCATAGCCAAAGCGTCCAAACCGATCGATCAAGGTCATCTCCGGGATGGCTAAAAGATCCGCACCAGTATAGACCCCCATCTCATGCAGGCGCTCCACTGTCTTCTTTCCTACCCCGTGAAATTTGGCAATGTCCATCTGACTCAGGAAATCCTCAGCATCCTCCGGCAAGACCACCGTTAGGCTACGGGGTTTTTGATAGTCACTTGCCATCTTGGCCAAAAACTTATTATAAGAGACACCTGCTGAAGCTGTGAGATGCAGCTCTTCCCAGATCGCATGCTGAATCAAGCGAGCAATTTTGACAGCTGATTTGCTCTGGATTTTATTTTCCGTCACATCTAGATAGGCTTCATCAATACTCATGGGCTCGATGAGATCTGTATAGCGCTTGAA
The DNA here is from genome assembly GCF_032163505.1 of Streptococcus parasanguinis. Taxonomy (NCBI): domain Bacteria; kingdom Bacillati; phylum Bacillota; class Bacilli; order Lactobacillales; family Streptococcaceae; genus Streptococcus; species Streptococcus parasanguinis. The sequence continues at coordinate 1,749,471 of NZ_CP134147.1, forward strand.
AATCTCACGAACCTGCTCGCCCACTTCTCGGTATTTCTCATAATTTCCAGAGATAAAGATCGCGTGGGGACAAAGGTCTAGCGCTTCTTTGGAACTCATAGCCGAATGAATGCCATATTTCCGTGCTTCATAGTTACAGGTCGAGACCACACCTCTCCCTCCTGATTGACGAGGGTCCTGGCCAATCACGACAGGCTTCCCCTTTAAACTAGGGTTATCTCTTTCTTCGACGGCAGCAAAAAATGCATCCATATCAATATGAATAATCTTGCGACTTGTATCGTTCACTAATGGAAATATCAGCATTTTTCACCCTCCTTTTTCTATTATAAAAATAAAATTTTGGAATTGCAAAAATCGGCCCTTCCTAAAAACATGAAAATTGATGGAAATTCGTGTTCATTTTCAAAAATGTAGTACAGTATCACAGAAGAATTGAAACTGTATTATAAAAGAATCTGCTATTTTTCGCAATTTGTCTTTGTGTAACCGATTTCTGTATGGTATACTACTATTGTAAGTGCAACAGATATAGTTGCTAGAAAGACAATAGAGGAAAATAAAAATGGTTGTTAAAACAGTCGTTGAAGCACAAGATATTTTTGACAAAGCCTGGGAAGGCTTCAAAGGTGAAGATTGGAAAGAAAAAGCAAGCGTTTCTCGCTTCGTTCAAGCTAACTACACACCTTATGATGGAGATGAAAGCTTCCTAGCTGGACCAACTGAACGTTCTCTTCACATCAAGAAGATTGTTGAAGAAACAAAAGCACACTACGAAGAAACTCGTTTCCCATACGATACTCGTCCAACATCTATCGCTGATATCGCAGCTGGATATATCGACAAAGAAAACGAAGTCATCTTCGGTATCCAAAATGATGAATTGTTCAAATTGAACTTCATGCCTCGTGGTGGTATCCGTATGGCGGAAACTACTTTGAAAGAAAATGGATACGAACCAGATCCTGCAGTTCATGAAATCTTCACAAAATACGTTACAACTGTAAACGACGGTATCTTCCGCGCTTACACTACAAACATCCGTCGTGCACGTCACGCTCACACAGTAACTGGTCTTCCAGATGCATACTCACGTGGACGTATCATCGGGGTTTATGCTCGTTTGGCCCTTTATGGAGCTGACTACTTGATGGCTGAAAAAGCAAACGACTGGAACGCGATTACTGAAATCGATGAAGAAACAATCCGTCTTCGTGAAGAAGTAAACCTTCAATACCAAGCGCTTCAAGAAGTTGTTAAATTGGGTGACCTTTATGGTGTAGACGTACGTCGTCCTGCCTTCGATACAAAAGAAGCAATCCAATGGACAAACATCGCCTTCATGGCTGTCTGCCGTGTGATCAACGGTGCTGCTACTTCTCTTGGACGTGTGCCAATCGTTTTGGATATCTACGCTGAACGTGACTTGGCTCGTGGTACTTACACTGAATCTGAAATCCAAGAATTCGTTGACGATTTCGTTATGAAATTGCGTACTGTTAAATTTGCTCGTACAAAAGCTTACGACCAATTGTACTCAGGGGACCCAACCTTCATCACAACTTCTATGGCTGGTATGGGTAACGACGGACGTCACCGTGTTACTAAGATGGACTTCCGTTTCTTGAACACTTTGGACAACATCGGTAACTCTCCAGAACCAAACTTGACAGTTCTTTGGACTGACAAATTGCCATACAGCTTCCGTCGCTACTGTATGCACATGAGCCACAAACACTCTTCTATCCAATACGAAGGTGTAACTACTATGGCTAAAGACGGATACGGTGAAATGAGCTGTATCTCATGTTGTGTATCTCCACTTGACCCAGAAAATGAAGAACAACGCCACAACATTCAGTACTTCGGTGCTCGTGTAAACGTGCTTAAAGCTCTTCTTACTGGTTTGAACGGTGGTTACGACGACGTTCATAAAGACTACAAAGTATTTGACATCGATCCTATCCGTGACGAAGTTCTTGAATTCGAATCTGTTAAAGCAAACTTCGAAAAATCTCTTGACTGGTTGACAGACACTTACGTAGATGCTTTGAACATCATCCACTACATGACTGATAAGTACAACTACGAAGCTGTTCAAATGGCCTTCTTGCCAACTCACCAACGCGCTAACATGGGATTCGGTATCTGTGGATTCGCTAACACTGTTGATACTTTGTCAGCAATCAAATACGCTACTGTTAAACCAATCCGTGACGAAGATGGCTACATCTACGATTACGAAACAATCGGTGAATACCCACGTTGGGGTGAAGATGACCCACGTTCTAACGAATTGGCAGAATGGTTGATCGAAGCTTACACTACTCGTCTTCGCAGCCACAAACTTTACAAGAACGCTGAAGCAACTGTTTCACTTCTTACCATCACTTCTAACGTTGCATACTCTAAACAAACTGGTAACTCACCAGTCCACAAAGGTGTATACCTCAACGAAGATGGTTCTGTGAACTTGTCTAAATTGGAATTCTTCTCACCAGGTGCTAACCCATCTAACAAAGCGAAAGGTGGATGGTTGCAAAACTTGAACTCACTTGCTAGCCTTGACTTTGGTTATGCAGCTGACGGTATCTCACTCACTACAAGTTTCACCACGTGCTCTTGGTAAAACTCGTGACGAACAAGTTGATAACTTGGTAACCATCCTTGATGGATACTTCGAAAACGGTGGACAACACGTTAACTTGAACGTTATGGACTTGAACGATGTTTACGAAAAGATCATGTCAGGTGAAGACGTTATCGTTCGTATCTCTGGATACTGTGTAAACACTAAATACCTCACTCCAGAACAAAAAACTGAATTGACACAACGTGTCTTCCACGAAGTTCTTTCAATGGATGATGCCTTGAACTAAGATTCAAATAGATCTTAAAAAACCAGTCGGAAACGGCTGGTTTTTTCATCCCCATCGCAAGAGTATTCTGAATTTTGAAAGAGTTTAAGAGCTTACTATATAGGGTTTGACAGCGCTTTCTCCAAGTGTTATAGTAGAGCTGTAAATAAGATAGAAGGGGTGATCCTATGTTTTTAACATTTATTTTCGCTATTATTTGGCTCTTTATCCTGATTGCACTGATCTTTTTAGCAACCCTTCTCGTCCAGGATAGCACCATGCAGCACCACCACCCGAGTTAACGAATGATAAGCCTAAACAATAGCTATTCTAAACGAATTCAGAAAGGATAAGAAACAAACTAGAATTGTCAAATTTTAGTTCTGTCTCTCGTCCTTTTTTGCTATAATAGAAACAGATTATTTAGTAAGAAGGATATTATGGAAGAGTCAAAACAGATCAACCAAGTGATCGACGTCCTGATGTTAGCCGGAACCCTCCTGATAGAGAGCGGTTCTGAGATTCACCGGGTCGAAGATACCATGATCCGGATCGCCCACTCACAGGGAATCGTCGATTGCAATGTTTTAGCGATGCCAGTCGCTATTTTCTTTTCAATTGAGAATGCCAATGTCACACGCATGAAACGGATCTTGCGGACCAATTACAATATCGAAAAGGTCTGTGATGTCAATCAGATCTCTCGTCAACTCGTCTCTGGAGAGATCGATCTCGAGCAAGCCTACCAGGCCCTGAGCGAGTTGAAAATGAAGCGCGTTCCTTATACCAATCTTCAGTTGACCATTGCGGCAACCCTCAGTGCCCCTTTCTTCTCCATCATGTTTGGAGGAAATTTCTATGATGCGATTGGAGCAGGTATTGCGACTATCTTTGCCTTTGCTTTTTCTCTTGTCGTTGAGAAATACGTTCGCATTCCTTTTGTCACTGCCTTTGCGGCCGCCTTTGTCTTTGGTTTTTTGGCCCATATCTGGACGCGCTATAGTGGTTTTCCTTCCAATACCGATCTTATTATCGCAGGTTGTGTCATGCCCTTCGTTCCTGGAATCGCTATGACCAATGCCGTCCGAGATCTCATGAATTACCACCTCAACTCTGGGATGAGCAAACTCTTTGAGACTCTCCTCATTACTCTTGCACTTGGTGCCGGTACAACCGTTGCCCTCGTCCTTATGAAATAAAATCATGAACCTAACTGAATTTTTAATCCAAGCGGTGGCCAGTTTGATTGCCATCATCACCTTTTTAATTGTCCTAAATGTGCAGCGCTCCATGTTGATTCCTGGAGGAATCCTCGGTATGGGCATCTGGCTACTCTACTATATCCTGAAAGGGCCTACCAATGTCATCGTTGCGACCTTTATCGCAGCCATTGTCGGCTCCTGTATCAGTCAGATTTTAAGTATCATTCTCAAGACGCCTGTCGTGGTCTTTATGTTGTCCATTCTCGCGCCCTTGGTTCCTGGATATATTTCCTATCGAACTACTTCCTTTTTTGTCAGTGGCCAATATCGTCAGGCAGTGACCAGCGTGACCCTGGTGGTTATTCTGGCCTTGGTGATCTCCATCGGGATGGCTAGTGGATCTGTCGTTTTGAAACTCTACCATTCTTATCGACGCTATCAAAAAAGAAAAATGACCAATGCTAACTAGCATTTGTCATGTTGGTAACAAAGTCTTCTTAAAACTTTCCTTAGGTGAGCACGGACGTCAGCGAACTTCGTAGAAGTTCCATGACTTAGTTTTGGACCTAAGGTTCCAAAACTCCCGAGTGCTAGAAACAATAGTGTTTCTAGCACTTTTCTCACGGCGGAAAGTTTTTGTATTTTCTTGATTCATTTTAACAATTGGAACTCATTTTTATTTTTTGAAGAAAACTAAAAGTTTATGTACAATTGACTAAACTAAAGCTAAACCATTGATACAACTGAATTAGAAGCATAAAGTACATTCTTTAAAAAGTGTACTTTATTTTTGTTTTGTAAATTATTCTGAAACTACTTTCACATATTAAAAATTGAATCTAAATTGCTGTAGGCCTATAATAAAGATAGGAATAATAAGAATTCTTCCTAGAAAGGAGTATACTGTATCATATGTGACAGTATTATAAATGAATCATGAAAAAAATAATTACTATAGTACAGTGCATTTTGTTCCTCGTGTCTCCTTACATAGCTAGAGAACTATGCTTGATGAGTAAAAATCTGGTGGATAATATGTTCCTCACATTCTTTATCATGCTAACAATTTCTTTTTGGCTTGGTATTTGGAAGTTGGGAGATCTTGTGGGAAATCCAAAATAGAAAGTAAAAAGTTGTGCTAGAGATGAGATTTTTATTTATTTTAATTATTAATACACCTTATTTCTTTTATTTAAAATGGAAGGATAAGCCTAAACAAAAAAATAAGTCCTTTTGTTATCTTTATAAGTTTTACATGATTTACTTGTGGTTTATCTTCATAATTTCCATAATGGCTATCGGTATTTTATCCCTTGGAATAGTAGCTGGTATGGGAAGAAAACTTCCGTTTGGTTTCTTTGTTTTATCTTTTTTATTTGTAGTTCTATTTAGTTTCTATATTTTTAGTATTCTAAAAGAGATAAAGGAATTAAAGCAAATAAAAGGTAAGTAAATAGATAGACGTAATCTAATTTGAATTGTCTTTATCTGGACTATACATCAAAATAAACAAGAATAGGGAAAAGTCTTTAGGATCAAAAAACGCATAATATAGGTTTTGAAGAACCTTGATACTATGCGTTTTATTGAGGGGAGATTTACTTTATTTTCTCCTGAAATTGAGTTTTTACCTAGTATCGTTTTACTTCCGATTAGAGATAACAAATTTATCAATGAATAGTAAGTGATATAATGCAAGTACAAATCCCCAGAAACTACCACGAAGAGAAAATTCTTGATGATTAAGAGGAAGCAAATCACGGTTTCCTATATAGATGCATGTCAAAATCACAAATAGAATCCAAAATAAATCAGTCCATTTATATTTTGAAAAATATTTTTTTAGCATAAGAACACCTTCTTCCTTTACTACATTAGTATTATATGATAAAATGTAAGCGAATACAAATAAAAAGGAGGATTGACCTTATGAATGAAAAAAATCGTACATATTTTATTTGTGCAAGTATTATTATTTCATCTATAATTTTAGGACTCTTTATTTATAACGGAATTTATAACGGATTTGACGTTTTGGGTCAATTTATACACGATGGCCTCAGGATAATTAGTAGTAATATTAGTAATACTAGTAGTATTAGATAGTTAATAGTAATAGAATTTAAATAAAAAACGGTAATTTAGTGAATGCTGATTGCCGTTTTTTGTTTGCTAATTCCAATAACCATTGATAGTGTAAAAAAGAATGTAAATGTTTAACAAAAGATTTGACAAATGGAAAGATTAAGAGGATTAACAAGATAAAAATAATTATTTTTTTTCATTGTAGTTCTCCTTTATTTTTTGTATGATTATATCAGAATGTTTTTAAAAAATGAAAGGGTTTTCTATGGAAAATGATGTGTTTTTTGATTATTTTTTAAGATCACTTAGGTTTCATTTACGTGATAGGTGTAAGGATATTGGATTTATAAAGTTTTTTAAAGATGAAAATAATTGTTTTATTACTATAGAGGATTATGTTTTGGAATCATTTGTAATATTGTCAAATATTTTGAGTGAGAAGAGGATTGTGTTTTCTTGTGGAATTATTTATAGTAAGGGGGTAGTTACTGGAGTAGAAGTATATATGAGTGTATTAGAGTTAGAAAGATTAAATAAATTGTTTAAAATATAGTTTTGAAGCATATTAAATTTTGTCGGACAATAACGAAGCGGTCCTACTAGTCATTTTGAAAGCTGGATGACTTATCTAAGTCACCCAGCTTTCGAAAAAAGTCCTTGTTGTTCGAGGACTTTTTTATGTATATAAAGTTAAAAAAGATGGGATGTACAAAGCTATTCCCAAAATTTCCACCATTTTTTTATGTTCTAGTAGTAGGGTCTCATTCCTTACTGTCAGGGCTCCGATCAGTTGCAACTGGCTGTTGCTTATCCAATCATGACGAAATATTAAAAAAGGCTTCCAACACTATTCAAGCAATTAAAAGTGGGAAAACTTAATCCGTTTAGAAAGATAAACATTTGTCTTTTTTCGCACTTTTGCATCGTCTAAATTAACTATTAAATAGTGAAAGGGGGTAGTAAATGGATAAAGTGATAAAAATCGTTGGCGTGTCTTAACTCTTTTATCGGTTGGCTTTTCGTCTTCTTCTATGAGACTGACCTAGTTTTTAGTGTCACAGTGCCTCAGATATGGACGATAGCCTATGCTATAATATTTATACAAAGATAATCAACAACAAAATAAACAAGAATAGAGAAAAGTCTTTAGGATCAAAAAACGCATAATATTAGGTTTTGAAGAACCTTGATACTATGCGTTTTATTGTGGGGAGATTCACTTTATTTCTCCTGAAATTGAGTTTTTACCTAGTATTGTTTTACTTCCGATTAGAGATAACAAATTTATCAATGAATAGTAAGTGATATAATGCAAGTACAAATCCCCAGAAACTACCACGAAGAGAGAATTCTTGATGATTAAGAGGAAGCAAATCACGGTTTCCTATATAGATGCATGTTAAAATCACAAATAGAATCCAAAATAAATCAGTCCATTTATATTTTGAAAAAAGACAAGGTGTTTTATCCTTGTCTTTTTCGTTTTACGTTTTAGTACTGCTTTTGTTTCAATGTCAATAAATGTGTTCTTTTTTGAGTATTCTATAGATTCGAGGTAACATTATCACGGTATAGATCAGGAGAGAAACACCTCCAAATATGAATATAAGACCTCCGTTTATGTCCTTTTGAAATAGATAAGTAAATACAATGGTACCGATCGGCATGATAGACGTATTTAGTGTGAACAAAGTACTCATTACTCTTCCTAAATAATTTGTTTCAATGCTACTTTGAAGATAGGTCATGACGACAATATTTAGAATAACAAGAGTGAATGCGATAATTCCCATAAATAAACCGCCAACGGAAGAAATAATCACTTGGGTGTTAGTAGTTGCAAATGTAATACCCAAACCAACGATAGCGATGGTTAGAAGAAAAAGTGGAATGCGAATTCTATTAGAGAGAAGTGTGTTATTTTCTTTTTTGTCTGGCAGTAGCGACATTGACACACTGGCTAATAACATTCCAACCGCAGACATTGTTTCTAGGATACCTACTGTTGCATTATCTAATAAGAGTTGCTCTTTGACTACAAATGGTACTCCAATGCTAATGGAAGTATAGAAAAAATTCAGTACAACACTAACAAGAATAATATATTTGACAATCTGATTTTCTTTTAAGAATTGGATAATTTCTTTGACTCCATGTTGATGCTTTTCAATCTGTTTAATCTTAGCTTCTTTCACTTCGTGTTCATAGAAGAATTTCATGGTAAGTAAGACGCCTAAAGAAAGGATATTTGCAATGATTTCTATAAGAATAAAGCCTGAGAAGCCTAACCAATTATAAAGAATGACTCCAATAGCTGGGGAAAGCATGGTTGCGATAGCGATGGCGGTTTGTGTAACAGAACTTAATCGTTGAATTTTTTTATCGTTTACTAACTCGTGGATAGAAGCTGAATAACAAGTATCATTGATGTTAACTGTAATAGAGTGGAATATGACAAACGGGATTACTAGATATAAGATAGTAGATGAATTCGTTAAAAAATAAAAAGCATAAAACAGAAGAAAGATTATAAGCCTAAAGATAAAATTATAAATTAAGATCTTTTTATGACGGTATCGGTCTACTAAATTACCGATTGGAACCAAGAAAATCAAACTAACTAAAGGATAGATGATCATATTGATTCCAAAACTCATTGCGGATTTTGTTTGGTCCAGTAACATTAATCCTAAAGCAAAATTAAAAGCTTTTCCACTTAAGGAGCTAATAAAACTACTGATAAAGTCTTTAACGATTTGTCTATTAGACATTTGATCACTTATTAAATTTTTAATATTAACCCCTCCATTCGTTTCAACATTGATTCGGTTATCTAATCCTATTCCATGTATTGTAAGGTATTCGGAATATTAGATAGACCATAATTTTTGTTAATTAAGATTTTATCAATTATTCTAACAAAAGTATAATAAAAAATGTAAAAAATATTATATTTATGTTTACTCATTATATTTCTCTCTTGCTTTGACATTATCTAAATTGATAACTTCATACGTACCTCTTCTAATATAGGATATATTTTATAATCGTTAAAGTATTTCAAAATGAAACAGATTGATTTATTTTGCTTTTTATAGGCTTTACATTTATTCCAGTTGTTGATACTATTTATCATAACGCTTGACGTCGCTTTCAAACGGGAGTACAATAATATTGAGGACAAGATGGTTAATCTCTTTTATTTAGGAGGTGTCAGATATGCAAATTTATTTTGTTTATTCTATTTTCTATCTATTATCACGCGTAGTAGCACTTGTAGTTCTAGCTTTTCTTATTAAGTTACTCATTGCTCGTTTAAAAAGAAACTAAGTAACATTTTGCCCAAATAGTAGTTATTTGGGCTTTTGCTATACTTTAGCCTAGTGGATTAAATTTATAAAGATAGGATTTAGCATATTCTTATTGAGTGATTTTATTTTATGAAGGTTGTTTATAGGTAAGGGGGAAAATAGATGGTTTCTAAAATTGATGTGGCTTGGGACTTGTTTCTGGAGGGAAAAACATCAGAAGCTAAAAAGTTGGTTGAACAAGATTTTTCCATTGATACCTGTACAGATTTTAGCCTTTTAAATCTGATGGGGTATTTATTATTGGCAGAAAAAGACTATGCCTCGTGTACCCGTATCTTTGAGAAATACATTTTATTAGCTCAACAAAATGAAGACAAAGAACATGAACACATTGGATTACATCAATTAGCTATGATCTACAGAGATCAGGGTGATTTTCATAAGGCTTTAAAGCTCATTGAAGATGAAGAGAAGATAATTGAAGAGCATTTTCCCAATGATAATCTAAAGAAAGCTATAAATAACTACGAACAAGGCTATGTGAGATTGAAATTAAACAATCTTGATGAAGCTCTTACATTCATGAATCTGTCACTGGAACAATCTTTAGAGACTGATGATGTGATTTCTCAGGCTTGTAGCTATAGAGGGTTAGGGGAAATTTATTTAGCCTTGGAAGATAAAGGATTAGCCAACACACATTTCAAACGAGCTATAGAACTTTTCGAAAGTGTTGGAGAGTTTGAAGGGGTAAAGGAAATTGAGGAATTGATTAATCGATGATTTTGCATTTAGATTTTGTCATTAGTTTGCTTAAATAAAGTACATAATTGACATGATTAGCTCAAAAAATTTTTTTGTTACTAAAGTAATCGCTTCACTTATCTTAAAATAGTTTTTCTCCATTCAAACTAATGCAAAATAATATTCGTTTTTCAATTTCTCTAAGTGTTATCGCTTGCATTTTTACTTAAAAGGAATACAATGATAGTGAAAAAACAAATCCTTTAAAGTATGCGAGGTGCTGTATGATGATAAGCAAGTATATCAAGTATCTTCCTTGGATGATCCTAGGAACCCTCTCCTCCTATCTATTAGCAACTGATTATGCCCGCAATTCATTTGACTTGTTCTATCTGACCTTGAACTTTACGATTGTGTACATCGCTTTAATCGTCTTCTACGAAAAAGTTCTAAGAGACAAATGCAAAGAACTCTTCATACGAATCATGAGCAATCCTAAAAAAAATAAGCAAGGATAAGAGTTGAAAAGCCATCTAAGGATGGCTTTTTCTTATAGATTCTCTATTTTTCTTTGAAACATTGCAAAATCGGTCCCGAGAATGATTTCCTTGCTGATCTAGCTTTTTCAAAGGAGTTTTACCCTTAAATATGGTAAAATAGTAACGAAATATACTAGTAGATATCAAATAAAAAAGAGGTTAAGAATGACAATTGGGATTGATAAGATTGGTTTTGCGACGAGCCCTTATGTCTTGCGTTTAGAAGATTTGGCCGCTGCTCGTGATACCGATCCCGAAAAACTGAGCAAGGGTCTTCTCTTAAAAGAACAAAGCGTGGCACCGATCACAGAAGACATCGTCACATTGGCTGCTACTGCAGCAGATGATATTTTAACAGACGAAGATAAAGAAGCGATCGACATGGTGATTCTTGCGACAGAATCTGGAATTGACCAGAGTAAGGCTGCTGCTGTGTTTGTCCATGGCTTACTAGACATCCAGCCTTTCGCCCGCTCTTTTGAGATGAAAGAAGCCTGCTATGCTGCGACTGCTGCCTTGGATTATGCTAAACTCCATGTTGAAAAATTCCCACAGAGTAAGGTTTTGGTCATTGCCAGTGACATTGCTAAATACGGAATTGGGACTCCTGGTGAACCAACACAAGGTGCCGGAGCGGTTGCCATGCTAATCAGCCAAAATCCTCGTATTCTATCTTTTAACGATGATAATGTTGCCCAAACACGCGATGTCATGGATTTTTGGCGTCCAAATTACGCGACAACTCCCTTCGTGAATGGGATTTATTCAACGCAACAATATCTAGATTCTCTGAAAACAACCTGGGCGGAATACCAGAAACGGACTGGTCTTGCCTTGACAGACTTTGCAGCTGTCTGCTTCCACTTGCCTTATCCGAAATTAGCTCTCAAGGGCTTGAAAAAAATCCTGGATAAGTCAGTATCAGAAGAGAAAAAAGACCAATTACAATACAACTTTGATCAATCGATTCTATACAGCCAACGCGTGGGAAATATCTACACTGGATCTCTTTTCCTAGGCTTGCTGTCACTACTGGAAAATCAACCCCAACTCAAAGCTGGGGACCGAATCGCCCTCTTTAGCTATGGAAGTGGAGCGGTTTCTGAGATCTTTAGTGCCAATCTCGTTCCTGGTTTTGAGCAACTCTTAGATCACAAACGCATGGAAAAACTGGACCAACGTACGGTTCTTAGTGTTGCTGACTACGAACGACTCTTTTATGAGGAAGTAGATCTAGATCCTAGTGGCAATCAAGTGTTTGAGCCTGCTACGCATCAAACTTTTGCTTTGACAGAGATCAAGGAACACCAGCGCACTTACCAGAAAGTAGAAAAATAATGGCACGATTACCAGGTTTTGCAAAACTTTCTCCCACAGAACGCATAGAGGCCTTACTGAAGGAAGGCCTCTTAACTTGGGATGAAGCACAGATCTTAAAAGAACAAAAGGGACTTCCCCTTTCTATTGCAGATCAATTGACAGAAAATGTCTTGTCGACTTTTGACTTGCCTTTTAGCCTCGCTCCTTATTTCTTGATCAACGGTCGTGACTATGTCCTTCCCATGGTCACAGAAGAGCCTTCCGTGGTTGCAGCTGCCAGCTTTGCAGCCAAGCTCATCCAACGTTCGGGCGGCTTCACCACCCAGGTGCACCAGCGCCAAATGATCGGTGAGATTGCTCTGACGGATGTTGAAGATAGGAATACTGCAAGCAAGCGCATCCTCGAAGACAAAGAAACCCTTCTTCAGATGGCTAATGAAGCCTATCCTTCTATCGTTAAGCGTGGAGGTGGAGCGAGGGATCTTTGGGTCGAAAACAAGGGGGACTTTCTCATTGTCTACTTGGCTGTCGATCCCAAAGAAGCCATGGGAGCCAATATGCTCAATACCATGTTAGAAGCTCTGACCGATCGCATCCAGGAACTCTCTGGTGGTCAGGCCTTGATGGCAATTTTATCCAACTTGGCCACTCGCTCTTTGGTGAGTGCACGGTGTGCGATCGATTTTAAAGCACTGAGTCGAAATCCTGAGGAAGCCATTGAGATTGCCCACCGGATGGAGCTAGCTAGCCAACTGGCTCAAGTGGATCCTTACCGTGCGGCTACTCATAACAAGGGAATTTTTAACGGGATTGATGCCCTGGTCCTTGCGACAGGCAATGACTGGCGGGCCATCGAAGCAGGAGCCCATGCCTATGCTACACAAAGTGGTTCATACAAGGGCTTGAGCCACTGGACAAGTCAGCCAGAAGAGAAAAAACTCTATGGAGAGATCACCCTGCCAATGCCGGTTGCGACAAAAGGAGGCTCGATTGGCCTCAACCCAACGGTTCAAGTCAGCCACCGTTTGCTAGGAGAGCCTTCTGCTATTGAATTAGCCGGTATCATCGCTTCGCTCGGTTTGGCGCAGAATTTCGCAGCCCTCAAAGCCCTTGTCACCACAGGAATTCAATCAGGACATATGAAACTCCAAGCACGCTCCCTAGCCCTTCTAGCAGGAGCTAAGGAAGAGGAAGTTCCCCGATTGGTTAGCCAACTCCTTGAAAACAAACCCTTTAACTTAGAAAAGGCACAAACACTCTTACAAGAATTGAGAAAATAAAAGAACTAAGACAAACTAATTCTTTAGTAAATTAAGTCAAGTGATCCTGCAAAGAAATAAAAATGAGTTCTAATTTTTTAAATGAATCGAGAATATAATGAAACTTTCCGCCGTGAAAAAAGTGCTAGAAACACTTTTGTTTCTAGCACTCGGAATTATTGAGACCTTAGGCTCAATAATTAGTCATGGAACTTCTTCGAAGTTCGCTGACGTCCGTCTTCACCTAAGGAAAGTTTCTAAGATGATTTTATCTTCACTTTGAGAACTAAGACCCACGTCTTAGTTCTTTTGTGTTTGAAAAAATTTTCTTATTGTTTTAAAAATGGCAACTCGGGATGTTTCTTGGTATAGAGCACCACTTCGATAAAGGTCCCTACTTGGACGGCAAAGAGCAGTCCGACGAGAAGATTAATCCGATGGTCTGTTTCATAAAACGGAGAGTTCCATAAGAAGTGATTGGCTACTGTCGAGAGAACACACCAGAGCCCAAAGAGTTTTTCCTTTTGCTGGGTCACTTGAGACAACAAAAGGAAGACACCAACTGATACAACAGCTGTATAGAGGGCATGTGAAGCTAATCCACCAGAGATCCGGTTAATGGCCTCAGTAACCGCGGCTAATTGGCTGGTTTTCGTTTGGCGGGCAACGTACCCTAAATCCTCAATGATTTGAAAACCAAAGCCAGATCCCAAGCCTGCAATTAGAATCGCTTTTAGATCTTTCTTGCCAACCATCAAGACAACCCAAAAGGCAACCAGAGCCTTAAAGAATTCCTCTGAAAATGGGGCTGTCAAGGCATCGGTCCACTTGTTAAAGACAGTGGCATCCTTGATCACATGGCTATTCATAATATCAATTAAGCTATTGCCTGAAAAGCTCAACCAGCCTGCTACGAAGGCTCCTCCAAACATGGCAATCCATAAGAGATAGGTTGGGACAGACAACTGCTTGGCCAATCGTTTCGAAAAGAGATAGAGCGGGATAATAATAGCAGCTAAGACAGATAAGTTTAAGACCAAATCTCTGCCGGCAGACTGGCTAAATTCTTGTTGAGAAAGATGACCGAGTTCAAACTCCAAGCCAATTCCTGCCAACAGTAGAAAAAGATAGATCGAGGCTCTTTGAATTTTAGTCATCTTGTTTTCCTCCCTTTTGTTTCTTTGAGCGAATCAGGTAGATCACAATCGCTAGAAGGGTTGCCCCGAATAAGCCTGCTGCTAGAATGTAATCATAGTCAAATTCAACGAGATCAATCTTTTCTTCATAAGTAGCATCTTCTTCGTCATCTAAATCCTGCAGAGCACTTTTTCCGTGTTCATCTGCTACCTTTTGTTCTGCTTCTTTTCTGATTTCTTGCAAGCGTTCGAAGGTTTTCTCAGCTCTTGCCAAGCTTTCCTCTGTTGCCTTCTCACTCGCTTCTTCAGGCTGAGAAGCAAGGGCAATTTGCTCCTTATCACTCAGATCTTGTTCGACCATCCACTGAGACTCCAATCGTTCCATTTCAGTACGAATCGCCCCATCTTCGAATAAATCTGGATACTTGGCCACAAGGTCATTGATTCTTGAAATGGTCCAATACCAAGAGCGATCATTGTAATGATCCCCTAATTCTTGGTAGGCTTGATAGGTGTTGAGAATATTGCCATAGTACGGTAGGTATGGAGCATTTCGTGGACTACCCATCGACAGCCACATGGTGCCCCCACCCGCACTTGCTGGGACATCATCTTTCAGTTGGAAAATATGGGCCTCCATGACATTTGGATTGGAAATAGGGTATTTATAAACCGCATCAAACTCTCCTTTTTTCGGAATGCCTTTTCCATCCAACTCCATTTGATCCTGTGGTTTATATTTGGTTCCTTCCAAACGATTGCGTTGGAGATTCATGGCATCGCGGAGGGTTAATTTTCGATCGGTTGTATGAAGAAGGTCAAAGGACGCATCGTCATATTTAACAGGAGAGCTTGGGTCTAGCGATTTGATTCCCGACCAAACCCGAGAGCGATCTGCTTCTTGCAAAGGCGGATTATAGGATTGAGAAACGTGGAATTTTTCATCCACTTCCTTATAGCTATTGGCTTTTTTGGCGACTTTTTCAAGATCTTTTGAAGCGATCGTGCGTTCGGTATCTGATAGATCGACATGCCCTAAGAAGAAGGTATTTGGAAAGACCGCAAATCGATCCTCTGGGAAGAGAATCGCTGCATATTGATGGCCAGATAGGATTTCCATATACCAGACGCCTTCTTTATCGGCAATGGTCACAATATTTCCTTCTGCAGCGCCTTTTTCTTCGACGATCTTAGCAATGAGTTCAACCCCTTCTCTTGCGGTTTTCACACTAGGGAGAACGATACTGGTCAAGCCCGATTCTGCGAGGCCATCCTTGACGTAGGGATCCACTTTTTGGATCTTGTCATTTGCTGAAGCAGATACAGTGGCAGAAATGGAAACCCCATATTCATTGAATCCTGCTTCGTCAAAAATTCCCTGATCAGGGGTGACATCTGGAACCGCTGTATACTTATAGCTAATCTCTGGCAAGGGATATTGAAAACCGTTGGCAGCATCCTCAAAGATGGCTCCTTTTTTATTGTAGACACGCTCTCTGACCACAAAATTTTTATTATGGTTGGGCTCTAAATCTTCGGTACGACCTACCAAGGTCGAACCGTCGGCCGTCAGTTTCTTCCCGATGATGAACCCTGTACAAGCCTCAACAGGTTGAGCAATCAACAAAAGCGGAAGCAAGGCTGCTACAGCTGATCGAAAATAGTGCTTCTTCATCCTAAACTCCTTTTTAAAAATGTTTTTCCTTATTTAGTATACTCTTTTACAAGCCTATTTTGCAAGCGATTCCAGCAACCGTAAACAATTCGTAAACTATCAGAATTTTTGAGGAGAACACTTTTTAAAAAAAAGAAAGAATTGGCTTATTTTGCCAATCCTAAACGAATAGGAACTAATTTTTAAGTAAAATAAGTTAAGTGATTCTTCAAAGAACTATAAAAGAGTTCTAATTTTCAAAATGAATCATAATATACGAAAACTTTCCGCTGTGAGAAAAGTGCCTGAAACGTTTTTGTTTCAGGCACTCGGGAGTTTTGAAACCTTAGGTTCAAAACTAAGTCATGGAACTTCGTAGAAGTTCGCTGACGTCCGTACTCACCTAAGGAAAGTTTCTAAAATGATTTTTCTTCATTTTCTCTGTTGATTCGCTTGCCACAATTTTCCATAGAGGAGATAGTCGACTTCACGGAGCTCTTTCAGGTTCTGACAACCGAGCGCACAAAGGAGCAATCTGAGGTCTTCTTTCCAGCCTTGGACAAGGACGATTACTTCTTCAATACTCTTAGTCTCTACCATCTCAAGAAAAACGCGGGAAAGTCCTACGCCACGTGCTCCAAGGACCAAGGCCTTGACCATATCAAGGGGATGACGAATGCCCCCACTTGCTAGGACCTCAACCTGATCTATCTGATCCTGTAACTGTAAGAGACACTGCGCAGTTGATTGTCCCCAATCATCCAGATAAGCGCGATTGCCACCACGACGATTCTCAATATAGGCAAAACTAGTGCCACCACGACCAGAAATATCGACGGTTTTGATCCCAGCATCTAGCGCTGCCTGAACTGTTTTGGGATCCATACCAAAGCCAACTTCCTTCAGGACTACAGGCACTGGAAAGCCCTGCCCATAGCTCTTGAGATGGTCTTTCCAAGTGTGGAAAATCCGCTCCCCTTCGGGCATGAGCAACTCTTGCATCAGATTCACATGGACTTGAAGAAAGAGGGGGTGTAGCTCTTCCACTGTCCGCAAGCCCAAATCTGGCTCTTTATCGATGCCAATGTTGGTTGCTAAAAGAAGATGAGGATGGTCTTTTTTGACCGCATACGATTGATCGTTCGGATCCTTCAGCCCTGCGCTGTAAGAGCCAGTCACAAAGAGAATCCCACAGGCTTCGGCTACTGCTGCCAACTTTTGATTGATCTCTTTGGCCCGTTTACTCCCGCCTGTCATAGCATTGATATAAAAAGGGACCTCCCAATCACGCCCTGCGAAATGGGTTGTCAAATCAATCTCCGCTAGATCCACAAGGGGGAGGGATCGGTGAATCAGCTCGATCTCATCAAAGCTATTATAGGAGGAGCTTTGCTCCAAGGCATAGCGAATATGCTGGTCTTTTCGATTTTCGCTCACGAATCTCCCATCCTTTCTTGGTAAATGACTTCAATATTCTTTTCCTTCCAGCGCTCTATCAAGGTCTGAGTCTCAACTGGGTCAAAAATAAGGGCGATTCCACAGTCGCCTCCTCCAGCACCACTGGATTTGGCACAGACAGAAAGGCCCTCTGTCGCTTCTTGCAGCTCTTTTAGAGCTGGGGTATAGATCAAAGGGTTCAAAGACTTTAGGTTCTTATCGGCACGTTTGATACTGGTCTCAATTTCTTTTTTGTTCCCTTCACGGAGACCTTTTTCAAGAATCTTCACTGCGCTCTGACTTTCTTTGAGAAAGACTTCATTAATCGCTCCCTTGACCTGGCGGATCAAATCACTTGAAATCGCTGGTTCCTTGGTCCAACCAACCAGAAAATCATAAGAGATGGCTGGCTGGATCGAGCAGATCTGGTAGTCCCAATCCAGGTCTAAAACTTGTGAAAGAGGCTGAGAAGTCAAGACTTCATGCAACCAAGCCCGATCAAAGGATTGGTAATAAATCAAGTCCTCGAAGGCGATACAAGCCAAATCGCCCATGGAACCATTGTCCCCTCTTTGCACCAAGACCACTGCTGCTAGTCGAAAGAGCAGATCTGGACTTAAGTCTAGTTCATACAGAGCAGCCATGGCCTTGATCACGAGCAAGACCACACTTCCGCTGGAACCAATCCCATACTTTTTCCCCTCTTCGCCCAACGTCCCTCTAAGGTGAAGATCAAACGGTTTAGGGGCTATTCCCTGATCTTTCAGCCACTCTTCCATGAGCCGAATGGTCTCTTGAATCAAGGCGTAGTCCTTATTTGGGGTCAAATCCACCTGGTAACCAAAGAGATCTGAGGCTAGCTGATAGCTTCTAGATTCTTGGATAGTAGCTGACAGATAAATGGGAATAAACTGAATCACGGCTCCATAGCCAGGCGTTAGCACTGCGTATTCTCCAGCTAGATAGAGCTTGCCTCCAGTCTGTACCTGATACTTAGTCTTCATCTTGAGGGTCCTTTGTCTTAGATACGATGGTCCGATAGCGGGCGTCAAATAAAGGCACCAGCTGATCCAAGTCTTCTTCTAAACAGAGAACCTTAACGTTTGGCCCTGCATCCATGGTGAAGTAACAAGCATGGCCTGCAGCTCGAAGCTCACGGACAAATTCCATAGCTTTGTGGCTTTCTTCTGTCAAGTAGCTAAAGGCTGGAGTGGCTGTTCTAGTCGTCGCATGCATAGCAAGGGCATTGCGCTCTGTCAGCTGACCGACCCGTTCAAAATCATTGCCAGCTAGATAGTCCAGCATGTCCTTGTAATCTTGTCGAGACTCTTCGATCCATTCTTTGAAATTAGTCGAGGTCTCCATGCAACGTTTCATCCCTTCCCGGCTGGAAACGGGCTTTTGCTTGTCATTGAGGACCAGCATGATCATAGCCAGTTTTAGGTCTGTTTTGACCTTATAAATTTCTCCACTTTCTTTGTCCCAAGCTGCTAAGGGTCCAAAGAAAGAACGTGAAGAAGAACCCGAAGCAAACTTGGCTTTTTGAGCTAATTCCTCCTGACTCAAGCCCAAATCATAGTACTGATTGCAAGCCTTGACGAGAGCAGAGAGGCCGCTTGAGCTAGAGGACAAACCGGCTGCAGTTGGCATGTTGTTGCTGGTATCCACCCGAACAAATCCTGCTTCATCTGCTGGCTTCAAGCTATCAATCACAGCTCCAATTTTGGCTTGCTCAGCTGGATTTTGGAATTCCCCATCGATGTAAAATTCATGCGCAGTCGCATCTGCTGGTAAGGGAGAGAGACTCGTCTCTGTATACATATTCTCTAAGGTCAACGAAATCGAACTGGTCGAAGGGACCATCTGTTTGGCATCTTCTTTTCCCCAGTATTTGATAATCGCGATATTGGCATAGGACTTAGCCTTTACAGGTTTTCGATCCATGTATGGTGCGCTCCTTCTTTTTCTAATGCATGGGCAATGGTTGCTGCTTCACGAGAATCCTTGACGAGGGCAATCACACAGCCTCCAAGGCCGCCTCCGCTCATTTTAGCACCTAAGGCCCCATTTTCAAGGGCAACGGCGACCAGGTGGTCTGCTTTTTCACAGCTGACCCCTACGGCTCTCAAGTGGTCATGACAAGTAGTCAGAGCCTGTCCTAGGCTCATTAGATCATTCATTTTTAGAGCCTCTTCCACCTGCTGGGTCAACTGACCAATCTCATGGAAATGGGATAAAACTTCCTGCCCTTTGGCTTCAACCTTTTGAATCGCCTCACGGGTATTGCCGTGAATCCCCGTATCCGCAATCACCAAACTCGCTTTTATACCCAGCTCCAGCGGGTAAAAGCCGATATTCCGGATGAATTTAATGGCTTGATCGCTCAGACAAGTCTTGGCATCCAGACCGCTTGGATTCATATGGGCAATGGTTTCTGCTCGATTGACCAGGATTTCTAAGGTCTCATCGTCCAGCTCCTCTTGATAATAGTCAAAAACTGCACGAATAGCTGCGATACTGACCGCCGCAGAGGACCCCATCCCCCGTTTTTCCGGTACCATAGACTGAATCCGACAGCGAATCCGGGCCTCACGAATCCCGAGGTGCTCAAGAGACGCAAAAACCGCCATGGACAAGGTGTCATCTTCAAACAAAATCCATGGACTGTCTGCCGGGATGATCTGGCAGATCACTTCGATATGATGGAGTGGCAGGGCAATAGCCGGATAACCATAAACCACCGCATGCTCTCCAATTAAGATAATTTTACTATGCGCCTTTCCGACGCCTATCTCTTTATGCATATTCATCTCGCTCTACTAAGGTCATTACTATTTTAATATAAATCAGCCAAAAAAGCGATGCTTTTGAAGGAAATCCAACCTAAGACGGAGTCCAAAAATGAATCACCCAGAAGAGCTCCTTCTTATGGACAGACAAGAAAAGGCCGGGATCCGTCATCCCAGCCATCCATTTCTATTTTTCACATTCTTGTTTGATCAAGTCCATCAAAGAGTTGCGGTCTAAGATCCATTGGGCCCGTTCGTCCTTCTCATAGGTCCGGTTAGACAAAAAGATCACAGCTTCCTGCCTCTTTCGATTGTACATGATGAAGGTTCCAGTATAGCCCGTATGATCCAACCAGTCACCCTCTAGATTCCATCCGAGAGCGCGGGTCTTGCCCTCTTCACGCGCAAAATTCTGAGACAAGTCACGCGCAAAATCATCCTTCAGATAATGCTCTAAGAAGCGCTCTAGATCAGCAACAGTTGAAAAAAGTCCAGCACTTCCCGCATGACAGCCCAATACTCTCGCTTTGGGATCATGAACACTTCCAGAAGCAAGGCCACGGACCGTTGGCACCGCCTTTTCGACCGGTCCAAACCGTGTCTCTGTCATCTTCCAAGGTGTAAAGATCAGCTCTTCAAATAAACGATCCAAGGGCTGGTGAAACCTGTCTTCTAACCAAAAGCCCAGCAGAAGAAAATTGACGTCGGTGTAATGAAAACTCTTGTCTTCTTTCAACTGCAAATTTTCAAGAGCTGTTTTCAACTGTCTCGCATCCAATTGATCCCGGTTGGGGATAAAAGGATCCAGCCCAGAAGTATGGGTCAAGAGTTCCCGGATGGTCGTCTTCTCATGAGCAAAACGCGGGTAAAACTCTTTAAAGGGACGATCGAGCGGAAGCTCCCCTTTCGCATACAAAAAAGCACAGATGGTAGCGACTCCGACGACCTTACTGACACTGGCCAAATCATAGACCAGGTCAGCCACTACTGACTCTCCTTTTTCAGGATCCGCTAGTCCCAGATAGTGCTCACTCCACTGACCCTTGCGGTAAAGCGCAAGAGAGGCACCTGGATAGATGCCTTCTTGGATTTGTTCGGTAATTTTTTCGATGATTGCATTCACGCTCATCACTCCATTCTTATTCTTCATAAGAAATATGGACCTGATCTTGATTGGCTTCAAACCAGAGTTCAATCTGACTTGGATCTTTGGCAATCAAGAAAGTTCCCTTACGGTGCACAAAATCGACAGTTTCTCCCAAGCGTTCTTTCACGACTTCCACATCAAAAGATGCCAATTCGACCTTGATCATGCTCAAATCCCAAGTCACCTTGTTCTCCACTTGGAGATCTTCTCCTTGAGCTTCCTGCAAATGGATAAAGTGGGCCAAAGCTGGCAAGTTGCTATAGAACTTCTCAGCCTCAGCAAAATCGGCCACATTGACCTCAAGAAAGTCCACATCAAAGCTGGTCAAACCTTTGAAATCTTCTGGCACGTCAACAAGAGGCGCTTTCTCCAACGGTTCTAGGCTTTCAAGATTTTCTTCAGCATGCACGAAAATGGTATCTCCTTGAGGAGACACAACTTCAAAGGCGCGACCATTAGCTCCTTGGTAAAGGGCGCTTGTTTCTGGCTGGCGGGCCAACAAATAATCAATTTCTTGAGCTTGTGCCACTTTCACCACGATGCGACCCAATTTCTTTGGACCTTCGACCTTACGCGAACGCATACTCGGTGACTCTTCTAAGACAATTTTCTCTACTTTTGAGGCATCTCCTAAAGATAGGAGAGCTCCTTCTTCCACTAATACTTTCATTCCCAATGTCTCTTCATAAAAGCGTTGATTGACATTTCGGTTATTCACTTTCAAGACTGGGATCACTCTTACGATCTGATTTGCTGTCATACTTTCCTCCAAGCACTTTTTATTGTAAAA
Source organism: Streptococcus parasanguinis (assembly GCF_032163505.1). Lineage (NCBI taxonomy): Bacteria > Bacillati > Bacillota > Bacilli > Lactobacillales > Streptococcaceae > Streptococcus > Streptococcus parasanguinis. Next base: position 1,771,742 of record NZ_CP134147.1, read on the forward strand.
GATTTTCTGGCTTTTTACAAGAAATCTTGTGCAAAAAAGACAGATTTTTCAAAAATAAAAATCTGTCTTTCTTTTTTTAGTATACTGTTCGTGTATGGACCCGCCCGTTTGGAGCTTCAAATTCGTATTCTAAGTAATCCTGATAGGTCCCTGGTGCAATCACTCCACGCACATCTAATACAGCCGTTCCTGCCTGTCCCACAATGGAATCTGCTAACAGGCAGCAATTCGTAGACAGAACAAAGTAAGATTTAAAACGCGAAGAAGTAAATTTATATAGCTCAGCCCCTAAATCATATTTCAATTTGTAAGCGTAGGTCGGCTGACCGTCTTCCAGTAACCTCCTAGGTGGATCCCAAGGTTCTAACAACTGATCAATTTCAGCTAGACGCTTCTCTACTGCCTGATTCTCTTCTTCGGTAAGGGATAGGCTGTAGCCAAACAGCGTCTTTTGACTCTCTTTTTTACATAGTTCGATGTATGGTTCCTTATCCACTTTAAACAGTACGCCATCCCCAATCGTCCCAAATAGACGCTCTGAAAAGGGATCGTAACTTCCGTAAGAAATGACCTTCCCCTGATAACAAATATCTACATGCCCAATCGCTCCAAATAAGTTGCTGTCAGAAGTATGAACCAAAATTTCTAATTCCCTTGCCTCTTCTTCTTTTTTCACCAATCGATAAGGGCCTGTGTGTCCCGCCGAGCTCCCTTTTTGAAGAAACTGGTTAAACCGTTTTAACTCCTTAGCAGGGATAAAGGCTGCAAAGATAACCGGTAGGCTAATACGAAAGCGACGTTTTAACTCTTGGCCTTGTTGGTCTTTGTCAAATAAAATACCATCTCGAATATTAGAAATCCCCAACAAGACCAGATAAGCCCCCAAGAGGATAAATTGGAAGTGCCCATCTGAACCAGGTTCCAAGACAGTTGCTAGACCAAGCCCACCGTTTAAAAGCGCATCCCATAAATAGAGCCAGCCTCCTTTTACCCGATTGGCCTTATAAAGCCAAAATGTGATCCCATAGACAATGGCACTCCCCAACTGATATGCCCCTAAACAAATCACAACTAAGTTTACGGGCAGACTACTCAGTCGATTCAACCAGATCAACGCAAGTGAAAGAAAAATAAACCAAATAGAGTGGCTATAGGAAATAGACTTGCTACGTAACAAAAAGCGAAGAAGAAAGCTTCCTAGTCCATCAACTAAAAAGTAAATGGCTAATAGATCCAAGGAAAATTTGGTGAAACCAACGCCGTTTCGAAAAATGAGAATCCCAAAAATGACGGCAAGAACCCCAAACAATAAGGTCCGTCTTCTTGCAACTTGTTCAAAAGATATTTTTTTCAATATTCCTTCTCCTTATAGACGAAAGGTCTTTAGACAAATACTATTTTATCAAGTATAATATAAGAAGTAAAGAAAAAAGAAACTGATAAAAGGAGCAGTCTATGAAATACAATCAATATAGCTATCTATCTGTTGACCAAAAAGACATTCTTAAGGAACTAAAAGAAATTGGGTTTGACCTTCCCACCCACCTCCCAGAAAAAGAACTGTTTGAATGGTTTGTCCGCAAGGTTTACTTCACCTATAAAGATACAGATTATCCCCTCTCTAACCTAGTGGTGGATTCTAAAACAGACTTTTTAACGTATATCCAATCTGACTGCGAATGGTCTCCGAACATTTTTTACACAGTAGCCCTCCAATTACTCGGTTTCCGCTATTTTATTGATTTTGAAGATACGGATAGCTTCTTGAAAGAAGTCCAATTTCCGATTGAGTATGGAAACTTGGTAGAAAACCTCTATCACCTTCTCAATACTCGAACAGTAAAAGGAAATTTACTCATCGATCAGTTGGTCAGCGATGGCTTGATTCCTGAAGATAACCAGTATCACTATTTTAACGGCAAGAGCCTCGCAACCTTTACGAGCCATGATGTGATCCGTGAAGTGGTCTATGTAGAAAGTCGAATTGATAGCGATCAGGATGGTCTTCCAGATTTGGTCAAGGTCAATATTATTCGCCCTCGCTATGAAGGAAAAATTCCAGCCGTCATGACTGCTAGCCCTTATCACCAAGGAACCAATGACAAGGCTAGTGACAAGGCGCTCTATAATATGAATGTGAACCTCCAGGTCAAAGAACCTCATACCATTCAAGTAGAAGAACCTCAATTAGAATTGGTGGATCCTGTCGGTTCAGCCCAACTAGTCTCTGAGACCGAAGAAACCCTCACTCATATCAACAGCAGTTATACTCTCAATGACTACCTGCTCGCTCGTGGCTTTGCCAATCTCTACGTCTCCGGTCTTGGAACCAAGGATTCCCAAGGCTTGATGACCAACGGGGATTACCGTCAAATCGAGGCCTATAAAAATGTCATCGACTGGCTCAACGGACGCTGTCGTGCCTTCACAGATCATACACGCAAACGCCAAGTTAAGGCTGATTGGTCTAATGGCAAGGTTGCTACGACGGGCTTATCCTACCTAGGGACCATGTCTAACGGCCTTGCGACCACCGGTGTTGATGGCCTAGAAGTCATCATCGCAGAAGCTGGTATTTCCTCTTGGTACAACTACTATCGCGAAAACGGACTCGTGACGAGTCCTGGTGGCTATCCTGGAGAGGATTTTGATTCGCTTGCTGAGTTGACCTATTCCCGCGCCCTTCGGGCTGGAGACTATCTCCGCCACCACGCAGCCCATGTCGCTGATTTGGAAGAGGTTAAAAAGCAATTGGATCGCAAAACAGGAGACTACAATCAATTCTGGCACGATCGCAATTATCTCTTAAATGCAAATCGGGTCAAGGCAGAGGTTGTCTTTACCCATGGCTCCCAAGACTGGAACGTCAAACCCCTTCACGTCTTTAATATGTTCCAGGCTCTTCCAGCAAGCATCAAGAAACACCTCTTCTACCACAATGGTGCCCATGTCTACCTCAACAACTGGCAATCCATTGACTTCCGAGAAAGCATGAACGCCCTCCTCTCTAAAAAATTGCTGGGCTACGATTCAAGCTATGAATTGCCTACTGTCATCTGGCAGGACAATACAGGAGAACAAAGTTGGACTTTCTTGGATGATTTTGGCAACCAAACAAGTCAGCGAACCTTCTCCCTGGGAGATGACGAAAAAGTCATCCAAAACCGCTACGAGACAAAAGATTACGAGCGCTATGGAAAGGCTTATCCGACCTTCTTAACGGACCTCTACCAGGATAAGGCGCAACAGGTGACCATTGACCTGCCAATCGAAGAAGACCTACACCTCAACGGGAAAGCTCGCCTTCACCTGCGACTTCACTCCAGCACCAATAAAGGCCTGCTTTCAGCACAACTCTTAGAGCTTGGAAGCAAGAAGTACCTCCAACCCTATCCTGCAGTCTTATCGGTCCGTACACTGGATAACGGTCGCTACCATATGCTAGACAATTTGACCGAGTTGCCTTTCAAAGAAGCTGGCCAACGAGTCATTTCGAAAGGTTATCTCAACCTCCAAAATCGTCATGATCTCTTAGAGATTGAGACCGTGACGCCAGGCGAGTGGATGGAATTTGACTTTGATCTCCAACCAACCATCTACAAGCTCGAAAAAGGAGCGACCCTTCGCCTGGTCCTTTACACAACCGACTTCGAGATCACTGTCCGTGATCAAACCGATTACCAACTCACCATTGACTTAGCACAATCCAGCCTCCATCTTCCTGAAATGACAGAGGCCCGCTAATCGTGGTCTCAAGGCTTGCCCTTACTCGGCTTCATTTGACAGCTTAGCCTACTTATGTTACTATCTAATAGAGTATTTCATAGAAAAAGATATTAGAGGAAGTTATGGCGATTGAAAAAACTGTCAGCGAAATTGCTGAAATTTTAGGAGTCAGCCGCCAGGCGGTCAATAACCGTGTCAAGGCGCTGGCTCCAGAAGATACCCAAAAAAACGAAAAAGGGGTTACCGTTGTAACCCGTAGTGGCTTGATCAAGCTCGAAGAAATCTACAAAAAAACTATTTTTGAAGATGAGCCAGTCAGCGATGATGTGAAGCAACGCGAATTGATGGAAATTTTAGTGGATGAAAAAAATGCTGAAATCGTCCGTCTTTACGAGCAACTCAAAGCCAAAGACGAGCAACTCGCTAAGAAAGATGAACAGTTGCGCGTGAAAGACGTTCAAATTGCTGAAAAAGACAAGCAATTGGACCAACAACAACAATTGACTTTACAAGCAATGAATGACCGCGACACCTTGAAACTTGAACTCGAACAAGCCAATGAAAAAGTTCAAGAGCAAGAAAGCAAAGGTTTCTGGGCACGCGTTTTCCGTCGATAATCTGGGGCTGGATCCTACCAGTCCCTTTTCTTTTCTACCACAGGAGATTTTCCATGAAAACATTAGAAGATTATATCGCCTTCGATCTCGAATTTAACCAATACGAAGGTGCCTATCAGATCATCCAGGTGTCTGCCGTGCGTTTTACGGACGGTAAAGAAGTCGACCACTACGACTCCTACGTCTACACCGATAAGCCCCTAAAAAGCTTTATTAACGGCCTCACTGGCATAACCCAGGACAAGATCCAAAATGCTCCACAACTAGAGCAGGTCCTCAGTGAATTCAAGGCCTTCGTTGGAGACCGGCCCTTGATCGGATACAACGCCAAAAAAAGCGACCTTCCCATCCTGCTTGAAAATGGCTTGGATCTAGAAGACCAGTACGCTGTCGATGTCTTTGACGAGGCTTTCGAACGTCGTCCATCTGACCTTCATGGCATTAAAAATCTCCAACTCCACACCGTTGCAGCATTTCTAGGAGTCGCAGGAAGATCGCACGATAGCCTAGAAGACGCCCGCATGACAGCTCTTGTCTACCAACAATTCCTCGAATTTGATCAAGGACGCACCCTCCTTGAAGAACAAGAGAACTTCTCCACCAACCCCTTCGGAGGCTTGGACTTATCCGGATTTTTTGATGAATAAAAAGGCTCAAAACTGAGCAGTACTCCTAGAGTTAGATGTTTTCATATCTTTCTTTGGGGGTGCTTTTTATTTCATTTCTGTAAAGATTGACTAAAGTAAATTTTCATCAGACAGATAGGTAGAGTATTTTCAAAAGTCTCAACTTAAAATGATAATTATTAAGAATTTAATTATTTCTAATTTTTTGAATATTCATTGACCAGACTTATTTTTAGATGTATAATGAGCATGTAAAATATATCACAAAGAATAATATGTAATAAGATTTAATGATTACATCTGATATTTCTCAATAATAGGGTTCTATTATCTAGGAGAGATTTATGATTAATATTTTTAAATATCTTGATAAAAAAACAAAATACCTAACCATTATTGGTGCACTGGCAAACGGGGGCCTCGCTTTGGGGCAACCCTTGGTTGTTGCCAAAGCACTATCGATAGATCAAAATAACCTTACCTATTCCTCTATTTGGAAATTTGCCCTCTTTGGTTTTTCTGTCTATTTCGCTTTGTATAGTCTAATGTTATTTTGTAATCATGCAAATAATGTCTTTCGACGTGAAATTCACATGAATATCCGAACGGCACTTTTTCAGAAGTTAATGAAAGACAGGGAATATGGTGAAGATGAAAAAATTACCATGCTGACACAGGATATGGAATTTTTAGGAGATAACTTTTTTGAACGCTATATGTCTATTTCATGTTGGGGATTTGGAGCGCTGATTACGGCGATCTATATCATTGCCCAAAATGTTTTATTGGGTTCTATCTTTGTTTTCTTCACGATCTTACGTCCCATTCCACAATTCTTAATGAATAATAAGCTAAAGAATTCAGGGGATGAAATGTCTCAGGGAAGAACAGCCGTTCATAACCAAATCTCTGATAGTATTCGAGGGGCTCAAACCTTGCGGATGAATCAGGCCTTGCCTGAAAATTCTCAGCGCGTCTGGAATATCAACCTACGTTATCAGCGAGCCATTCAAAAGTTTGCTTTTACCCATAATATTGTTTTCTTTTGTAATGGTTTTATGGTCTTTCTGAGCCAAGTACTCCCCTTGGTATTAGGGTTCTTCCTTGCTATGCAGGGTCATCATGTTTCAGTGGCTAGCCTGGTTGCAATGTATATTGCCGCTGGTCAACTGGTAGGTCCTATACAAAATATTATGTATGATGTGGTTGAAGTACAAGGAGCCAAAACAACGGCAGAAAAGATTTTCGGAATCTTGAATCGAGCAGATGATAGTAAATCGGACAATCATTCGATCTCTCAAGTAGAAGAACTAGAAATTTCTCATTTAAGTAAATCTTATAATGGTAGAGAGATTATTCGCGATCTTAATCTATCCATTCGACAAGGCGAAAAAGTCCTCATCAAAGGGCCAAGTGGCTGTGGGAAATCAACCCTCTTCCGAATGATCACAGGAGAAGAAAAGCCGGATGCCGGAACGATTACTTGTCGGACAAGGGATGGAGTTAAAACAAGTCACTTTGTTCGTCAGGTAGGCATTATCAGCCAGCATACTTTCCTCTTTAATGATACTATTCGCTACAATCTCAGTTTGGGACAAGAGTTTTCAGATCAAGAATTAGAGACTGCTTTGAGACAGGTCAAACTCGACCATGAACTCACTGATGGACTTGATTTTGTAATCACTAATAACGGAGAAAATATTTCAGGCGGACAACGAGTCCGGATTGAACTAGCCCGCTTCCTACTTCGTAAAAAGGATATTTTATTAGCAGATGAGGTAACTGCAGCTCTTGACGCAGAAAATAGCCAGATGGTTCGAGACTTGATTTTCTCACTACCGATGATGGTGTTAGAAATCGCTCACCATATTGATAATGAAAGTCGATACGATCAAGTCATTGAACTAAGAAAAGAATAAAATTGCTGACATAAACCTAAAAATATATCGTTAGTGTTTCAAAGAAAGAAAATACTAAAACTTTCCGCCGTGAGAAAAGTGCCTGAAACAATAACGTTTCAGGCACTCGGAATTATTGAGACCTTAGGCTCAATAATTAGTCTTGGAACTTCCTGGATTGCTGAAATCATCCACTGGATAATTTCACCTAACGTCCGTACTCACCCAAGGAAAGTTTTTAATATGACTTTGTCTTCAATCTGAAAAAGGCTCAAAACTGAGCCTCTTTTGAGTTAATGAAAACTTCCTTAGCTTAAAATGGTAATTTCCCTGCGAAAGCACCGAGTTTTTTCTTGGTTGCAGCATCAATTTCTTCAATGGCAGCATTGATGGCTTGCACCGTCATATCAGAAAGCGTTTCTGTATCTTCTGGGTCGACCACTGCAGCATTGAAATCAATGGAAACAACCTTCTTATCACCTGTAAGAGTTGCAACAACCAAATCCTGAGCAGATTTCCCTACAAATTGAGTTGCGGCTAATTCCGCTTGGCTTTGCTCCATTTGCTTTTGCAATTTTTGAGCTTGCTTCATCATATTTTGCATATTCATCATAATGTTTTCTAGATTCCTTTCGTATCAAGGGTTTAGACCCTATTGCTTAATTTTTACTGCCCACTTCTGCCCATTTTTCTAAAAATCGTCAAATGCGTTAGCGACTTCTTTTTGTTGTGATGGGAACAAATGTGAGTAGATATTTATTGTTGTATTGATAGAACTATGTCCTAGTCGTTTCATCAGAGTGAAAAAGATATAATCCTTTCCTTCTCCTCTCCTCAATCCCTGATTAATTAAAAAGGCCACATGCGAATGCCTAAAATCATGGTTTCGAATCAATTTGAAGTCTTTTGGCAATCGTTTCTTGAATGATGCTCTAAAGTTAGAGACATTCGGAGCAGTCATAGGCTCCCCTGAAAATTGGAAAATCTGTAAATCATCAGTTGAATCAGTTAGCTTAGACAACTTTTGACTTTGGACTGTTTTCCAAGTTCTCAGCTCATCCACAAAAGCTTTATGGATGTAGATTTCTCTATTTGATTGAGTTGTCTTTACAGATCCAATATGTGTTTCCCCATTGCGATAATAGGCTGACTTACGGATCTTAATATATCCCTCGTCAAGAAAAACATCTCTCCAAGTCAAGGCAAGTGCCTCTCCCATACGAATTCCCGTAAACATGAGTACACGATATAAAAGTTTAAAAGGATATTCACTTTCTTCGAAATAGGACTCAAACTCCTTGAATTGTTCAGGAGTATAGTAAGACATTTCTTTATGCTTTTCTGGAAGTTTCCGAATAGCATCACATGGATTATCTTGTCTAAATCCTTTCGAAATAGCAATATCAAACAACTTATGAACAAAAATCATTTGTTGGTTAATATGAGTTGGTGTAAGTGTTCCACCTTTTACACTAGGCTGTTCAATTAACCAATCTCGATATTTTTTTACATCTTGAATGGTAACTGAAGACATATCAGCATTTTCAAAGAATCGCGATACATATTGGGTATAGTATGAGTTCTGGGTATCTATTGTACCTCTTTTATTTCCACGAAGCTCATCTTCTTCTTTTAACATTACATAAAGAGAGGACATGGTGAGTTTTTTTGTATTCTGTATCTGATTTAACTTATGGATACGGTAATAAGCCTCATATTCCTCTGCTTCTTTTTTCGTTAAAAAATTAGATTTGCGGTGTCGTATACGTTTGCCAGTTAAGGAACTTTTACCATCACTAATATCAACTAGCCACAGTCCATCGTCCTGTTTAATTACCGCCATGCTATTTTTCTCCTTCAGTCATGACAGCGCTTTGAAGGTTCCCCTCAATTATATCATTTTTTAATTGTATTTGAAAACCAAGAATGGATTCAACTGTAATAATTGGTACACGTCCAATACGTTTATTCTTATACCATTCAAATCCTTCTTGTACAAGCTGGCTCTTAGCCTTTCGTATTAATTTACTAGCTTGAGTTTCGGAATATCCAATCAATTCCATTAAATCATTTTTATCTACAACTTGAATCATATATATCTATTCCTTTCTAATGTCCAATAACATAGGTAAATTGTTTGGCAGTTTCTGCGTCAAAGGTACGGTAACTAATAATTCCTAATCCCTTAACATTACATTCTGAGACCAGGATCGAGCCGTCTGATTTAACTTGTTCCACAAACGAAATATGTCCGTATATTGGATCAGCTCCAGCTTGTCCAGGGCTAAATGATAGAGCAGAGTGCTCAGTCGGTGTATGAGTTGTTGTGAATCCTGGTTTATTCATCCATTGACCACCATTTCCCATAAATGGATCAAAGTTGACTCCGACTTGTTTTCCACGGTTGAAGACATACCATGTACATTGTCCCCAAGGATAGGTACTAGTGATATATCCTGTGGTGTCAATAGCTGTTGTCAGACTATAACCCACCGGTATATCATTTGAAGTGACTCCTCCACCATCTCTAGTTTTTCCTGTAGTTTGTTCGGGTGCTTTTGGTGTTCCTCCATGTTCATCAATGAAGGCATCCAGTTTTTGCATGGTTTCAGCACGTCTTTTTCCCGATCCGGTAGTATCTGTGAAATAGACTCCACCATCGGTTGCTGGATTGAGTGTTCCATTCGCAAACTTTTTAGCCTTGTCATCTTGAATTTTGAAGGTTTGGTTTTTATTTCCAATGATAGTTTGTTGGGTTAGTCCGACAACAGCGACTTCATCATTAAAGTTATTGGCGTATCCTGGATTGGAGTCATAAGCTCCAAAACCAAACATATTAGCTCCAGGATTGGTAGCTACTCCAGCAGTTCCAAGAGAACTTTCATTTAGTGCGATCGCAACGATTCCACGGACATCAAGATTAGATTTAGCTTCCCACTCGAGAAGTTTCTTTCCATTAATTCGATTCTTATCATAGGAGATTCCTAACGTATCTAAAAAGCCGTCTAATTGCTCTGCTGTGATACCGAAGCGATGAACCAGTAGATTGTGAGTATAGGGATCTCCATCTGACCAGTGATCCGCATAAGTCACTCCATTTTGGGATTGGGGTGAGCCATTCGTTCCACCACCTCCGACAGCCCCCATAAGGATAATGATTATGAGGACCGGTAGAAAGAGAGGAATGAGACCGGCTAATAGAAACCATTTTAGTTTTTTCATCGAATCTCCTTTCTAGTTAATGTCTTATATAAGCAGTGAACAAAACAGTCCCAAAACGCCATTTAGCATCTAGAACGACTGAATAGGACTTAGCCTGTAGGATGATTTGGTCTCTTTCTTGCTCTGAGACTGGAAACAAAAGAAGGAAATCGACTGAGCGTTTTCCTTCTTGGTAGGCTTGATAAAGAGTTTCTTCAAGAACTCGTGGAAAAGCAGTTCTTGAGCGTATCTTGGTATTCATATCATTCTCCTCTAAGTTGTTTTAAGCGTTCTGTTAATCGGTCTCTTCGTCCAATATTAGCTCTCAATTTATCATCTCGTGTCATGGTTTTCCTATAAGCACGAGTGAAGGCATTCGATCCTTGGGCTTTATACATGGCTTGAGGATCTTTATATTCCTCTAATTTGTGCTCAATACTATTAATGCGGAGTTGTTTAAATGGAGAAATCCATTCTTCTTTTAGTGTCTTGAATTCTTCGTTTGAACTTGGTGTTGGCTCCACCGTGATTGGGGTTCCCATTGAAGGAGTTGGTGTTTTTTCTTCAACTGGTTTAACACTTTCAAGCGTTGCCTTTGTTTTCGGAATGCTTGGTTCTGGAGCATCTGGAGTTACTGGAGTCTCAAGTGTTTCCGTTGGGAGCACTTCATCAAGTTGGTGCTCTGAACCCTTATTGGTAAAGAAAGAACCAACATTTTGGAAGTGACTCTTGGCATTCATCATCATCCCAGCTCCAAATCCAGCACCTGCTAAGGCAAAGTTTCCAAGGTGTTGAGCAGATGAAAGACTTCTCGATGGTACTTGTGAAGCCACCTCTCTGGTCTTTGTGACTCCTTTTTCAACTTTGTTTCCAATGTCACTCGCCACCATTCGTGCTTTAGAGCCAAGAATGAATTGGATCAACTCAGCTTTGTATTTCCATAGAAGGAAGTATACAAGTCCTTTTGAGACAACCGAAATGAGTAGTTTAAAGACCAGACCAAAGATGATCAAGGATGGAAGTGTTTTAAGGATACTATCAAAGCCAGTAATGACAATATTTTCAATCATTTTCTCAATATAGAAGACTAACAGAGTTAATAGACTCGTGATAGCTGGAAAAAGAAGCCCACCAAACATGACTTTCAAGACTCCAAAAATCAGATCCTGCATTCTTGGCACAAAAGACATTAATAGCACAATTGGAAAGAGCAGGATCATCATCAGAACGAGTGTCTGAGCAATGACATTTAACATTTGAATCAAAATAACTGGTATTGCTAATACAAAAGCGTCAAAAATTTTAAAAATGACATAAAACATACGAGTAAAGATGAAATCAGGCATTGCCGAAACCCAACGGTTCTTTTCGCCATCTTCATTAGCTCCATTGCCTAGTTCATCCAGATATTTATTGCGATCTTTGGATTTAACCGCTGTAAAGTTTCCATTTTTATCGCCTGTTCCTAATACCTTACTATCGTCAAAAGTTTCTTGTTTTCCATTTTGGCTATTCTTATATTTACCATTTTCTTGGCCAGTATTGACAAAGACATAGGCTTTATAAGATGTTTCTGCTATATAGCTATCTGCCATAGAATCACCGATTTTGATCGTCTTATTTTTTCCATATTCTACTTTAATATGAGTGATATTTTTAGTGACCTCTTTAGAGACATTATTGATTGTATCAAGCAGATAAAGACCACCAGAGGTCCCTGCAACTGTTCCAAAGTAACCAAAACCAAGGATGAGAACTAGAAAAACATGAAGGAGTGTTCTTGAAAAGGATCCTTTCGAAAAGAAATATTGATAAAAAAGGTAGAAAGCTAAAATCAGAAGCAACATTGAAACGAGTGATTGCTTGGAAACACCACTCCCATTTGAACCGATAAATCCTTTCCAGATACTCATTGCTCCATTAAACACATAGTTTTTATAGCTAGAGTATAGATCAATTTTTTCAAGAATTCGAATCAGCAAAGAAAAGAAGCCTACCACTGCATTTAGAATGAAAAAGAAGAAGTTGACGAAAAGCTCATTAATCAGAACCCAAGCCCCGTTAAAAGAAGCGAACCCAGTAGGCTCCATATAGGACTTGAGAGAGAAGATATCGACTCCTCTTAGTTTGTCAAAAGCTTCTTGCATGGATCCACCTCCTAACTAGCGTATTTATTTTCAAGGCTTGATGATACCGTAGCTTTCATTGGTTTTAGAAGCATATCAATATCTTCAAAGATGTTGTGTACGGAAATCATATTGAGATTGCCATACACGTCATAGTACAGGCATTGGCCAGAGATCATATTATCAATCCATTCGAGATTGCTTTCAGTGACTTCAAGATTGACGTGTTTTAGGATATCTTCTCGTTCTGACTTTTCATAGAAAGCAAAGATAGTCCCAAATCCAGTTGTATCATCGTCATTTTCTGCATCATGTACAGATTGAGTAATCAGTGCCAAGGTATTGTTTTTGGAGCGTCCAATCCGACGCATATTTTTGATAACGGCTTTTCCTTCTGCGGACTTCATAAGAATCCATGCTTCATCAAAGAACTCAATGGTATCCTCATTTTCATTTCGTTCTCCAAAGTGGGTACAGAAGGCACCCAGCGCAAACATGAGGGCAATAGAATTGCGTTCATGATCTGAAATTTTTGTGGAATCGTCTTTTGGTAGTTTGAGGTTATTGACCTCTAGGATGGTCACTCGTGACTCGTAGTTAAGTCCTTGAGTGGTTCCATCTGAAAAGGCTAGTTCCAAGATAGAGTTTGTGACAATTGAGGTCAGATAACGACCAACCGAAGCAATTTCAGAGGAAGTAGAGTCTCTCAGAACTTTTAGGACGTGTTTAAATCCGACCTTCTCACCAGCGACTCGTTTTTCTACAATCGCATTAATAGCTTCTGTGATAGCTGTTTTTTGATCCATCGTGACATCATCTACAGCTTGTAGTAGAAACTCAAGCATGTTTTTTGCGACTTCTACAGCTTGTTCTTTATCTAGAACAACAATAGGATCTAAGACTCCGTGGTTTGATGGTAGTGAGCTATCCAGTGTCACAAAGTTAAAGTTCTCAATCTGTTTCTTGCGTTCAGGATAGAGACGTGCAAATTCAGGTGAGTTGATCACTTCTTGGTAGTGATTTCTAAGTTCACGTTTAGGGTCGATATAAAGGGTTTTAACATTTTGTAAAGCCACACTTAAAAAGATGATCTGAGCAAGGAAGGATTTTCCTTGACCTGTTGCCCCCGTAATAATGATGTGTGGGTTCTTGGTGATCTTTCCAGCGATATCTTCTTTATTTCCGACTGTCGCATTGTAGAGGACAATGTTCTTTGAGGAATCAATAGCTTTTGCAATATTGTCCCAACGGCCTGTCCAGTTATCTACTCGGCCGATATACCAACCGATACGATTTCCAGAAGAGGTATTGGTGAAGGGCATGAGTTCTGAAAATCCACGAGCTGTGACCATATGTGTCCAGGTGCGAGTTTTCTTTTGGAGGTTTTCTCCATAAAGCAGAGCTTGAAAGAGATAAGGTCCGTCTTGAGAGGCTTCACTGATTTCAACGCCCATATCATCAAAGTAATTCAAAACTACTTGCCGTCTTTGTCGTAGTTGGTTCACACTAGAAGCAGAAACAATCAGATAGGCTCCATATTCGATGATATCTTCCTTGTTTCCGACTTTCTTCATTAAGTCCTTTAGGGAGATGGAACCCATGATGATCTCGTCTTGTTGAACAGTATCAGTATTTTCTGCCTCTTCCATGATGTTTCTGTAACGTGTATTCGATCGTCCCATTCGACCTTTGATCTTACCGGTATCAATGAATTCTGCCTTGATTCGTAGTTCAACGGGGAAGTTCAAACGTTGGATAAATTCGCCAAGATGAAAACCGTTGAATTGAACAGGAAATTTACCTACAGGAAGAATCGTCACAAAAGATGAACCATAGGGGCTTTCTAACTTGAGAAAGCCACCTTTTAAGACTTTGATCAAGGTGTCTGTGATATTGAATTGAGCACGATTGGCGAGCACCTCCTTCTTGTAGTGAGGAATATAACGGAGGTATTGCATCCGCTGGTAATAAAAGAGTTCTTCATTGGATAAACGCTTTGCCCGAAGAACTGAGAAGGCTTGGAAAATGGTGAATTCATCACTTTTATAGTCTTCATACCAGGTGGGACATAATTCATATTCATAGCCAAGACCCTTTGCGATCTTTTCAGTGAACTCATTAAAGCTCTCATAGGCCAAGTCTTTTACTGTAGCTCCATGATTTTGTTTGCGTAAAGTCACTCCTACGACCCAGTCAAACTGATAAGGGATTTCCATTTCATCTGTTAGGCGATCCACTGTGTAGAGAAGAAGTTCTTCTCCTAGTTCACGACTGTCATCTGCTAGAGCATCTGAAAAGTCTCTCATTTTCTCTTCTAAGAGATAGTCTTTAGGGATCAGAGATATTTCAAAGAACTTGTTTTTCTGGAGCTTCTTCATCATTTGAGCAACCGTAATTTTATGTTTGCCCTTTTTTTCATCATCTGTAATTGTGATGGGAGTGTTTGGAATACGATAATAAGCAACGACTGTTTGATCTTTTTTGAGAGCTAGATTTTCATGTGTTTCCCTTATAGGATAAGTTAAAGTAATACTCATAGGCCCTCCTTTTCTATAGATTTGTTTTTTCAAAGACAATTTCTTCTACAGGCTCTATTCGATCTTCATGGTAGATAGCTTTTTTATTGATCTTAAAGTCCCAAAAGTAAATCAGGTAATCTCCAATAAAGACGTGCATCTTTTTACCGTGAGGCTCGTATTCAGTATAGAACTTGGCCAATTTGTAAGGGAGATACCAATAGAGCAAGAGAGAAATTGAGTGAGTGATTTTTGCGAGTGGCACAAAGATAAAACCTCCAAAGAGTAACATGGCCACAAAGACGATGATAAAAACAATGAAAAAGGACAACTGCATGGGTGTCGCAAAGTACCATAGTCGAGTGCCCTTTTTTGTCTTGATTTCTTGGATCCAATAAGGAGCATTTAGGCCCTTACTGTAATCATAAAGTCTTTCTTCATTCATACTTAGAGTCCTGATTCAATACCGAAGAGTCGCAGGAACCAGCCGACTGCTTTTAGGATATCTTGTCCTTTCGCAATTGAAACAATAACGGCATAGAAACCAACGACAGAGAAGAGTTGAAGCCAAGAGCTGTTCCGCCAAGACTTGATCGCTAAGAGCACAGCAATAGCTGTCAGGATCCAAATTCCATCACCCTGAAGGAAGGTTCGTAGATTGTTTGTATTCATAGAGTTCTCCTATTCTTTATCATTTGCATAATTCAGTGGAATGGTGTGTTCTAGTTTTGAGACATAGTAGGTCTTTTCTTTTTCTGAGAGAGTAAAGGTGAAGTTTTCCGAGTGAGTGGTCCCTCCAACTTCAAAGGTAGCTTGGACATAAGCGATTAAATCATCACCGTCCTGTTTGAGATAAGTGTAGTCGATCGTTTTGAAAGTGCTATTTGCGATGATATCCACATCCTTAGCAATCAGATTAAGATTATCTTGGCTTGTGGTGTAGTTGGTAAAGAAGACCTTGAGGAATTTCTCTACTTTCTTTCGCTCGCTGTCTGAAAAATGATCATTGGCAGTGAGTTGGAGCTTATCATCTTCGCTAAAGTGTCCAGCTTGTGAGGATTCAATGGCAGAAAACCAAGGAAGGCCAGAAACGTAATATTTTCCATCTTTTTCATCAAAAGGAATATTGAAGCCTGTCACAATTTCTTTTTCTTCTGTGTTGTTATCCCGATGGATGCTTTCCTTGTATTTAACCTTATAGGTCGCAACCTTTCCTTCTACAGTCACTAACTGAGAATAGAGAAGTTCACTAGGATTTCGAACTTGACCTTGAGCTTTCACATCAGGAATGAAGTTGTAAAAGCTATTTAAGTATTCCACTTGAGCTTGTTGTTTATCTCCTTCTTGTGGAAGGGTGAAATAAGCGTAGACATAGTCGTTCAAGTAGTACTGGAGTTTATAGTCGTATTTTCTACTAGACTCCATTGGTTGTGCCCTTTGTTTTTTAGTGGACTCCACTTGAGCTTGTAGTGTTCCTACCTTATTTGAGAGTGTGATAGCACGAAGAGATCCCAAGAGACCAACAAAAAGGAGGAAAGCAATTCCTCCTATGACTGCAATATTGACGGTCTTTTTATTGGTGACTTTTAGCTTTGGTGGGCCTCCTTTTTTCTCCACCTTTTTAAAGTGTGAGAGGTATTCTTTTGCTTGAAGCAAGTAGCGTTTGGCTTTATCCATAGATCCTCCTTTAGAGACCAGCAAGCTCAATGAGCTTTGATCCTTTTGCATAAAGGCGCTTATTGGCTTTTTCGATCTCGCCATTAATGTAATAGTAGCCTCGTAGCTCAGTTTGGAGTTGTTCGATCAGGTCAGGTTTTAGATCCTTGGCTTCTTCTTTTTTTAGGAGACTATTTAATTCTCCAGCCTTGGTCCAAGCCTCTCTGTGATCTTTCTTTTTAAGTAATTCTCCCAGTTCATTCGTGACTTGAGAGACTTTCTTTTCAAAAATAGTTTTAGTGGCCATTTCAATTTCCTTTCTAAATTTTTCTTGATTGTCTTTGATGGTCTTTTGGATATAAGTAATGAGTGAGGGGCGCATTTTTTTATTTACGCTCAACACTTGACCATCTAGCGTGAAACAGGCATGTTCATAGTTATAGAACCCTCTACTATCTGGAAGATCTTCTGTACATCTACCTGCACATTCATAGTAGAAGTCTTTGCCCTTTCGTAAGAGAATATACATATTCCAGAATTCTTGTTCTGGAAGAAGCAGAAAGTCTGCTTGATAAATCTTCTTTAACATCTCAAGAAGCCTCAAGCAGATCATCGTAGCCTAGAGCTTGGTAAATGAAATCTGAATCGAACCAGAGCCAGTCATTGATTTGTACTTCTGTTGGTGTCTCACCAGAGAAGATATCTTCACAAATGACGGTTAGAGTATCTACTCCACCACGTTCACGGACAGTATTCAAGGTGGTTAGTCCACCAGACCAGGCTTTAAAGTTGTCTAGTGAATTAATTTGAACTTTGTATTCCATATAGTTTTTCCTTTCTAGTGTTCATATTGTTTATTGGCTTTGAGAAGTCGTAACATGGCTTTCCCTCGATCTGTAATCTCTCCACTGTTCTGGATCATTTTCATGTATTCTGTTTGGAGGATCTTGTCCGCTTCAGTGACTAGTGCAAGAGAGTTAGCAACTTGATAGGTCAGCCAGCGAATCGTTCGCTCAATACTGTAAGGTTGAGGGTTGGTTGAAAGTTTTAAGGGTTCGACTCCTCCAAAGAGTTTTTGCCATTTTTCATCGGGTTTATAGGCTCCGAAGCGAGTGATACCATCATAAACTTGGATCTCTTTATTGATGATACCTCTTGCGATTTCTCCGAGATCTACACCGTTGATGTATTCCTCCACAATTCCTTGAGCTTTCTGATCTGAAAACCGCAATTCATAGCGATTCCAGATACCAAAAATCTCCAAGGATTCGTCCAAGGAGATGTTTTCCATTCGAGCAATTTCATAGCGCTTTTCATAAAAGTTGAAGTAGAGTTGACTTTGACGACTTCCAAAATAAATGGACAAGCCGTGATTAGCTTCCATGTCTTCATTATCTGTGAAAGATCCACCACCCGTGATATTCCATTTCTTGATCGTATCTAGAACAATCTCTTTGGAATAGAGTTTATCAATCAATTTGGGAATTTGAATTTGTTCGTCCTCGTGACCATACCCTTTATAGAGTTCATCGAGAGCGATATCGAGTCGCTTCACCCGAACATCTTCATAGGAATAAAGAATGTTTTGAAGAAAGATCTGCCAAGTGATTCCCTTGTCTTCTAGAAGCAATTCCAGCTCACGGCATCCTTGACCAGATAGTTGAAGGCAAGTTTGGTAGTCATTGGTTACAGACTTATCAAAGAAATCAAAAATCCAGATATTCCCTCGTTGCCATAAGTGGGTATAGTTCATGAGACGGGTTTCTTGGTTTGTAAATTCGCTTAGGTGACAGTGAAGGAAGTTTTCACAGAAAGCGTCTAAATCCTTTAATCTAGGAAAGGTCAATCGTAGATAGTCGATCTGAGCCCGAAGACTGTTTTTATCGCACTCTTGATAGTAACCGAGTTTTTCTTTTAGTTCTCTGAACTTATCAATCGTCAGTCCTCTTTCGCCTGTTTCATAAGAGCGATAGGTTCTTGTAGGGAGATCAACAGCTTGTGCAAATGCTTTTTGACTAAGTCCTGTTTGTTTTCTGAAATTCTTAATATGAAAAGGACTAATTTTGTCCATTCATCGCAACACCTCTTTCTAACGAAGTGACACACTTTTTTGACGAAAGTGACACACTTCATAAAAATTGAAAACCCAACTCCCATAAGGAATGAGGAGGGGTGGACTTGGCGTATTTGCCAAATGTAACCCCCCTATTAGAAAACGGGGGTTAAAGTTTCATCATGGCCTAGAAACTTCGGGCTACGGTCTGCGCCTGACCTGCGGTCAGGCTTGCCCTTGCCCTTGTCCTAGCCCATGATGAACAATCGTCGCTTCAACTGCTTTTGGATAAGACCTGCGTCCTCCCTCTTCAAATTGAGCGAGGATTTCAAGAAGAAGTTTTTCTTGAAAAGGATCCACTAGAATAGCGGATACAGTCCGTTCAAAGATGATCCCTTGCTCTGTTAAGAGATAGATAATCTTGCGTAAGGTTGGCATTTTAAGATTTTGTTCGTCCGCAAATTCCTTGAGTGGTCGTTTGTTTGGTTCGTTTTCTATTACCTCCTCTTCCTCTATAGGATCAATTGTTTCAAGCGGTGGTTTATATTCTTCAAAGACCAAGAACTCTTCACCTTCAAACTCCATAATAGGAATTTTAGAGTAGGCATCGTAGAAGGAAAAACCTTGATCAAGCGGTACATAAGGAGAGAAAAACTCACCAGCCAACTCACCATTATTTGCGATATAGCCCCGTCCTTTGACCTTGACTCCATTGATCTCATCCAGCTTTTTGAACTCTTTGGTTTTATTAGCATCTCCAAACATCATGTCATACCCTGTTGATTCTAAATGACCGACGGAGAGACGTTTCATAAAGTTATCCCGAAGAGCCGTTTTGATAAATTCTCCATCAGGCCGTTGCATAGCAAAGATGATAAAAACTCCAGCTTGCCGACCTTCTAGAACTAACTGTGAGAGATATTCCATGAGTTCTGACTGTTGGCTATAGTCACGATCAATCTTTGCCATAAGAGCTGCCCACTCGTCCACTAGAATGAATTTTGGTTTCATGTCATAGTGAGTAAAGTTCTTTCCGGCTTGGAATTTTGGCGAAGTAGACATTAGTTCATAGCGTTTTTCCATGAACTCTACATTGTCTTTAAAACAGTTGATGATATCTTCCTTACTAGTGTAGACACGACCATGGAAGACTGAAATTTTCTTTAATCCAGCTAGATCCGAATTCTTTGGATCGCAGATATCAACAAAGCCAATTTTAGCTAGTGCATAGATTATAGTCATGAGAACAACTGTTTTTCCTCCACCTGTTCCACCACCAATGAGAAGATGAGGTTCTTCAATATAATCCCAAGATACATCCTTCATGAGCTGGAGTTTGGAGCCCTTGACTTTTACTTCATCAATAGTGATCCGGCTTTCAATCCGATTGATAGCAATTTCATATTTGATAAAGCGATTATCAAAGGTTTTATTACGAAAGTCCCCATTAAACATAACTTCAAGCGTAGCTCCAAGGTTGAGGAAGCGATCTTGAAATTTATTGCCTTCTAGAATGAAACTTATTTCAATCTTGTAGCGAGACTGTTTGATATACACTTGAGGCAAGGTGATTTTTTCAATGATCTTGTTTTCACGTCTCACCTTTTTAACTAGATAGAGGTTATTCTCTAGCAAAAAGCGAGAAAGAATTCGAAGGCTGTTGAGCTTTTGAAAAAAGAGCATCTTCCTGTAGCAAACCCGATTGATAAACCAAGAAAAGATCAAAGAAAAGAGGAATATAGCTCCTAGAAAGTATCCTTGAGGTAAGGGGTGAACTTTTAATTCTTCTAACTGTAAGTAGCTGTAGAAACTAATAGCCAACAAAAAAGGAAACCACCAGATAAACCATGTGATTCCCTTTAGTTTACGATGAAAAACTCGAACTCTTTTTCCCCGATAGGTAAAGAGTTTCATCCTGCATCACCTCCTAGTTTTCCTTCTTGTTTTCTACAGGTTTGTTTTCTTTAGTCGGTGCGCCTCCAGCTTTTTTCTTGATTTTAGAAGCAAAGAGCTTATAGATATCATTACGATTGACGTGGGTATGCGTGATAACAATATCTTCTAGTTCAACCTCTTCACGGTATTTAATGCCTAAATCTTCAATTTCAGACTCAGACATATCTGCGATAGTGAAAAAGAGGGTTTCGTGCTGGACAGAAGAATGAATCCCTACAACGATTCCACGGATCTCCCCTGTATTGACTTGTACAAATGATCCATCAGGGTTCCGTTGTGAGCGATCCACTTCAAAGATGATATCAGGACCTTCAATACCTCGGAAAGTCAGCTTTCCAAGGACAGCTGGGACATCTAGCCCGTCTGTAATAACACGATAAGTCTTGTCAGCAATTTGTAGTTTTTCTCCGTAGTTTAATCCAATTTTAGCCATGTGATTTTCTCCTTTTATTTCTTATTTTTTAATTACCAATTTTTCCGCAAAGACATTGAGGTAAGGTGCAACAGTATTGCCATTTAAAGCAGTGTCTGGGAAAAAGATTGGGTTGACAGTTTCTACTAGAGCATCTTCTGGGAAGACTGTTGTAGAAGCTGGTGTGATGACATGGAAAGCACCGTGCTCTGCGCTGTTTAGAATGTGACGTTGGTATTTACCTTCTTTTCCAAAAATAAATTTAGGAGCATTTCCTAAACGTTCGTAGTAAGCAGGGCCAATAAATTCTGGTTTCATTTTGAGTGTTTCTGAGATCATAAGATTTTCCTTTCTGAGTGTAAAATAAAAAGAGTTAAGCTAGTTGCTTCACTCTTGAGTAATAGTGGGTAAATAATTTGCGTTTAAACATACGACTATAGAATTGAATATCCCCATGAGCGTAGCCATTTTTACGAGCATCATCTGCGAGATGATCTAAATCTATTTGAGCCTGAGCATAGAGTTTAGCCTGTAGTTTATCAGATTCACTAAACATACCATAGGTAAATTCATAGTTATCGTAGAGTCGCTTACATTGTAGTGCGAAAAAAGTTTGTCATATCATTCTCCTTTATTGTAATAAGTAAAAAAGCTACTAAGTGAAAAAAGGAAAGAACTTAGTAGCTTGAGAGTAGGTCTATCTAATTAGATAGACAGCAGTAAAGAAAAGTTATTTGGTTGGAAAGATCCCTCTTTCCACGGTGGCAACGTTTAGCAAGGTGCTTTGCGTAAATTACCATCGCTTTCCCAGCCAATCTCTTTAGGTAGTCTTGATCATACCCAAGAGATTCTCTTACGCCCTTTGGCGAAGCCAGTTCACTTTACTATTCGGAAAAGTGCTAAAGTCCGAAATGCGTGGAAGCCCACAAATACTTGTTTTAAATCTTCACTTCAACCGTAAAACGGACTTGACTTTTAGTATCAAAACATTTACAATAAAGGTACGAAGTTTATGTGTAGTTCTGATGATCAGTTCTCTGGTTGTCAGACGCACTTTTTATTTAATTGTCAATGATCATAATGCCGATAATTAGGTGTTATTATTTTTAAAACTTATATAACCATCAGCTATATTTACATTATATAACTGACAGTTATATTTGTCAAGAGATTATTTTAAAAAGTTAAAATTATTTTTAGAGGTCAAAAATGGAATTTTCGGAACGCTTAAAAAACCTTCGGAAAGAAGCTGGGCTCACTCAAGTCGATGTAGCTGAAAAACTAGGAATTTCCCAACCAGCTTACGCTTCATGGGAACGTGGAATCAAAAAACCAACCCAAGACAATCTGGTGAAATTATCTAAAATTTTATATGTTTCAGTTGATTACTTGTTAGGAAATACAGAAAACAGACAAACTAGTGATGTATTAGAAGATATTGAATTACTTTTTCGTATGAATTCAAAAGGTCTGACAGAGGAAGAAAAAGAATTATTCAAAAAAGAACTGATTGAATTTATGAAAAAGAGAAAAGAAGCATTTGACAAAAACAAGTAAACTTAAAATTAGACTTTTTTGTTAGATAATTACATTGAATAAAGGAAGTGCTTTAAGAATGGATGTAAAAAAAGAATTTTTGAAAATAATGTCTGAACAAAAAGAAATAGCCTTAGCGACATCTGTAAATAATATTCCAAATGTAAGAATCGTCAATTTTATTTACGATTCAACCAATAATATACTCTACTTCTCATCATTCAAAGGTAATGATAAGATTAAGGAAATGGAATCAAACTCTCATATTGCATTTACTACAATTCCACACTCTGGGAATGAACACGTAAAAGCTAAGGGTTTAGTTCAAAAAAGTACCAAAACTATTTTTGAAGTGGCGGACCAATTTATTGCTAAAGTACCAGGTTACAAAAATACCATTGAATTTGCAGGGGAATCTTTAGTTTTATTTGAAATACGATTTGATACTGCGATCGTTACCAAAGATCTAGAAACAATACAAACTATAGAACTTTAAATTAAAGTTCCAAAAATGGGGATTAAAGTGAGGATATATATCTAATTACGGCAATCAAGTTGGCAGATTTATATAAAGTTTCTATTGATGAGTTAGTAAATGGGAGTACAGATGTTGAATGATAAAACTGAATTTTTAAATATTGGGAACTTACCAAAAACACTTTTAGTATTGGGTAATGGCTTTGATTTAACATGCAAAGTGCCTTCTGATTACAAAAAGTTTTTGGAGTATATATTAGAAAATAAACTCAATTATCATAACGAAGAGCTTCAAAGAGATGGTTATAGTAATATTTTTGAATATACTCTTTCTGAAATTGAGCGATACTTAAAAGATATCAACTTTGCGCATGACGGAGGCATAAGTAAAAGCGAAGTAGTGCCTGAATTAAATTCATGGTATATTATTTTTCTATATAGAAAAATGACAAACGATATGGATTGGTTTCAAGTTGAAAATCAAATTGCAAATCAATTGGCTACTAAAGATAATAGTATGAATATTGTGGAAAGCATCGGTGATAGTTTGCTTTCAATTTATCAAAATGGCAAATCTATGATACGTACTCAAAGAATTAGTCATCTGAACAATAAGGAAATCGAAAAGATATATGAATTGTTGTCATATAATTTGCTGAATAAAAAGCTTGATTCTTTCAATGTTGAAGGCTCTAAAGATTTGTTTATAGAATTTAGAAAAAAAGAGAATGAATTATGGGAAGAGTATCATGAATATGACAAAAGAAACATTGGTAGTATAACAGAGAGAAAAAAATTTGAAAACTCGTTTGACAGTAAATTAGAGAAAGAACTATTTCCGATGGTTGCTCAAGTTCTTTTAGCAGAATTAAAAGAGCTAGAGATGGATTTTAGAGAATATCTTACTTTAAGTATTTACGATATGGGAGTTAACTATCAAATAAATGCAGGGAATTTGATAGAATCTATTTTAGGAAAAATTGGAAAAGAAACTGGAATTTCAACATATAACGTATTAACGTTTAACTATTCAACACCCTGGGATATGTCTGAAAAAGGAAATAGGGCGGAATACCTTCATCCAATTTTTAAAGAAAATCCCATCAAAACTTTAAATTTACATGGTCGTCTTGATTCGGAGACTAAAGAGATTATATTTGGTGTGGATGATGAGTTTTTATCTCCAATATCAAATGAGTATATTTTTACAAAGACATCAAGAACTCTTGATTTATATACAAAAGTAATGTTTGAGGAATGGTTTGAAAACAGTAGAATGTCTGAAATTCTTAGTCCATCCATAAAAGAAATAATTTTCTTTGGACACTCGCTTTCAAAAGCTGACTATGGTTATTTCAGAAAAATTTTGGATAGTTATATTGACAATCCTGAAGCACATTTTATCTTTGTTTATAATGTCTACGAGGGGACAACCACTGATAAGAAAAGGAGGGAATTGATTCACTCTATTTCGTCCTTATTTGGAGAATATTCTATAAACAAGCAATCGAATACAGATTTATTCAGAAATCTTATTCAAAACAATAGAATTAAGATTGTAGAATTGTAATTCTGATTTCTAGTGGACAATCGTCCACTATTTTTATATAATTAACTCAATCATATTGGTTTAGTTTTGTGAATAATACTTAAAGGAGGTATCATTCTTTGGACGAATTGTATACAAGAATAAGTAAGTCTACAAAACATGTGTTATACCAATACATGAAGGATCATGATATTTCATTACTAAATTATAATTTCAACTACTTCTTTCAATATTGTATTCAAAAATATCAAATTCAAGTAATTAGTCACCACTTCTCAAATCACAAGATTGAAGGATTAACTGTTATTGATGAATTAGGTATTAGTTTTTCTTATGAAAAGGATAATCCCATTGTGAAGCAAAATTTTACGCTGTGTCATGAGCTAGGACATTTTATCCTAGAGCATGAAGGTAATTATTTTGCAGAATCTATTGATAATCAGGAGAACCTACTAGAGCGAGAAGCGAATATTTTCTCTGCTGTAGTATTAATGCCTGACATTGTTTTGTTGTCAAAGATTTATTATAGTTGCGACACCTTTCAACATATTCAAAATAGTCTGGATGTTTCAAAACAGGCATTGTTTTATCGCCTTTTAGATCTTCTTAGAGAATATTATCCTGGAAAAGAAAGTACCATTAAGCAGGCTATCGATGCTTATATTGATGGACAAAATGCCACACTACTCCTTTTGTTTCACGGTGTCAAAGATCAGATTATAAAGGAATTCAACAACTTTCAGACTTCTCTAATCAATAAGATTCAGCAATCAGTAATCAAAAAAGGCTTCGTGACTAGTCAAGAGTATCCAGAACTTCTCAATCAAGAGAATTGGAAAACAATAAAAACTTGCCGTGACAATCTAAAAGTATGGCTCATTTATGATAGAGGAAAATCTATAGCTTATGTTTGGGATAAAAATAAACTAACAGACAAAGAGGCAAAACAAAAAGCTGAATTGAAATTACTATTAATGTGAGGGAAACGATGTACCAACCAGAAAAACTAAAGGCTCGTAGAAAAGAGCTAAAAATGACTCAAAAAGATATTGCAGATCAATTAGGTATTACCTACCAAGCCTATTCCGCATGGGAACGTGGAGTAAAACAACCATCTAGAGAAAAAGTGCAACAACTAGAGCAGATTCTAAATGTACCGAAAGGCTATTTTACAGAGCTTGAAATTGCCCGACTATATAATATTTTATCAGATGAAGCTAAGGATCAAGCACTTAGTTATGTCAGAGGCCTAGTTCAAAAAGAAAAATGTAAGAACATTGTTTCAATGTCAGAAAAACTATACGAATATCATGTTTACGAAAAAATGTCTGCTGGTATCGGTTCATCAGTTTATAACGATCAAAACTATGATACTGTTTATTTTCATGAAGAACTAGCCCATGATTTCGCCTCATGGATTTCTGGTGACTCAATGGAGCCCAAATATCAAAATGGCTCTGTGGCTCTCATTCGTGAGACAGGATTTGATTATGATGGAGCAGTTTATGCCGTAGTCTGCAATAGCCAGACTTATATTAAACGAGTTTATCGAGAGGAGTATGGCTTAAGGCTGGTTTCTATCAATCCAAACTATAAAGATATTTTTCTTTCGTATGATGAAGATCCTAGAATTGTAGGAATTATTGTTGGTAATTTTGTACCAATGAAACTCTAACAACATTTTATTTACGTTGATTTTCTATTTCTGATGATTATGTAACAAAGAATATAGAAATCTTTTACTTTGTAACCCTATGCGCCACCCCTTTTAAAATTTAGACAAATTACAAATGTTACAAAAATATTTCAAAAACACTTGACATTCTGTAACATTGTAATATAATAGCTAATATAAATTTAGGTGAGGTATCATAATTATGAAAAAATGGACAAGTTTAGCACTTTTAGGCTTAACTTCTGCAACTCTACTAGTAGCTTGTGGTTCTAAAAAAGAGGAAAATAGTTCTTCTGTAAAAGAAACACAGACTTCTATGAAATCTGGTCAGAATAAAACAAATCAGTCTTCTAAAAAGAAAAATACAAAAGAAACTGAATCTAGTTCAGAAGAAACAACACAATCAAGTCAAACAACCACAGCGTCTAATACAACAAGTGGTGACAAAGCTACAGATTCATCTCAAATGGTTCCTGCAGAGCTGGTAGGGACTTGGACAGGTACAACTGAAATTGCGAAAGATGTCCAAATGACAGTGGCTGCGGACGGAACGGTCACTACGACAGCAAACTTTTATCAAGCAGATGTGAACCCAATTCGTACAGCAACGACTAGAGCAAAAGCTGTTCAAGCTTCTGGTAATATCTATTACTGGGAAACAGACGAACCTGGAGCTTTTGATGCCCTTCTTCCCGGTATTGCTGGACTTGGGGGAGCCAATGCCAAGGTAAAAGCCGGTTTCATTTTGGAAGAGGGACATTATACTCCGATTGTATTTGTAACAGGTCTCAATGAAGAGTTTGATTACAGCAAATACAATGATTTCCGTGTCTCACTCACAAAATAAAGACATATTCAACGCTCTTAAAATTGACAACACCCCAAAAGTTAGATTTTCCTATCTATCTTTCAGGGTGTTTTCTTATAACCTAATATACATAAGAAATCAAAACTTCATCGTTCTATTTCTACTTATTATATTGTTGAAGTGCTTTATTATATGCTTTACTGCCTTTTTGGTAATATTCATGTTCTATTCCAGATATATCTCCAAATTATTTATACTAATTCAATAGTGCTATTTCTTCTTGATACGTTCTCCATAACTCTTAATAATATGCTGGCAAATATTATAAAAATTATCCCCAAAACAATCTCCTCAAAAATTTGTAGATAGTAAGTAGATATAGTTTTCCCTTCTATCACTCCTTGAGCTACCTCAATCGATCTTGTTAGAGGCAGAAGCTTTGGAATAAATTGTAAAAAATGTGGTAAACGACTAATTGGAAAATTAGCACCAGTAAAAATTAATAATATCCTACTCGCCAGGTTTAACATCAAATTAACTTCACTCGTTACCAATATAAAACAGGAAAAAATATAACCAAAACTCATTGCTACAAAAGAAGCTACTAAAAGTACTATAAAAAAAGAAGCAATTAGGCCAATATTCCAACTAATTTTCAAAATCATACTGACTAATACTATGCCTATAGTTACCGAAACCATACTAGTCAACATGGAACTAATTGCACTTGAAAATAATATTGAGCTCAACTTCGTTTTTGAAGCAATTAGAAAACTCAATGTCCCATTATATCTTTCATCCATCAGTTGTGTACCAACACCAAACAAAGCTCCAAAAGATGTTATTAGTATCGCATTTCCAATCATCCATTTTTGAATATAATCAGTTCCGTAAATGTATCCGGCAATCAGAGAGAAAAGCAATGTTTGTGAAATTGGAGGAATTAGGTCAAACATCATATAAGTTTTCCAATCCGACATTATTGAGGATTGTTTATAAGAAAAGATGATCCTTCTGAAAAATCTTAAAATACTTTCCATCTAATACACCTCCAAAGTTGCATCAATTCTACTTTTCTTCTCTACACTGACAAAGGCAAAGTGAGCAATTATAAAATTAAATACAGTTAGTAAAGAGAGAATTGATATAACAATAAATATCTCTTTTGAATTTCCACCGTATACAGCAAGTTTAAATCCTTCCATTACCCATGTTGGAGATAAAATATATGAAATCCACTTTATATATTGGTTTATAAAATCTAAAGGGAATACCATTCCTGTTATCAAAAGTAACGGATACTCTATTACGTTCATTAACAAACGTGCACTTCTTGATAAGGTAAATGCTGAACACATCAGCATTCCTATACTAACGAAGGTCAATACTGCTAAGACAATCACAATTACTAATAAGCTAAAACTCTTAACAGCCATTATGCGACCAAATAATATCGTCACAAATATTACATTCAACAGAAATGCTGCTACTCCCCAAAGACTATTACCAAGTAGTTTGCCAAAAATAATCTTTTTAAAACCTGACGGTGATGTGAATAAAATAGGTAATGTCCCTAAATACTTTTCTCTGTTTATGTCCGCAGCTGACGAAAAACAGATAATAGTCCAAAATGAAGATAGAGAGGTTCCTAAAATAGCATATAAAGTAAATTCTTGATTGGATTTATTACTATACATTAGCCCTAAGAGAATAGCATTACACAGAGGATTAAAAAATAGACAATAGCGAAACGTACTTCTAGCTACTGCTTGCTTCATGTGTACAATAGCACTAGCAAAAATAACTTTCATACTTACGACTACCTCACTAAATGCAAATAAATATCTTCCAGTGTTACATCTATTTCTTTTTGTTCTTTCACTTTATCTTGAAGAATTTTTGTTCTATCTTCATCTGAAATTAATGATGCAATTTCTGGTAATGTACCACAGGTTACAATTTCGCCTTGATTAATGATTGCAATTCTATCACAAAGTTCCTCAGCTTCAGCCATATAATGGGTTGTTAAAAGAATTGTTTTCCCATTTTTAGCCAACTCTTTTATGATGTTTCTCAACTCAAGTGCTCCTACTGGATCAAGACCAATACTCGGTTCATCTAAAAAAATTATCTCAGGATCATTTAACAATGCTCTAGCAATCTGAAGACGTTGCTTCATACCTTTTGAGAATGTCTCTACTCTACGTTTTGCAAAACTATTTAACCCAACCTGTTTAAGTAAATCTGGAATCAAAATCAGTTGCTTCTTCCGAGGTATCTTATATAGATCCGCAAAATAAAACAAATTATCCTCAGCAGAAAGTCTAAAATATAAACTTCTTTCTCCTCCAAAAATGAAATTTATTCTCTCACGAATTTGTTGCTCATCTTTATAGATATCGAATCCGGATATTTCTACTTCACCTGATGTGGGAAGAAGCATTGTTGAAAGAATTTTTATTGTAGTTGACTTGCCTGCACCATTTGGACCTAGTAAACCAAAAACTTCTCCTTTCTGAATTGAAAGTGAGATTCCTTTTAAAGCTTCAAAGCAGTTTTTTTCCCCTTTTACTTCAAAGTTTCTTTTTAAATCTCTTATATATATCATTTTGTTTCTCCTATATATTAAATTATTAAATCGTCTAAATCATCTTCCCCCGAGTCTCTATACTGGACTCCTTAAAAATCAGCCTATATTCTTAGAGACTTCAAGCCTTTAGAGTATCTAAAGGCTTAGATGTACATCTAACATTTTAGCAACCAACAATAATAATCTCAATAAAAAATACCAATATTAAAACATTTAGTAAAATTTTTTCATATCATTGCTCCTTTTTCTTTTTAAATATTGTACAATAAATAATGAAATCTATAAAATTTGTTGTGAAAATGGGAATTTAAATGAAATCAAATCTCGGTAGAACACTTAGACAAGTGCGTCAAATGAAACAAGTCACCATAAGCTCCATTGCGGATAAACATTTATCTAAGTCACAAATTTCACGATTTGAACGAGGAGAATCCGAAATATCTTGTGCCCGCCTTATTAATATTTTAGATAAATTACATATCTCTTTAGATGAATTTCTTAGTCTGAATGATAATAATTACACTAGAACCGAATTATTTGCCAACTTAGTACAATACATCCGAAAAGAGTATTCATCACAGAATATCAAAAATATCGAATCATTACTCTCTAAACATTCTAACTACAATTTGAATCCTTTTGAGAAGACAATGATAAAATCAATTATCTATACTCTAGACAATAGTATTGCGCCTACAGAAGAAGAAATCCTTCAATTAATAGACTATCTCTTTAAAGTTGAAAAATGGGGGTACTACGAAATAATGTTATTAGGAAACTGTGTGAGAACAATAAAGTATAGCTCATACTTTCTCTTAACAAAAGAAATGCTGAACAATTATATTTATTCATCATTGAATAAATATAATAAGAAACTTGTTACACAATTAGCAATTAATTGTTTAATTTTAAGTATCGATCAAAGTGAATTTTTGAATTGTTCATACCTAATTTCTAAAATTGAGAAACTTTTAGAAAATGAATTAAATTACTATGAGCAGACCGTTTTCCTCTATGCGACAGGTTATTTCCAATATAAAAAGGGACAGACCTCTGGAATAAAAATGATGAAACAAGCAATTCAGGTATTTGATATTTTAGGAGAGGATAAAATAAAAACTCAATACGAAGAACACTACACTAAATATGTAAAAAGCAAATAACTTCTCTCTAGCAAAGTGCAGAAAGTCCTCAAACTATTTGGTACAAACAGACAAGTCCAAAATAGAAAGATCATCTATAATGCACTAAAATACACCTATTCGGTAAAATAGGTGTATATGATATTATTTGTAACCAAATTCTTTGAGGGCTTTCTCATAGGCTCTGCTACCCTTTAAGTAGTAGTCGTGTTTCATTCCACTAATATCAACAGAAAAGACGCCATCTCTATACGAATACTCTTCTGTCCTATTTGCAATATCTTGCCCAGTTAACTCAATGGTTTTCTTTTGTTTATAAATCTTAAAGTTATCAGCTTCTCCATGTTCAATGGAACCTTTATCACCTTTTATAGTGAATGCCAGCTCGTTTCTTTCACTTGATACCCAATAATATTCTCCATCCAAGGACTGTTGATTGCTATTAGAACATGCAATTAACATCACTGCCATTATTGAAAGTAGCAAAACACTTATAAATTTTTTCATATCCTTCGCCTCCTTTTGTAATATTATTTTACCAAAATAATATTACAAAATTGTGTCAATGTCTGTTATAATAGAAATTCCAATAAATGTCTGATATAACAGACATTAGTAAATTATAGAAAAAGATCTATATTTGGCTATAGTTTTACTAAATCTCTACGACTATAGATTAAAAATGTATACACTTCTATACAAATAGTAGAAAAGGACTCAGTCCTGTGCAATACAGAACTAAATCCTTTGGATATCCTATTTGTCTAACTTTTTTTGGGTCAGTACAATCTGGTTGCTAGGGCTTTATTATGCTTTATCTTACTAAGGATGATGATCTTTTTCAGGATTGCTCATAATCTGTGTAAATATTTCTTTATATTTATATTTCAGATATTTTTCGTGTAGAATGAACAAAGCTACGTAAACAATCATAAAAACAATAGATAAATACAGTATATCAAATGTACTATGTCCAAAATAAGTTGCGGACTCATAAGATCCAATAGCTCCTAAAACCAACCAAGGAATATACTTGTAATACTTAGTTACCATAACGAAGTCCCTCCTTTAATTAAACTAATGAGAATATCTAAAACTAAAAGTCATACCTGTACGTGTAGGATTATAAGGATCTAAGGTCATCAAAGTGCTAAATTCTCAAACCAACTTCTACCGCCAATAAACGTGGAAGTTAATTTGTCAAAACAATGCTATTAAAAAATATAAGGGAAAACTTTTTTGTTAAATAAGGTTATCGTTACTATTAACCAAATATAGTTTTTAGCCAATCAACTATAAGTGGTCTAAGTAATGGGATTAAGAATAGACCTACAATGATACCTAAAATAAATATTAGAGACATTTTTTTGAAGCTTCTTTTGTTCATCTATGGACACATCCCTTCTAACCTAAATAATCTATTTATTGAATTCGCTTTCAATACAACATTGTTATGCATTAAAGTCAAATAAAATAAACTATAATGTTATCGTATGTAATTGTATAAGTGGCCAATATCATAGTAAAAGGTCCTGATATAATTTATTTGCCAATGACAAAAAGTTATAAATATACCCATGAAACTTAATCCGTTAATTCTTAACAAAAACTAAGTAATTACATAAAAGAAACCCTTAGGCCTCTTTTTCTCCTTCAAACACTCTGTCACTGTCCATTTACTGTCCAATATAATGTAATACATCTATAAATTATTGATTTTATCGAATGCAAAATCGCTTAAAATCAGTATTTTGACAAATAACAAGACTTTAAGAATCTTAAATTAAGTCTTTGCATAAATTAACCCTTCGTCACTTATCAATTCCTCCCAGTTCTCTCAACCGTTCCTGTCCCAACTTCAACATCTCTTTTTCCACCTTATTCCATTTTCCAAATAGGCATTCGTGTAGGACTACTGCTGCTGATGTTTTGTCTACTTGCGAATCATAAACACACGATTGATCTCTTCGGTAAATTTGAACTTGATTAAAAATCTTGTCATTTTCTAACTCTCGTAAGTTATCAACTAAATGTTCTACAATTCCATCATGGTGCTCTTTGGGAGTCGCTCTCGCTTGACTTGGGTCTATTGCATGGAGCTCCTCATAACGTATCAAGGTACTGAGATAGGACAATTCTGGCTTGGTCGCAATTACTGCAAGTGAGACTTGGTAACCTCTAGTTGTCAATAATTGGGCCGTTTTTCGAGGAACTTCTGTTGTTCTCAAGGTACCCTCGATTAACAAATGATACCCTTGTTTACTCAACTCATCTACAAGATATTCAACCATTTGTCCCGCGAATACTTTGGTATAATCCACACTATCTTTGCCATACTTTTCCTGTAGGCCAAGGTAGTTCGGATGAAAAGAGCGATAACTATCTCCATCAATGATAATGATATTGCCTTGAAATTCCCTTTGTTTCACACGATGAATCGTTGTCTTACCAGCACCACTCTGTCCACCGAGCAAAATAGCTTTAGGCTGAGATAAGGTTGTTTTCCCACGAGTTAAAGAACGAACGAGTCGTTTGGATGCTCGTTCAAAATCATCTTGACTAAATTCTTCTAGTTTCATTAAGCCACCACCAGATGAGTAGCTTGTTCTAGCATACGTTCAATGCCATCCAAATAGCCATTATATCGCTCTACATCCTCAAAAGTTTCAACAAGATAAATCTTCGTGTTAATCAAATCAGAAAGATCATCGCTCATTAGAACCCAAGGATTATTAGCATCATCAAATGCAATTTCTAGTTCATCTTGAAAACGATAAAGTTGCGCTAAGATATTCGCCCCTCGTTCTTTAATCACTTCAATTTTCAAGGTTAGCTGGTAATCTTCTACTGGTGTGAGCAGTTTTTCCTCTCCTACAATATCGATATAGGAAACATTAAATTTCTGGCAAATACGATCTATTAATTCTGTCGAAACTGAACTTGCTCCATTTTCATAACGACTTAGGCTATTTCGAGAGATACCAACAATCTTTGCGAACTCAGGCTGGGTCAGGTTATGTGCCTTGCGCAACGTTTTAATATTTTCTCCGATCATGAGAGCCCTCCTTTTATTTATTTCTATTATAGCACAAAAAAGATAAACGCACCATTTTTGGTGCGTTGTTACTAATGGATAGAATACCACATATTTAGTCATTGAAGAAAAAGTACTATGAGGCTGTTCAAAAAGTCTTTAAGAATATACAAAAGTAAGAAAACTACAATCGAAAACATATTGGAGATATGAATCTATGATATACTAGTGATAATAAATAGTTATCGGTAGGAGAGAGATGAAAAAACTAAAAAAACAATTTATTTCTGATTTTAGTGCGGCAATGTTAGAAAATAATGCAGCAATTTTTGCTGGTGCAGGACTTTCTGTTCCCTCAGGTTATGTAAATTGGAAAGAATTATTACGGCAATTTTCTGATTCGATTGGACTAAATATTGATAAAGAGTATGACTTAATTTCAGTTGCCCAATATTACAAAAATTCTGCACAATCAAAAAATCAGATTTCACAAAAATTAATACAAGAATTTACAAAAGACTCTAAAGATAATAATTTGCTAACACTGTTAACGAGCATGCCTATTGAAACTTTTTGGACAACTAATTATGACCACTTAATTGAGGATAATTTGAAGAAAGCTGGAAAACGTGTAGACATCAAGATTGATAATAATGATTTGTCAATTACCCCTCCAAATATTGATGCGACTGTCTATAAATTTCATGGAGATATTTCTAGACCCTATGAGGCAATATTGACTCGTGATGATTACGAGAGTTTTGATAAGAGTCACAAACTTTTTATTCAAACACTCCGCGGAGATCTGATTAGTAAAACATTTGTATTTGTAGGATATAGTTTAAATGATCCAGATATTCAGCAAATTCTAAGCAAAATTAGATTATTAATCGGAGAAAATATTAGGATGCACTATTGTTTTAGGAAAAATTTGACCATTGATATGTTTGAAAATTCCCAAGACCCTGAAAGTGAATTAGAATACGGAAAGATAAAACAAGAGCACGAAATAAATGATTTAAAAAGATATGGTATTCATACTATTTTGATTGAAGATTATAATGAGATTGATGAACTATTTAATCAATCTTATAAGTTATATTTAACAAATAGTGTATTTATTGCTGGAAGTTGTAGAAATTATGGAGAATGGGATGAAGATAGTGCTACTGAGTTCCTATATCTTTTAGGATATAAATTAATTGCTAATGAAATTATAGTAGGTAACGGTAATATAGAAGGTGTAGGACCACAGGTGATTAATGGCGTAATGACCGCTATTAATGATAAAAATCTTGATATTTCGAAATATCTAAAAATTAAAACTCTCCCATTAATTAAAGGTAGCGATAAACATATTGATAGTTCGGCAAAGAAAAGATTCCAAGATAATATGATATCAGAAGCAGGTATAGTTATATTTGTCTTTGGAAATCAATACTATGACGGAACTTTATCTAACTCCAAGGGAGTACTAGAAGATTTTGACAGGGCTATAAAGCAAAATAGATTTATTATTCCCGTAGGTTCAACTGGTTGGAGCTCTTTAGAAGTATACCAAACACTTTTATCTGAAATTGATAAATATTCTTATCTCACTCCTTTTCTAGATAAGCTACTGATAGAAAAAGATCCTGAAATTTTATCTCAAACTATTATTGATTGCATTAAGCACATCAGAGATGCTTACATCATGGATAAACTTTAATAGTAAATCAGTATATAAAGGCTTTTTACTTTAATAAAAACAGAAGACTCACCATTTAATTTCAATTCGGTGAATCTCTGTTTTTTAGTTTTATATGTTTAATGTTCTCTAAGGCTATTTTGAACATTTATAGAAACGTCTTAATATATATTTCTTGGATGATTTCCAATATTTTAAAATGGTACTCCCCTTGGAAATCTTTCCTAAATAAACGTTCTTTTAATAGTCTAGTTATTGCGATACAAAACAAGATTTCATGTGTTAGTTTAAAATTCCCCAACCGTTTTTGCTTTCTCAAATATTGAGAGAAGTTATCTAGGATAAAAATAGCATCAATACTATTTACAGTAGTATGTCGAATTTGTTCTAATAAAAAATTACCAACATAACTGTCAATTGAAAAATTAGAAATATTTCTGCAAATAATATTGTTCAAATGCAGCAATATAAAGCGATCTACGATATAATCAGTTTCTTTTAACGATGATACCGTTAATAAATTATAATTTTTTAAGAAAGTATATTCATTAGGAATATCTTCTTTTTTTATTTTATACAATATTGGAAAAAAAGGAATCCTTTTCTTCATCGCATAATCTAGCTCTTTTATACACCATGCTTTGTTAAAGAATGTTTCATCGAATATAAAAATAATTCCATAATAATCAGCACTTTTATCGAGTACAGTATATAGATTATCAATTATTTCATCTCCAATGTTAATTTCAAATTTGTCAATCCAGGTTTTTAATCCTATTTCATTTAACGTATTATTCAGATTATTTACAAATTCATAGTAAATATCTCTTGAATAACTTATGAAATATTGAAATTCTCTCACATCTCTCTCCTACTGATAACTATTTATTATCACTATACAAAATGCTTAAATAAGTTTAAAATAACATGATTATTACTAAAGGAGATATTCATGGATTCTAAACTTATTTCTAATTACTTAAGTTACTGCGAATCGCATAAGCGTTTAAGCACACATACAATTCGAGCTTACAAAAATGATCTTTTACAATTTTACAATTCAAACTACAATAATGTTGAATCATATATTGAGTTTTTAACAAAATCAAATATAAAATCAAACACTCTACGACGAAAAATCGCAAGTTTGAAGGTTTTTTATAACTATTTAAAATTTCAAGATATAATTGATGAAAATCCTTTTAATCAACTACGATTTCAATTTCGGAAGGAAAAAATATTACCTAAAACCATTCCTTATGATATTTTAAAAAGTGTCTACTCATATTCAGAACAAAAAGTTATCTATTCAAAATCTAAATATCAAAAACAAAAAGCTGAAAGAAATTTACTAATCATTTCCTTATTACTTTCAACTGGCATTCGGATTTCTGAACTTTGTCATATTCATCTTAAAGATATTAATTTTTCAAATAGAACACTTCATATTATCGGGAAAGGAAAAAAAGAACGTATCCTCTTTTTAGGAGACCAAACAACCTTTAATTTATTGGAAACATATATAAATAAATACTACATCCGACCTAATGACTATTTATTTACTGGTCAAAATCCTCTTAAAGCACTGTCAGAACAAAGCGTACGTCTAATTTTAAAGAAGCTGGTTAAGAAAAACAACTTATCTATAACTATCACGCCACATATGTTTAGACACAGCTTTGCTACAATGCTACTGGATAAAGATGTAGATATTCGTTATATACAGCAAATACTTGGACATAGCTCTATTTCTGTAACTCAGATCTATACTCATGTGTCTCAATCAAAACAAAAAGAAATACTCACTCTGTGTAATCCCATATCTTCCATTCGTTCTCGACCACAAAAGTAAAATAACTATAGCTAAATCAAAGCAGTTTGATGATTCCCCTCTAGAAATTTTTACTCTACTAATTTTAAAAGAACAAGTATCTAATTTCATTATTATCAACAAAAGGTAGTTCTATATTTTTGAACTACCTTTTACATATTATAAATATTTTGTGTCTTCTGTTTTATTTAGATTTTGTGATTTTCTCTAGCCAAAGATACACTTTTTTATGAACAATCTTCCAGGAGAACTTTATCAATAATTTCTTATTTTAATTTAGGAAAACAATAACGATTCTTTACTTTTTTTGCGATTTCTATTCCATAACGATCAATCAATTTAATCATGTACTGAAGATTAGAAATGTTTATCCCAAATTGATTAGAAAGACGTCTAAAGCTCTCTCCTTGCTTTCTCAATTCATATATTTGAACTTTATCTTCATAAGTTAATTTCATAATAAAAGCACCCCAAAAGTTAGATTTTTTCTGTCTAACTTTTAGGGTGCCATTCAGAGTAGTCGATTTCTATCTATTTCCTTTATTTTTAACTTGAAATTTTCTAGCTTTTTTTAAACTTCCATTATTCTGTTTCATAGATATATTTTTAGACCGCTGATCAACTTTATGTTCTTTTTTAAAATTATTCTGCATAACTTTCTGGTTCATTTTCTATTCCCTTACTTTCCTTAAATGGATTGTTAATAAATAACAAATAAAATCCTACTAATACCGTAAATATATTTATCGTTATCCCTAGAATATGTATATCCGAATAAAACTGGGGAACTATTAAGAATACAATTGAAAATAAAGCATATAAGCTTGAATTAGTAGAATAGATTAACCCCATATTTTCATAGTTATATTCAGAATAAATCATTTTTTCAAACATATTACCAGATATACCAATAATTATAAATGATAATCCAAATAGCAAAAGCTTAATCAATGGAATTGGTATTACAAATACTAAAAATAAAAAGAAGCCCGATACAATATAATCAATAAAGAAAAACTTTTTATATGATATTTTTATCCTAGGTGCCACAAAAGCACCTGTCAAATCTGCTAATCGTTGTACTGCCAATACTAACCCAAGATACTGAATAGGAATTCCTTCCGATACAAGATATAAGGGGGCTAAAGTTAAAAGTAGATCTGTTCCGCCACTTAAAATTGACTCTGTAATTACAATAAAAGAGGCAAATTTTGATTCTCGAAAAGCAGAAATTGTGTCCAAAAGTTGAAAAGTTGATTCACTTTCGCTTTCTATATTTTCAGACATACCATCTGACTTTTTTTTATCAGGTATATCTAACCTGATTTTCAACATAAAGTATATCGCAGCTACAAAAAATGGAATACTCATATTGAAAACAACAAAATAGGACAACACTCCCAACAGTAATGAGGCAAACAGGTTACTAATAATGTCTAACACATTTGAAGCCATATACTGAACATCTATAGATTTGTTTATCGTTTCTTCATCATTTTCTAATGTTTCTGGAACAATCTTCATTTGTAATGTGTTAAGTAGATTTGTTGATAAACTAAACAAAAAATTAAAAATATAAAGATAAAAAACTTCAAAGCGATACCTTAAGCATAGAATAGTAATGAAAATTATAAAAAGTTGAAGAACTTGAAAAGTTACTAGCCAGACTTTATCTCTTTGGATTTTATTTACAAAACTTCCATAAAAAACGGCAAGTAAGTTAGGGATAAAACCTATTAGAGTAAATAAAGATAACTGACCAGCTTCAATATTATAAACTTTGATTAACCCAATCGACAATGCAATGAAGTAAAAACTATCTGCAATATTTCTAGAAGATCTACCTAATATCAAGTTTTTAAAGTTACTACTGAATTTTTCTAATATCATGTTGATATACCTCGAAATTCATACAATCGATTTGGATATAATTTGTTATATTTAATAATCCTGTCAAGGAATCCAATACTTTGTAGGAAATAATTGCTGCTGCCATATACGATATCGGTGAAATTACACTGTACGGTGTCTTACTATTTAAAATATGATCATCTGATATCATAAAATTCCCATAGAACTCTCTTAAAGAAATAGTTTCTCCAGGAATAATGTGCAAATAGTTTATTACTGTAGATGCGTAGGAACCCACTATAATTGGTTTATTATACTTATGTGCTAAATCATCAAACCAATAGTCAATTTCGATACTTGGAGTATCAGCACAACATAGTGCAATATCAAAACTATATGATTTAAAAAGTTTCTCTAAGTCATTCTTACATCTCAACTGTTTGGATATAGTCACAACTTTTGAATCAGAAATTGCTTGAATATTTCTTTGTATTACCTCTACTTTTGATTTACCTATATCAGATTTTTTAAAACCGCTTTGTCTAGTCAGATTTGATTCTTCTACAATATCAAAATCAACTATAATGAATCTCCCTACTCCTAATCGAGCTAATATTTCCACAACCGTAGAACCAATGCCACCTACACCGACAATTAACACTGTAGATTCTAATAGCCTTTTCTGATACTCACATGGATTTAAGTTTTTAGAAAGATCTATCCATTCAAAAAAGTTGATATTACGAGAGTATTTTGTATCATCGTATTGATTATTAGTTAACAATCCTTTTGATAACATAAATTTTACAATTTTTCGCTCTTCAATAGATAACTGTTGAATGTCAACATCCTCGTCTAACTTTTTAATCAAGTTGATATTCATCTCATTACAATCAATATCCCTCTCAAGAGAAACATTTCCAAAACCAAATTTTATTTTATCATTCAACACATAAGGCTGAAGAGTTCTCTTTACTCTCACTTAGATAACCTCCATTTTGAAAAGTAGTAATCTATACAAAACAGAGTTTGGAGTTAGTAAGCTCCAAACTCCAGTGTAATTAACGGCCTCCTACACGATGACCAGGGAATGTTTGTACTGCAACAACAGTCATTTTCTTTTCCTCCTTCTTCTACTACATAATATTAAAACTCACATTATTAAATAAGATAATATAGTTCCAACAATGTAGATATTTCCTTACTAAGTAAAGACAAAATAAGATATAAAAATACGATTTGCTAGCTTAATTTTCATCTGCGAATAATATTAGCTGGACCCGGATCAATTTCTGTAGCCATTTTATGAATTTGAGGTTTCCCTACAATCCCTAGCAGAATTAATCCAATAACTAGCACTGTAGCAATTTTCCTAAACAGACTTCTCATATATCTCTCCTTTAATTTTCTTGCATTTATTTTAGCACTCCAGCATCATGTTGTCAATATATTTTATAAACTTTTTTTATTTTTTTTTTATATAACTCATTTTTGTATCTGTGAAATATTAAAAAAACGATGCTCAATTGAACATCGTCTTCATTATTCTGCCATATTTGCAATGTAATGTTCGACTTTCAAAGCCATTGACATATTTTCATCCAATTTATAAAGAAAATGTGCTGTCTCAAAATATTCTTTTATCGAAATCTTAGAAGAAAAGTCCTTACTTACATTTCCCATCAATAAATACAAATCAGCTAAAAGATAAGTTGTTCTGTAAGCCTGACACTGCTTTATAGTAGTTGTGATTTTAGTAATAGCTTCTTCAATATTATTCTGCAGCCATAGATATCTACAAACGTTATAGTTGAACTTAATAAATAGTTCTAACTCTTCAAGTGTATTTAAATTGAGTTGATTTACTTGATACTCTAATGTTTCTCGAATCTCATCAAATCGCGTTAAATCTCCAATATCGTAATAAAAATTGAATAGAGTATTTGAAACTTGGAGATAGTTCATATCAGAAATACTTAACTGTGACAGCACCTTCTCCAATCTTTCAACTGCCTCCTCTTGTTGCCCATAGAAATAAAAATCTATCAGAGATTTTATCCACTCCATATAAAATTTATCTGCTAGAGATAAACGATGAGACTTTACATTTTCTAATTCATATATATATTTCAAAGACTCATAATTTCTATTTATGATAAATGTATGTGCTAATTTCTTAAACTCTGCTAACTCATCAACCTCCTCAACAATCTGCTCATCAAAAAAATAATCCATACTAACTTTTAATTTCTTAGCAAGTGCATGCAAAAAATCCGCCCCAGGAGTGAACTCTCCACTCTCTAATCGACTAATTTGCCCCTGTTTACAAATGCCTTCGGCCAATTCTCGCTGGGACAATTTTAATTCTTTTCGTCTATTTTTTAATCTGGTTGCTAATAATGTACCCACGTTTGGATATTCCTTTTCTAATTGGTTTTGACTTCAATTTTAATTGTAACATGATTAAATTAAAAATTCAAATATATGTCCATAAAGATACAAATTTTATATAAAAGGTGTCAAATGTTTTTTGATCTACCTCGTCTTCTTTTGAAAATAATCTACTCAAATAATTTCTAGATTGTCAAATTAAGTTAAACTTTTCATGTAACTCAGAAAAACATATATAGGGTTTGAGAGTTCAAGTAATTCCTAAAAGTCTTTGAAATTAAAAACGCATAATATCAGGTATTCAAAAAACTGATATTATGCATTTTATTTTAGTCTAAATTAGGGAAATTATTTCCAGATAAAGTTTTTGGCAAGCCTCTTATCTGTTTAAGGTACATTTCCCCATCGAAATGAGCGAGCTACTCTTATTAAACGATCAAAAGAGTTAGGTTTACCTAATTATGGTTTTCAAATATTCCGCCATACTCATGCGTCTTTAATGCTCAACGCTGGAGCAAATTGGAAAGAACTGCAAGAACGTATGGGACACAGATCTATTTCAACCACAATGGATATCTATGCGAAATTAGATCCTAACCGAAAGAATGAAGCAGTCGATATTTTAATAGAACGACTTGCACAAATTAAAAAAACTAATTAGAGACTATTATATTTAGCTATAATAAATCACTTTACAATTAATGTAAATTTTATAATGTTACTATAAAATTTTAGGTATACAAAGATCTATAGATACTTTATTGGTAAGATTAATTTTATAACATTACTACAGTTAAAAAAATCCTACATTATAGTTTCAATTGTAAAAAAACTCATTATTGATATAGGAATGTTCTCAGAGATTTTTCAACTACTTTTGTACAATGTAAGTCAAATACAAAATTACCTACTTAATAATAGTTTAGAATTTTTTCAAAAAAGGCCTTAATGGTTGAATTATATAATTTTTAACAGTATAATCAAGGTAGTAGCTTTATCAGGAGGTTCTATGCTACAATATAGCGGGTGGCACGGCACCACCAATAAAAGGAAAAATAAGATCCTATCTGCTGGTTTTTCTTATAAAAAATATGAACCTGGAATTAATAAACAGAGACATCCGAACGACTTGGGTAATGGTGTTTACTTTTTTCTGCCTTTTAATAACGATACTGGTAAAACTATTGCTTCTGCTTATGTAGCAAAGTATAAATCATTTGAACTAAGCAAACCTGGGGTTACGCCCGAATTAGTTAACGCCGAAATCACTATAAAATCTATAGACAATATTTTTATTTTAGATGACCCAACAAACCAAAGTCTATTAGATGAATATCGACAAAAGGCATATATTGAAATTGAACGTGAGATTGCAAGTATTTCAGATAGCGGAGCCAAAAATAGAGCTACTCTTCTTAACCAAAATCAAGGGTTAATTATTGAACTGCTACTTGATTTAGCGTCTCAGTATGGAAAGAATTTTAAAGCCGTACAGTCCAAAACATATACTGATATTTCATTTTTACCAGTGATTAACGGCAAGAATGGAGAAGAAATTTGTATCCGTGATTTAAATTGTATTACAAACATTTTATAAATAAGGAGGCTTTTATGAGTTTATTATCAAACTTTTTAGGAACTGAAGAATTTTCTTTGATGGATTCTCCAATGTTTCAAGAATTAGTTGAAAATATTAAGGCCAACAAAATCTATTCAGTAAACAATGAATTTGATTATTATTTGAATATGTCAGGAAGTCCTAAAAAATATAAAGATGAAATACATTTTACCTCTCAATTAGATAATCAAAATGATTTTTATGATTTGAATTCTATAAATAAAGTAGATGCAATGTCTAAATATATTATAAAAAACAAGAAATCATGTTTTTCATATTTCCCAATAGATTCTGAAAACTTAATTACAACAAAAGAAAGTAGTGAGGTGGCAGCTTAATGTCCTCTTTACAATTTAAAGATTATTTTTTAAATGAAGTATCATATCGAAGAAATCCTAGTTTTGATCAAACAAATAGTACTATTAATTTAAAACCTGAATTATCTGCACAAATTTTAATAAGAAAGTCTGAAAATCTTGCTTACGTTAACTTAATAACAAAGCAAGGAAATATACATTCAGATGATTCTGCTTTTGAGCTTATTGTAGATATTGTTGGAGAATTTTCGTTTATATACGACAAAACAGAATTTGATATTAGTTTTGAAACTTTTCTTAAAGAGAATGGTTTAGCAATTCTTTGGTCCTATATTCGGCCTATTGTATCTGACATGATCACTCGTGGTAATGAGTTCCCAAACTTCTTATTACCTGTCATTAACATTAAAAAAATGCTTGAAGAAAAAGATTCAATCAAGTTAACATACGAATAAAAATAG
Source organism: Streptococcus parasanguinis (assembly GCF_032163505.1). NCBI lineage: Bacteria > Bacillati > Bacillota > Bacilli > Lactobacillales > Streptococcaceae > Streptococcus > Streptococcus parasanguinis. Next base: position 1,815,496 of record NZ_CP134147.1, read on the forward strand.
TGTAATGTTTTTCAAAGATCCAATGACGTGCTTTTTCTACTTTAATGTACATTTAGAAGGTCTTTAGGAAAATATAAATAAATAAGTAAAATTTGTGATGAAAATAAATACACCCAAAGAGTTTTGTATTATAGTGATGCAAGTTAAAACTCTACCTTTTTCACTACCTTTTTTGAAATAAAAATAATGATTCGGATATTTAAAAGAAGAGGAACTTTAGTGTGAAGTTCCTCTTTTTGTTATTTGTTATTTGATCTTTTACTTATAAATTGTAATACCTGTTTTGAACACCTCGTATTTGAATGAATTTCAATATATGCTTAATATCAATGTTTCCACATATTTTTAAGAAAGAAATATTTCATCTAATTTGAATAACTTTCAATTGAATGGTGTGAATTTTACCCTAAAAATAAACGAATTGAGCTAGATTTCACCAAAAAGTTCACACCATTTGAATTGTTACTGTTTTGTACTTTTTATAGATTTAGAATTCTTTGTTTTCAAATAGTTTAGTGTCAATGTAAAAAATTACTATTGAATAAATAACAGTTAAAAGTAGTTGAATGGTGTAGCTAATTATCGAAATATTCTTTGAAACAGGGTTTAAAATATTCAATACTCCTAATGGGCTAAAAGATAATAACAAGTTATTTTGGTCTAATAAACTTCTTGAAATCAGTTCTCCTAAACCTCTTAACAAAACAACTCCAACTAGGGTACTCGATAAAGAATTTGTTATCAAAAATAAACAAATAATTGTAGTACTATAAAAAATAGTTGTAAAAAACGTTGTAATAATTTGAATGAATCCGGCCGTAAAAGTAAGCATATTATCTGCAGATGAAGAGTAAGCTCCAACTTTAAAAAATCCAAATAGTAATGTTGTCGCTATAAAAGATGTTAAACTTAAAACAACTAAAATTAAGAATGAGGTAAAAATAGATGCTAACAATTTTGAAAACAAAATTTCTACTCGTTTAACCGGTGTGACTAACAATGATTTAATTGTTTTTTGCTGAATTTCTTGATAAAACGGTACTAATGCTACTATAACTCCTACTATCAAAGCAAATATCGAAAATGTATCGCTGGAGGTTTTAAAAACATTTCCAAATGAAGATTCTGGTGCAACCATTCTTAGATACAGTATCAATAGGGAAATGACACAAACAAACCCTCCAAAAACATAGAAAATCTTTTTCCCAGCAAATAATTTGAACAACTCAATCTTTATTAATTTAAGCATATCAAACCTCCATATCTCTCTGCATTTTGATAAAAATATCTTCAAAATTATTTTGTTTCTCAGAAAAATTTATGATGGAGATATCCTGACGTAATAACTCTGTGAGTAATTTCTCCTTTACCTCTTTCATTGATTCTATATCTAAAGATAACTCAAGTTGCTCTATTCTCTCAGAAAAAACAATGTTTAAGTTATTTAAGATAGACTTTGTAAGTTCTAAGTTATCAGTTTTCAACAACCAAACGTTCTTTATAGATCCAATTGATAAAAATTCTGTCTTTTTCCCTTGGAAAATTACTTTCCCTTGATTGATAATTGTAACTGTATCTACTAACTTACTTAATTCTTCCAATGAATGACTCGAAATTACAATCCCAACTCCTTTTTTAGACAATTCAATGAGCAAGTCTCTAAACTCTTTAATTCCTATGGGATCTAATCCATTGAATGGTTCATCTAATAATAAGATAGTTGGCTGATGGATTAAGGCTTGAGCAAGACCCAAACGTTGTTTCATACCTAATGAAAAACTAGATACTTTACAATCCACACTATTGTCTAAACCAACTAAATGCAGATAGTTTAAAAGATCTTCTTTTGATAAGTTTACTTCATCATAAAGACTGGAAATAAGCATTAAATTCTGTCTAGCTGTTAAAGATTCATAAAATGTAGGGTATTCAATGATTGTACCAATACTATTCAAATAGTCCTTTGATTTCCCATCAATTGATTTCCCATTGATTTTAATTTCACCAGATTCTTTTTTTACTAAACCTAAAATCGTCTTGAATATTGTAGTTTTCCCAGAACCATTTTGTCCAATGAGGCCCATTATTTCGCCACTCTGCAACTCAAATGACAAATCTTCAATTACTTTCTTTTTGTTATACGATTTATTTAGACCAATAATTTGTAATAGTGCCATTTTGTCTTCCCTTCTAGTTAACAACGTTTATATTCAACCATACTATTTATTTACTTATCTAAGGGAAATCCATCATAAATGATTCTTCCTCTATCCATAACAATAAATCTATCTACAAATTTCATGAAGCTATCTTCATGAAAAATACTTATTATTATCATGTTTTTTTTAATTGAATTTAAATATTCAAAAACTTTTTTCTCGGATTCTTTATCCAAACTACTTGTCGCCTCATCTAATAATAAAATTTCAGGATTACTTAGTATAGCTCTAGCTAATCCAACTTTTTGTTTTTGACCACCAGATAAGTTCTCTCCATTTTCTAGAAGAAATAGCCCTAGCCCATTTCCCTCTGATGTAAGTTCAAATAAACCAAATTCGATACAAATCCTATTGATTTCTTCATCTACAATCATTGAATTTCCCAAAGTTAAATTATCTCTCAGTGTCCCTTCAAATACATAGGGATCCTGACTAACGTATGCTAACTTACTTCTTATATCAGGTAATCGATCTTTTGAAAGCTTTGTCCCCTCATAAATAATCTCTCCCTTCTTTGGATTAATGAGAGTACCTATCATTTTCAATAGTGTAGTTTTCCCAGAACCATTTGTTCCAGTTATTCCAATAATTGAACCTGTATTTATTGTAATATCAATGTTATCGAGACTTTTATTAACTAAATTATATTGATAATCTACATTCTTTAGCTGGACTGTTTTTATCTGTTTAGTAAAACTTTTATTAGATTTACTGTCTGAATATTCCTTCTCGATTTCTAAAATATCAGTAACTCTTCCAATAGAAACTAATGTATTTTGAAATTCTCCAAATGATTTAATAATATTTTTTACAGGTATGATAAAAAAAGTAGTTAGTGATTCAAAAGCTACTAATTCGCCTAATGAGATAGTATCAGATATAACTAATTTGCTACCTATCCAAATAATTATTAATGTACCTATTGACTCCACTAATACAACCAAAGAGTTTAAAATATTTTTTAAACTTAAAATTTTAAAAAGACCTTTAGAAAGTTCTAGAGTTGTATCATGGAATTTATGAATGAATCTTCCTTCTCCCTGTTGTAATTTTATAGTTCCAATTCCAGATAATACTTCATTAATTATTGTTAATAAATCAGAGTGCTCTTTTTGTACATTTCGATTAACATTTTTCAATGGTGAAATAAAGATAATTGTAATAAATACATAAATAACTAATATTACAACTACCGACATAAATAAAATTGGACTAATAGAGCACAAGATGATTGCCCCTACTATTGCTAATATAGTGTCTAAAACCATTGACAAAATCATATTAATTCCTTGATTTTGAATTTCAGTAATATTATGAAACCTCGATAATATACTTCCCGAATCAGCTCTATCTATAAACTCTAGCGGTAAGCCAATCATATGACTGAAGAAAAGTAACATCAAGTTATTATTGATTCTTTCGGCCATTTTTGCTAATACAAAACCATTTAATAGGCTAATTATTAACTGACAAAAATAGAGTATGACAAGAACCAATAATAATAAATCGATTCTTGAGATAATTTGACCTAAAATTCCGTCAAAAGTATTTGACTTTCCATTATTTAGTATCATATTATCTATAACATTTTTATAAAAGAAAGCTCCAGCTATTGAAATTAATGATATTCCTAAAGAATATAAAATTGTGTAAAAAAAATTTTTCCTCTCTGAGGCTATGACATTTATAAGTTTAATATAATTTTTATTAAACTGATTATTATCCTCCCAAGAATCATTTTTTGAAAAAGTTAAAATTGAACCTGACCACTTCTTATTAAATTGTTCAAAAGTTAATACTTGTTTGCCCTCACCAGGATCAAATATAGTAATTTTTGAATTGCTATATTTATAAACCACAACAAAATGCCCTTTTGAATGATTATTTAAAAAATGTGCAATAAAAGGAAGCTGTAATCTATTATTTTTTAATTCTTCTAATAACTCATCAAATGTACCATTTAAGGCTGTTGAAGTTAACCCAAATTGCTCCCCTACTATCCCAATTGTATAAAAGTTAGAGCCCGATTTGTCAACTTTCATTTTTTCCCTTATCAAAGACATAGGAGCATTATTCCCCCAAAAATGTATAATGGAGGTTAAGCATGCTGCACCACAGTCTTGAGCATCATGTTGCATTACTCCTCTAAAATAATTTTTCATAAGTTTTCCTCAAAATAATATTTTCACTAGTAATACTATAGCAACCCCTAATATCCACTTTTTAAGAAAAAAGCCACTTGAAAATAATCAAGTGACCTAAAGATTATGCACGAACGATTGTTTTATGACCTCTATATCTTCTCTCATGGTCATATGCTGTAGCTTTGGCGGTTTCAACAAATATATGGTCATGACTGATATAACCACAAGTCAGACAAACCCAAACTGCTCCACCAACGACAGTCTGTTGTTCTTTTACAGACATTTCTTTCATGACTGCAACCTCCTTTATAATTTTTTTATTATTACTACTTTATGTCACCCTTTTTCAAATATATTATACAAAAAAATGAAAGGGTTTACAAGAAATTGACGGTTATAGAAACTATAATTCTCATCACTTTGAACATTAAAAAGGAGAGAACTAATTTAGTCCTCTCCAGATTGTAACTTTTTATCAACCCACTACAGTTGACAATGAGCCTTTATTATTAATTTGACCCTAAGTCTTTTTCTACGATTCTTAATCCGATTGGAAAATCATCTTTTCCCAATTTTAATTTCTGTTTCTCAATCAACTTAGCATCCTTGAGACTATATTGTAATAAATGTTGATCAGTAGCTAGATACAACTTATTTTCATTTGAAATTGTAAAAGAATTTATTTCCTCTGGTGTTTCACCTGAATTGTCATCCAACACAATCGCTTTTATAGTTTCATTTTGTAAATCAAGAACAGATAAAATATTCTTTCCTTCTACCTCGTGCTTGACGACAAGGTAATGATTATCTGGACTTGGATAAAGCATATTAGGATAAGGATTGGGTAAGGTAAATAATTTCCTTTCTCCAGTGTGCAAATCGACTGACAACAATTGGTTTCCTGCCACCTTCTCAAAAGTATCTGTATCACGAATTGCAGAGATACTTACGAATGCCCTATCTTTGACAATTGCCAAGCCTTCTAACATTTCAACCTTTTTACCATCTGAAGTTAATCGAATTCTATCTTTTTCTTTCCAATGCTCTTTTTCATTTAGTACTATTAAATCTGAATCCAACACGCCTTCTGGACGATTTCGTTTTGGATCTTGATAAGCAATCTCAGCATATACGTTAGAATTATTTGCAACAATCTGACTCGAAATTGCTGTCATTTGGTTAAATTTTTTCTGAAAAACTTGCTTTCCATTAAGAGAAAAGACTGTTAATATTCCTGAGTTTGCATCTGTTTGAGCAGTATAAAAGTAATTAGAAGAGATACCTGATCCCATCATTGCATAATTCTTAGTATGATTTTTCCTTATCTCGCCTTTGGAAAAATCAATTGAAATGATATTTTGATGATCTATTGGTGCAAAATCATCACCTTCAGTTACGATCATCTTATCACCACTGTTTAAACACGAAAACCAGAGATTAACATACGTTGCTACATCAATTTTTTCTACTCGATGTAACTCGAGCTTATTCTCTTTCTTAGTATATGATTGAATACTTTTTGAGGTGACCAAGTAAAGATTCGATTCTGGATCAACTTGAAACATTGGTGTTTGGACCTTAGAACAAGAAAGCAAAAGGAAGAATAGAAATAAAATCCCAAAAAGATAAGAGCGTTTCATATATCATTCCTACTATCTATTTCTGTATACAATAGTTGTCTTAGAATTTTTAACAAATTCACCCGGATGAATTGCAATTGCTGAGCCAATATCATTGTCACTTTTATTCAAATCGATTCCTGATGTGTAGTAATACGCAGCCCATACAAGTTGAGAACAATAAAAACTATTTGTTTGTCGAGCATTCCAAAAATTTAAATTATAGGGTTTTCCTACCTGCTCACCTGCCCAATGACCGGCATTCCAATCTTGTTGAATAGTTGTTGTCTTTACTCCTACTTGCCAAACAGTTCCTTGAGTCCACTTTCCTTTTCTTAATCTTACAGGACTATTACTATTAGCTGCCTCTGCAACAGAGTAATTTTTTTGTGGCGCAATTATTCCAGCATGCCAAGTATTAAAGGGGCCTACCCCAAAACCTTGATCTGTTACACAAATTAGACCGTCTCGCCAGCTCCACGAACCAACACTTGTCCGTTCCATTGTTTTTAAATCACCTAATACAGGAGCATTTAGACCGTACTCTTTATATTCCATTTCTTTATTTGGAATATCATTTAGAATACTTTGTTCTTTATCGCTACTTTCGGTATTACTAATTGTATCTACATTCACAATTTTTATATTTTGAAAACTAAGAATGAATACCATCGACATTATGATTATTCTTGTAAATTTTCTCATTTTTTTCACCTAATGAAGCATAATCTTTTAACTGATTTAGCGGAATACATAATTCATCTTTTCTAATTCACGAATTTAATTTTGATACACTCTTTATATTATGTTATCAACTCTTATTTCTTGAAATTTAAATCACCTCTATCCATTTCTTGACTCACTTTCTCACCAAGCATAATTTTTCTCACTGCATGTAACCATGGCTCCTAATAATTCCTCTGGTGTCAGTTTCGTCAAGCCTCCATAGGTTGGATCCTGTACATGTGTATCGGGGTCTAGATAATAGATTGCTGAGATGTCCTTGGTCAACAGCCTCGCCATAAGCAATCCCATCATTTGACAGTGCGGTAGGTGTAAAGATTTTCCCATCTGGATAAGGGATAGAAATAGAATTTTTTAATAAATCTTCTGCCTTTCTTTCCTCGAACCCTATTTTCCTGGATACATTGGCACTACCGGATGGAGATTTTTTTGTGGCCCTACAAGTGTGCAAGCTGATAAGAGAATGATAATACCAAGGATGATAAAACTGAAAAATTTTTGTTTGAACGAATCTTTTTTCATCAGCCTATACCTCCTGGATAGCTATAAAAGATAATCTAGAAGATCCTACCATTCTTCAACCATGGACTAGTCGAGCCTTATCATTTCGTCGGCTTTTTCCCAAATCACTGGATTATGGGTTGCGATAATGATTAAACGATCTTGCTTCTTTAACATTAAGAGCAAGTCCATCACCTCTTGTGAGGTTTCTGGATCCAGTGCTGCAGTTAGTTCATCTGCCAAAATTAAAGGTGGATCTTTTAAAATAACTTTAGCTAATGCGACACGTTGCGCCTCTCCCCCCGATAATTCATAAATCTTTTGATCCAGAGCAAGGTAAGCCAATCCTACTTTTTTGAGCACTTCTTCTTCTTGCTGCTTCTTCTCTTTTTTCGTTAATTTTTGACCAATCAATCCCAAATCTAAGTTTTTAGCGATAGTCTCGTTTTCAAGTAGGCCAAAGTTTTGAAAGAGATAACCTAATTCATTCTTAAAGAAGTGATGCTGTTTGATTTGTTTCAGTTCTTGCCCTTGATAGCTTATACTCCCTTCTTCATAAGGCTCTATCTTCGCCAAGATATTAAGCAAGGTTGTTTTACCACACCCACTATTTCCGATCAGAGCATAGACCTTACCTTCTGTTAATTGCAAACTCAAATCTTGAAAGACCGTTCGTTGGCCAAATGATTTGGTTAAATGTTCTACGCTAATCATATTAGGCTCCTTTCAGTACAGTGGCTAACAAGTGGTCTTCTTTATGAGACCGATACAGGAGAATGAACCAAGCATTAGTAATAAATAGCAAGAGAGTGACAAGAGCAATCCACCATTCTTGAGTGAGAAGGAATGTCAGGAAGCTTCCTAATAGTAAGAGGATACTTTCTGAGAGCAAAATCATTTGGTGAATCTTTACAAATCCCAGACCTGCAATCTTCTTCAAGAAGATTGGTCTTCTAAACTCTTCAAAATAGAGGAAATTCATGGTGTTAAAGAGTAGTATGGAAGTAGCTATTGCAAAGATTCCTCCTGCAATGGTAATGAGATTCTCTAATTGAATGGTTTGGATCATCTGCTGGTATACAGACGCCGCATAGTCATATTGACTAACATTTTTTTCAAGCCCATTCTCAACTACTAGTTTCTTGCTTTTTTCCAGACCATCAAAGTAAAGATAAGAATTAAGATGAGAGAAATAAGGATTATCGTAGCCACCAAAGCTTCTAGGTAGAACAACAACCAAAATCGGGTCTGTCAAGAATTGCTGATAGCTCATCGGTGTATTATTATAGATAAATCGTTTTTGGTTGTTAGGAAGATAGGTCACCCGTGCTTTCATAGGCAACTGACTCTTTCCTTGTTCATCACTAGGAGTCAGATAATCTTCATAGCGTTTTTTCAACTCCTCTTCTTGCCCTTTCAACTTTTCAGGAAGCAAGAGTCCAAATTCTCCAGCTTGCAAGTGATTCAAGCGCTCTTTTTCCTCAGGGGATACTAAGATCTTTTGGATATCAAGGTAATTTGGTGTTACATACAGGGTGTTGGCAAGAGGATCGTAATCTGTGATCGAAAGCTCTCTCCCTGTTCTAGGATCGTTCATGAAGCCTTTTGAATTAAATGCGGCAAGCTGATGATGGACCAAAAGTCCACCTTTTTCAATGCCAGACTCGATCAGTTTAGACCATTTAGCTCTTTGTTCAATTTGCATTTCTTTGTTTGTCGTTTGTAAAACATTTTCCCGATTCAAACTAATTTGTATCCAATTTGTCTCTTTAGACCAAGCCAAACTTCCCTCTTGATAAGTCTGCCAGATAGAGCCATAGATGCTGACACGATGAATTGAGAGACCAATGACAGTGATTGCAAGAAATTGACATGTAAAGAGAAAAAACAAGACTCTTTTTAATGGAATTTTCCCCTTTAAAAGGCTAACCAAGTGTACTGTCTGAATACTGAATGCAAAGAAAAAGGATAGGAAAGTAGATAAAATAAATAAAAGTGTATTGTAAATAATACTAGCTGAAATGATGAGAGAATAGGCAAAAGGGGTCAATTGTAAATAATAAATCAGAATAGCTCCTAGGACACTTCCACCAATACACCCTATAAACAATTCTTTACCATCTTCCATGAGAGAATGTCCAAAGAGCTGGTATCGTCTTATTCCAGAAATATAACGAATCCCTGCACTTCTCATTTCAAGTGTTTTTTGAATAATGGTCAATGCACCAAAGCTGATGATAAAAATAACCAAGGCTAGAGATTGGGAACCCGAACCAAAAAATACCATAAAATTTTGCAGGGGATTGGGCTTATTCATGAAACTTTTTGAAAAACCAAGATCGTGGAGTTTTTGATCCAATTTTTCAAGGGTTAAATTCCCAGATAGTATATAGTAATTGGTAAGCAAACTTTCCTTTGCAACGAATTCTTTCTCTTCTTTTTTGATGCCATTAGGAAGTGTTCCTTCTCCGTAGATATCATACGAAAACTTGACTTGCCCTTTAGAATCTGTTTTTTGAATCTGACGAGCAATCAAACTATTGTTTTCCTTTGCTAACTGATCTAAGCTAGATGAAAGCTCTTCATAAACAACTTCCTTTTCTTGTTGAAGAATCCCTATTACAGGTAGGCTTCGATGGATGACCGTATTAGGTGAAATAAAGGCAATCCAAAGCAGAAAGATTAGAATAAAAAGGTTCGAGAAAAGTATAAATAAACGTTTCATAATTCTACTCTTTCTAGTCTATCCTAGAGAGATTTCTTCTCTCTAGGATAAACTTTAGCAATTAAAATCCATAATTAAAGTATGCAACTTCACCAAAACTTGTATTTATGAACGATCTTGATGTGTAATGAGCAGAAGCATAACCTACATTAGATCTGCTGTCACTTGCTCGAGCCACACTTGACCAATGCCATCGATAGTCGTGGAAATAATTTGAGAATGCTCCCCAATTGCCTGGATTATGATAACCTCCGTAACTCCAGTTACCACCAGATACCCAATCAGCAAAGACAGGACACGCTAAGCTACAACTAATAATTACAGTTAAGACAGAAAGGATAATTTTACTCGTTTTCATGACTGTTCACCTTCCATAATTAGAATTAAAAGCTTTATTTAACAATAAAATTATGAATTGCTCAAAATATAGTTTCCGTTTTTTTCTCCTTTCCAGAGCAACTCTTCACATCTGTATTATAAAACTTTTTCCAAAAAAATACGAATTATTATACATAAAATAACTAAAAAATGAAGCTGGTTCTGCAACCAACTTCTTTTTTATTTATTCCACCACTGCTTCAGCAATTTCCTCTGCAGTGATACCTGCAAAGTAACGACCTAGATTAATGGTTTGAAGGACTTTGAGGACGTCTTCACGTTCGTATTTGACACCACTTTAAATTCATCGGAAAAGAATATCTAGATATTCTTGAGTATGCAAAATCTGGTGAACTATATCTTTATTACAAGCCTAAAGGAGCAGCAATAGCTGAGCCTCTACTAGATGACATATTTGATCTACAATTATTTAAAGAAAATGAGATGCGCGTTCAAATCCAGGGGAACGAAATAGTATATCAAACAATTTTTAAATACACGACTAAGAATGATTATACTATTGATTTTGGGAATGGTTTTTCAATTAAAGTACAAGAGAAACCTGAAAATATCTCACTAACTCTAAATTATTCCATTTCAAATATTCTTTCAAAAAGAATTGATGGGTTGAAATTTATTTTAGAAGTTCAAAAAAATAAAGGAATTATCTTAAATAATCATAAACTAGCAATTAGCGATAAGAATCTGTCTAAAATTGATTTTAATTATTTAAAGAATAACTTAGATGCACATATCCGTTTAAAAAAGATACTGGATAAACTTAAAATTTCTAAAGAGATCGATTTCACGAATTGGTCACAACAAGACTCTAGAATAGTTGATTTATTGTATAAGGGCATTATAAATGAAGAGTTAATTACTGATCTTAATTACTATAATACAATACAAGTCATGACATTTGCTAATGTACATGTATTATTATTAATAATACCAGAACATTCATGTACACAAAATTATAGATTATATAATTTCAGTGATTATGATATGGTTTTAGTTGACGAAAATAATCACCAATTTTCAAAATATGAAGCTGTTGATTTAAAACAGCTACTGCTTATAGACAATTTTGATATTTCTGATTACCTTTCATCATATTTATCAAATAAGATTCCAATTGAAAATAAAGATCTTGGATTATTAAAACTTATAAACTATAGTGATAATAAATGTGATCAAAATGTTTTACAATCTTGTTTTGAATTTGCAAAAAAACTTGTAGATATGGACAATTCTGAATATAGTAAACTCAATTTACTACAAATTAAAAAACGTTTAAACACATTAACAACTGAAGATAATAACTATCTTTTATCTTTAATGAATCACAGTGCAGTTGAAATCCGATACGCTACAGCTTGTATATTAGGATATAAAGAACAAGCAAATTATTTATTTGAAAATAAGTTTTCCGAAAGCCAGAGGGAACTCTTTATTGAATATCCGATTTACCACCTTCTAACCTTTTCATAATAATACAATCATATTATATAAAAAGAGGCACTTAAGGCCTCTTTTTCTCTCCTTCAAATACTCTGTCACTGTCCATTTACTGTCCAATATAATGTAATACATCTATAAATTGTTGATTTTATCGAATGCAAAATCGCTTAAAATCAGTATTTTGATAAATAACAAGACTTTAAGAATCTTAAATCAAGTCTTGCATATTCATCATAGTAATGACATTCCTTCCAACTTCTGAAATTTACAGTTCATTATACCATTTTTTAGACGCTTGGAAAAGCTTTGGATAGTAATCATGAAAAGCTTCTTTCACTCCGGATTGATTTTTAAGCTTTCACTACAAAATGAAAGAGAGCCTTTTTGAGCCTCTCTCAGAAAAATAATAAATTGTTTTAGGATAAAATCATCGAAGCCACAATTGGACTAATGAATACATACAAAATTCCTGTGATCCCAATTGCCAATCCTGCCATAGCACCGGCCACATGACCATACTTAAACGCTGTCCCTGTTCCTACTGCATGTCCTGTTCCGCCAAGGGCTAACCCAATAGCTACTGGATCTTTTATTTTTAACAGTTTCAATATCGTTGGGCCCAAGACACTTGTTAATAATCCAGTTGCTACAACTACCACAAGAGTGATGGTCGTAATTCCTTGCATTTTTTCAGTAATCCCAACTGCCATTGCAGTCGTAACTGATTTTGGAAAGAGCGAAATGGCTAGAAAGTACTTCATTCCAAATGCTTTCGCGATCAATGCTGTAAAAATCGTATTCACAATAACTGCCACTGTCGAGCCGATCAGAATACTCCGTGCATGATGCTTCATCAAATGGAAACTCTTATAGAGAGGAATCCCCAAGGCGACTGTCGATGGTCCAATCAACTGATTTAACAGGGAACCACCGACATAGTAATCTTTATAAGAAATTCCTGTAATCATTAAGAATAAGATAACGATAACTGTAGCCACTAAAAGTGGCGTTGTTATTGGATGAGGATACCTGCGGAAAATTAACATTCCAATCAAATAAGCCCAAATAGATAAGACAATCCCAAATAAAGGATTACTCGCAAAATTAGCCATGCTTGCGTCCCCCTTCTGGATAATCACCTTCAAAACGATTTTTTATAAAACTAACCACAATTGCAATTAAAGCCACATTGATAACCAAGGCTCCAACTAGAATCAACATGATCGGAAATAGATAAGGAGCAATCACATGAAATTTATCCATGATACCGACAGCAGGGGGAAGAAATAAAATCGTCATGTTTGCTAATAAAAAATTTCCTACCATATTGACGTGGCGCATGCGTAGTAACTTAAACTGCAATAATAAAAATAGGATCAACAGCCCGATCATACTTCCAGGAATTGGTAAGTGCAACCCATCCGAAATGATTTCACCAATTAATGAAATCGTGAATATAATCGTCAGTTGTACATATAATTTCATCTTCATCTCCCTTTTTTTGGATCATTTCCAATAAGGATTCGTATCCTCGCTTCTGCTTACTTAGAAGTAAACATCCATTTATCCCTATCAGTTTACTCCTTTTCGGAAAATTTGCAAGCTTTTTTCTAAAAAAATAAAACAAATTACCAAAAATTGAAGCTACTATTTTGATTCATGACATCCATTTTATGATACAATGAAACCAAAAACGGTTAAGTTACCATGAAAGGATCTACATGACTCATTTTCACACCATTGTCATCGGTGGTGGCCCAGCAGGTATGATGGCGACCATTGCCAGTGCCTCTTATGGCCAACCTACGCTACTGATCGAAAAAAATAAAAAGCTCGGTAAGAAACTCGCTGGTACCGGAGGAGGCCGCTGTAATGTCACGAACAACGGGACCTTAGACGATTTGATGGCCGGTATCCCTGGAAATGGCCGTTTTCTTTACAGTGTGTTTTCCCAATTTGATAATCATGATATCATCCAATTTTTCACCGATAATGGCGTCAAGCTAAAAGTCGAAGATCATGGTCGGGTCTTTCCTGTTAGTGATCAATCCCGCACCATTATTCAAGCTTTAGAGAATAAGATCCTTGAGCTAGGTGCTAGCATTGCCACCAACTGTGAAGTGGTTTCTGTCACCAAGCCCGAGGACGTCTTTATCATCAAGTCTTCTGAGCATACGTGGACAGCTGACAAGCTAGTCGTTACAACTGGTGGCAAATCTTACCCATCGACTGGCTCTACGGGTTATGGGTATGAGATTGCCCGTCACTTCAAGCATACCATCACCGATCTCGAAGCGGCAGAGAGTCCTCTGTTGACAGATTTTCCCCATAAGGCCTTGCAAGGAATCTCGCTAACAGATATCACACTGAGCTATGACAAACACATGATCACCCACGATCTTCTCTTTACTCATTTTGGACTTTCGGGTCCTGCAGCTCTTCGGATGTCCAGCTTTGTTAAGGGCGGGGAAATCTTGTCTCTGGATCTCCTGCCAACCACTTCTTCTCAAGATCTAAAAGACTTCCTCGAAGAGCATCGAGAAAAGGCCATTAAAAATAGCCTCAAAACCCTTCTTCCTGAGCGTCTAGCTGATTTCTTAGCCCAAGGATTCCCTGAAAAAGCCAAACAGCTGACTCCTAGTCAGACAGAAGAGCTGATCCAAAAGATAAAAGAAATGCCCATTCCAGTCACTGGTAAGATGTCTCTAGCCAAATCCTTTGTGACCAAGGGAGGGGTTAGCCTCAAAGAAATCAACCCTAAAACCTTAGAAAGTAAGCTAGTTCCTGGACTCCACTTTGCAGGAGAGGTCCTCGATATCAATGCCCATACAGGCGGTTTTAATATCACATCCGCCCTCTGTACCGGTTGGGTAGCAGGAAGCCCTCATTACTGATAGAAATTCACTAACTTTATTATTCATCTATTGAAATAAAATTTTTAAAAATTCTTTACAAGTTAGTATTTACTTGATAGAATGGATTGGTATAAAATTTATAAAGGAGATTATTAGAATCATGGATTTTGATTTTAGTGTTAAACTCATGACTGAGTTTTTCGGGACAGCATTGCTACTTATTCTCGGAAACGGTGCTGTTGCAAACGTTGAATTAAAAGGAACTAAAGGTCATCAAAGCGGATGGCTTGTCATTGCGATCGGGTACGGAATGGGTGTCATGATGCCAGCCTTGATGTTTGGTAACGTTTCAGGAAACCACATTAATCCAGCCTTTACTCTTGGACTTGCGGTTAGCGGACTCTTCCCATGGGCCAATGTTTTACCATACATCGCTGCTCAACTTCTTGGAGCTATGTTTGGACAATTGGTTGTCGTTGCTGCTCACCGTCCATACTATCTCCAGACTGAAAATCCTAACAACATCTTGGGAACATTCTCAACGATTTCTAGTTTGGATAAAGGAACTCCTGAATCACGTAAGGCTGCTACCATCAATGGTTTTATCAACGAGTTTGCAGGATCTTTCGTCCTTTTCTTTTGTGCACTTGGATTAACCAAGAATTTCTTCGGTGCAGAAGTTGCAGGCCTTGCACAAAAAGCTGCTACTGAACAAGGAGGAGTCTTCGATGCTACCTCAACAGCAGCGAAATTGGCTTTATCACAAGCACATGCCCCTGGTCTAGGAATTGCTCACTTGGCCCTTGGTTTCCTTGTTATGGCTCTTGTCACATCACTCGGTGGTCCTACTGGACCTGGTTTGAACCCTGCACGTGACTTTGGTCCTCGTTTGGTTCACGCCTTCCTTCCAAAGTCTGTCTTAGGAGAGCACAAGGGTGATTCTAAATGGTGGTATGCTTGGGTACCCGTTGTAGCCCCAATTCTTGCTGCTATCTTAGCTGTACTATTGTTCAAAGTTATCTATCTTGGATAATCTAATGACTAAAAAGACGAACTCGATGTCCTATCGAGTTCGTCTTTTTTTATTGTTCTTTGGTTAATGAAAAGCGGAAATCGTTGTATTTGGTGTAGTCAAATTCTGTATTGAGATCTGTTGTAAACACAATCGGTGTATAGTGTCCTTCTTCCAAGATAAAACCAGGTTCAAATCGGAAGTTGGCTCCACCTAAGCCTGTAATCCCAGGGAGCAAGGCATCCGCACCATCAAATCCTTCAACATTCCAATAGTAGATATTTCCAGTCGCTTGGACAGCTTTTGCTGTATAGGTCGCTGTCCGAGTTGGTTCGCTATCATTTTTGAAGCTAACCACTGTTGTCACATTACCATTGGCATCCACTGTCATTTTAATCGCATCTGCTTGTGGACTAGATCCTACCCAAGTTCCCACCAGTTCTGCAGGAACAGTAGCTTGCGTCGTAGCAGACGCATTCTCGCTCTTACTAGAGTCTTTTGTAGCTGTCGCGCTACTTGCTTGAGTCGAAGAGCTAGCTGTATCTTTTTCCTGAGAGGAAGATGCTGCACTCTTTTTGCTAGTACTTTTGGCTTTTTTCTCTACCTTGCTGGTAGATGCTTTCTCGGATGAGGAAGCTGTTTTTTTATCCTTTGCACCACAACCACCGAGAGCTAGACCAAGTGAAGCAGCTACCAGAACAGCGGCACTCCAACGGAAGATTGATTTTTTCATAAGATCACCTCTTTATCTTTATGACTCCCATTATACTCTAATTATTACAAAAATCAAGTTTTTTTGTAATAATTGTCATTTTTCTGTAACATATTTTTGTATTTAAAATACCAATCGTAAGAGGGCGATCAAGACAATCCCAAATAAGACGGTTCCCATCAGGTTTTTGTAACGAAAGGCTACAAAGAGACTGGGAATAGTCACCACGAGGTCCAACCAGTGGAACTGAGGGAGGTTTCCAATTTTCCCATCTACTAAGCTCGATAACACCAAGGCAAAGATAATGGAAATGGGTAGGTATTTGAGAAAGCGGGTCACAGGATCCGGCAGTCCCTTGTATTTGACTAAGAGAAAGGGCAAGATCCGAGGAATCCAGGTAACAAGTGCTGAGGACAGAATGGCCATGAAGGTCGAACTATTCACGCGCATCACAGACCACCCCCACAAAACAGCCAATCAAGGTCGCAGCTAGAACAGCTAGCGGTTGCGAAACAAAAAAGAGAAAGAGAAAGAAACTCACTGTGACTGCTAACAGCACCAAGAGCATGGTCTTGGTCTTTTCTGTCAGTTGCATTCCTTGAAACTGAGCTGCGAAAATCCCAATAAACATAGCTACTAAGGCAAAATCAAGCCCAAAAGCCTTTGGATCTGGTAGAAGAGACCCTAGAGCTGTTCCAAGGACAGTGGCACTGATCCAGGCCACATAACCCACTAGATTGTTCCCATGCATCCAAGGAACTGTGATGGTATCCGTCTTTAACTTCTCACTCAAGTAGACCCCATAACTCTCATCGGTCAGGAGGCTCCCAATCCCAATGCTATGAGCGAGACTAGCATCCTTAAAGTCAGACGACGTATACAGGCTCATCAACATATTGCGGAGATTGATCAAAAAGACCGTCAGGGCCATATTGAGGATCGAGGAATGAGCTGCAATCAGGGAGATCATGGCAAACTGGGCTGCGCCTGCATAGACCAATACACTCATCAAGGCCATCTCCAAAGGAGAAAGATAGGGAGATGCTACCACACCGCAAGCCAAGCCAATACTGATATAACCTAGAGCTGTCGGCAACGCATCCTTCACCCCCTGCCAAAAATCTTTTTCCACTATCTCACTCCTTTCTGAATCATTGACCTCTATTATAACACAAGAAAAAAGGTTGAAAAAGGAGATCTGGTATAGAAAAGATAACCTCTCATTATACTCCTATCTCTACCTACTGATTTACTTTTAAATCTGATATCTCTAATGACATCTTTTCTTCTTGTGTCATGGTCTCGACAATTTGTTTTTGCTCGCTTGATATTGGCAAGGTCAAAATCGTAGCAGATTGATCCGGCAATGCTCCACTGTCACTAATTTTATAGCCAATCCGTTGATTTTGATATATGAATTGCCCATCATATTTCCAATTCAATGAAAACTCAAAATCCTTATCAATTTGAAATCCAGCTTTGTTAATCAATAGAAAAACAGCATATTCTTGTTGATTTGATGAAAAAGTTGATCCAGTAAAGTTGATCGATAGGCTTCCTTGATTTCCAAGTTCTGGATGTTCCTTGGTTAATTTCTTCCCTAATTCAATTACATTTGATTCTTTTCCTTCATACTGTGGTCCCACCACAAACTGCAAGCCTTTTTCATTTTTAACAGTTGAAGACTCTTTTGAGATCTGCTCCGTTTTGCTTGGCGAAGAATCTTTTGATTCCTGTCGAGACTGGGCGCATGCTGTTAATGATAGAAACGCTACAATCAAAACGATCGTTTTTTTCATCGTTTCTACTCTTTTTTTCTTATCCATTCAATTCTAATTACTTTTTTCAATGATTACCTCTTCTACACTATCAAGCCTTAAATTCCCTGTTTTAGCTCCTAAAAGAACTGGAACTTTACCAAATTCGAAGGTCAATAGAAAAGCCGTAAGAATACCGCCTATCACCAAAAAGATCCCCTCTTGTCCATTATTGTTGAATAAATACATGGCTAAACAGGCCAGTAAGACAACATTTAATAGATGGGCATCAAAAATTTGCTTTCTTTCTGGTATCGGCTTGAAAGTCACCCTGTATCTCTTAGTCGCTGTAGGAAATAGATTCTTAACTTTTTTACGAGCCTTTGCTATAGAAAATCGAAAGAACGCAAAAGATATAAGCATGGCAACCATGAATAAGACCATCTTTAGAAAAATTTGCTGACTAATATCATACTCACTGAATAGATTTTGTAAGAGTCTATAAACCACTCCAACAAATGGCTGGACTATAATGGCTGCTGTCCCTCCTTTTATTTTATTGATGGGTGTGCCTGGAATTGTAACCTTTTTATCTACTTCCATCATCTCAACAGTGATCTCTTCCGTTGGCAACCCCCAATAATAGAGCTTAGGCTTCATGGTACTAGCATCTAACAGAAAATTTTTGCCATTGTACTCTACCAGTTGGTGACAGAAAATACTTGTTTCTTTATATTCTAACATCCTATTTACTTCCTACATGCTTTCAACATAGCATCCTAGACGGTCTGATCAAATCCAGCTTTCTTCTCCCAATCTTCCAGATAAGGCTTTACTCACTCAATTCACCACCTATGCTATCTCATAAACTTTCCTCATCTTTCTTTTCTACTTTTTTAGCAATGCTCTCCATCATATCAGGCCATTTGGATAATTGGTAATCAAATTTGAACATAAATATCACTATAAAACTAATCATCAAAAAGAGTGATGCAATGGTTTCATTTCCGATGACAAACAAAAGAATAGCGGCTACAGTTAGGAACCTAAAAAGATTGACCAGAAATGTAAAGTACACCTTCCGTCTCTTTAATGCCTTGATGAACTTCTTGCACTGATCCTCATCCAACTTGGATGGCTGTAATTTCAGGCTTGCATGGTAATATCGAACGATCCACGCAGCTAAGAAGTAGGAGATAACACCTAAAATTGGAATCGTTCCAAGTCGTACCAACTGATTGTCAAATATTCCAGCCTCCGCTAATCCATCCGAAATTTTGTTGATAATAAATAATGTAATAGGGAGCAATACATAAGACCAGTAGTTAGGAGAAGATGTCTCTTCTAGTATGACTTTTTCCTCCCAAACAAAATGGTAATTCTTGTTCTCCCATATCCCTAAATTAATTATTGTTTGCATAACAACCTCTTTTTCACTCTCCTTGTATGTTTTCTAAATATTCTCTCAGTACCAATTTGAAATAGGTTTACCGTTATAATACTGTTGAATCTCATCGAACTGAGAGATTTTCGTATCTTTATTTTCTACACTCAGTTCTTTAGGTAGATAGGCATAATCGTACACAGAGGAACCTAATTTAAGAAATTCTGTTTCTAGATCTATCAGTTCTTTCCCATTCGTAATCACACCATTCTCAGAATTAATCACTTTATATGCAAAACCTTCTGGTTTTGAAAAGAGGTTAAATGCAGTCGGATAGGATGCCTTTAAATTGATATTCCCTTTGTAAGATTCCTCCTTCCAAAAACCATTACCAAACGGAAGAACTCCAGCAGTGTAGCCTTTAAGGGTAGAAATGGAGAGATACACTCTATTTTTCTCATTTACGTCTTCTTCCGTTATTTCTTTATCAATTTTAAGGGTTTTAAGATTAAGTAAGAAATAACGTGGCTGAGTTTGCTTCATAATTTTAATGATAGCATAGTCATTCCCATTCATTTTTCGAAGAGTTGGAAAAGATCCATAGAGCTCGAAATCATCATTTTTTACATACTCCACCATCATCTTCCAAAGATCGACTTCCTTTCGTTTCGCCTTACTCCCTGTCAAATCATAAATCTCTAAATGGGCATATTCATCCGACTTCATTTTTTTCGATGGAATAATACCTCTTACTCTGTTTCTTTGTCTAACCAAATAATTAGAGTTCGCCTCAACCCAATCTGATGAATCGGGAGACTTCAAAGATTTCTTCCGTTCTTTTTCATCAAACTTCCATTCGACCACAAGCCCATTTTTAGCATGTATAAATTGAAAGTCTTTAATATCGGATTTCGCATTATAGACCGAAAATTCGTATGACTCTTTACTCTTATCACTTTTTTCAATTTTCTTTTGTGATTCGCATCCTGCAACCAGTAGCAAACAGACCGCAAAGACAAGCATCGTACCAATTCTATATTTAGAGCTCTTCTCTTTCTTCATATCTATTCTCTCCCTCCTCAATCTTTCATTCCTTCTATCATACCGAATTTTCTTTCACCTCGCAAATCCGCTACTAGTTGGTGAGATCCCAGCAAAAAAGCCATTGGACCTTGTACATCCAATTGGCTCCTTTTTCTTATTCGATTCCTTCAAAGGCTAGGCTTGGTTTGGCATTGAGGTCCCAGCCTGCGAAGTTTTCTTTGTTCCACTCGCTGACACTGGCATAGGCGATCATCCCTGCATTGTCCCCGCAGAGGCGCAGTGGCGGAATGATAACCTTGACATCTGTGATGTCAGAAGCCAAGCGTTCACGGAGACCTTGATTAGCTGCGACCCCACCAGCAACGACTAGGGTTTTGACCGGATATTTCTCTAAGGCCTTCTTGGTCTTGGCCATGAGAATGTCTAAAACGGCTGCTTGAAAACTCGCTGACAAGTCTGCATTGGAGAGGCTTTCTCCTTTTTGCTCGGCATTATGATGCAGATTGATAAAGGCCGATTTGAGCCCTGAAAAAGAGAATTCCAGATTGTCTTCCTTGATCATGGCCCGTGGGAAATCGTAGATATCAGATCCTTGGTGGGCCAGCTGATCAATCTCACGTCCTGCTGGATAGGTCAAGCCCATGACGCGCCCGACCTTGTCATAAGCTTCTCCGACAGCATCATCCCGGGTCTCTCCGACGATCTTATAATCACCCGCTTCACTGACGTAGACTAGCTCGGTATGTCCTCCACTCACCAGCAAGGCCAAAAGTGGAAACTCTAAGGGCTCCACGCTTTGAGCGGCCATCAAGTGCCCTGCCATATGATTGACAGGAATCAAAGGGAGTCCATGCGCCCAAGCAAAGGCCTTGGCTGCAGCTAAGCCGACCAAGAGAGCCCCAACCAGACCTGGACCGTAGGTGACAGCCACAGCTGTGACATCGGCTTCTGTAATGCCGGCTTCTTCTAAGGCTTCTTCAATACAAGCGGTGATGACTTCCACATGGTGACGAGAGGCTACCTCAGGCACTACCCCACCAAAACGCTTGTGACTTTCGATTTGACTGGCAATGACATTGGACAAGAGTTGGTCGTCATTTTTCAAGACAGCCACGCTGGTCTCATCGCAAGATGTCTCAAAAGCCAAAATATATCTATCTTTCATTCGGGTTCCTCTTCATGATCACAGCATCCTCTATGGGATCGTGATAGTAGTTTTTCCTCCGTGCAATTTCTTCAAAATGCATTTTTTTATATAGGCCTTGGGCCGGTTGATTGGACACACGCACTTCTAAGAAAATTTCTTTTTGGTCCGGCAACTGCGCGAGTAACTGCTGAGCTAGGCCTTGGCCTTGAAAGGCGCGCTTGACCGCAATCTGTAGGACCTCTGCTTCATAGAGAGTCTCTTGAATGGCGACAAACCCAAGGACTTGTTCTTCATCCACAGCTAGGAAATAGAAAATCGATTCCTGCTCTAAATCAGCTTCAATCTGCTCCAACTTCCAGGGACTAGCTTCATAGACATCTTCCATCACAGCGAGAATAGCGGCCGCATCCCGGCTGCTCCCTTTCCTGATTGTTCCTTTCATCATAGGCGCTTGATGTAAGAGGTCGTTGTTTCCGTGTGGTCTTTGAGCCAATTTTCCTCCGCTTCGACCCGTTTCAGATAATGAGGGACAAAATCATGGAGGCTAGCAGGCGCTTGTTTGAGACCGAGACGTCCGATTTTCACTGCATCTGGCAAGGTTTCATAGTAAGCAGCACTTGGCAGGCTAGAGGCAATCTGTTCCTTAAAGGCCGTGACCTCTCCGACAAAGGTGACCTGCTCACTTGTCGCTGCACGCTCTAGGACTTCCTCAAATGGAAAATGTCCTTCTGGTGCGACCAGTTGATCATCTTGGTAAAAACCTGCATAAACGTTGTTCCGACGGGCATCCATGACAGGAACTACCAAACCTTCTAGATCATCTGGCACTAAGGCTAAGAGGCTCGAAACCCCGACCAATTCAATCCCTAAGGTATGAGCCAAGGTCTTTGCGGTTGCGACTGCAATGCGCAACCCAGTGTAGCTCCCAGGACCTTCTGCCACCACGATGCGGTCCAAGTCCTTGGGTGTCAAGTCGATTTGTTGCATCAAAAAATCGATGACCGGCATCAAGGTGATACTATGATTTTTTTTAATAGTTAATGTTGTTTCTGCAAGTAGAGTCTCATCTTCTAAAATCGCTACAGAAAGAGCCTTACTCGAGGTATCAAATGCTAATAATTTCATTTCCTACTCCTCTTGAACTGGATTATATTATACTACAAATTCCCTTCAAATCCCAGCGAAACTCTCCTCTAGAGCGCAGGATTTTCCTATCCAAAACCGCTCAAAAGCTTCTCTATTATAGGTCTTTGCCTCTCTGACTTTTCCAGTCTATCTTTTACTTACAGGCGAATTTATGATATAATGATAATTAATTGTATCGAATCAGGTCCACTGGTTGCGAGTAGGAAACTCTAGTGATTGCACTCCTTCGCAGCTAACAAATGGACCGAAATAATGAAAGGAAAATTACTTCATGATTTACAAAGTTTTTTATCAGGAAACAAAAGACCGCAACCCTCGTCGTGAAACAACGCATGCACTTTATCTCGATATTGATGCACCAAACGAACGCGAAGGACGCATCCAAGCACGTCAATTGGTTGAAGCAAACACAGATTTCAACATTGAATTTATCACACCACTTTCTGAGCAACACCTTGCTTACGAGAAAGAGTCAGGTGCTTTTGAACTAACGGAGTACTAATCCATGGCTTATACCTTAAAACCTGAAGAAGTTGGTGTATTTGCCATTGGTGGACTTGGAGAAATCGGAAAAAATACCTACGGGATCGAATACCAAGATGAAATCATCATTGTCGATGCCGGGATCAAATTTCCAGAAGATGACCTCCTTGGGATCGACTATGTAATCCCGGATTACTCTTATATCGTTGACAATATCGATCGCGTCAAAGCGGTCCTCATTACCCACGGGCACGAAGACCACATCGGTGGGATTCCCTTCCTTTTGAAGCAAGCCAATGTCCCTATCTACGCTGGACCTTTGGCGCTTGCCTTGATCCGTGGAAAATTAGAAGAGCACGGCCTTCTTCGCGATGCCAAACTCTACGAAATCAACCAAAACACTGAGCTTCAATTTAAAAATCTTAAAGCAACCTTCTTCCGTACGACTCACTCTATTCCAGAACCTTTGGGAATTGTGATTCACACCCCTCAAGGAAAGATTGTCTGTACCGGAGACTTCAAGTTTGACTTCACACCTGTTGGTGAACCAGCTGACCTCCATCGCATGGCAGCTCTTGGAGAAGAAGGCGTTCTCTGTCTGCTTTCAGACTCAACCAACGCGGAAATCCCAACCTTTACCAACTCTGAAAAAGTGGTTGGTCAATCCATCATGAAGATCATCGAAGGGATCCACGGACGCATCATCTTTGCTTCCTTTGCTTCGAATATCTTCCGTCTCCAACAAGCTGCTGAGGCTGCTGTCAAGACCGGTCGTAAGATCGTCGTCTTTGGACGCTCGATGGAAAAAGCCATCGTCAACGGAATTGAGCTTGGCTACATCAAGGTCCCTGCTGGAACCATTATCGAGCCAAATGAGATCAAAGACTATGCGGCCAATGAAATCCTGATCATGTGTACAGGAAGCCAAGGAGAGCCGATGGCAGCCCTCTCTCGGATTGCCAACGGAACGCACCGCCAAGTGCAACTCCAACCAGGAGATACCGTGATCTTCTCTTCTAGTCCGATTCCTGGAAATACAACCAGTGTGAATAAATTGATCAATACGATTTCTGAAGCGGGTGTAGAGGTCATTCACGGGAAGATCAACAACATCCATACCTCTGGACACGGGGGGCAACAAGAACAAAAACTCATGCTCCGCTTGATCAAACCAAAATACTTCATGCCTGTCCATGGTGAATACCGGATGCAGAAGATCCACGCAGGACTTGCGCGTGATTGTGGAGTAGAAAAAGACAATATCTTCATCATGAGTAATGGTGATGTCCTCGCTCTAACAGCCAACTCTGCTCGGATCGCAGGAAGTTTCAATGCTCAAGATATCTATGTCGATGGAAATCGTATCGGTGAAATCGGTGCTGCTGTCCTTCGTGACCGGAGAGACCTTTCCGAAGACGGTGTCGTGCTTGCTGTTGCGACTGTCGACTTCAAATCGAAGATGATCCTGGCGGGACCAGACATCTTGAGTCGTGGTTTCATCTACATGCGTGAATCAGGAGATCTGATTCGTGAAAGCCAACGCATTCTCTTCAATGCTATTCGTATCGCCTTGAAGAACAAAGATGCCAATATCCAAACCGTCAATGGTGCGATTGTTAATGCCCTTCGCCCATTCTTATACGAGAGCACGGAACGTGAACCTATCATTATCCCAATGATTCTCACACCAGATGACGAAAATTAACAAAACAACCAGTTGAAACCACTGTTTCAACTGGTTTTATAGTAACCTTTTGAGGATCAAAAAGAGAGTGGGACAGAAATCGGTAATTCGTTAGAATTCGATTTCGTCGTCCCACCTCCGCACAATTGAGTAGGGCTGTAAAAGCTGATGAAATCAGCGTAGTAGAGCGCACTCAACCACTGCGTCTTGCTCGACAATCCAAAAATAATTGAGAGGCTAGGACTTTTGTCCTAGCCTCTTTACTCTTGTTTCTTAATAAAGATCTAAATAGTTGTCTACTTCCCATTGAGATACGAAGGTCGCATAGCTTGCCCATTCGATTCGTTTGGCTTCAAGGAAGCTGGTGTAGATGTGCTCACCCAAGGCAGCTTTCACCACTTCGTCTTCTGTCAAGGCTTTCAAGGCATTGTGAAGGGTAGAAGGGAGATCTGTAATTCCAGCTGCTCTACGTTCTTCCGGTGTCATCACATAGATATTTTCTTCGATCGGAGCAGGTGCTTCGATTTTATTTTCAATCCCGTGAAGGCCAACTTCAAGCAAGACTGCCAAGGCTACATAAGGATTAGCCATTGGGTCTACGGAACGCAATTCTAAACGAGTTCCCATACCACGTGATGCTGGCACACGTACCAATGGGGAACGGTTGCGACCTGCCCAAGCGATATAAACGGGTGCTTCATATCCTGGCACCAAACGCTTATAAGAGTTAACCGTTGGGTTTGTCACCGCTGTAAAGTTATATGCATGCTTGATCAAACCACCCAAGAAGTGATAAGCTGTTTCTGACAATTGCATGCCCTTTGGATCTTCTGGATCAAAGAAGGCATTGTTGCCATCTTGGTCAAAGAGAGACATATTACAGTGCATACCTGATCCGGCAATTCCAAATTTTGGTTTGGCCATAAAGGTTGCATACAAGCCGTGTTTACGAGCGATGGTCTTCACAACGAGTTTAAAGATTTGGATCTTGTCACAAGCGCGAAGCACTTCGTCATACTTAAAGTCGATTTCATGCTGACCAACGGCTACTTCGTGGTGGCTGGCTTCTACTTCAAAGCCCATCTTGGTCAAGACATTTACGATTTCACGACGAGTGTTATCTGCAAGGTCTGTTGGAGCCAAGTCAAAATAGCCACCTTTGTCGTTTACTTCAAGAGTTGGATCTCCATTTTCATCCAACTTGAAGAGGAAGAATTCCGGTTCTGGACCAAGGTTAAAGGATTTGAATCCAAGCTCTTCCATATGACGAAGGGCACGTTTTAAGTTGCCACGTGGGTCTCCTGCAAATGGTTCCCCTTCTGTCGTATAGACATCACAGATCAAGCCAGCTACGCTACCATTTTCATCTCCCCAAGGGAAGACTGTCCATGTATCCAAATCTGGGTAAAGATACATATCTGACTCGTTGATACGGACAAATCCTTCGATAGAAGAACCATCAAACATGGCTTTGTTTGAAAGAACCTTGTCCAGTTGCTCATCGGTAGCTGGAATTTCGACGTTCTTCATGGTTCCCAAAATATCAGAGAACATCAAGCGAATAAAAGTAACATTTTTTTCTTTTACTTCACGGCGAATATCTGCAGCAGTAATTGACATTTTTGTCTCCTTAAAATAGATTACAAGCTTATGAAATGATCAACGAAATTGACCATATGGCGATGGGGAAGATGTGAAGCGACTTTGCTGAAGAATGTCACGATGAAGAGCCTTACGGATCTCTTCTTGACTGACAACCTTGGTTTGCTCTTGCTCTTTTTCCGCATATTTCTTCTTAATATCCGCAATATTGAAGCCATCTGAGATATAATCTTTGATCTCAAGCAGGCGGTCCATATCGTCCAACGAATACATGCGGCGATTGCCTTCTGTCCGATCAGGAGAAATCAATCCCTGATCTTCATAATAACGAATCTGGCGAGCTGTCAAGTCGGTCAGCTTCATAACACTTCCAATCGGAAAGACTGCCAGCGAGCGTCGTAATTCCTTTTCCTTCATACCATTCCTCTTTCTATTCTATTATATCGAAAAAAAAATCTATGTCAAGATTAAATGTTATATAATCTTACATAGGTTTTTTGTGTTTCTTGAGAAAATCGCGAATGCGATCCACATCCGAATTGACCAAAATCGCAACGAAAACACCAATAAAGGTCTCAAATATTCGGGCAAAAACATACAAGAAGGTTTCTCCGTTAGGAATCGAAAGGGTAATGATCAGCATTGCCGAAACTCCTCCGATAATTCCTGCTTTATTATTCATAGCGACATTTGTCATAATGGTTAACATGGTCGCAATGGGTACAAAAATAAGAGTCACCCAATACGCCCCATGAAAGAGCGTTTTTAAAAGGAAGAACAATACAGCATAAAAACCTCCGATACTGTTGCCCATGACACGCGAAGCCCCAAAGTGGACACTCTTATCAAAGTCTTCCCTCAAACTAAAAACAGCTGTCAACGTCCCGATCTGAAGGCCTCGCCAGCCAAATATTCCAAAAATAAGTAGTACAATAAAAACGGCAATCCCTGTTTTAAAGGTTCTCATCCCCAAACGGAATTTGGACCAATCAAATTTGTGTCGTTTAAAGTAATCCATGGTCACCTGTCTTTCTATTTCTATTATTCTACCATATTTTCAAAAAGGAGAGAACAGATATAAATAGAAAGAAAAAAGAGAGCGGGACAGAAATCGCTAATTCGTTAGAATTCGATTTCGTCGTCCCACCTCCGCACAGTTGAGTAGGGCTGTAAAGGCTGATGAAATCAGCGTAGTAGAGCTCACTCAACCACTGCGTCTTGCTCGACAATCCAAAAATAATTGAGAGGCTAGGACTTTTGTCCCAGCCTCTTTCATTCTATTTAGATTATTTTTCAGTCAAAGCTGCAAGACCTGGAAGTTCTTTACCTTCAAGGAGTTCCATAGAAGCACCACCACCAGTAGAGATCCATGAGAATTTGTCTGCACGGCCAAGGTTGATCGCAGCAGCTGCTGAGTCACCACCACCGATGATTGATTTAACGCCTGGTTGTTTCACGATAGCGTCCATCACACCGATTGTACCAGCTTGGAAGTCAGGGTTTTCAAATACACCCATAGGTCCGTTCCATACAACTGTTTTCGCACCAGTCAATTCTTGGTCGAATTTAGCGATAGATTTAGGACCGATATCAAGACCAAGGAATCCTGGATCTACTGCTTCACCTTCAGTGTCTTTCACTTCAGTGTAGTCAGCAAATGCGTTCGCTTCTTTTGAGTCAACTGGCAAGATCAATTTGCCGTTTGATTTTTCAAGAAGAGCTTTCGCCACATCCAATTTGTCTTCTTCTACAAGTGAGTTACCGATTTCGATACCTTGTGCTTTGTAGAATGTGTAAGTCATCCCACCACCGATAAGGACTTTATCAGCTTTTTCAAGCAAGTTTTCGATAACACCGATCTTGTCAGATACTTTAGATCCACCAAGGATAGCTACGAATGGACGTTCTGGAGCTTCAACTGCTTCTTTGATGTAAGCAATTTCGTTTTCAAGAAGGAATCCAGCAACAGCTTTCTCAACGTTTGCAGAGATACCAACGTTAGATGCGTGTGCACGGTGAGCAGTACCAAATGCATCGTTTACGAAGATACCATCTCCAAGTGATGCCCAGTATTTACCAAGTTCAGGATCGTTTTTAGATTCTTTCTTGCCATCAACATCTTCGAAACGAGTGTTTTCAACCAAGAGAACTTGTCCATCTTCAAGAGCGTTAACAGCTGCTTCCAATTCAGCACCACGTGTAACACCTGGGATAAATTGAACTTCTTGACCCAATTTAGCAGCCAAGTCAGCAGCTACAGGAGCAAGTGATTTACCTTCTTTATCTGCTTCTTCTTTTACACGTCCAAGGTGAGAGAAGAGGATTGCACGTCCACCTTGTTCAAGGATGTACTTGATAGTTGGAAGAGCTGCAGTGATACGGTTATCGTTAGTGATCACGCCATCTTTTACAGGAACGTTGAAGTCAACACGAACGAGAACTTTTTTCCCTTTCAAGTCAACGTCTTTAACAGTCAATTTTGCCATTAGATATGACTCCTTCTTTTTTTAATACATGATAATTATATCACAAAAGCTGTAAAAGAGGTAGAAAAATCCAATGCTTTTCCCCTCTAATTCGCAGGATCCGAACGACACTTCTAGATACAAGATCAAACCTCTCTAGTTTTCACCAGAGAGGTTTTTTTGAGAGTGACTTTTTAAGTGAACGAAAGAATCCTGTAAAAGACTTACTCTTCTTTCTTCTTACCAGCCAAGAGGAAGCCGCCTAAGGCTGCTAGGAGAACAGCTTCAGCTGCAAAGGAAGCTTCTAGGCTTGCCGTATTTGGTAAGTGTTCCGATTGACTTTCTTTGCTGGCATCTTTTGTTTCTTGCTGAACTGTTGGCTGTGCGTTCCCCCCTTGGTGGGCACTTAACAACTGATGGATCTCTTGATCAACCATATCCTTGTGTTTTTCCTCTTGATGACCCGCTTGAGTAGAAGTCGTTGGGGCCAACTGATCCACTTGAGAAGACTCTGTAGGCTTCAATGGATTAGCTGGATCCGGAGTCACTGGGGCAGCTGATTGGACTGGTTGATTTGGTTGAGCTGGTTGAACAGGCTGATCAGGTTTAGCCGGTTCCTCTGGTTGGATCGGTTGATCTGGTCCTTCCGTTTGTGCTGGCTTATAGACAATCGCATAGTGAGTAAAGTGAGGAGCTGTAAAGATGACTACATCTCCAACTCTCTCAAAGGCCAAGGATTGAGGAGCTTGACCTTCTGGGAAGAAGAGAACTTGCTCCACTTCTTTATCCTTATCCACAGGGATTTTCACAAGGGATGGATGGTGGGTATCGATATCTTGACCGCTTGCATCCACGCCTTCAATATCAAATACGATTCCTTCTCGGCCCTTCAGCTCTTCTTTTTCTACCTGATTGGCTTCAACTTTTGCGACTTTTAGTCCTTTGACAACGGTTGGCTCTAAGTTGGAGAATTGAACTTCGACTCCAGTCGCAGGGTCTACAAAGACCGCTGGCTTATCTTCTTTCAGGAGCGCAATCAAGGTCTCTAGACCTGTCTTAGCTGTTTCAAGCGCTTCAGGAGTGAGCTCTGAAGAATCTAGGAGCTCTTTATTTTTCTCAACCAGTGCCTGCAAAGCCTCTCCAGAAGGGTGATTTGGCTTGCTTGTTAATAGAGCAGTCGCTTCTGTTGTCAGAGCAGAGAGAGCTTCTTTTTCTTTTGTTAGATTGGCTTGACC
Source organism: Streptococcus parasanguinis (assembly GCF_032163505.1). Lineage (NCBI taxonomy): Bacteria > Bacillati > Bacillota > Bacilli > Lactobacillales > Streptococcaceae > Streptococcus > Streptococcus parasanguinis. The sequence goes on from NZ_CP134147.1 coordinate 1,845,813, forward strand.
ATCCAAGGCTTTCAAGAGAGCGGTCAATTGGTTCAACTGCTCATTGACTTGATCTTGTGTGCTGGTATCATGCTCTTTCAAGACTTTTTCAGAAGCAGCCATTCCAGCCAGCAAGGCTTCTTTGACTTCAGGAGTCGCAAAAGTAAAGTCTACTTTGGCTTTTGCAGCTTCAGCTTCAGACAATTTTTGCTTAAGGTATTCATCGTTGAGAGCTGGTTTTGGATTCACGAGGACATCAAAGCTTGTACTAGCTCCTTTGTAATGGACAGTGATGGTTTGACGACCTTCCTTGGTCGCATCAAAGCCAGTCACTTCCACACCTTCATCTGTCAAGGCATGCGTTTCGGTCGTTTCATCTTCAAAGACGACTGTAAAGCGTCCACCCTCCTTCTCCAATGCTTCTCCGACAATATATTCCACTTTTGGTTTGTCGGTCAATTCTAGACCAGCAACTGCTTTTTCACCTGCTTCCTCTGCACTGACCACAAAAACAGTGAGAGTCTTACCTAATTTCTGACCAAGGTAAGAAACTTCTAGGTGTTGTTCTCCCAGCTTGCTACTGTCAAATCCATGAATCTCTACACCTGAGTTGGTGAGGTTGACCAGTTGATCTGCTTGGCCATCTTTATAATGAACTCGGAGAGTCGCCCCTTTCAAGGAAAGGGCATCGCCTTCCCGGTAGACCTTCTTGGTCAATCCATCTTCAAATTGAAGTCCCGCAATTTCTTTATCATTCTTTGGAACTTCGATCGCCAAAACATTACTGATATCTTTACCAGGAACTTGTGCACGATAGTAAAGAAGAGACGGGGTTGATTCAAAAGCGAGCGGTTTAAAGATGAGATTTCCAGCTTGATCGGCTGTCATGGTCGCAATTGGACTAGTGGCTTCTTTATCGGCATAAAGAGTCAGAGTGGTATCGGCCGGAACATCTATGAAGCCGACTTGGACAAAATGATTACCTAAGTTTTGCGCTGCAGCATGTTTCATCGGAATGTTGACCGTTTCAGTATCCAGACTTTCATACATCTTCCAGTTGTAAATCCGGATGGCTTGCCATGGGGTGCCGTTATCTGCCGTAATGACATGGAGACGCCAGTCTTGAGCCTTGATTGGATGGTCGAGTGTAATGTCGGACACATGGGCTTTATTGCCACGAACTTCCTTAGCAAGCTTCCATTCACCCGCTTCATCCTTGTAGTAAAGGTCGAAGTCACGGGTATTCATCTTGCCATCGTCGACAGATTCTCCACCCGCACCGGCATGGTCCATGACCCAACGAACAATGGTCCGTGGTTGTGTCAAACGAATATCGACGGTTCCACTCAATTGAGCAGAAGACCATTTATCTGAAAGACTGGTAATGGTACCATTTAACATACCTTCGATGCCTTCACTACCATCCGCATCCGGGAAGCTCGAACCGATCACTTTGGCTCCGATGACCACGTTTGGCGCTAAAGCTTTTGGTAGACTGGTATCTGACACGGTCATGCCCCAATCAAAGGCTACAGTTCCCGCATCCGAACGTTGACCATTCTTTCCAACTGCCACAACCTTGAGTTCCTGAGTGGTTCCTTCAGCACTTGCTGAACGGCTAACTTTTGGTAGATAGACAGTTGTCGCAGAAGACCCTGTTAAGAGACGCCAGTTGTCGCCATCTTTTTCATAGACTTCATAATAATCTGCATCTGCTACCCCTTTAAAATTGAGGACTGCTTCTGCTTCTTGCGCATTTTGTAGGCGTTTTGCCCGAACGGATACTTCTGCTGGAGTAGCTGGTTTCTCTTGGTTCGACGTAATCGACAATTGGCCGAGATTAAATTTGTAGTCTTTGACATCCGTATCATGGTCAAAGAACATCTTCACAGCATAAATGGTCTTGCCAGCCAAACTTCCCAAATCAAAGGTTTGAGTAGACCAATCTGCACTCGGTGTCAATTCTTTCCATTCATATTCAGAGTAGTCCTCTTTTGTGGCAACAGCTACCCAGGCAGCTGCTCCTATCCCACCTTTATGACTGACGCTCAATTTTGTCGTTTCTGTCACAGGAATCTTGGTCGAATAGAGCATGACATTTTGACTGCTATTGGCTTTTAAATCCCCTTCAAAGGCTAGAGAATTTCCTCCATTGTAGGCTTGATCAAAATCATAGCGACCTTTCAATGGTGTACTATCTTCACTATGCTCTACCCACCAACGCCAGGTTGGAAGGTAGCCAGAAACAGAACGGTAGTTCCATTCCCCTTCTTTAGAAATCTTGCCGTCCACAAACCAGTGTTTTCCGTGTCCAGTGTTGAAGGAAGTATTAAAATCTTCACTTGTGATTGGGGTTTTATCCACTACTAGATTGGACATACCGTACCAAGATTGGTCTGCTGGTTTCCCTTTGGTCGGATCTCCTTGGAAACCTGTCCAGAATAGATCTTCATGGGTATGGTAACCTTCTCCAGTCTTTCCTAGACCTGTAATGGTATCTGGCGCATAAAGACCAAGGGATAGACGCAACTTGCCATGTTCATCTAAAATAGCATTCCAGTCTACATTAGTCTTATAAGAGCCTCCTTTTTGGAGCTCAAGTCCAGCTAGAACATCATAAGGATTCCGATGAATCCATTTGGCTGTACTGATGGAATAATCAACTTCTGATTTGCCCCAGTTAAAGTTAGCAAAGAAGGTATCAACTGGATTTTCCCCATTTTCTGGCTGCATGAAATTGTAGTTGTATTCTCCCAGCGCATTCTCATGGTAACGACCATATTCATAGGTCATAGCATCATACCAGGAATACTTAATCGGATAGTTCAGACTCTTCGCATATTCCTTGGTATAAAGAAGAAAATCTCTCAATTTTGGACCCAATGGTTCTACAAGATTTCCGGTTGTTTCTTGGTTGATAAAGTAACCATCAAAGCCATAGTACTTGGCCAGTTCTACTAATTTACGGGCGATCGGGAAGGTCTTAGACCCTTCACTATCTTCTTTCAAGGTTTCTGCAAAATGTTCTTGATCCTTGATGCTGCTAGACCAGTTATAAAAGATTGTTCCATAAATAGGAACCCCATTTCGGTGTGCAGCATCGATCACATCTGCTGATGGGACCAGCCCTTCCCAAAAGACCATAGAATCCAAATATTGCCAGTAATCAAAAGCATAGGCCTTAAACTCTTCCCCGCCGACAGACGCATGATCCTTGGCTTTGGAGTTCATGTTTGACAGCGCTTGGATCTTCGCTTCAGGGTTGGCTTGTTCATTAATTTGTTTTCCTTGGAAACGACTCGCAAGTGGAACGCTTGCTCTGTTCATATCGTCATCCACTCGTTTTCCTGGTTCCCACTTCAAGAGATCGTCCCAGGTATCGAACTTAACTTCTTTGGGTCTTAATTGTTTTTCTTCATTGGTTGGTAAATCAGCCACTTTCTCAGCAGTAGCTTTCGGTTTTTCAGTCTCTGAAACAGCTGGAATATCTGTAGTTGTCGAGCTAGCTTCTGTACTTGTAGGACTAGCCTCTGGAGTGACCGCTTCTGCGGCTGGTTTTGCAGGATCAGCCGTAGGAAGTGCCGCATCTGCAGTATAGACGCCAGCTTCTCTCACTAGATGATTAACATCTTCAGTCGCTACTGAAGAGGTTTCCAAGGGTTGTTCACTAGTAGAAACCGTCTCATCTGCAGAGACAGCGCCTGTTCCTAAAAATGCTAACCCAATCAATGCGGAGCAAACTCCCACACTGAATTTTCGTATACTAAATCGTTCTTTCTTTTCAAATCGATGACCTTTCATCTTGACCTCCTTGTATGGTTTTTTTCTTTTTCTTGAGCGATTTCCATTGGCTCCTTTCTCCACGACCTGTAATCGCTTTCATTTCGTTGTATTAGAAATCTCCAATCAAGAATAGGATACCCTAATCTATTTAGCACTGTCAATCTATTTTATCAATTCCTATAATATGATGAGAAAGCCCTAAAAAAAGTACAAAAAAAGAGGAGGTTTCCCTCCTCTCATCATACGCATGAATTATTTAGCAATTTTTGCGAAGTATTCAAGAGTACGAACAAGTTGTGCAGTGTAAGACATTTCGTTGTCATACCATGAAACAACTTTAACCAATTGTTTACCGTCAACGTCAATAACTTTAGTTTGAGTTGCGTCAAACAATGATCCGTAAGACATACCTACAACGTCTGAAGAAACGATTGGATCTTCAGTGTAACCGTATGATTCGTTTGAAGCTGCTTTCATAGCTGCGTTCACTTCATCAACAGTAACGTTCTTGTCAAGAACAACTACCAATTCAGTAACTGATCCAGTTGGAACAGGAACACGTTGTGCAGCTCCGTCCAATTTACCGTTCAATTCAGGGATAACCAAACCGATTGCTTTAGCAGCACCAGTTGAGTTAGGAACGATGTTAGCAGCACCAGCGCGTGCACGACGAAGGTCACCTTTACGGTGTGGACCGTCAAGGATCATTTGGTCACCAGTGTAAGCGTGGATAGTAGTCATCAATCCTTCAACAACACCGAAGTTATCTTGAAGAGCTTTAGCCATTGGAGCCAAGCAGTTTGTAGTACATGAAGCACCTGAGATAACTGTTTCAGTACCATCAAGAATATCGTGGTTAGTGTTAAATACGACTGTTTTAACATCTGATCCACCAGGAGCAGTGATAACAACTTTCTTAGCACCACCAGCATGCAAGTGTTTTTCTGCAGCTGCTTTAGTAGCAAAGAAACCAGTTGCTTCAAGAACGATTTCTACACCGTCGTTAGCCCAGTCGATTTGTTCTGGATCGCGTTCAGCAGAAACTTTAACGAATTTACCGTTAACTTCGAATCCACCTTCTTTAACTTCCACAGTACCGTCGAAACGACCTTGAGTTGTATCGTATTTCAACAAGTGTGCAAGCATAACTGGATCTGTAAGGTCGTTGATGCGTGTAACTTCAACACCTTCTACGTTTTGGATACGACGGAAAGCAAGACGTCCGATACGACCGAAACCGTTAATACCAACTTTAACTACCATTCGTGATTTCCTCCTTATGAAAATCAAAAAAATTTTTTGTGAAAAGAGTAACTTGACACAGCGCCAAACATCTTTTAACAGTCTCTATTATATACTTTATTGCATTAAAAAGCAACTATTTCCCAACGAAAAGCAAGATTTATCATAGATCACCACCTCTTTTATTAAAGTTTTTCACAAAGTCTTGATCGATCGGAAAAGCGCTATTTTACTTGTACTCACTTTTGGAACAAAGAAAAACTCTTCCCAAAGTGGGAAGAGTTTTTAAGCATTGGTAAATTAAGCTTCACCTTTAGCTTTTTTAATGATTTCTTCTTGTACTGATTTTGGTACATCTTCGTAGTGGTCAAATACCATCATGAAGGTACCACGTCCTTGAGTTGCAGAACGAAGGACAGTAGCGTAACCGAACATTTCAGCAAGTGGTACATATGCACGAACGATTTGGCTTGCACCGTGTGCTTCCATACCATCTACACGTCCACGACGAGCAGTTACGTGACCCATAACATCCCCAAGGTTTTCTTCAGGAACTGTGATGGTTACAAGCATCATTGGTTCAAGGATAGCTGGTTGTGCAGTCTTAGCAGCTTCTTTAAGTGCAAGAGATGCAGCGATCTTGAAGGCAGTTTCAGATGAGTCGACATCGTGGTATGAACCATCGTAAAGCTTAGCTTTCACGTCAACCATTGGGTAACCAGCAAGAACACCGTTCGCCATAGATTCTTGAAGTCCTTTTTCTACTGCAGGGATGAATTCACGTGGAACCACACCACCGACGATCGCATTTTCGAACTCGAATCCTTTACCTTCTTCGTTTGGAGTAAATTCGATCCAAACATCACCAAACTGACCTTTACCACCAGATTGACGTTTGAAGAATCCACGTGCTTGTGTAGAAGCGCGGAATGTTTCACGGTAAGATACTTGAGGAGCACCAACGTTAGCTTCAACCTTGAATTCACGTTTCATACGGTCAACAAGGACATCCAAGTGCAACTCACCCATACCAGAGATAACTGTTTCACCAGTTTCAGGGTTTGTTTCAACGCGGAATGTTGGATCTTCTTCAGCCAATTTTTGAAGGGCGATACCCATCTTGTCTTGGTCTGCTTTAGATTTAGGCTCAACCATCAATTGGATAACTGGTTCTGGAACTTCGATTGATTCAAGGATGATTTTTGCTTTTTCATCTGTCAATGAGTCACCAGTTGTAGTATCTTTCAAACCAACAGCAGCAGCGATATCTCCAGAGTAAACTGTTTCGATTTCTTTACGAGTGTTGGCGTGCATTTGAAGGATACGTCCGATACGTTCACGTTTACCTTTAGAAGTGTTCAATACGTATGAACCTGAGTTCAAGACACCTGAGTAAACACGGAAGAATGTCAAACGACCTACGAATGGGTCAGTCATGATCTTGAAGGCAAGAGCTGCAAATGGCTCTTCATCAGATGCTGGACGTTCTTCTTCTTCGTCTGTATCTGGGTTTACACCCTTGATTGCAGGGATATCAAGTGGGCTTGGAAGGTAGTCAAGGACTGCATCCAACATCAATTGAACCCCTTTGTTCTTGAAGGCAGAACCACAAAGTACTGGGTAGAATTCAACGTTGATTGTAGCTTTACGGATACCAGCTTTCAATTCTTCGTTAGTGATTTCTTCCCCTTCAAGGTATTTCATCATCAAGTCTTCATCAGTTTCAGCAACTGCTTCAACCAATTTTTCACGGTATTCTTGAGCTTGTTCAAGGTATTCAGCTGGAATATCTTCTTCAAGGATATCTGTACCAAGGTCGTTAGTATAGATTTCAGCTTTCATCTTGATCAAGTCAATGATTCCGCGGAAGTCATCTTCAGCACCGATTGGCAATTGAATTGGGTGAGCGTTTGCTTGAAGACGGTCATGAAGTGTGCTTACTGAGTAAAGGAAGTCAGCACCGATTTTATCCATCTTGTTAGCGAATACGATACGTGGAACTCCGTATTCAGTTGCTTGACGCCAAACTGTTTCAGTTTGAGGCTCAACACCTGATTGTGAGTCAAGAACGGTTACAGCACCGTCCAAAACGCGGAGTGAACGTTGAACTTCGATAGTGAAGTCCACGTGTCCTGGTGTGTCGATGATGTTTACACGAGTGTCTTTCCATTGAGCTGTTGTAGCGGCAGATGTGATGGTGATACCACGTTCTTGCTCTTGCTCCATCCAGTCCATTTGTGACGCACCTTCGTGAGTTTCACCGATTTTATGAATCTTACCAGTGTAGTAAAGGATACGCTCAGTTGTAGTTGTTTTACCAGCATCGACGTGAGCCATGATACCGATATTACGAGTTTTTTCAAGTGAAAATTCGCGTGCCATGAGGTTTGTTTCTCCTATATTTTTTATTTCTATATTCTATTATAACATGATTTAATAAAAACGGATAGGCAGGACCTACCCGTTTTCAGTGTTTTCATGCTAAGTTTTGGTTCCAACTTGTAAGAAGAGTTGAATTGGGTTCAAGAGCTGACGAAGCTTAATTGAACTCGGGCTAAAAGCTCAAGTTAACTGATTTGAACCCGAGCGAGGCCCGGTGCAAAAAAGATAAACTGCTTTGTGTTCATCGAACACTGCATCAGTTTCCTATTTTTGCCTTGGGCCTTTGCCGCTCTTAGTATCATAATTGAACCCGGGCTAAAAGCTTGGAAAATAGATAAGCTTACCTAGAATCTTTGATTCTTCGTCAAGCTTCCTAATTTTCAATCGCTTTTTTAACGCCCTTAGTATCTTGATCTTACCAGCGGAAGTGTGCGAATGCACGGTTAGCTTCAGCCATACGGTGAGTATCTTCACGTTTCTTAACAGCTGCACCAGTGTTGTTCGCTGCATCCAAGATTTCTTTTGCAAGACGATCAACCATTGTGTGTTCACCACGTTGACGAGCGATTGTTACCAACCAACGAAGTCCAAGTGTTGTACGACGTTCTGGACGAACTTCAACTGGGACTTGGTAGTTAGAACCACCGACACGGCGAGCACGTACTTCAAGTACAGGCATGATGTTTTCCATAGCTGTTTCGAATACTTCAAGAGCGTCGTTTCCAGTAGCTTCTTTAATTTGTTCGAAAGCTCCGTAAACGATTGAAGCAGCTGTACCACGTTTACCATCAAGCATAACGCGGTTGATAAGACGAGTAACTAATTGTGAATTGTAAAGCGGATCTGGCAATACATCGCGTTTAGGCGCACGGTTTTTACGACTCATTTTTCTTTATCCCCTTTCCTTATGCTTTTGGTTTTTTAGTACCGTATTTAGAACGGCCTTGTTTACGATCGTTTACACCTGCAGTATCAAGTGCTCCACGGACGATATGGTAACGTACCCCTGGAAGGTCTTTTACACGTCCACCACGAAGAAGAACCACGCTGTGTTCTTGCAAGTTGTGTCCGATACCTGGGATATAAGCAGTTACTTCGATCAAGTTGCTCAAACGTACACGGGCAAATTTACGAAGGGCAGAGTTAGGTTTTTTAGGTGTCATTGTTCCAACACGAGTTGCAACACCACGTTTTTGTGGTGAAGAAACGTTTGTTTGAACTTTTTTATGACTGTTGTAACCAACGTTCAAAGCTGGTGATTTAGATTTTTCTACTTTTGATTTACGCGGTTTGCGAACCAATTGGTTAATTGTAGGCATCTACATTCTCCTGTGAAATTTTTTATTTTTGGTGATGGTACACTTGGTGACAGCTACCATCTGTGTGTACTTTTGCAACATTTGTCAGCACGTCCCTGTACACTCTTGAGAGACCAAAAGTAAAAAGTACCGTCTATTATTATAACATGACGGCACTTTGATTGCAAGATGTTTTTTTATTTTTTAAAGAAGTCGAAAAAGTTCATTATTGACCAGCTTCAGCAGGTTCTTCTGCCCCTGCATCTGCGGCCGGAGCATACTGCTGTTGCTGTTGTGGTTGAACTGTCGCATTGGCTCCAGCTACTCCAGCATTGGCATTGGCATTAGTATTTGCGTTCGCGTTCGTGTTGGCATTAGCGTCTGTTTGAGTCTGCTGTGTTGCCGCTGTGTCGCTCTCATAGGTCAGTCCATAATAGTTAGCGATGTATTGGATACGGGCCTCAAGCGATTGCTTTTGAGTCGCATCTTTGACTTTCTTCACAGCAGCTTGGGCAGCGTTCACAGAATCTTGACTTGGAGTTGTTTCCATTTGAACGACTGCTTTTTCAGCAGCTTCTGTATTTTTCTTTTCTTCCTTCTTTTCTTTTTCTTCCTTTGTTTCCTTTTTCACTGGAAGGGAACCTGTTTTTTTAGCAGGTTGAATTTCTGTCGTTACCTGGGCAGCTGTATTCTTTTTAACGGTATACAAACCAGCTACCAAAATAAAGGATAGAGACAGAACTGTCACCAAGCGAATCCACAAAGGACTATTATCAAATCGATCTAAAATTCTTTTCACTTTTTGATCCTCCTTTGTTGCTCTTAATCAAAGATATTCCCAACTTCGACACTCAATTTATTTTCTTTTACATCGATGTTGGTCACGCGCAATAAGGATTTGTGTTCAAAGAATTCACGGTCGGTTGCAGCATTATCCGCAAAGACAGCTACCCCTGCTAATTCAGAATCGAATTCAGCCAAGAGACTGACCATCCCGTTAATCGTTCCGCCACCTTTAAGGAAGTCATCGACAATCAAGACCCTGCTTCCTGCTTTTAGGCTCCGTTTTGAAAGGAACATTTTCTCAATGCGATCCCCACTTGAGCCTGAAACATAGTTGACACTAACGGTTGACCCTTCTGTGATTTTCAAATCACGACGGACAATGACAAATGGAACATTCAAGACATTGGCCACTGCATTCGCTAAAGGAACTCCCTTGGTCGCTACGGTCATGACAGCATCAATTTTCTTATCTCGAAAGGCTTTGGCAATGATGCGGCCGATCCGATTCAAAATCTTTGGATTGCTCAAAAGATCAGACAGGTAAATGTAGCCACCAGGAAGGATACGATCACTTTCAGACAGTTGCTTGCAAAGATCTTCGACGATTTCTTTGGATTCTTGATCTGAGATAGACGGTGTAAAGATAACACCTCCACCAGCTCCTGTAATGGTCTCAATATTTCCGATTTCCATCTCTTCAAACGCACGCTTAATGATCACGATATCTTCTGAGATGGAAGACTTGGCAGACTCATACTTTTCCGCAAACGTATTGAGGCTAGTCAATTCATAGGGATGGTTGATCAAGTAATTAGAAATTACGACCATCCGTTCACTTCTTCTTAATTTCATTTTCTCACCATGTAGTTTTTTCTATCATTATACCATAAGAAGCGAAAAAAACGAACATTCTGATTTACAGAAGGCCGTTTTTTCCTGATTATTTTATTTTTGGCAGAATCATTCCCGTATTTATCCCTGTTTTTACTAGTCGAGATTCGGTTTATAGAAGGAACGATTTTCCATAGCAAAGATTTTATTGGTCATTTCGCCAGGACCAATTAAGCCAAGTGCTGTTGTCATCATCATCATTTCCGCATCCAAATTATCGATCATATGAATAATCTCTGCTTCCATGATCTTTGGACGAACAGGACTACCGTATTCGAGCAAGCCATGGTGACTCAAGATCACATGGCGAAGGACGATGACTTCTTCTTTTTGGTCATCAATCTTCAACTCTTGCAAGACCTTGGTGATTTCTTCATCGATCAGTGCAATGTGGCCGATGAGGTTGCCCCGAACAGTGTATTCTGTATTTTCAGGCCCCGTCAACTCGATCACTTTGGCCAAATCGTGTAACATAATCCCTGCAAAGAGCAAGCTCTTATTCAACTGAGGATAGATATCGCCGATACTATCTGCCAAGCGGACCATGGTTGCCGTATGATAAGCAAGACCTGCTTCAAAGGCATGGTGGTTGGTCTTAGCAGCTGGATAACTATAAAACTCTTTCTCATATTTCCCATAGAGGGCCCGGACAATCCGTTGCCAGACTGGATTTTCAATTTTGAAAATCATGTTTGACAGGTATTCATGCAATTCCTTGGGATCTACTGGTGGTTTTTCCTTAAAGTCTGCTGGATTGTTGGGCTCTCCTGCTTGGGGCAAGCGCATGTTTAATTGGTTGACTTGCGGAGTATTATTGTAAACTTCTCGACGTCCAGACATATGGACCACGCGCCCAGCCATAAAACTCTCTACATTGTGAGGTTGGGCATCCCATAGTTTACCTTCGATTGTACCGGTCTCATCCTGGAAGACAAAGGCGAGGTAGTTTTTCCCGGCCCGCGTTTGACGCACTTCTGCTGACTTGATCAAATAGAATCCTTCGAACAATTCATCTTTTTTCATTTGGTTAATTTTGACCATCATCTTCTCCATCTTCTATATATACATCTAGTCCCAGCAGGTCCTCATCGCTTTCGATTTGGCGGAGTGTCCGCTCAATGGCACTGGTCCGTCTGGTTAGCAAATCATCAATATTATTGGAAGCATTCTTTAAATGGCGCTGAGTCTTGGCCAGAATCCCTCCAAACTTATGGAATTCTGATTTGACCGATCCCAACACCTTGCTAATGTCATCTGCACTCTTTTGGATGTTGAGCGTTTTAAAGCCAACAGACAAGGAGTTCAAGAGGGCTGATAAGGTACTTGGCCCAGCCACTAAAATTTGTTCGTCCCGACGCAAGCGATCGAAGAATTCTGGATTGCGAACCACTTCGGAATAGAGGCCTTCGGTTGGCAAAAAGAGAATTCCGAAATTCGTTGTCGCTGGTGGAAAGAGGTATTTTTGTTGGATATCCTTAGCAAAACGCTTGATACTAGCAAGAAGGGCCTTGCGGTAACGCTCGATCTCCTCTTTCTCTCCTGATTCATAAGCTTCTTCCAGACGATAGTAGTCTTCCAGTGGGAATTTAGAGTCAATCGGCAGATAGACTGGCTCCTCTCCTTGTCCTGGAAGCTTAATAGCATACTCCACGCGCTCACTAGATTGGGGAACGGTGACAAACTCCCGCTCATACTGGGCTGGGGTCAAGATATCTTCAATGATTTGACCCAGCTGCAATTCGCCCATAATCCCACGCGTCTTAGTATTGGAGAGAACTTTATTAAGAGTTCCGACATCCCGCGCCACTGTCTGCATTTCTCCCAACCCTTTGTTGACCGACTCCAATTGTTTTGAAACCGTCTCAAAGGAGGTCTGCAAGCGGTGCTGCAAGGTTTTCTCCAATTTTTCTTCTACCGTTTGGCGCATCTGTTCTAGCCGCACTTCATTGGACTCTTGGATCTGGCGCATGCGCTCATCTGTTTTGTCCCGATTTTTAGTAAAATGCTCATTCATCTCAGCGCGCAGAGCCGTCGTCTGCTGGTGGATCTCCACTCTCATCTCGGTTAAGCGATCTGTCAGGGCGATCTCTAACTGCTGATTGGCAATCTGGCTGGCTTGTCTTTCTTTTTCAAAACGATAATCCAACTGGTCTGTCAAATGATCCTCATGGTCTTCCAGCATCTCTCGTAAAGCCGGTCTTGTATCATCTGACCGTTGCAAGAGATAGATGAGGAGGCCCAGATTGAGCAGGCCAATCAGAAGCAGAATGATATTCATATTAACCTCTGTCTTTACTATAAACAATGACAAGATAGCCACGGTCAAGACTCACTTGAATCGGTTGATCCAAAAATTCATTGGAGCCATACATGGCCTTCAAAAAATAATTCTCCTGATGGAGCGGATACTTGGCTCCTGTGATCTCTAAGCGACCTTGTCCGACAGGCATAAAACCAACATAGGACATGGCTGGATCTGGCTGAATCTCATGGCAGCCGGCTGATCTGTAGATCAAGCGATTTTGACCGTCGACTAATTGGATTTGCTCCATGTAGGGAGCTAGGTCTGGATCGGTCGGCAAAAAGATATTGGACAAGAAGTGATCCAAACGACCGCCAAAGGCACCATAAACTGTGACAGCAGCAGCTGGATAGGCCTTAAAAGCCACTTTCAAAGCCAATTCCAAATCCGTATCGTTCTTTTCAGGGACGGATTGAACAACCTGCTTGGCTTGGGTTCGGATCTGGCGCAAATCGGTCTCAGAGACGGAATCGAAATCCCCCACAGCTATATCTAAAGGCAAACCTTGTTCCAGTAGCTTCAAACAGCCACCATCAACGCCTACATAAACGTCATGATCTCTCGGCAAGAGCGTGCTGTCACCTCCTGCCAGTATTGCGATGTTACCCATTTACAGCATCTCGGAGCGTTTGAACGCGCTCATTAACATCTCCATTAAAGACATAAGAGCCTGCTACAAAGACATTGGCCCCTGCTTCTTTTGCTTGGGAAATACTTTGAGCATCAATTCCGCCATCCACTTCGATATCAAAGTCTAAGCCTTTTTCTTCACGAAGAGCGGCTAATTCGCGCACCTTGTCCATGGTTTCAGGCAAGAAGGCTTGACCACCGAATCCTGGATTAACGGTCATGACCAAGACTTGGTCCACCAAGTTCAAGACATGTTTGATACTGTCTACAGGAGTCCCTGGGTTGATCACGACACTAGCCTTCACACCTGCTTGACGAATTTTTTGAAGAGCTCCGTGAATATGGGGAGTAGCTTCTACGTGGATGCTGATGATATCAGCACCTGCACGGGCAAATTCTTCGATATGGTGTTCAGGATTGGTGACCATCAAGTGGCAATCAAAGACCAACTTGCTATGTGGACGCATGCTCTCTACGACACCAGCTCCAAAGCTGATATTTGGTACAAAATGGCCATCCATGACATCGATATGGGCATAGTCAGCTCCAGCTGCTTCTAAGCGTTTCAATTCACTTTCAAAATTGGCATAATCGGCACTCAAAATTGAGGGTGCAATTTTCATTGTTTTCATCGTTGTAGTGTCTCCTATTTTGGCATTTTTTTCGAAACTTTTTTATAGGTTTCGCGACGGTTTTCAATCTCACTTAGAAATTGCAAGTAATCCTCATAACGGAAAGGTGCAATTTCCTCTCTTTCAACGGCTGGTTTCACCGCACAAGCTGGCTCATGCGTGTGGGTACAGGTACGAAATTTACAAGAGTGGCTCACATCGGCGATCTCCGGGAAGGCTTGATTTAAGTCTTCACTGGTCGTCACTTCATAATCGAGGGAGGAGAAGCCCGGCGTATCTGCGATCTTTCCTCCATTTAAATGGTAAAAGCTGACAGCTCGGGTCGTGTGTCGACCGCGCCCCAGACTATCTGAAATCTCACCCGTTTCAAGCTCCAAATCCGGAGCGATTTTATTGAGCAAGGTCGATTTTCCTACACCGGTCTGTCCCATAAAGACCGTGGTTTGATTGGTCAAAAGGGGCAAGAGTTCCTCAATTGACAAGACAAAATCATAGCCAATTGCCTGATAGATTCCTTGGTAGTAGTGGATGTCTTCCATATCTTCTAACAAGTCCAGTTTTGAAATATAGACAATGGGATGAATCCCCTTATGCTCCAAAAGAACCAGAAAACGGTCTAAAAGATTGGCGTTGAAATCTGGCTCCTTAGCTGACATAATCACTACTGCCTGATCAATATTGACAATAGGAGGGCGTACGAGGCTATTTTTACGAGGGGCAATGCTCAAAATGTAGCCTTCTGAATTCTCTTCAGCAGAGAACTCCACCTGATCCCCCACATAAGGAGTCTGTCCTTTTTTTCTAAAATTTCCACGAGCCCGTGTCTGGTAAATGTGACCGTCTGACTCCACGTAGTAAAAGCCAGCCAAGGCCTTGACGATTGTTCCTTGCAAATCGCACTCCTTTGAGATTAATACTCCTATTATACCAAAAAATGAGAAATAAGGCTGGATTGCTTGATAAGAAAAAACGAAAAGTGAACCTCTCCGGACGCTTTTAGAAACGAATAGGTTCGTTTTTTAAATGGATAGAAACAGAAGACGGAGTATCTGTTATGACTTGTCTTTTAGCAGAATTCGGGAAAGGGCACCTTCCTTTTTTTCCTTGGCATTTTTCCTAAAAAGTGTATAATAGAACTATGCGGAGGTGGTGGAACGGCAGACACGCATGCTTCAGGCGCATGTGCCCCTTCGGGCGTGAGGGTTCAAATCCCTTTCTCCGCATCTTGGAAAGGTGGCCCAGCTCGGTACGGCACCGGACTCGAAATCCGGCAAGTGGATTTTATTCACGCGCGGGTTCAAATCCCGTCCTTTCCTTCTTCAACAAACAAGACATGAGCTATGAAGCTCATGAACAAACAAGACATGAGCTATGAAGCTCATGAACAAACAAGACATGAGCTACGAAGCTCATGTCTTTTCTGTTATTTTATTCCTGCTTCTAGAAGGCCATCTGCTAGGCGAGCGAAGTCTTCTAGGCTAAGAGCTTCTCCTCGTACAGAAGGTTGCAGGCCTGCAGTTTGGATTCCTGCTTCCAGCTTGGCTTTGATTTCTTCGGTCTTGCCGAAGCGACTAGTCAAGTTGTTCCAAAGTGTTTTGCGGCGGTGGACAAAGCTAGCCTTGCTGACAGAGAAGAAGAAATCTTCATCCTTGACGGCTACTGCTGGTTCTTCGCGACGGACCATCTTCAAAATGGCAGAGTCGACGTTTGGTGCTGGCACAAAGACGGTGCGAGGTACAATAAAGGCTACCTTAGCAGTCATATAGTATTGGACAGCAATGGATAACGAACCATAAGCTTTGGTGTTGGGCTCAGCTGAGATGCGGTCTGCCACCTCTTTTTGCATCATGACCACAAATTCTTGGAAAGGAATCTTGGATTCGATCAAGTGCATGAGGATGGGAGTCGTAATGTAGTAAGGAAGGTTAGCCACTACCTTAATCGGAAGGTCTGGGTTTTTAAACTCTGCGATGTACTGGTTGAGGTCTACCTTGAGGATGTCTTGGTTGACAACCGTGACATTATCAAAATCACGCAAGGTATCCGCCAAAATGGGAACCAAGCGGTCATCAATCTCAAAGGCCATGACCTCTGCCGCATTTTCCGCCAAGAACTCAGTGAGGGCTCCAATTCCAGGACCGATTTCGATGACATTGACCTGCTTATCAATCTCTGCCGTATCCACAATTTTTTGAAGGATGTTGGTATCGGTCAAGAAGTTCTGACCGAAGGATTTTTTAAAGGTAAAGCCGTGACGCTCCAGCACTGCCTTGGTCACGCTATAATCTGCAATTCTCATTTTTTCTCTTTTCTAATCAGTTTAAGGGTAAAGGATCCCCTCTACTTCCGTCTTAATAACTAGCCATCGCCTCTTCAACTTCAGCCAAACAAATTCCAAACAATTCCAAGCGTTTGATCAATTGCTTGCCATTGCAGTAGCCGATGCGCAAGGCTTCGCCTAGATATTCCCGCCGTTTGCGACTATCGCTTCCCATCAACAGGCCAAGCCGCATCAAGTCAGTCTTTGTGATATCAAAGAAATTTTCATCTTCGTAAGACCCGACCAGTCCAGCTAGGGCTTTTTCTAAGTCTTCAAAGCTGGCATGTTCTACTCCAAGAGAACGCCCCTTGGTCTTGGATTTGGGGACTGCTTCACCACGATTTAAAAAGGCATGTTTGGCCTGGGGCACCTCTTGCATAATGATCTTGCGAATTCGCTCACCATTATAGTCTGGATCGGTAAAGACAATGACTCCACGCAACTCTTGCAAGGTAGCAATTCGTTCCAAGTCATCCTGATCGATCGCAGAGCCTCGTGTTTCATAGGTATCCACCTCATAAAAACGACGGAGATTGGCTGTGTCGTCCTTGCCCTCCACGACAATCACTTCTGGTATTTTTCTTTTCTCAGTCAAGGCCAAATACCTTTCTTGCATTGTCATAGGTTGCCTGAGCCACTTCTTTTGTTGTTAAGCCACGTAGTTCTGCAATAAAATCTACCACATAACGAGTGTAGGCTGTTTTATTTTCCCGACCACGTTTGGGAACTGGTGCTAGATAAGGAGCATCTGTTTCAACCAAGATCTTGTCTAACGGAAGGCCAGCTGCCGCTTCTTGGACATCTGTGGCTTTCTTAAAGGTCACCACTCCAGAAAAGGAAATCATCATTCCCAAATCCATGAAGCGTTTCGCTTCTTCTAAACTTCCTGAGAAAGAATGCATGATCCCACCGCGAGAACCAACTCCTTCACTCTTGATGATGGCATAAGTATCTTCTAAAGCATCGCGTGTATGCACCACAAAGGGGAGGTCCAAGTCCTTAGACAATTGAATCTGACGACGAAAAACCTTTTCTTGAACATCTTTTGGCGCTGTCATCCAGTGGTAATCGAGACCGATTTCTCCGAGTGCGACGACTTTGGGATGTTTTAGCTGTTCAAGTAAATAGGCCTCCACTTCAGGACTATAATCGCCTGCCTCAGTGGGGTGCCAACCAAGCGTGAGATAGAGTTCTGGGTGCTGGTCTGCCAAGGCTATTCCTCGCTCAATCGTCGGTTTGTCAAAACCAACGATATTGTGGGCTACAACACCCATTTCCTTGGCCAAGTCGAGCTCTTCTTGTTCTTTTCCTGCGAATTCTTCCACATTGAGATGGGTGTGGGTATCAAAAATCTGCATGATCTTCCTTTTCTTCCGAGTTTTTCTTCTTTCTATTATAGCAGAAAGCGCCTCTAAATTCACTTTCGGACAAAACAAAAACCAGTAGTCTCGAGTTTCTACTGGTTTTTAGGTTTTTATCTGAATTAGGCAGCCAAAACTTTGCGTCCTTTACGACGACGAGCTGCCAATACGCGACGACCATTTTTAGTTGCCATACGGTGACGGAAACCATGTTTGCGCGCACGACGAAGTTTACTTGGTTGATAAGTACGTTTCACGATGAATACCTCCTCATAGATTTTGTATTCGTTTAGCCGGCTAGTTGTGATCAGTTACTAAACATACTTTACTATTCTATCGGATTCGACTCTATTTGTCAATAGCTAT
Source organism: Streptococcus parasanguinis (assembly GCF_032163505.1). Taxonomy (NCBI): domain Bacteria; kingdom Bacillati; phylum Bacillota; class Bacilli; order Lactobacillales; family Streptococcaceae; genus Streptococcus; species Streptococcus parasanguinis. The sequence goes on from NZ_CP134147.1 coordinate 1,863,785, forward strand.
GGCAAAATTGTTGCAAATACAGGTCGGAGAACACCTTTCTACACCTGACGGGTTGCCAAGTAATAGGGTTCCAGAGCCACCAGCGCCTCTTGCAACTGATCCAGGATATTCTCTAGGGACCTCTCCTCAACTAGAGAAACATCGTATTTGACGAGGACCTTACGAACCGCCCCTTCTGCTACTGCTTGTAACAGATCATGGCGATTCTTTTCTGTTCCTTCTACCCTTTGACTCTCTCCATTTTTCTGGGCGAAATAATAAACTGGCTGAGAGATTGGAAGGGTGAGAACCTTGTGTTGCTTTTGAAGGCTCTGCTCATCTTTTTTTCGCTCGATAAAACTCACCTCTAAGGAAACTCCAAAATCAACTGCATCTCCATAGAGCCTCAAGGCAAACATAGGCTCTGCCATCGTCCCTTCTCCTTTTAGATAGGCCCAAAAATGAGGCCGTAAGACCTGGGCCTGGTTCATCCATTGGCTAGTCCGATCCTGCTCTAAGTAAGGGTGGCGCTGCTGAAAGGCTGAGACTAAATCGGTGAATTCCTTACGAGCTGCTTGAGCTAGGGCACGATACTGCTCCATCTCTGAGGCTAGCACCCCAGCCTTTGCTGGGGCCTGGTAGTGGATTCCTTGAAGCTTTAAAAACTCTCGAATCGCTGCAAATGCCATTTGCTTCCTTTCTAAACCTAAAAAAGAGAGATCGGCTCAATCCCGTCTCTCCCTTATGGGAAATAATAGCTAGATTATCCTTCGATGTCTACCACCACGTAACGGTTTGGTTCTTCCCCTTCAGAGTAGCTAGTGACTCCTTCCATCTTAGAGACGATCCGGTGAATGATTTTGCGTTCACTGTTTGACATCGGATCTGTCTGTTGGGCTTGCCCATCTTCGAGGGCACGTGTTGCCAACTTCTGAGCATAGCTTTGAAGAACTTCTGCCCGGTGTTCTACATAGTCATTCACATTAATGGTAATGTAAAAATTCTTTGAGTAGCGGTTATAGAGGTAATTTTGCGCCAAAAGTTGAAGAGCCTTCAAGACTTTTCCGTGGTAACCAATGACACGTCCTGGCTCATTGGTATCAATTTGCATATTGACCGTACGGCGGTTGTGACTGCTTGAGATGGTCGCATCCACATCCATTTCATCGACCACTGTTTGAACATAGGCTGTCACATCATCTACGACTTCTTCGATGTTGTAGTTTTCCTCTACCTCGATACCAAGGTTTGAGAAATCAGATTCGCTTGATTCTTTTGTCGCTGGTTCTTTGACTTTTTCAAGGATATGTTCATGCCCTTTTTCTTCAAGAACGGTATCTGCTTCTTTGTCATGTTTCAGGATTTCGGTCTTGATTTCTTCAGAGACAACTTCTCCTTCTTCTTCGACCTTTTTGATCGCTGCAACGACACGTCCGAGATCGACCGTTGCTTCGCTCACAGTCTTAACCGGTTCATTTTGCGCATTGATCTCATCTGGGACACCTTTGACAGCTTTTTGATTGGCTTTTACAACAGTTGTTTCTGCAATGGGCTCAATCTCAACTTGAGCTGGTTTTTTACCAAACAAGCCAAGAAAACCTTTCTTTTCACGCGCTACAACCGTAATATGCGCCTTCATACGGGGAATATCTAAATCGTTCAGACCTTTTTGAATCGCTTCTTCAACAGTTGCTCCAGTATATAGGACCATATGTCCACCTCTTTCTTATTTTTTCTTTTTCTGTGCTTTGTTTAGGGCACGACGTTTTTGTTTTTCCATGTCTCGTGAAGCTTGCTCTTTTGCTTCACGCTCTGCGATAATCTTGAAGGGGTTGTTCAAGAGATAGGTTTGCCCGACTTGGTAAGCATTGGAAGTCACCCAGTATAGTGCGACCCCGCTGGCTGAGAACAAGGCAAAGAAGAAGATCATCACAGGCATCACATACATCATGGTTGTCGCACTACCATTGCGCTCTGGCATGGCTTTATTGGTCAACCAACTGCTGAAAAATGTGAAGAGTGCTGCAAGAACCGGCAAGATATAAGTCGGGTCGATCGCACCAAGGTCCAACCAGAGGAAGTGACCGACTTTAAGGAATTCGACACGGCTCAGCGCTTGGAACAAGGCCATCAAGACCGGCATCTGGATCAAGAGAGGAAGGAAGGCTGAAGACGTTTTGACACCTTTTTCCTTGTATAGGGCCCGCATCTCTTCGGAAAGCTTGGTCCGGCTATCAAGATCCTTCCCAGGATACTTAGCTTGCAATTCCTTGAGGAGGGGTTGAATTTCCTGCATTTTGCGGGTTGAATTCATTTGATATTGGAAGAGAGGCAAGAGGACCGTCCGGATGACAATGGTAAAGACGATAATCCCTACACCGATACTTCCGCCAAAGGACAAGAAGCGGATGGCTTCTGCAAAGAAGTAGACGAAGCGTTCCCAACCACCTGTCGACTGAGCTGTCACTTGAGAGGTTCCACAAGCTGTCAAGACCAATAAGGCCGCTCCTAATAATCCAGTTAACTTCAGTTTCTTTTTCACATTATTCCCTTTCTTGGTAGACATGCGCTAATTTTAAGACATGTACAAGATTTTTCTCTACTTGATGAAAGTCGAGCTCCTCCACTCCTTTACGAGCAATGACAACAAAATCATCGGTCGTAAGGAAGGCTTGGTGTTTGATCAAAACATGGCGAATCAAACGTTTGATGCGATTTCTGGTCACAGCATTTCCCAGTTTCTTACTAACAGACAGGCCGACTCGAAAATGCGGTTGGTCTTTGCGCAAGCGGTAAACAACGAATTTCCGATTGGCAACATTTTGACCACTTTTAAAAATAGCATTAAAATCTTTGTCACGTTTGACGCGGTAGCTTTTTTTCAAACCTCAACTCCCTCTTTTAAATTTATTCTATTATACCATATTTTCAAAAAAAACCAATCTCACTCAGGAAATCGGTTGCTACTTAAATACAGATAAAAGTAAAGGCAAGGTGTAGTAGAGATTGAGCAAGATATGAGCCAAAATAGGAGCAAGGAGCGTCTGACTCCGATAATACAGGATCCCAAAAATCACACTCGGCAGGAGATAGATGATAGAAGCTCCTAGCGAAAAGGGATTGTGGAGAAAATGTAAGCCACTGTAGATGAGGGCTGGAAGCCAAATCTCTGCATAGAGTTTCCAACCTTTGAAGTAGGCATTTACCAAGGCTCCACGAAAGATCAGCTCTTCTGTCACCGGCCGGATGACGACCATTGCGATCACTAGGATAAGCACTCCTGTGGGGCTAATTTCCCGAGGAAATAGACTCAAAACGGCTGCCCGTCCTTGGACAAAACCACTGATGAAGTAGTCCAACCAGTAAACCAAACAGGCCGCAAAAACGGCTTCTATCAGAGCTTGAAGAGGGTTTTTCCCCAGCTTAAACTGCGCTTTTTTAGAAAAACGATAGACCAAAAATCCTGTAAAGACTGCATAGAGGCCTTCTAGGCCAAATAAGGTCCAATAATAGCTATTGGCGCTTGCTACACTATTGGAGACATACTGGGCCAAGGGGCGAAATTGAGGCCGAACATAAAAATAAAACAAGAGCAGAAAGAGGGGATAAAGCAGTGAGAGCTTTCCTTTGATGAATTTCATAGATACCTTTCCTATAAAGTCTGACAAATCGTATAGTGCATCTTACCATAATCGTGACAAGGTTTCAATGAAAAAGGATGCCTTCCTACTCTCTGAGATAGGCCACATAACCACCTAAGACAGCGACTAGAATCAAGAGACAAAGAAAAGTTTCCATCCATACAAGAACTGTCAAGAAAGGCAGTTGCAACAAGCATTGGGCCATTTTCAAAGAGGTCGCTGTGATAACTGTTGGAAAGGTCAGGGCTGAAAAAGCAGGTTGAAAACCTTCTTTTATCATTCTCGGTAGGCGCGTCAAAACAAAGAAATAAAAACCTTGCGAGGCCACCACCATGATTAGTAAGAACCAGGTAGGCAGGCTTGCTCCACCCACACGAACCAGAGCTGCTAAAAGAAGGGAAAATGGAGCGCAATAGATGCCTTCTTGGCCCAACAGATGAATGGGTAAGGGCGACTGCTTCAAATCATGATAGATAAGGGGATAAAGAAGAAAGGTCAAACCAAAACCAATCACTAGAGCGAGATAAGCAATCTCCCTGATTCCCACAACGGGATAAGTCAAGGCCGCTACTGCAATGCCCACATAGAGAACGGTCCAACTGGGAGTCGCATTGGCTCTTGGTCGCGCTAGGACATGGGTCTTGGTAAAATAGAGAATTAAGCCCAGATCCAAGAGAAAGGCAGACCACCAGACCAACTGTGATAGACCTCCAAAGGCGGGAAAGAGGCGCAAAAGATAGGTGGATAGAATCATCCCTGCCATGGGAAAAGTCGCCATCCCAGATAAAAGGGCTGGTTGTTGGAGTTCTATCTTGGTTTCTTGCCAGCGAATCGCATGATAAACGACAAAGAAAAACCAGAAGAACAAACCTGTCAGACTAAAGGCGTGGGCAAGGAAGGGTAGCGAGTCTGCAAGAAGGTTGCCAGCGCCAACCAGTCCTAACAGACAGCCTGAAAATACTAAGGGGATCTTTTTCATCGGGAGCTCCAATCATGTTGTCGCTTTCAGTATACCATAAAAGAGAAGGAAGCAGGATAAAAAAGAGAGTTGGACAGAAATCGGTAATTCGTTAGAATTCGATTTCGTCGTCCCACCTCCGCACAGTTGAGTAGGGCTGTAAAAGCTGATGAAATCAGCGTAGTAGAGCCCACTCAACCACTGCGTCTTGCTCGACAATCCAAAAATAATTGAGAGGCTAGGACTTTTGTCCTAGCCTCTTCAAATTGTAGATAAAGTCATCTTAGAAACTTTCCGCCGTGAGATAAGTGCTAGAAACATTCTTGTTTCTAGCACTCGGGAGTTTTGGAACCTTAGGTCCAAAACTAAGTCATGGAACTTCCTCGAAGTTCGCTGACGTCCGTACTCACCTAAGGAAAGTTTCAATAGATGTCTAAGTAAGCCTAATAGTTGATATCTCTTTAATTTTTAAGTATCATTTAGGTTGCATTATGTAAGAAACAGATGGATTACATTCTAAAAGAAGTTGGAGAACACCAACTTCTTTTTATCCATTCTATTAGAAACTAGGCCTGTACGACCATCATATAAAGAAATAAGGATACGAGAAAGACGATACTAACAACAAGGGTCGCTAGCTTGAGTCCACGGTGAGAGCGCCAGTAACTTGGTTTTCCTAGGTTACTGGTCGCATCTGTTGAGAGCGATTGTTGTTGGCGAGGCTGCAGGGTGATCAGAACCACAAGAGCGAGGGATAAGATCGAGATCCCGATTGCAAATACCATTTCCATCTTAGGATCCTCCTAACACTCTGAAGAGGGTAAAAATAACTCCCAACAAAATCACCAAACCAATGATCACATTAAAAGTGACATTGATCTTTTCAGAACGTGTCGTCTTTTCTTTTTCGGCAGGACGGCGTTTGAGAGACTCCATTCGTCCCTCTACTTCTTTGTAAAATAAATCTTTCTTACGATCACTCACTGTGTCCACCTATCCCTTCTTGCAAGCGAGCTTTGAAAACAGCTGGCTCAACGCTACTTGATTGGGCAATTTGTTGCGCGACGGCTTCTCTGTAGTTATCCACAGATTGGTAGATTTCCTGGATACGGGCCACCATATCTGCTTCTTTTCCTTGATCAAAGATATTGGCTTGTGCGAGGAAGTGGCGGTCATGCAAAGTATGGCTAAAGGCAAGGATGACTTGCTGGTGTTCGAAGGCCTTACGAACAATGCCTTGCACCTCTGCATAGTGGTTGATATCCAGATAAATACTAGAGACCTTAAGCAACTCTTTGATCCGCCCTTGACTGATATTTTGGTACAAGACCACATTTCGATAGCGAACCATAGATAGAAGACTAGCAGACATCTCCGTCAAAGCTGCCACACGGAAGGTCACATTCGGCAAGTTCTCTACTAGGTAGGTCAAGGCTTCGATCTGATCCGAATTAGTCAAAACAAAGGCGTCTTTACGGATATCGTCTTTCACCTTGAAATCATACAGGTAGCCAAGAGGTCCAAAATAGCTATGCTGATCTTGCGAGGTCAACTGCAAAGCGCGATGATAGGTCGCGTTTTGCGGAATCAAGATCTTCTTGGTCCGGATTTCTGGGCTCTTTAGAATCAACTGCATATTGCCTGGAAGGCTATCGTGAAGCGGCTCCTGCCACACCAAGACGTCGCGTCCTTTGATGCCTTTATTGCCGAGCTGGAGACTAATGCTAAAGGAGGTAGCCAGCGTATTGTAGACCAAACCATCTAGATCAAAACCACGATACTCTAGATAAAAGACAAAGTAATCTAAGCGATTCTTGAAAATCCGCATGGGTTGATGGTCCAAGGTCAAGATCAAATCCCCTGTTTGGTGATTTTCTGTCAAGCGCTCGGTATCCCCTTCAAAATAAGTAGTCACCAAATACTGTCCCTGATCGCCACAAGTCGTTACGGCAATCTTACGACCGTATTGGTCGTAGTGCTCAATCATGACCACTTGTCCCTTGTCATCTAACCACTCTAAGCGCTCGACGATGCGTTTGTAGGAAGCAGCGTGGTACACAATTCGAGCCTTTTCTTGACCATAGTAGGTCACTTTTCCCGAACTATTATCCCCAGAAACTTCCCAGAAATCAGGAACTGGAACTTCATTAAAGTAGCGTCCCCGCTTCTCTCCTTTTGCTTGTCCTAAGAAATAAATAAAGGGAGACTCGACACCGTCTGGTAAGAAACCATTTGGCTCCAAAACAACGGTCGGATGGTCAAAACCAGACTCTTTCATGGAGTGGAGCAGGTCTTGGCTTTCACGAGAATAACTATCAAATACGTTCAGCATGTGTCACCTCTTCTATCAATTGTGCCCAAGCTTCTTCTACTCGGCTGGTCAAAAAGTCTTCTGCACGCGCATAAGATGCTTGACGCATGCTGGCTAGATCATCTTTTTTGTATAGCTGGATCATTTTTTCCGCAAAGGCAGAAGCAATCTGGTCGACCACTTGATCTGCTGAAGGCGGAATGAGATAGCCATTTTTACCTTCTGTGACAAAGGTCTGATTGCCATAAGGAACGTCAAAACCGATAATCGGTAGACCCGAACCAATCGCCTCCATCAAGGTCAACCCAAAACCTTCACTGGTCGACGCTGATAGGTAAACTTCATAGTTCTTATAAATTTCCTCTAGATTGGCATGCCCTTTGAGATGGATATAGTCTGCTGCCCCCAATTCATCGATTAGAGACCGTAGCTTACCTTCTTCTCCACCTTTTCCATAGATGTCAAAAGACAGTTCTGGTAATTCTTTTTTGGCGCGAACCACTGCTCGCACCAACCAATCAATATGCTTTTCTGTCGCCAAACGAGAGGCGGTAATCATAGAAAATGGGGTGCGATTTTCGTTTTGTGGCAAGCTTGCAAGACTCCCAACTGGAATGGTATAGATAGCCGGCTGATGGTTGGTGTATTTGGCAAACTGCTCAGCCAAGATTTCTTTTTGGCGGTCAGTCGCGACAATAAAGAAGTCTACCTTGTCTGCATTGGTAAATTGGTACTCGTAGTAGTTGTTCCACAAGATATACTGATCATCGACATTATTGGCACTGAAGTGCTCGGCATGGACGACCACACCCAGGCGGGCTTTTTGCGCTTCTTCAAAGATAGGCTGACCAATATTGGTTTCCCGATCCAAAATCACCAGATCTTGTTTGGTCAATTGAAGGGTCTGCATAAAGTAGCGGATCAATTCTTGGCGACCAACTAGGTAGCGATCTGGAAAACGATAGATCTCGCGGCCATCTGCCATCTGCATGCTGTAGGCAACTGTCCCGTCTTCATTGTAAAAGCGGCGCTCAATCAAGTTAGCTTGGTTGTTCTTAGGAATGAAGTACTCGGTACAATAGCGGGTATAGGAGAAATAATCCTTTCTCACTAAAATCCCTCTAGACACGTACTCACAGCGTTCGACATGGGGACTGTTTTCTTCGCGCAGGTAGCAGGTCAAAAAGTTGTCCTGGTCCTCATAAAAGAAGCGCTTGATCTTACCATCGACTTCTTCCCGAGTCGGTTTTCCGGCAAATCCTGCTAAGACCTGATCAATGGTATAGGTCGTTGGCGCAATTTTTATATCTGTAAAATGGCTATAGAGCCAGATGATTTCATCATTTTTAAAACCGATATTTTCTGTTAAATGTTGGATATTATCGGCTAGAATCATATCCATAAAGACAAACTTGGCTGGTTGATGGATATTGCGTAACAACTGGGCACGGTAGGCCTGGGCATACTCAACACCACTGCTGGCCCAACCGATTCCAAGGTTGATATTGTATACTGTCATAATGTCCTCTTTTATGGGAAATGCAAGACAATTTCCCCTTTTTTATTGATTTCTACTCGACTTAGTAAGAGATTGCGGACCATTTGTTCTTTGGCCGCCTCTTTCATTCGTTCAAAGGATTGGTAGGCCTCTTGGAAAAATTCTACCAAAGGGTTTTTCTGACTGGTGTACTGACCAGAGAGCGCCATGCGCAATTGTTGCAGATAGTCTACCTGCTCAACCCAGTTTTCATCGATAGCTTTTAGGATGGCCATGCGCTGGAATTGGGCGATCACCTCATCGGTGCCTAGGATCTCATACTTAGCTTCTAACTCACTTTTAGCAATCTCCCATAAGAAATTTTCTTTGGTTTTCTTGCTACGGAAGGTTTGGTGGGCCTTTTCTGGATCCACTTGGTAGCTCACATTGTCTAACATATAGCGATAAAAAGCTACCGGTTCCTTGTATTCTTTTTTATGGGCTACACTTGAAAAGACGGAACGAAGCACTTTTTCAACGATATCATCCAAGCGTCCTTCTTGTTTGATCAAGCGGTCGCGCTCTTCGTAGACGATGGCACGCTGAATGTTCATGCTTTCCGCAAATTCTAACGTCATCCGACGACTGGCCTGACCAGAACTTTCACTAGCATTTTGGGCCCGTTCCACCAAGTTTCTATACTTGCGCTTGGTCAGAGCTTTGGCTGAACCAATCCGCTCATCCACATCATAGTCTTGATAGGTATCCTGGATCCAGTCTGGCCCCCAGTTTTTCATCAAATCGTCTTCCAAAGAGACGAAGAACTTGGTCAAACCGGGATCTCCTTGGCGACCTGAACGTCCCCGAATTTGAAGGTCAATCCGCTGGTTCATCATCCGCTCAGTCCCAACAACCACCAAGCCACCTAACTCAGCGACTCCTGGTCCCAACTTGATATCGGTTCCCCGACCGGCCATTGAGGTCGCAACCGTCACAGCTCCTTTTCGACCTGATTCCTTAATGATCTGGGCCTCTCGAGGAGCATTGTTGGCATTGAGAAGATTGTGTGGAATTCCTTCCCGCAAAAGAAGGTTCGAATAAAGAATCGACATTTCAACCGATCCGGCAAAGACCAGAATCGGATTGCCCTTTTCGTGGACCTTCTTCACATAATCCAAGGAAGCCACGATTTTTTCCGGCAAGGTCTGATAGATTTCATCCGGCAAATCCTTGCGGATCTTCTTGCGATTGGTTGGGATCTTGATCACTGACATGGCATAGGTATCAAGAAACTCTGCCTCAGCGACCTTCCCAGTCCCGGTCATGCCACCCAACTTCCGAAACATCTTAAAGAGGTTTTGGTAAGTAATAGAAGCCATGGCCCGTGTTTCTTGGGTCAGCTTGAGGCCCTCTTTAGCTTCAATCGCCTGGTGGAGTCCTCCTTGCAAGCGCGTCATTTCCATCAAGCGACCCGTCGCCTGGTCTAGTAAGACAATCTCCGGTTGCCCTTCAACATTGGGATGAATGACATAATCCTTATCCTTAATAAAGTTTTTATTGGCCTGCAGGGCTAGGCTGATATGGCGGACCAAGTCACGGTATTGGGGATCATAGAGGTTGGGAATGGCTAGAAAGGCTTCTGCTGCATGAGCTCCTTTTCGAGTCAACCAAACTCGTTTCTTTTCTTCATCAAACTTGAAGTCTTCCCCTTCTTTGAAGGTTTGGATCAGGGTATCAATAATCCCATAAAGGTTGGACTGAACCCGAGGAGAACCAGAAATAATCAAGGGAGTCTGGGCACTATCTAGAAGCACCGAATCAATCTCATCGACAATGGCGTAATTGAAGTCAGCTAAAAACTGGCCATCTGCCGAAGCCGTCAAGTTCTCTGTTAAATAGTCAAAGCCCAGACTAGTATTGGTCGTGTAAATGACATCTGACCGGTAAATCTCCCGTTTGACTTCTGGATCTAATTCTTCGTCTTCAGATTGTTTTAAAGGAACGCCGACAGTCAAGCCCAAAAAGCGGTAGACCTGTCCCATCTCTTCTGCATCCCGAGTTGCCAGATAGGTATTGGTCGTAATAACCATGACCCCTTTGCCCTCTAAGGCATTGAGATAAACCGGCATAGTTGCCGTCAAGGTCTTTCCTTCACCGGTATTCATTTCAGCGACATTGCCTTGGTGGAGGACAATTCCTCCCATGACTTGCACGTCATAAGGAAACATGCCCAAGACCCGTTTATCAGCTTCCCGCGCAACCGCAAATGCTTCCGGCAAGAGATCATCCAAGGTCTCGCCCTCTGCTAGTCGTTCCCGAAATTCCACAGTCTTCTCCTGTAGTTGTCGATCCGTCAAGCGGGCCATGTCATCCTTCCAGCTATTGACTTCTTTTAAGATTTTTTTGATGTTTCTTAATTTAACGTAATCCAATGTAATCCTCTTTTTTTGCAGTGATGTTCGTCTATTCGAGAACTTCTGCTCCCTCAGACGATATTGGTTGAATCGTGAAATAGTGGAAGGTAAACTCTTGCAAACCTGCACTAAGCAAGCGTACTTCATAAGCGTATGCTTGATCTGGATAGGTAAACGGCAAGCGACCTTCTGCGGTTACTCGACGGCCAACGACCTCTCCAAAGCGATCTTTGAAGACGATTTCTACCATAACGGTATGAGCAGGAGTCGCTTCCATCGTGATAACCAATTCATAATCTTGCTCTCTTTTGAGCAGGGGCAGACTGGGAATTTGACGAGTTGCGCCAAAATTTGTCTGCGAATGCCAAGTTTTCAGCACTTGACCAGATGGCATGAGGGGGTTCTGAAACTGAACGCTTCCTTGGTCAGTCGCTTGAATGGTCGACCCCCAAAGATAATCTGCCAGAACGGTATCGCCCCAGTAGATTCGTCTGCTTTCATTTTCTTTTATTTTTATCATTGGTTTCTTCCAAAGTCTCTTTCCATGATTTCTTTGTACTGGGTCACAAACCACTCAATGATCGGACCACTCGCATCATTGTGTCGACCGGCGCGGCTAGTACTGATAATACGAACCGGCAATTCATACAAGGCCTCTAAAATATCTGGATAAGCTTGCTGGTCGTAGTCATCATCCCTCATATAGGCAAGGGCTAAAATCGTATCCTTGAAATCTGCCTGGTCAAACCGGTCCCAGAAACGTTGATTGAGCTGACCGATCCCTTCTTGCGACACTTGACCAATGATCAACTGCATCATGTCTAGGGATGTTCCAAACTCATCTGGGCGTTTAAATTTCAGGTTGGCAGCGACATCCCCCAGGTTGACAATAGGTTTTCCGACCAAGATCGCATGAGGAGAATAAAGAGCCCCATAGTAAAGGGCACCAAAGGTCCCCATGGACAAGCCAGAGAAATTCATATCTTTTGGCTCAAAGCCGAGCAAGTCCAAGTGCTGATCAATAAAAGCAGTGATTTGATTTTCCAATTCTTCTGAGCCCATATAGAAGGATCCACCTTCCAGTCTTGGGTCAGAAAAGAGAATAAAGGGACTCCCCATCGCACGCATCATCCCAAACCCTTCAAAACCTTCAGCCGGACGATACCCAGAAAAGTAAATGTTTAAAGGTGGCTTCATATCGCCAGGATGGAAATAAGCAAAAATTTCTTGGCGTTTGTGGTCCCGTAGCGTCTTAGCTCCTACGGTCATCTCTCCTAAAGGACCATGTGACAAGCGCTTATGCAAGGCTCCGATCGTAAGCGTCCCTTCTCCTTTTGCTTCCAGCGAAAAGGCTAGGTAATAAGGTTCTGCTCCATCCAATTCTAGTGGTTGCGCCATCTCTTCTTCTGAAAAGACTGCATCTTTGACCCACTCTCCCAGAGCACCAAAGCGGTAAAATTGAATCCGCAATTGCAGCTGACAGCTTGGATCTTTTTCATATTCCAACCAAAAATTGATGGGACGGCTAGCATCATACACGTAGTTGTAGACCCACTGAGCAATCGGTGTAAACTCTTCACCGTATGATCCATCTAGCTTCAGAAAATGTTGCCCCAGCACCGTTTGCTGGCCAGCAAAATCAGGTCTCACTCGCAGGTCACGAACCGTAAAGGCATCTCCATATTGATTGTCGTATAAAAAGCGGTCTAAGACATAGAGAAATTGATGTTTGTTTGAGAAATCCCAGGGTTTTGCTTGCTTGAGCCTGAAGAGGTGGGCCAATTCGTCAGAAGGCGCCTCTAGTTCATGGCTTTGATCATAAAAAACAGTATAAGGCTGGAAATAAGCCAGGTCTTCTCCTAAAGCTAATAAATCTTCTGGCTTTTCTAGGATCAAGGCTTTGAATTTGGAGATTTCTTCTTCTTCCATATACTCTTTGAGCGATGGAAGAGTGGTTGCTTGAAAAAAGTGCCAGCCTAGTCCAGCAGGAAGCTCCACCTGATCCTGCCAACTGCTTGAGCCGATTTGGAGAATATGGGGTATTTGTTGTTTTTTATCCATGACGTTCTTTCATCCATCCTTCCCATTTCTCGATCAAGCGTTGACCGGTGTATTCTTGAATTTTTTCGATCGAGTAGACCAAGGCTTCGTTCCAAGGCTTCAATTCCAATAAAAAGTGAGTAATCGCCTTTTCTAATTCCTTGTCTCCCTTTGATAAGACATAGCCATTTTTCAAATGATCGACATATTCTGTCTGGACGCGGTTGACCTGTGGAATCCCAGCAGAGATCCCTGCAATCTGCGTGTAGAGGTTGGGTTCCTCGCTTAAATCTACGATCAAGCGGGTTTTTTCCAACTCTTGAATAATGTCATTTTCATTTGAAAAATTCTTAACTACAAAGCGATAGTCCGGTGCGTCTTGTACGGACTCTTCATCGATAATCTGGTTTTCCCCAAGCCCTTCCATTTGGGCTGGTGATTGAACCAGATGCAAGTCCTGCTCGCTAGCGATCAATTCCTCGAGTTGCCCTTCTAATTCCTTAACACGCTCCGGTGATCCATTGTAAAATGCAAAAACAACTTCAAATAAAGGATGTTGCGCCAAGACCTCCAAAACCTTCTTGAGCTGGCTCTTACTTGGAAGCTCGACTTCATTGACATAAAAGTAAATCTTCGATTCCTTGCGCTCCTGACTAGAGCCCAAACGGAGGCGGGAGTCAAAAGAGGTAATCCGGTGTGTCTTCTGAGCCAAGCTAGGAGAAAAGACCCCAATCGCTTCTTTGGTTTTTTCACTATCTGTAATCAAGAGCTGAGCATCAATCATATCAAAATAGAGGGCAAAGTTTTCGGCAGACAAGGGCTGGCGATCCCCGTAGAAAGACAAGACTTTCTTAACACTACTTGCTGTATCTTGTAAAAAAGCCAAATTTGCTGGATGAGCTGCCAAAACCAACTGATCTCGTCCTGGAACCAAGGTTGCTAGCTGCTCCTTCATTTTTTCAGCGACAACGTCTCCCATATTGGCATAGCTTTCTTTTTTGAAGGCATGAAAGAAAGCTTCATTAACCATGACGGAGTGGTTCTCTTCGATCAACATCTCTCTCAAAACCCATTGCCCATCAAAACTCAGATACTCTTGGAAATAGGGTTTTCCCTCATTGTAGTAGATTCTACTAGAGATAAAGCCACGATCATCTAAGTACTCGATGTAGCTGATCTCGTCATTCTTATAACGGGTCAAAGAGAGAAGGTTTCCATCCACTCCCATATCAATTTTCGCTAGGTGGTGGCCCTTTCGAAACGCCATCACCAAAAAGGGAGTATAGGAAAAAGTGGTCTCACTCGGCCATTCGATGTCCTGAAGCTGAACTGGGCGCATAGCCAAATCAGACGGAACCTGTTGGATCTTATCAAAAATCGATAGCACATCTGTCTCTAACAAATCTTGGCGGTGTAAAAAATAGCGCAGTTGTGGACTATATTGAGGCAACAATAAGATCCGATCCATTTCTGCTTCTTGAAAAATACGAACTTGATTAATGGTATCGTCAAATTCAATGGACTCTCGCATCCAGTACCAAGGGGTAGCTGTTTGCTGCCAGATGCGGTCCGTTCCATACCAGGCTGGTACAAAATAATACATGGTTACTCCTAGAATATTCTTGTATAACGTTGATTCACACGAAGGGCACGAATTTCTTCTCGGATATTGTAAATCATCCCGACAAACATGAGGAAGGTTCCTGGAATCATGGTCAAGCGCAAGAGATCCTTATCCCATAACAAGAGAGAAAAAGGAAGCGCCGTGAAAAGGATCAGATACAAGGTCCCAAAAACCGTCAAGCGTAGCACAATTTTATTGATATAGCGACGTGTATCTGCTCCAGGATAGACATGATCGATATACTCGGAAGCCTTCATCATCTTATCTGCAATTTCTTCTCCATTCACATTGACAAAGGCGAAAGCAAAAGAGAGAAGGGCGATCATCAGAATGTAAAGAAGAATCCAAATCAGATCTCCCATCACCAAGTGTTTGGCTAAACGAGCAGCCCACTTGGCATTGGAATCCATAGACAAGATCAAGAGCATGGCATACTGAGGAATGGACACCAAGGTCATGGCATACATGAAGGGCATCCCTCCTGCAGGGTTGAGCTTGATATCCAAAAAAGTATAACTTTTCAAATTGTTGTGGATCCCTAATTTATTGACAGGAATCTGGTACTTGGAATATTCCACCAAGACTGCCACATAGACAAAAATCAAGATGAAAATCACACCCAGAACATAAGCGATTTCTGGGATATTGTTGACATTTGAAAGGGTCTGCATCACGTCTTCTGGCAGGTACATAACCATCCCAGCCATCATGATCACCACAGAACTTCCAAGCCCCAAAGCGGCATTTAGATCGGAGAGCCAAACTAAAAAGAAGGCTCCGGCTACCATAATCATGGTGTTGACCGCAATGACAAGTCCGGAGTTCAACCCTGTCTTCAAGGGGAGATACATGGCCACTGCCAAAGACTGGACGATGGCGAGCGCCAAGGTCACGTACATCTTTCGCCGCTCCACTATCTCCGTGCTGGTTTTTTCAAGGTTAAAGCGTTTTGAAACGGTAAACATCCGCCACAAAATCATGGAAGACATCCATGGCGATAGACCGATCGAAAAGATCGACATTCCGCGGAGGTTTCCCCCCATCACAGCGCTTGAGAGCTGCAAACCCGTTGTCGTTCCCTCATTGAGTCTCAGGGCCTTTGATAAGTCAACAAAAGGCAGGGAAATTTTACTTCCCAAAACATAAATAAAGACGAAAAATATCGTCCAACAAAATCTCTTTCCTACTTCAGATCGTTTTAACATTTCTTTTAAACTTTCTCTTACTCATTTTGACTCTTCCACCTGGGAAACAGCCTTAAAATATGTGCCTTTAGAGCATTTTATCTCAACTTATTTTACCATAATTTGCGACTTTTCCAAACTCATTTGTCACTAATATTTGATAATATTTCAATTTCCCCATTTGGTACCGTATTCAACAAAAAATCCTTCAGATGTTTATCTGAAGAATCTTGTTTACTTGGATATTATTCTCCTAAAGCCATGATGGTATCGACAAATAATTTCTTTGTAAAATAGCCATTGCGGATCAAATAAGAAGTATATTGAGCCTTTCGGACCATTTGAGCATACTCTTCTTCTGTACAGTCTTGGACCAAACGATTGGCTTCTTCAAGACTGGAAGCTACAAAGCCGAGTCCTTTTTCTCGAATATAGTCTGCATTTGACAAATAGTCTGGCACTACTACCGGAAGACCTGCAGATAGATAAGTCGATAGTTTGTAGGAAATATTTTCTTTGTAGTAATCCCGCTCATCCTCAGGATTCTCAGAATTTCCCCAGACAAGCCCAAAACCACCCTTGGAAAGCTCGAGAAGCAACTCTTGCTTGGTCCGCCAGCCTTCCATATGGACCTTAGAATAATCGACTCCTTCAACTGGTTCGGTATAGACATGAAGGGGTGTCTCATATTTCCAATCGATGATATGTGGGAAACGCGACGGATTCCCTGAGAAGATCAGTTTTTTCTCAAATTGTGGAGTATAGAGATCCAAACTGTGGGTCAAATCCCACAACTTTTGGACCACATATTTTTTCACTGTGAGTCCTTCTGATACTAGACGATGGTACATTTGCTCTGACGGAACAACGACCAGATCACTCTGATTGTACATGTCGATATAGTTAGGCATTAGATAATAATTGCTCTCAAACATGAGTGGTGGGACATCATGGATAAACATGACCAGCTTGGTTTGAAGGAGTTTTAACTTATCAACCAAACGGCGGTCCCACTCAATTCCATTCCAAGAAGGAGATTGAACGAAGACAATATCCCCAAAAGCAACGCCTGCTAAAATCCCATCCATTCGCGAGTTCAATTCGCTAGCTGGTTCATTGCTATGATCATAAAAGTAGATCCCTAATTCATTAACCCCAAGTTCACGAACGACATTCATAATATCGTTTTGTGCCATCAGGGCAACACTTTTCGAAGATTGCCCAAATAGATTTGTAAAATGGATTTTCATCTCTTTCCTCTGACTCTTCTTTTTTAATCCCATATTTTCTGAAGATATGAAGGCAAACAGAGCTTTTCACAAAGTAACCTTTTTCATATCCCTCAACGAAAACTTCCTCATTCATTATAACATATTTCCCAACTTCTTAGACATTCGAGATCAATAAAAGACCGGTTTATTCCGGTCTTTTAAGGTTTTATTTGCCATCTTTTTTCCGAATTCCTAAAAGGGCTAATCCAGACAGAAGAACGGAAACTCCTGTAGCAAGAATATTAGATGAAGGATGGGCACCTGTCTCTGGAAGAGCAGGTTCTGAAGAACGCGTTGCAGTTAGCGAGCTTGTGTCTGATGGAGATTCTGAGTAAGAGGTGCCAAACGAAGACACGACAGACTCCGAAGAACTTGTCACAGCAGAGAAACTTGACGCATAAGACACACTGATCCATTCAGAAATTTCCTGCGATAAGGATTGACTCTCTGTCGATGATGCGCTTATAGAATCTGAAACACTCGTCAAAGGAAATTCAGATACTGGCATGGACGTTGAAGCAGATTCGCTTGAAGAAAGGAGCGAAGTTGATTGGCTGTAGGAGTCTGACTTCGATAGTGAGGCTGACGCTAGAGATTCTGAATAGGATGTCCATTGTGAAGCAGATAGACTCTCAGAAACGGATCGAGAGAACGATCTAGACTCTGAAACCTGCGATGCAGCTACAACATGAGAAGTTGAAGCTGATTCGCTTGTCGAAGCAGAAGCTTGCACTAATGAATCTGATTGGCTTGCAGAAACGGACCTGCTGGCCGATAAGGATTCCTTAATCAACGACTCTGATTGACTGGCAGAGATAGATTCTTGAGCCAATGAATTTGATTCACTTGCCGAAACGGATGCTTGTACCAAGGAGTCAGATTGACTTGAAGAAACTGATTCTTGTACCAGTGAATCGGATTGACTCGCTGAAACGGATTCCTGAACCAAGGATTCTGATTGGCTTGCTGATACCGATGCTTGAGCCAACGAGTCTGATTGGCTGGCAGATACTGAGGCTTGAACCTGCGACTCTGATTGACTGGCCGATACAGACTCCTGAACCAATGATTCCGATTCACTCGCAGAAACTGACTCTCGCACCAACGATTCTGATTGACTCAATGATGTTGATTGCAAATCAGTCGATACTTGCGATTCCGACTGACTCATTGAATCAGAACGAGAAAAGGACATAGATTCTGTAATTTGAGACTTAGATTCGATATCAGAAGTAGATTGCGATTGACTTTCGGAAACTGATGCTTGAATCAAGGACTCAGATTGACTCGCGGAAACTGACTCTTGAACTAGCGAATCGGATTGACTCGCGGAAACCGATTCTTGAATCAGCGAGTCTGACTGACTGACAGATACGGATGCTTGGACTAATGAGTCTGATTGACTAGCTAAAACGGATTCTTGTACCAACGAGTCTGATTGACTGGCTAAAACGGATTCTTGTACCAACGAATCTGACTGACTAGCGGAAACTGATTCTGACAGCTTTTTGCTCATCGAAATAGATTGTGACAAGGAAATCAGTTGAGAAACCACTTCCTCCGATCCAACCGCTGATGTCGATTGCGATTGAGACACAGAAATTGATTTGGATACTAAATTCGATAAGGATTCCGACTGACTCAACAAAACTGATTTCGAGGCTTTTTCAGATTCACTCTTAGATACTGATACTGCCTTTGATTGTGAATCTGATTGACTTGCAGAAACCGACTCTTGAACCAACGAATCTGATTGACTAGCTGAAACGGATTCTTGAACTAGCGAATCGGATTGACTGGCCGAGACAGACGATTGAACCAACGAGTCTGACTGACTGGCGGAAACTGAGGCTCGAACCAAGGAATCTGATTGACTTGCTGATACCGATGCATGAACCAAAGACTCTGATTCACTAGCGGAAACTGATTCTTGTACTAACGAGTCTGACTGACTTGCAGAAACTGATTCTTGAACCTGCGAATCGGATTGGCTCGCAGAAACGGACGCTTGAACCAATGAATCTGACTGACTCGCTGAAACGGATTCCTGAAGCAACGAGGCTGATTGACTTGCTGAAACGGATTCCTGAAGCAACGAGGCTGACTGACTAGTAGAAACTGAGGCTTGAACCAGCGAATCGGATTGGCTTGAAGAAACTGATTCTTTAATCAAGGAATCGGATTGACTCGCTGATACCGATGCCTGAATTAATGACTCTGACCGACTTGCAGAAACCGAAGCTTGAATCAAAGACTCTGATTGACTTGCAGAAACTGACGCTTGAACTGAAAACTCTGATTGACTGGCTGAAATCGACTCTTGTACCAACGACTCGGATTGGCTTGAAGAAACTGATTCTTTAACCAAGGAATCGGATTGACTTGCCGATAAGGATTCCTGAAGCAAGGATTCTGATTGACTCAACGAAACGGATTCTGATAGCTTTTTGCTCATCGAAATAGATTGTGACAAGGAAATCAGTTGAGAAACCACTTCCTCCGATCCAACCGCCGATGTTGACTGCGATTGAGACACAGAAACTGATCTAGATGCTAAATTAGATAAGGATACCGACTGACTCAACGAAACAGATTTCGAGGCTTTTTCAGACTCACTCTTAGATGCTGATGCTGCTTTTGATTGTGAGTCTGATTGACTGGCAGAAACAGATTCTTGTATCAAGGAATCTGACTGACTGGCAGAAACAGATTCTTGTATCAAGGAATCTGACTGACTGGCAGAAACGGACGATTGAACCAAGGATTCTGATTGGCTTGCGGAAACCGATTCCTGAAGCAACGATCCAGACTGACTGGCAGAAACGGATTCTTGTACTAACGACTCGGACTGACTTGCTGAAACGGATTGCTGAACCAAGGACTCTGATTTGCTTGCAGAAACCGACGATTGAACCAGGGATTCAGACTGGCTGGCTGAGACTGATGCCTGAAGCAATGACTCTGACCGACTTGCAGAAATCGAGGCTTGAACCAAGGATTCTGATTGACTGGCGGATACAGATTCTTTAATCAAGGACTCGGACTGGCTGGCCGATACAGATGCCTGAACCAGCGAGTCTGATTGACTGGCGGATACAGATTCTTTAATCAAGGACTCTGACTGACTTGCGGAAACCGATTCCTGAACCAACGATTCAGACTGACTGGCCGATACCGATGTTTGAACCAACGAGTCGGATTGGCTTGCAGAAACTGACGCTTGAACCAGGGATTCTGATTGGCTAGACGATACAGATGCCTGAATCAAGGAATCTGACTGGCTTGCCGATACGGATTCCTGAAGCAAAGACTCTGACTGACTCAACGAAACGGATTCTGACAGCTTTTTGCTCATCGAAATAGATTGTGACAAGGAAATCAGTTGAGAAACCACTTCCTCCGATCCAACCGCCGATGTTGACTGCGATTGAGACACAGAAATTGATCTAGATACTAAATTAGATAAGGATACCGACTGACTCAACGAAACAGATTTCGAGGCTTTTTCAGACTCACTCTTAGATGCTGATGCTGCTTTTGATTGTGAGTCGGATTGACTCGCTGAAATCGACTCTTGAACCAGCGACTCAGATTGGCTTGAAGAAACTGATTCTTGAACCAACGAATCAGACTGGCTGGCCGAAACGGATTCCTGAAGCAAAGACTCTGACTGACTTACTGAAACCGACGATTGAACCAAGGATTCTGATTGGCTAGACGATACAGATGCCTGAACCAGCGAGTCTGATTGACTCGCAGAAACTGATTCTTTAACCAGCGAATCGGACTGGCTGGCTGAAACTGACTCTTGAATCAACGACTCTGACTGACTTGTGGAGATCGATTCTTGAACCAACGAGTTGGATTCACTTGTCGAGACAGATTGTGACAAGGAAATCGAATCTGAAACTAGAGATGCTGACGTTGAAGCTGAGAAACTTTGAGACTGTGATGCAGATTCTGACGACGTCATTTTCCGATAATAATAATTCACGCTCGTCAATGGATTTGAAACCACTATTTTTTGAATGGTTTGTTTAAAGTTAGAAAAACCTTCTGCACCTTGAGGGGTCGCATCTTCTCCGACAATCATAGTCTGATTGTTACCGAGAAAAGTTGATTTTGGAAGCTCTGTGAATGGTTTTGGAACTGTATATTCTGTTCCTGTATTTTCATCAGTGTAGGTGACAGTTTCTTTAGCCGAAAACCATCCGGTGATCTCCAACTCAAAATGACGATCATCCACCCGTTTTGGCGTAACATTCAAGAAATAATCTTTGTTCTTACTTTCAACTTTACGCGTTCTACCTAAATCAGAGAGGGCATCTGAAGCATCTTGTTTAAACTCTTTTTCATAAACAAGGGTATACTTGTCAAATACCGGCTCATTCCCGACATCGAGATTCGAAACGTTATAGACTTTGGAAGGATCCAGAACGTAGTAACGAAGGATGTAGTCACCGTTTTGACTGGTTGTAACAACTTCACTTCTTATAAAATGCTCACGCGCATTTCCATATAATTCCACTCGGCGTGTGCCAACCGTACTATTGTCAAAGATCCCCGTTGTTGCTTTTTGAGCCGAGTTCACTACCGGAACCTTGACATATCCTGCAATATCACGAGCATTGGAGGCCGTATAATGCTGACCTTCAATCCCGTATTGGGTATACTCTGCTAAGACTTCTTCCTTCCCAGTTGGCGTGTATTCTCCATCGACCCATTTGCCTGCTGGATCTACCACTTTGTAGAAAGTCGACTGGTGCCCCCACATAGATGGAACCTTGATTTCAGCTCTCGAAGTCAATAGTTCCCCCTGTTTTGAAGGGTTCATCACATCGTATACATCTCGTACAAGGAAACTTGTCTCTGGGCTAGCATAAGTCCCTAGATAAACGTTCCCAGGTTTCCCATCATCAGACTTGCTATAGGCAAACATATTCCCAAAAGGAGCTTTCTTAATCAACACTTCTTTAGGTAGTTGGAACTGCGTGCCACCAATGACATTGGCAGAGAAGGTTTGAGAGAAGATCTCGGAACCATCTGATTTTTTCACAACACGGAAATATACATCATTTCCCACATGCGTATTCGGATCGGTATCGGTACGATCGATGGATAAGGTCGCATAATAGCCGAGTGATTCTCCTGTTTTATTAACAAAATCCCAAATCCCAAAGGTATAGCGAGTCGCATCCGTATCCTTCTTATAAGCAGCAATTTCTTCAGGTGTTTGGTTAACATAGCGCTTATCGATATGAGGATCTTTGGCAACATTTGTAGCTGTTAGAGGGGCATCTTCAACACTAGCACCGTTGCGATCATCCATGTTTGGTGTAATCTCTAGTTCTTTATTACTACTCTTAGCCACCTCAGCAATGGGAGCCAACTGAGCAGAGATCGCAGGTTTCCCATCTACATTTGTATTTCCCACAAAACCTGCAGCTGTCAAGGTCGTCATCATCTCATCGACAGCTTTCTCCAAGCGATCGCGCTGGTCAGCATAAGCTTGAGCGCTGGCATTGGTGTGGATCAAGTTATTGCTTGCAGTCACTTCAGCCTGCACTTTGTTAATGACAGCTTCGACCACTGCTCGACGCTCAGTGTCCGTCATTTTAGATGCGTAGTTTCCTGCAATTTCTTGGAGCAATTCAGCTTCAGAGGTATTTTGTTCCAAAACAACGGCTTCTTCTAAACTAGTCGGCTCCTCACCAACCACCTCTGACTCTAAAATTTGAGCAGACTCGCTAAATGCCGTTGATAATGGAGTTGATCCAACTTCACTCAAGGACAAAGAAGTAGATTCACTGATCGAAGCAGACGCACTAACAGATGTAGACAAACTAGTGGATTCTGAAACAGAGCTGGATTCTGAAGACTGGGTAGAGGTATTTCCTAAGACCACACTATCTACTTCTGCCAAGGTTTCCTGTTTTGTCTCGGAAACCGTTGGTGCAAGTGATGTTGCATCCTCCGCCTTAGCAGTCGTAGCAAGTACAGCACCACCAAATACAGTCCCTACCGTAATCAAACCTTTTAAGAAGGCTTGGTTATGCTTTTGACTTTCTATTTGATCTTGCTGTACGTTGTCAATGATGGTCTCCTCCACTTGCCCACGCACCACGCGAAAGAGGCCTAGAGCAGCCGTTGATGCCCGAAGCCAATTTTTTCCTGATTTAATTAATTTGAAGCGTACGACACGATCTGTTTCACGAAAGTTTCCTTTTGAACGCTTAAATTGCATGATATTCCCCTTACATTGTAGTCATTATTAATTATACAGGAATACTACGTAGATTCAAGTAATTTGCTACAAAAAACTTATATATTATCGTTTAATTTTCAAATTTTTTTGTAACACATAAAAAATAATTCATTCTACTAGTAAAAAAGTGAATCTCCTATGAGATTCACTCGAAAAAATGATTTTTCCTACTAGATCAGTTCCCCTTCTTTTTACGTCGGGTAAGTCCAGCAATTCCAGCTAACCCTGTAACTAGCCCGAGAAGAGCTGATGTTACAGATCCTGTTTCGCCAGTATTTGGAAGCACCACAGACTGGCTGTGTTTTTGTGATCCACTTGCCGATTCTGATGCAGACAATGACTCTGAATGAGAAATTGATTGGCTCATTGAGTTAGAGTATGAACCGCTAGCAGATGTTGCTCCTGATTGTGATTGACTCACTGAAACTGAAGTACTTACTGATGTTGAAGTTGATTCAGGTGCAGAGGTACTCAATGATGCTGACTCAGATGCAGATACTGATGTCGAAACTGAAAGCGAAGTAGAGACTGACTGGCTTTCTGATACTGAACTGCTCAACGATGCTGACAATGATTCGGAGGTCGAGATTGATTCAGACGTTGAGACTGATTCTGAGGTAGACGCTGACACAGACGTTGATACTGATTCCGACGCTGATACTGACTCTGACGTTGAAACTGACTCTGACGTTGATGCTGATTCTGATGTTGACGCTGAATCGGACGCAGAGGCTGATTCTGAGGTTGAGACTGATTCGGACGTCGAAACAGATCCTGAGGTTGAAACCGACTCTGATGCAGACACTGATTCAGAGGTTGATGCTGATTCAGATACAGAAACCGATTCGGACGTAGACAATGATTCAGACGTTGATGCTGACTCAGATGTTGAAACTGACTCAGACGCCGATACTGATTCAGATGTTGAAACTGACTCAGACGCCGATACTGATTCAGATGTTGAAACTGACTCTGAGGCTGACAATGATTCGGATGTTGATTCAGACTTGGATGTCGAAACTGATTCTGAAGTTGAAACCGACTCAGACGTTGATGCCGATTCAGACGCTGACAATGACTCAGATGTCGAGATTGATTCAGACGTTGAAACTGACTCAGAGGTAGAAACTGATTCAGAAGTAGACACTGATTCAGATGCTGATACTGACTCAGACGCAGAAGCTGATTCGGATGTTGATACTGACTCGGATGTTGACACTGACTCGGATGTTGATACTGACTCTGACGTCGAGACTGATTCAGAAATAGACACTGACTCAGATTTCGAGATTGATTCTGACGCTGAAACCGACTCAGACGTAGATGCTGACTCAGACGATGAAACTGACTCTGATGCCGAGACTGATTCAGAGGTTGAAACTGACTCAGACGCAGATACTGATTCAGAAGTAGACACTGATTTGGATGTTGAAACCGACTCAGAAGCTGAAATTGACTCAGATGTTGAGACAGACTCGGATGTAGAAACTGACTCAGAGGTTGAAACTGATTCTGAGGTAGATGCTGACTCTGATGTCGAGACTGATTCGGATGTTGATACTGATTCAGATGTTGATACTGATTCGGATGTAGATGCAGATTCGGACGTTGAAACCGACTCGGAAGCTGACGCTGACTCGGATGCTGAAACTGATTCTGAGGTTGAAACTGATTCTGATGCTGAAACTGACTCTGAAGTCGAGACTGATTCGGACGTAGAGACCGATTCAAAGGTTGAAACTGATTCTGAGGTAGATGCCGACTCGGATGCTGAAACTGATTCAGAGGTTGAGACTGATTCGGATGTTGACGCTGACTCAGAGGTCGATACTGACTCTGATGTCGAAACTGATTCAGACGTTGATGCTGACTCAGATGTCGAGACTGATTCGGACGTTGATACTGACTCAGACGCTGAAACTGATTCGGATGTTGAAACTGATTCTGAGGTTGAAACCGATTCGGATGCTGATACTGATTCGGACGTTGAAACCGACTCAGACGCCGACACTGATTCTGAGGCTGATGTTGATTCGGACGTTGAAACTGACTCTGACGTTGATACAGATTCTGATGTAGATGCTGACTCTGATGTCGAGAGTGATTCAGAAGCAGATGCAGATTCGGATGTTGACACCGACTCAGATGTAGATATCGACTCAGATGTAGATATCGACTCAGACGTCGAGACTGATTCGGACGTAGATACTGATTCGGACGTAGATACTGATTCGGACGTAGATACTGATTCGGACGCAGAAACTGATTCAGATGTAGACACTGATTCAGATACAGAAACCGACTCGGATGTTGAGACTGATTCTGATGTCGAGAGTGATTCAGAAGCAGATGCTGATTCGGATGTTGATACTGACTCAGACGCAGAAGCTGATTCAGAGGCTGACGCTGACTCAGATGCAGAAACTGATTCGGATGTCGATTCCGATTCAGACGTAGACACTGATTCAGATACAGAAACCGACTCGGATGTCGACATTGATTCAGACGTTGATACTAATTCAGATACAGAAACCGACTCGGATGTCGACACTGATTCAGACGTTGATACTGATTCAGACGCTGAGACTGACTCGGAATCTGATGCTGACTCAGAGGTTGATGCTGATTCAGAAGTTGACGCTGACTCGGACGCAGAGGCTGATTCTGACATTGAAACCGACTCTGAAGTCGAAACTGACACCGAAGCAGAGACTGACTGACTTTCAGATACTGAGGTGCTCAACGATGCTGACAATGATTCAGAGGTCGAGATTGATTCAGACGTAGATACTGACTCAGAGGTAGAAACTGATTCAGAAGTAGACACTGATTCAGACGCTGATACTGACTCAGACGCAGAAGCTGATTCGGATGTTGATACTGACTCGGATGTTGACACTGACTCGGATGTTGATACTGACTCTGACGTCGAGACTGATTCAGAAATAGACACTGACTCAGATTTCGAGATTGATTCTGACGCTGAAACCGACTCAGACGTAGATGCTGACTCAGACGATGAAACTGACTCTGATGCCGAGACTGATTCAGAGGTTGAAACTGACTCAGACGCAGATACTGATTCAGAAGTAGACACTGATTTGGATGTTGAAACCGACTCAGAAGCTGAAATTGACTCAGATGTTGAGACAGACTCGGATGTAGAAACTGACTCAGAGGTTGAAACTGATTCTGAGGTAGATGCTGACTCTGATGTCGAGACTGATTCGGATGTTGATACTGATTCAGATACAGAAACCGATTCAGACGCTGACAATGATTCAGATGTCGAGATTGATTCAGACGTAGAGACTGATCCGGATGTTGATACTGATTCAGATGTTGATACTGATTCGGATGTAGATGCAGATTCGGACGTTGAAACCCACTCGGAAGCTGACGCTGACTCGGATGCTGAAACTGATTCTGAGGTTGAAACTGATTCTGATGCTGAAACTGACTCGGATGTCGATACCGACTCAGACGTTGATGCTGACTCGGATGCTGAAACTGATTCAGAGGTTGAGACTGATTCTGAAGCAGAGGCTGATTCGGACGTTGAGACTGACTCGGATGTCGACACCGATTCAGACGTAGACACTGATTCAGAAGTTGACACTGATTCAGAAGCTGACGCTGACTCAGACGCAGAAGCTGATTCAGAAGCTGACGCTGACTCAGACGCAGAAGCTGATTCAGAGGCTGACGCTGACTCAGATGCAGAAACTGATTCGGACGTTGATACTGACTCAGACGCTGAAACTGATTCGGATGTTGATACTGATTCGGACGCTGAGACTGACTCAGAGGTTGAGACTGATTCGGATGTTGATACTGATTCAGATACAGAAACCGATTCGGACGTTGATACTGATTCAGACGCCGACAATGATTCAGATGTCGAGATTGATTCAGACGTAGAGACTGATTCGGATGTTGATGCAGATTCGGACGTTGAGACCGACTCAGACGTCGATACCGATTCAGAGGCTGAAACTGACTCAGAGACTGATGCTGACTCAGAGACTGATGCTGACTCAGAGACTGATGCTGACTCAGAGACTGATGCTGACTCAGAGGCTGACACTGATTCTGATACAGAAACCGATTCAGACGTTGATACTGACTCGGACGCAGATGCTGACTCAGACGTTGATACAGATTCTGATGTAGATGCTGACTCGGATGTTGAGACTGATTCAGATGTTGAAACTGATTCAGATGTTGAAACTGATTCAGACGCTGACAATGACTCTGAAGTCGACACCGATTCAGACGTTGATACTGACTCAGATGCTGACAATGACTCAGACACCGATACTGATTCTGATACAGAAACCGATTCAGAAGTCGAAACGGACTCGGATGTTGAAACTGATTCAGACGTAGACACTGATTCAGACGTAGACACTGATTCAGATACAGAAACCGACTCGGATGTTGACACCGATTCAGACGTAGACACTGATTCAGACGCTGAGACTGACTCTGAGGTTGATGCCGATTCTGATGTCGATGCCGATTCAGAGGTTGAGACTGACTCAGAGGTTGAAACTGATTCTGATGAAGATGCTGACTCTGATGTCGAAACTGATTCAGAAGCAGAAGCTGATTCGGATGTCGACACCGATTCAGAGGTAGAAACCGATACCGAAGTAGAGGCAGATTGGCTCTCCAATACGGAAGTGCTCAACGATGCTGATTTTCTAGCGGACTCACTCAAAGATACTGATGCAGACTCAGACTGCGATTGACTCACTGATTTTGAAGCCGACTCGCGAGTCGATTGACTTAGTGACTCTGATACCGACTGTGAAAGCGATGCTGATGCTGACTGACTCACTGAAACAGAGGCGCTCGTTGAAGCGGATGTCGAACTTGAGACAGACTGGCTAACCACTTTGGATACACTTGCTGATACCGAAGCAGACTGCAAGCCACTGACACTTGCGGATGCTGATTCCGAAACTTTCACAGATTCAGATTTTCTTGTCGATACAGATTGACTCGTTGAAGCGGATTGAGATTGAGAAACCTCCTTGCTCAACGATTGACTGCGAGATAAACTAGCTTGAGCTGAGACACTTGCAGAAGCTGATTGGCTTAGTGAAGCTGACAAACTTTGTGAGCGAACCGAGCTCAGTGACTGGCTCAATGAAACGCTCTGCTGAGCCGATACGCTCTGTGATTGCTTCGCACTTAAGGACTGACTGATCGATTGCGAAGTCTTCGTAGATGCACTCTGACTGTTTGATACAGACTGGCTGTGATCACTATCTGACAATTTCACAGCTACAACATTGGTCGTACTATCTTTATAAGTAATGGTGACTGTACCATCACTATTAACCGTATAGGACTTAATCCGGTTGGCCACCTCTGGGTTGACTGCCGATACAGCTGCAATCACCTTGCTCTTATCTGCATCTGTCAATGCAGTTAGACTCGTCACCTGAATAGTGCTTGTCGGCGCCACACCTGGCGTACGATCAGCGAGACGCCCTTGGGTAATCCGAATCTCACCCAAACCGTTTGGACGGTTCATATTGGAGGCATTGTCAATAGCCGCGACGTTGCGTTGCCATGTATTTCGGTAGGTATGGTAAAGGTCATCCTTCAAATGAATGGTCGTTGTGATGGTTGCAGGGTTCGCACTGGTAGCCGTAATATCTCCCGTGATAGGAGCAATATCACCTGTCCCATACTGGCTGCCACCAAAGAAATTCCCGTTCAAGGCATTGTCGTTCAGATCCGCTCGTGCAACGACTTTCATTTCTTTCAACTTGCCACTATCGTCCGTCGCTGTAAAGGTCACAACCGCATCATCACCAGCGTAAATAGTATAATTCTTCCCACCACCTTCAAGAGGGGTTGATTTCGGTTCCACACCATTGACGGTCAACTTAGCCGTCACTTCAGGACGTGTGGCATCTGTTACAGCAACCATGTTACTGGCATCGGAATAAACTGCATGGTCCCCATACAGAATGCGAGCCTTAGCCGTTACGCCACCCGTTTGCAAGGGAGCATTCGGTGTTACGATCGCTTGTCCAGAAGCATCTGCCACAGCTGTTCCCACTTCGTCGTCATTATTGTATAGAACGACTGTAGAACCTGGCTCAGCTCCCGTCACCGTTACAGGCGTCTGTGTGTAAGCCTTATCCAATAATCTCGTTTCAACAGTTGGTGCTGCAAGTCGCTTCACTGGAGCCGTCACATCATTTGTAGTGTTATCTTTATAGGTAATGGTCACCACACCAGATGATGAAACGGAATAAGATTTAAAGTCCTTTGAAGTGGCAATATTGGGGTTAGCAGTCTTAAACGCTTCCCAAATCTTCTCTTTTTCAGCCTGGGCCAAGTTAGTAGTATCATTGACAAAAGTCGCTGTCGTCACAGCCGTAATCGGATTACGAATGCCATCATTTTGCGGCAAAACCTGAATGCGTAGCGTTCGTGTCACTGACTGCCTAGCCGTATTGGTCACTACAAAAGAAACATTATAAATTTTCCCAGGCGTTACGACCTCTGTCTGCCCAACAGTTCCCATGATATTAAAGGCCACTGCACTATTTTTCAAGGCCGACGTCTGAGGCACATTGATGCCATTCACACGATCACTACCAGAAGCGTAGCCAATGCTCTTAATACTATTTCGTGTAGGAATGGTTTCCACAACATTATAAGCCTGATTAATGTAATCAGAGTTATAAACAGAAATCAAGGCATTGTTGGCTGGCCCTAAATTATACTGGGGTGCACGGAGACTGGTATCAGCATCTATACGATTCCCGTTACGTGGATCCCGTTGGCCAGATGTCGCACGAAGCACCGCATTGGCCAAGCGATTGCGAGCACTCTTTGCTTGACTTTCTACAGCATCCATTTGAATTGCGGGATTGGACAAACCAGTACGAATAGCTTCTAAAGCCAGATCTCCACTTTCAATAGCAGATTCCGTCCCAGGGATTTCCAAAGCCTGCGCACGATAGGTGTATAAATCCAAAGCCAAAACTTGCAGACGCTTCACCTGGTCTTCCGAGCGAGTGTTTTGAGCCTCTGCTACTTTCTCACTCGTTTCAGGAGTAGCTACATGAATAGCATCATTCTCCGAGAGAGTGCTACTAGCAAATTCTGATGTGGACTGACTCGCTGAATTACTAACAACATGTGATTCGCTCAAAGAAACCGACTGAGACAAAGAAAGGCTGTCACTAGCTGACTCTGAAAATGAGATGGATTCACTCATGGAGTGATTCGCTGACACAGAGTCTGTGGTAGACGTCGTTCCCAAGACAAAGCTATCTTGTCCAACCACACCGGTCGATGGGCTGATTTCAGACCCAACAGTCGCATTCATTTCATTTTCCTCGGCAAATACTGGATTGGCAACCGTTGTCGCCCCAGCCAGAGCCCCTAGCACAACCATCCCTTTGACCAGATCCGCAGGCATAGAGTGTGATGATGCTTCGTATTGAACCACGATGTTTTCATCCACACCACCTCGCATGACACGAAATAGGCCTAACCGCGAGACAGATGCCCGTACCCAATTCTTTCCTGATTTGATTAATTTATAACGTGTGATTCGTTCCGTTTCGCGAAAATCACCCTTCGAACGTTTAAAAAACATGTCCGCTCCTTAAAAATAAGATATCGAGTTATTATACACTAATTTTCCCCAAAAGTAACTAATTAAGACTAGTTTTTAACATAAAAAACAGCACACAAAAAGAGAACCCGGAGGTTCTCTTTTTGGATCCTTTTTCATTTCCCACATACCTGAAATGACCGAATCAAATTAGGATAGAAGATTATTTTTCATCTTCTTTTTTGCGGCTTCCAAGTGCTGCAACCCCTGCAACCCCTGCAACTGCTCCAAGAAGAGCTGAAGCTACAGATCCTGTTTCACCAGTATTTGGAAGTTGTTCAAGAGCTGGAGCTGGTTTAGCTGGTTGCTCAGGAACTGGGTTCACTGGTGTATTAGGTGTTGGATCTACCGGTGTGTTTGGTGTTGGATCCATTGGTTTATTAGGTGTTGGATCTACCGGAGTATTTGGTGTTGGAGTTGGTGGCACCGGAGTATTTGGTGTTGGAGTTGGTGGCACTGGAGTGTTTGGTGTTGGAACGTTTGGAGTCTTCACAAGTTTGTAAACATAAGTAACGTTCTTATCACCTTCGATAACTTTACCAGTTGTTGGGTCAGTTGTTGTCAAGTGACCTTCACCGTCAACGTTACCTACTGGGTAGTTACCTTGTGGTACCAATTCATAGACTTTACCATCTGCAGTTGTGATTGTCTTAGGACGGTTATCCACAACTGTATCGTAGTCTTTACCTACTGGTTGGTCTTTTTCATCCACTACTGAAGTCTTGATAGTGTTACCATTTTCATCTACATAGTGAACGTATACATTACCCTTAGGTTGTACAGGTTCTTCGACAAGTTTGTAGATGTAAGTAACGTCTTTACGTCCTTCAACCACTTTACCAGTTGTTGGGTCTGTTGATTCAAGGTGACCTTGAGTATCTACTTTACCAACTGTGTAGTTTCCGACTGGTACGATTTCGTAAGTTTTACCTTCGAATCTAATGTACTGTGGACGGTTGTCTTCAACAGTGTTGTAGTCTTTACCTACTGGTTGGTCTAACTCATCTGTTACTGATTCTTTAATGGTATTACCTTCAGTATCTTTGTAGTGTACGTATACGCTACCCTTAGGTTGAGTTGGTTCTTCCTTCACTTCTTTGTAAACGTAAGTGATGATTGAACGTGGTTTATCAACTTTACCTTTAATTGGATCAGATGATTCCAAGTGTCCATCGCCATCAACTTTACCTACTGGGTAGTCACCTTTCGGTACGATCTTGTATGTCTTACCGTCTGGAGTCTTGATAGTATTAGGTTTTTCACCTTCCTCAGTTGTGTTATATGGTGTGTCATATGGTGAGTTTGGTGTGTCTTGACGAGGTTTTTGAATTTCTTTACCATTTTCGTCTACGTAAGTGATGATTACGTCACCTTCTTTAGGTTTCGTTGGATCTTCTTTCACTTCTTTGTAAACGTAAGTGATGATTGAACGTGGTTTATCAACTTTGCCTTTAATTGGATCAGATGATTCCAAGTGTCCATCGCCATCAACTTTACCTACTGGGTAGTCACCTTTCGGTACGATCTTGTATGTCTTACCGTCTGGAGTCTTGATAGTATTAGGTTTTTCACCTTCCTCAGTTGTGTTATATGGTGTGTCATATGGTGAGTTTGGTGTGTCTTGACGAGGTTTTTGAATTTCTTTACCATTTTCGTCTACGTAAGTGATGATTACGTCACCTTCTTTAGGTTTCGTTGGATCTTCTTTAACCTCTTTATAAACATAAGTAATCTTAGAAACTGGTTTTTCTACTTTACCTTTGATTGGATCAGAAGTTTCAAGATGTCCTTCACTATCAACTTTACCTACCGGATAATCACCAGCCGGTACACGTTCGTATTTCTTACCTTCAAACTCAATGTACTTAGGTTGTTCATCGTTCTCAGTAGTGTCATAAGGCGTGTTGTAGTCTGACTTAGGAGTATCTTGACGTTGGACTTTAATTTCCTTACCATCATTCTCACGGATATAAGTAATAATAACTTCACCTTGAGGTTTTTCACTTTCAGAATTTGATGAAGAGTTAGATGCTGATTGTGATACAGATGTAGAAAGTGATGTTGAAGCTGATGTGCTCAATGATGCTGATTGACTAGCTGATACAGAAGCTGATGCTGAAGCCGATGTACTCAATGACGCTGATTGACTAGCTGATACAGAAGCTGACTCAGACGCTGATGTACTCAATGATGCTGATTGACTAGCTGATACAGAAGCTGACTCAGACGCTGATGTACTCAATGACGCTGATTGGCTTGCTGAAGTAGATGCTGATGCTGAAGCCGATGTGCTCAATGATGCTGATTGGCTCGCAGATACGCTTGCTGATTCAGACGCTGATGTACTCAATGACGCTGATTGGCTCGCAGATACGCTTGCTGATTCAGACGCTGATGTGCTCAATGATGCTGACGCTGACTCAGATGCTGAAACAGATTCAGACGTTGATGTTGAAGCTGATTCTGATGCTGACTCAGACGCTGATGTTGATTCAGAAACTGATTGGCTTGTTGAAGCTGATTGTGATTCTGAAACAGATTGCGAAGCTGATTCTGATGCTGATGCTGATGTGCTCAATGACGCTGATTGGCTTGCTGATACGCTTGCTGACTCAGACGCTGATGTGCTCAATGATGCTGATTGACTTGCTGATACTGATGCTGACGCTGAAGCCGATGTACTCAATGACGCTGATTGACTTGCTGATACTGATGCTGACTCAGAAGCTGATGTGCTCAATGATGCTGATTGGCTTGCTGAAGTAGATGCTGATGCTGAAGCCGATGTACTCAATGACGCTGATTGGCTTGCTGAAGTAGATGCTGATGCTGAAGCCGATGTACTCAATGACGCTGATTGACTTGCTGAAGTAGATGCTGATGCTGAAGCCGATGTACTCAATGACGCTGATTGGCTTGCTGATACGCTTGCTGACTCTTGCGCTGATGTGCTCAACGATGCTGACTCAGATGCCGATACTGACGCTGATTCTGATGCTGATTGGCTTGCTGATTCTTGCGCCGACGTGCTCAACGACGATGACTCAGATGCTGATACCGATGCTGATTCCTGTACTGATTCAGACAATGATGTAGAAGCTTGTTCTGATACAGACTGTGAGTTAGATACAACTTCTGATAATGATTGTGAAGCTGATTCTGATGCTGAATTTGAACCTGAATCTGATTGAGATTCGTCTTTCAACTTATAGATATAAGTAACATTCTTCTCACCTGAAGCCACTTTACCAGTCGTATCATCATCACCTGTCCAGTGACCTTGGCTGTCAACTTGACCTACTGGGTAATTACCAGCTTCTACAAGTTCGTAAGTTTTACCTTCAAATTTAATTTCTTTAGGACGATTATCTACTACAGTATCATAATCCTTATCAAGTGGTTGATCTTGCTCATCAATAACAGATCCCATGATCGTATTTCCGTTAATATCTTTATAATGAACAAAGACACTTCCAACTTCTTCATAAACGTAAGTAATGGTTGATTTTGGTTTGTCAACTTTACCAGTAATAGGGTCTGAAGACTTCAAATGACCGTTTTCATCAACATCTCCTACTGGGTAATCACCTTTAGGTACAATCTTATATGTCTTACCATCAGTGGTCTTGATGATATTTGGTTTTTCACCTTTTTCAGTTGTATCATATGGTGTATCATATGGAGATTTAGGTGTATCTTGACGAGATTTTTGGATTTCGTTACCTTTCGTATCTACATAAGTGATAACAACTTCACCTTCTTTTGGTGTTTCTTTCACTTTATAGATATACGTTACATTTTTATCTTCTTTAGCAACTGAACCTTTAACATCATCTGAAGTTGTAAGGTGACCATCTGAGTCGACTTGACCAACAGTATATGTACCTGCTGGTACCAACTCATAAGTTTTACCGTTGTACTCAATTGTATCTGGACGGTTATCTACTACTGTGTCATATGCTTTGTTGATAGGTTGTTTATCTTCATCTGTTACTGAAGCTTTAATAGTTGTTCCTTCAGTATCTTTATAGTGAACGTAAACACTTCCTTTTTCATCTGACTTAACAAAGTAATAGTTCACATCAGTTGAAGGTTTAACCGCTGATGTAATTGAGTAGTTATTAGAGAATGATGAATAACCCTTCAAAGTAGAGTATACTTTACCATTTGGTGCTGTTGGGTCATTCGCAACAGATCCTTCTGCTTGGATTTCTGGAACTTTACCAGCAATGACATTGTAACTGTTATTACCAGCTCCGGCAGGTGTCAATGATGTGCTTGGAGCACCTTTGAATGGACGTGGATAAGTATGTAGAGTTCCGTCCATTTGTTTATAAGTATCTGTCTCAGTAGCAGACTGCCAACCAGTGATAATGAGTGATTTACTTCCAGCTGTTTCGTTGACTTCAATATAGTAGTCACCATTTTTGCTGTTTACTTTTGTAACTTTTGTCTCATCAGCTTTCCACTCTTCAGCAGCTTTGTTAACTTTACTTGTATAGATGAGTGTGTACTTCGATACATCTTCAGTACCAATATCTGATGTCGCAAAGTTGTTAACCTGAGATGGATCAAGAGCGTAGAATTTCGTTACAGTTGAGCCATCAGTATCAACGATTTCAGAGATACGTTTTACGTAGTAGTGGTTTGCTCCACCTTGAAGTTCGACCAGTTTTTGACCGACAACACCCTTACCAAGGATACCAGATGTTTTTTGAGTTGCGTCTGTTGTTGCTGGAACTTGTTTGTACCCCTCAATATTACGATTTCCTGAAGCTGTGAATTGTTGCCCTGCAAGACCGGTTTGAGTATAGCTTGCAAGAACTGTTTCATTTCCAGTTGGTTTGTATGTTTGACCTTCTGTGTACTTGCTACTGTCAACGACTTTATAGTAAGTTGTTTGATCAGCTTTCGCATAAGGAACAGAAGTTTGAACGTTTTGTTTGTCTTCACCTTGGTTACCTGGGTAGTTGGTATCACGGATTTGAAGTGTTTCATACTCAAGGTTCGCATTTACCAATGAGAAGGTTACGTTACCTGGATTAGTTCCGTTAGCAGGTGCGTATGTCAAAGTGTTGGTTACATCAGAGTTGTTGTTGGTGATGTAGCTTGGAAGTGAGATATTGCTTTCTCCAGCATGAATAGTACGAGTGTAAGCTTCTGTACCATCAGACTTCTTAACGATACGCAAGTAAACATCTGGGTTAGCTGAAAGGCTACCTGTGATTGCTGAACGGTCCACTGAAAGTGTAGCGTAGTAATCAAAGTTTGTTTTAGCACCAGTAGCTTGGTTTGTTTTAAGGAATTGCCATACACCGAAAGTGAAACGATCTGTGTTTGGATCCAAAGCATAACCAGCTTCATTGAAGGCTGCATCTTCAATCGTTGCACCATTTGCATTTGAGATAACCGGCTTAGTAGCTACACTACCAGAAGTAGATGTTGAGATTGGTGCCAACTGAGCTGAAATTGCTGGAGCACCGTTTACTGTTGTGTTTCCAGTAAATCCTGCTGCAGTCAAGGTTGCCATCATGTCATCTACTGACTTGCTCAAACGTTCGCGTTGGTCTGCGTATGATTGAGCTGAAGCATTGGCATTGATCAAGCTGTTGCTTGCTGTCAATTCTGTTTGAACTTTAGCGATGGCAGCTTCAAGTGCTGCTTTCTTTTCTGGAGCTGAAACAGTTGCTGAGTAGTCTCCTGCAATCTTGTTCAACAATGCTGCTTCTGAAGTGTTTTGTTCCAAAACAACTTTATCTTCAGCTTTCGCTACTGTTGTAGTGCTTTCTACACTTGCTTCAGAGCCAGCTGCTACAGTTGATTCGCTTGAAGCTGCTGAAAGTTCTGCTGAACCTTGTTCGCTCAATGAAGCTGAGTGAGATACAGATACGCTTGTAGAGGTTGAAGCACTTGCAGATGCAGAAGCGCTAGCTGATTCTGTTGTTGACTCAGTTGTTGATTCAGACTGAGATTCAGTTGTTGAAGTTGTACCAAGTACTGTACTTCCTTGTTCTACAAGAGCCTCACTTGAAAGCTCAGATGCAGTCGCAACATCTGATCCTGTCTCATCTGCTTTTGCAGTGTTCGCTACTGTAGCTGCACCAAGAACAGCACCAGCTGCTACGATCCCTTTGAGCAAGCCACGGCTTGTCATTTCTTTCACTGATACTGCGTCTTCACGCACTTCAGCTACAACAGTCTCTTCGACTTGACCACGAATGACTTTCAAAAGACCAAAGTTAGAAGTCGCAGCACGCAACCAGTTTTTACCTGATTTGATCAATTTGAAACGAGTCACACGATCCGTTTCACGGAATTCACCGTTCGAACGTTTAAAAAACATTTCTGTCTCCTTATTACATTTTTTATTTCCCTTACATTATAGACTAATCTGTCGATTTTTGGAAGCAATTATCCTTAATTATTGCTATTTTTTTATAATTTTTGTTTTAGATAGTAATAAAATCGTTTTCAGTAGGATCAATTTGTTAAACCGGGGCATTTTTTTGAAAAACCTATAATACTTTGACTTTAGAGGTAAAACAAAAAGCCCCATTTAATTGGGACTTTTCTGATAATTATCTGATTTTTTCCAACATGCTTTCAATGTGTTGGATGGATTTTTCGCGTCCAAGTAAGTAGATGGTATCTGGCAATTCAGGACCATGCATTTCACCTGAAACGGCGATACGGATTGGCATGAAGAGATTTTTCCCTTTGATCCCAGTTTCTTTTTGAACTGCTTTGATTTGTGGGAAGATATTTTCTGCCACAAACTCATCGTCTGACATGGCCTCAAGTTTTGCCTTAAAGGCTTCAAGTACAGTTGGCACGGTTTCACCAGCCATGACTTCTTTCTCTGCTTCTGTCAATTCTGGGAAGTCTGAGAAGAAGAGGTCTGTCAATGGTACGATTTCATCCACTGACTTCATTTGTGGTTTATAGAGTTCAACCAATTTTTCAGCCTTGTCTGTCAAACGACCTGCTTCTTCAAGGAACGGTTTGGCCATTTCAAAGATAGTCGCAAGATCCGCATTCTTGATGTACTCATTGCTCATCCAGTCCATTTTCTTTTGGTCGAAAGCTGCTGGAGACTTGCTGAGACGGTTTTCATCAAAGAGCTGGATAAGTTCGTCGCGAGAGAAGATTTCGTCTTCCCCACCAGGGTTCCAACCAAGCAAAGCGATAAAGTTAAAGACTGCTTCTGGAAGGTAGCCCTTCTTACGGTAATCTTCGATAAATTGAAGGGTGTTGGTGTCACGTTTAGACAACTTCTTACCAGTTTCAGAGTTGATGATCAAGGTCATGTGACCGAACTCAGGTGCTTCCCAACCAAGAGCTTCATAGACCATGAGTTGTTTTGGGGTATTGGCAATGTGGTCATCTCCACGAATGACGTGAGAGATTTGCATGTCGTGGTCATCGATGACAACGGCAAAGTTGTAAGTTGGGTAACCATCTTTCTTTTGGATAACCCAGTCCCCACCGATATTGCCACCTTCAAATTCGATATCACCTTTGACCATATCATGCCATTTGTAGATACCTGACTCATTCACTGCCAAACGAACCGTTGGAATCACACCTGCTGCTTCACGTTCTGCGATGTAAGCTGCTTTTTCTTCTTCGCTCATGCCAAGGTATTCGTTGATGTAGCGAGGTGTTTCCCCAGCTGCTTCTTGGCGTTCACGTTCCGCTGCCAACTCTTCTTCAGTGACGTAAGATTTGTAGGCTTTTCCTTCAGCCAAGAGTTGGTCGATGTATTTTTGATAGAGTTCCAAACGTTCAGACTGGCGGTAGTTTTCATGCGTCTCAGGACTTTCATCCCAGTCCATGCCCAACCAACGAAGGTTTTCAAGCTGGGAACGTTCTCCGTCTTCAACGTGACGTTTGCGGTCTGTATCCTCGATACGGATGATAAAGGTTCCACCATGGTGACGCGCATACAAGTAGTTAAACAATGCTGTACGAGCATTTCCGATGTGTAGTAGCCCTGTTGGACTTGGTGCATAACGCACACGAATATCTTTTGCCATTTTTCTCTCCTCTTATCTTGTTCGCTATTTCTAGCTCATTTTTCAATCATTCCTATTATACCACAAAGAAAGCAGGACTGAAATGAATAAGTGACCTTTCTAGCCTTTCTTCCTATATATATGAAAAAGCCAGAACAAATGCTCTGACTGATATCCAATCTATTTGTATCTTAGCTTAACCGTTCTTCTAATTCAAAGTCGATTGGTAGGGTTTGTAAAAAGTGCTCCAACTCACGTTCCCAGTAGAACCATTCGTGCTTGCCTGGACTGTGGGTATAGGTGACATCCAAACCTAACTTTTCTAGTTCCTTGACTTCAAAATTATTGGCCTCATAAAGGAAATCCTGCTCCCCACACCAGATCCAGAGTTTGGTCTTCTTATCTGAAAACTTCTTGGCAGCAGTCTCTAGCGAATAGGGACTGGTCGTCCAATCCTCAATCTCTCCAAAGATCCCCTTCCAAAAAGCTGGTTGTTCCAAGTCATTGTTTTCAAAATCTCGATCGTGGAAACTTAGGGCACCGGAAAAACTAGCCGCACGAGAGAAACGATTGGTCTTGAGAGCCAAGAGCATCGATCCATAGCCACCCATGGATAGACCAGCAATAAAGGTCTTCTCCCGTT
Organism: Streptococcus parasanguinis; assembly: GCF_032163505.1. NCBI lineage: Bacteria > Bacillati > Bacillota > Bacilli > Lactobacillales > Streptococcaceae > Streptococcus > Streptococcus parasanguinis. Next base: position 1,903,258 of record NZ_CP134147.1, read on the forward strand.
TCTTGGTCATATTAGGGAAGAAGCGAGAAAGAGTCTCTGGCAATTCCTCCGCAATGGCTGTGTAGTAGTTGTAACCATACTGGGTATCTGTGTAAAAACCATTATTGGTATTAGGTAGGACCACGATCAGATTGGTATTTCGCAAAATGCGCTCCACATTGGTTCGCTTCAACCAAGAGTGGTGGTTGCCATTCATCCCGTGTAAGAGATAAAGGACTGGAATATCCGTATCCGCTGGATCTTCCACGCGCGATGCATCAGGATAAAGGACGGACACGCCCCACTCCATCTTCAAGGCTTCTGAATAATACTCAATCTGCATAACTGCCATTTGATTTCCTCTTTCTACTGTTAAAAACACTCGGCAAGCCTCGGGCCGCCAAGCGTTTCCATTTCTTCTATTATTTCACTTCCATCACGACTGGTAGGATGGCTGGACGGCGTTTGGTTTGTTCAAATAAGAACTTAGACAAGTTGTCGCGTACCAAACCTTTTAACTCACCCCAGTCAAAGCTGTCTTGCGCCAAATAGTCTTCAACGCTTTGGTTGACCAATTCGCAACTTTCACGAAGAATATCCCGACTCTTCTTGACATAGACAAAACCACGGGTGTGCACGCGCGCTTTGGAAATAATCTTCTTCTCTTTGCGATTCACGGTGAGCGCCACGATAAAGATCCCGTCTTCTGACAAGACCTTGCGGTCACGAAGGACGATATTGCCCACATCACCAATGGCATTCCCATCGATCATGACATCTCCAGCTGAGACGCTACCGGCAGGGACGAAGTCCCCCTTTTCGTACTCCATCACAGTGCCGCGTTTTGGAATAAAGATATTTTCAGGCAAGATACCGACTTCCATCGCTACTCGTGCATGGGCATCCAATTCGCGGTATTCCCCTTGGATCGGGAAGAGGTATTTAGGACGAAGAAGGTTGATCATCAACTGCAAGTCCCGTGCGTTTCCGTGACCAGACACGCGCAAGCTTGACGTGATCAATTTGACAATGCCACCTGCTTGGTAGATCATGTTTTCCACACGAGCCACCACAGCTTCTTTAGCAATAGATGGTGTTGTGACAACGTAGACCAAGTCCCCATCTTTGATTTCCACATAACGGTGACGGCCAATAGACATCTTGCGCAAACCGTTGATCGGCTCACCCATCCGGCCTGTTTCCAAAATGATCAATTCATGATCCTCAAAACGGCTCATTTCTTTTGGCTTGATCAAGAGTTTTTCGTTGGCAAGAGATAATTTATTCAAGCGGATGGCTGTGCGGACGATATTTTCCACATCAAACCCTGTCAAGACCACCCGGCGGCCAGTCCCAGCTGCAGCATCAAAGACCTGCTGGATCCGAGAAAGGTTGCTGGCTACCGCCGCTACGATGACACGACCATCCCAGTCCGCAATGGTATCCAGGATTTCATCGCCCACTTCTTGCTCACTAGCAACTTGCATCTTGCTATCCGCGTTGGCCGAGTCACTCAAGAGAGCGAGCACGCCTTCGCGTCCAATCTCAGCTAGGCGAGCAAAGTCCGTCGCATAAGACTCACTGGCAGTTTGGTCAAATTTAAAGTCTCCTGTGTAGACAATATTGCCCTCAGGAGTGCCAATCACAATCCCGATACTTTCAGGGATGGAGTGGGTAGTTTGAAAGAAAGATACGACGGCATCACCAAAATCAATCTCAGAATTTTGATCGATGACATGGAAGTCGTTGAATTTCTTAACACTGTCATTGCTTTTGACAAAGAGTTTAGCCAACTCGATGGTCAACTCTGTCCCGAATACAGGGACTTTTGCTTCAGCCAAAAGATAAGGCAAAGCCCCAATGGCATCCGCGTGACCGTGGGTCAAGAAAACACCCGCAATACGGTCCTTATTTTCAAATAGATAATCCATGTTGGGGATGACGACATCCACCCCAAGTTGCTCATTTTCTGGATACTTTAAACCTGCATCCAAGACAAAAATTGAATCGTTCACTTCGGCAACGTAGAGATTTTTCCCATTTTCTCGAACACCGCCAAGAGTGACTAATTTAATACTACTCACTGTTGTCTCCTTTAGTGTGATTATTTTAATACTTACGGTCCTTGGTCACCCAAGTCGAATTACAGCTTTGCAAATACTTGCATATCCACTCTATTATACAATTTTTTTCTCTTTTTTTCAAAAAGCTTTCCACGGCAAAAAAGTCCTCTCATCTAAAGTAGATGAGAGGACTTCTAGGCGCCTATTTTTAGGGGGAAAAGACCCTAAAAATGATAATCTCCCCGTTTATTTTCAATGATCCGCATGGCTGCCTTGATCACATGGAATTTGCTCAGCAATTCCTCTAGGCGCTGACTATTTCGTTCACTCAATTGGCCGTTTTTGACCGTTTGGGACAGGCGATAAAAGTCATCCAAATCCTCCCCAATGTTTTCAAACAGCTCCTTGGCTTCCTTGAGTCGATAGCGATTGACCAAGTGGTTCATGTCTTTTTTGAAAGAAGCGACATTGCTTTCGTGAATGTCCGTATAAGCTTCCTCTTCTTCCTTAGACTCATGGTAATTAACCGCCTTAAAACAGGTGATAAATTCCCGACTTTTGATATTGCAGACAAAGATGACACCATCACTGGCTACATAGGCTTCTGTATTAGCTGGTTGAACCACATTACTATCATAAGGAGAGAGGGAGGGGAGGTGTTGGTTGATCCACCTGTTCAGGTGCTGATCATCTACGCCAAAGCGCTCAAAAGCTCTTTGCCGAAAATGGTCACGGCAACTATATTCTTGCGCATACGACAATCCCATACTCTCACCTCCTCCTGGGTATTTTATAAAAAATGGCCTCCAGTCTTACGGGACTAGAGGCCTGGTCTGCTTCGCTGACTTGGTGCAATTAACCTATTGGCTAACAAAACAATGTTTATGATGTTGATTTCATTTAATAGTATTTGTGTAAAATACCAGAGGTTTTCTTTGCTATCCCAAATCTAAATTTATGAGCTTTCGACTGGACGCATTGAAGTTTGAAAACCTTTATAAAAAGCTTCTACCTACTATTTCCACGTTTTCTTATGTCTCCGGACAAACTAAGCAGGCTTGCCCGACCGTCCAACCGATCCGACACACACGACATAACTGCTCTTTTACGATAAGAGCATGAACAACTATCAGCAAAACAGGCCTAAAACGAAGTAACCTAAATTTTAACTCGATAAGGCATTGGTATCAATCCCTTCTTCATCTTTCTAACTATATTATACTCACCTACCTGAGTAATTGCAAGCGATTTCAGCTGAAACTAGTTCCTATTTTTATGTGGTTTTATAGATGATTTAAGAAAAAGAAAAGAGACTGGGACAAAAGTCCTAGCCTCTCAATTATTTTTGGATTGTCGAGCAAGACGCAGTGGTTGAGTGGGCTATACTACGCTGACTGCATCAGCTTTTACAGCCCTACTCAACTGTGCGGAGGTGGGACGACGAAATCGAATTCTAACGAATTACCGATTTCTGTCCCACTCTCTAGCATGCAGACAAACTACTTCCACATAAAACAATCTAAACGATATAGCTTTTGTCCTACTCCCTATTTCCACTTTGCATTTTACGGGCTTTGTATCTTATTAAATGAACACGGGCTGCGGATTGTGTCAAAAAGATGAATCCTCCTAGAATCTGAAGATTCTGCGTCGTATTCCCTATTTTGACTGTATCCGCTACGCCCTTTGTATCTTATTCTTTCTCAAATAATTCATAGTAGTCTGCGATGGCCATTTGGGCTTTTTCTTCTTGATTGAGATCTTGGACGATATGTCCATCTTTCATCACAATCAAGCGATTGCCATATTTCAAAGCATCTTCCATATGGTGGGTGATCATAAGGGCAGTGAGAGCATCTTGTTTCACAAACTCATCCGTCAAGGTCATCAGAGCCTGGCTGGTTTTCGGATCCAAGGCTGCAGTGTGTTCATCTAATAGCAAAAGTTCTGGACGTTTTAGTGTCGCCATCAACAAGCTCAAAGCCTGACGTTGCCCCCCTGATAGAAACTCAACTGCTGTATCGATATGATTTTCCAAGCCATTGCCGATCTTAGCAAGAACTGTCTGAAACTCTTCTTTATAGCTTGCCAAGTGACGCGGAATCAAACCACGTTTCTCTCCACGAAACTTCGCTACCAAGAGATTTTCTGCCACTGTCATACGAGGCGCTGTTCCCATTTTAGGATCTTGAAAGACACGAGATAAGTACTTAGCTCTCTTCTCAGGAGAGTAGTTGGTCACATCTTCCCCTAGAATATAGATTTTCCCGCTACTAACTGGAAGTGTCCCAGCAATGGTATTAAAGAGGGTTGATTTCCCAGCTCCATTGCCCCCTAAAATCGTGATAAAATCATGCTCTCGAATTTCCAAGGAGACATCATCCAGAATGACTTTTTCTTCATTCATCCCATTGCTCACAGCTTTGGTTACATTTTTTAATTCTACAATTGCTGTCATTTACTGAGTTTCGCTCCTTTCATGATTTTTCCCTTAAAGGTTGGAATCATCAGGCAGATAGCCAAGATCAAGGCACTGAAGATTCGGATATAGCTGGTATTGATGCCAAGTGCAATCACGGCCCAAATCAAAAATTGGTAGGCGATTGAACCGATTGCAATACTGAGCAAGCGCTCTGTCAAGGTGACATTTGAAAAGAGAACCTCTCCAATAATGAGGCTGGCAAGCCCGATAACGATGACACCAATCCCACGTGAAGCGTCCGCATAGCCTTCTTGTTGGGCCATCAGTGCACCAGAAAGAGCAATAATCCCATTTGAAATGACCAAACCCATCAATTCCATCCGGTCGGTGTTGATCCCAAAACTTTTGGCCATGTCTGGATTGTCCCCTGTCGCAATATAGGCTTGACCCAAGCGTGTATCCAAGAAGAAGATCAAACCAAGGATCACAAGCGTTACGAAAATTAAACCAATCAGGATCTCATTGAACCCACTGGCAAAAGGAAGAAATTCCTGAATTTTTTTATAGCCCAAAAGTCCCAGATTAGCCCGCTGCATGACAAAGAGAATAACCGAGTTACAGGACGTCATCACAAGGATCCCTGACAAAAGCGTGGGGATTTTCCCTTTTGTGTAGAGAAGGCCCGTCGCGAGTCCCGCTAAGCATCCTGCACCAATAGCAGCCAGAGTCGCTATAAGCGGATTGACCCCTTTTGTGATCAAGGTCACCGCCACCGCTCCTCCAAGCGGGAAGGACCCTTCTGTCGTCATATCTGGAAAATCTAGAATTCGGAAGGTCATAAAGATTCCTAACCCTAAAATGGCCCAAATTAAACCTTGTGAAACAATTGAATTAATCATAGTTTCTCCCTTCGATAATAGTAGTTTAATTGTAACATAAATATGGAAGAGAACCTATAGGAAATTCACAATATTTCTTGGATCACCAGCTTTTTAAAAATAAAACGGAACCCTCCTGATTATTTAGAGCAGGAGGGTTCTATAAGCTTTTATAATTATGCAAAAAGAAACCTGTGTTTGTTTCACAAGTCTGGTCTTAATAGGGTAACTGACGACAATAAGGGTGTGAAGTTCTACCACCCCAAACCCTACTGTAATTCCAATTCAAAGTGGATTCATTCCCCTTGTTGCCGGCAGTTTGAAAGATCAAATTACTTTACTAGTATACTGTTTTCCATATTTTAAGTCAACAAAAATCGGCTAAAACTAGTAACGGAATGAAATGACTAATGGAATTATTTCTGAAATATTTCATAATGTATATGCAATTTTTTCTAAGCTTTTAACAACAAACAAAGAGGCCTTGCTCTTTCGAGCAAAGCCTCTTCCTGTTGGATCTAAAATTGTCACCTCATCAACAAGTTTGTCGATGTCACCTCAATTTTAGTCTTCACGTTTTTTGCGTTTTGCAAGTCCCGCAAGGCCAACCATACCAAGTGCAGCACCTAACAATGCAGCAGATGCTGATTGTTCTTCACCAGTTTCAGGAAGTGCTGGAGCTGGAGGAGTTGTAGGTGTTGGTGGCGTTGGTGGTGTTGGCGGTGTTGTTGGTGGTGTTGGTGGTGTTGGTGGTGTTGGTGGCGTTGTCGGCGGTGTTGTCGGTGGTGTATTCGGTGGTGTTGTTGGTGGTGTATTTGGCGGTGTTGTTGGCGGAATAACAGTATTGTTAAACTCTGTATCTTCTGGCAACTGAGTAATAGCCGTCAATACTTTACCGTCTTTGTTAATCATAATACCCACAGTGGCAACCATCTTATCGTATTCGATGCTAGAATCTTTGCCACGGATTTCTTCTACATGGTAGAGATGAGTTCCTTCTTCACCACGTTTGAATTCAAGATTTGAGAAGGTGATCTTACCAGCCGCATCATTGGTTACGGTTTCGATCACATTTCCTTTTTCGTCCTTAAGAACGAAGCTGAATTCACCAGCCTTCAATGCCCGACCTTCCAATTTCTTAGTGAATTGGAATTGAACCTTAACTGGAATGTTGACTACACGTTTTTCAGTTGGTTTTTCTGGTTTTTCTACAGTCTTCTTAGTTGGATCGTATTGGTGTACGATTTGTGAAGCTGTATTTTCAATGTCCACACCATCTTGAGCAGATTGTTTAATTTCTGCAGGAATTTCAAACTTGTAGTAACGTCCAAAGGCCAACTTAGTTGTGTCGATAACTTGTGTATTTTCTGCGTCTCCAAGTGACTTAGTCAAGTCTGCTTTAGATGTTGCAGTAATCACACCGTTTTCAACCTTGATATCAAACTTAGCTGTTACATCTTCTCCTGTTACAGAGTCGTATGCCTTAATATCAGCTCCGTTGACAGTCAAGTTTGCACTGTCATATTTATCTGTCACACCAACAGATTGAATATTGTGTGCTTCAGTGAATTTAGTTGTATCCAACCATACTTGGTAGTATACTTTATCACCTTTCTTGAGTGTCTTCGTATTGATATTTTGAGCTTCGTTGTTATCAGTCTTATCAACGTAAGGATTTGCATTTGTGTCCGCAACCTTATCCTTCAACTCTTTATCATCGTCGAGAAGTTTCACACCTGTAAGATCGAATTTAGATTCGTTCAAGATGTATTTCTCTGGGTTGAATTCTGGAGTTTCAGGTGGGCGAACAGTGTTATTGAATTCTTTGTCTGATGGATCCGTTACCTTAGTAAGGAGAGCTTTCGCTGTTCCATCATGAGAAACTTTAACTGTCACAACTGCTTTCATCGTGTCATAAGTAACGGTTGTATCAGTTCCTTTGACTTCTTCTACAGTGTAGTTGTAAGTTCCTTCTTGACCTTTCTTGAATTCAAGAGCTGAGAACTTAACGTTACCAGATGCATCGTTCTTCACAGTTTCAAGAGTCTTACCATCTTTATCCTTAAGAACGAAGCTGAATTCGTTAGCTTTAAGCTCACGGCCTTCCAAGCGTTTCGTGAAGTTGAATTCTACTGAAACAGGGATGTTCACAACACGTTTTTCAGTTGGTTTGTTTGGTTTCTTCACTGTCTTGCTTGTTGGATCGTATTGGTGAACGATTTGAGCTGCAGTGTTTTCAATATCCGCACCACCCTTAACAGTATCTTTCACTGTTGCTGGGATGTCGAACTTGTAGTAACGTCCAAACGCAAACTTAGTTGTGTCGATCACTGGAGTATTTTCTGCGTCTCCAAGTGACTTAGTCAAGTCCGCTTTAGAAGTTGCAGAGATCACACCGTTTTCAACCTTGATATCAAATTTAGCAGTCACATCTTCGCCTGTTACAGAGTCGTAAGCTTTGATGTTTGCAACATTGATGTCAAGCTTGTCTTCTTCGTAGTCATCAGTAACACCAACAGATTGGATGTTGTGCGCTTCAGTGAACTTAGTTGTATCCAACCATACTTGGTAAACAACCTTATCGCCACGTTTCACAGTCTTAGTATTGATGTTTGCTGCTTCATTATTGTCAGCCTTATCAGCGTAAGGATTTGCGTTTGTTTCCGCAACCTTGTCTGCCAATTCTTTATCATCATCAAGAAGTGATTTACCAGTAAGGTCGAATTTCTCAGCGTTCAAGATGTATTTCTCTGGGTTGAACTCTGGAGTTTCTGGAGGAGTCACCTTGTTGTTAAATTCTTTATCCGCAATGTCGCCAACTTTCGCGATCAGAACTTTAGCTTTTCCGTCGTGTGAAACTGTGACTGTTACATTCGCTTTCATAGTGTCGTATGTAACGGTTGCGTCTGTTCCTTTAACTTCTTCTACTGTGTAGTTGTGAACGCCTTCTTGACCTTTCTTGAATTCAAGTTTAGAGAACTTAACGTTACCTGAGGCATCGTTCTTAACAGTTTCAAGAGTCTTACCTTCTGAATCTTTAAGCACGAAGCTGAATTCATTGGCTTTAAGCTCACGGCCTTCCATACGTTTAGTAAAGTTGAATTCCACTTCAACTGGTACGCTGTTTACACGTTTTTCAGTTGGTTTGTTTGGTTTTTCAACTTTCTTAGTAGTTGGGTTGTAGTAGTTTACAACTTGAGCCGCAGTGTTTTCGATGTCTACTCCGCCTTTAACGTCAGCTTTCACTGTAGCTGGGATATCAAACTTGTAGTAACGTCCGAATTCGAATTTAGTTGTGTCGATGACTTGTGTGTTTTCCGCATCGCCAAGTGACTTAGTAAAGCCATCTTTAAGGGTTGCAGTAATCACACCGTTGTTCACAGTAATATCGAATTTAGCTGTTACATCCGCACCAGTCTTACCGTCATAAGCTTTGATTGCTGAACCATCAACATCAACTTTAGCCTCATCGTAGTCATCTGAGATTCCTACTGATTGGATATGGTCTTTGTTGTTTGCATCAAATTTAGTTGTATCCAACCATACTTGGTAAACAAGTTTTTGACCTGGTTTAACTGATTTAGTATTGATATTCGCTTTTTCGTTATTAGATGCATCGTCCGCATATGGGTTTGCATTGGTATCTGCGTACTTGTCTGCCAACTCTTTATCATCATCTAATAATGAAGTTCCAGTCAAATCAAATTCTTTTTCGTTTAGAACATATTTTTCTGGATTGAATTCTGGAGTTTCAGGAGGTGTTACACGGTTGTTAAATTCTTTATCCGCAATTTTGCCTACAGTCGCTACGAGAATCTTAGCTGTTCCGTCGTGTGAAACTGTGACTGTTACATTCGCTTTCATAGTGTCGTATGTAACGGTTGCGTCAGATCCTTTAACTTCTTCTACTGTGTAGTTGTGTACGCCTTCTTGACCTTTCTTGAATTCAAGAGCTGAGAACTTAACGTTACCAGATGCATCGTTCTTCACAGTTTCAAGAGTCTTACCTTCTGAATCTTTAAGAACGAAGCTGAATTCGTTAGCTTTAAGCTCACGGCCTTCCAAGCGTTTCGTGAAGTTGAATTCCACTTCAACTGGAACGTTGTTGACACGTTTTTCAGTTGGTTTGCTTGGTTTTTCAACTTTCTTAGTTGTTGGGTTGTAGTAGTTTACTACTTGAGCCGCAGTGTTTTCGATGTCTACACCACCAGGTACATCAGCTTTCACTGTTGTTGGGATGTCGAACTTGTAGTAACGTCCGAATTCGAATTTAGTTGTGTCGATCACTTGTGTGTTTTCTGCGTCGCCAAGTGACTTAGTGAAGCCATCTTTAAGGGTTGCAGTGATCACACCGTTGTTCACAGTAATATCGAATTTATCTGTTACTTCTGCGCCTGTTACTGAGTCGTAAGCTTTGATCTTAGTAGAATCAAGTTCCAACTTCGCTTCATCGTAGTCATCTGAGATTCCTACTGATTGGATGTTGTCCTTGTTGTTTGCGTCAAATTTAGTTGTATCCAACCATACTTGATAAACCAACTTATCGCCACGTTTCACAGTCTTGGTGTTCAAGTTTTCTTTTTCGTTGTTTGATGCATCGTCCGCATATGGGTCCGCATTGGTATCTGCGTACTTGTCTGCCAACTCTTTATCATCATCAACGAGCTTGTCGCCTGTGATATCGTATTTCTCTTTAGAAACAACGTATTTCTCTGGTTGGAACTTAGGTTCTTCTGGAGGTGTTACACGGTTGTTAAATTCTTTATCCGCAATTTCGCCAACAGTCGCGATCAGAACTTTAGCTGTTCCATCGTGTTTCACTGTGACTGTCACATTCGCTTTCATAGTGTCGTATGTAACGGTTGCGTCAGATCCTTTAACTTCTTCTACTGTGTAGTTGTGTACGCCTTCTTGGCCTTTCTTGAATTCAAGAGCTGAGAACTTGACGTTACCAGCCGCATCATTGCTTACAGTTTCAAGAGTCTTACCTTCTGAATCTTTAAGAACGAAGCTGAATTCGTTAGCTTTAAGCTCACGACCTTCCAAACGTTTTGTGAAGTTGAATTCCACTTCAACTGGAACGTTGTTAACACGTTTTTCAGTTGGTTTTTCAGGTTTTTCAACTTTCTTAGTCGTTGGGTTGTAGTAGTTAACTACTTGAGTCGCAGTATTTTCAATATCCGCACCGCCAGGAACATCTGCGTTCACAGTTGCTGGAATATCAAATTTATAGTAGCGTCCAAACTCGAACTTAGTAGTGTCAATGATTTGAGTGTTTTCAGCGTCGCCAAGTGACTTAGTGAAGCCATCTTTGAGGTTAGCTGTGATTACACCGTTAGCGATTGAGATGTCAAACTTAGATGTAACATCCGCACCTGATACTGAATCGTATGCCTTGATGTCTGAAGCATTCACAGTCAACTTAGTTTCATCGAAGTCATCTGTGATACCAACTGTTTGGATGTTATCCTTGTTAGCTGCATCAAATTGAGTCGTGTCAAGCCATACTTGGTAATAAAGTTTTTGGCCACGTTTCACAGTCTTGGTGTTCAAGTTTTCTGCTTCGTTGTTTGATGCATCGTCCGCATATGGGTTAGCGTTTGTATCCGCAACCTTGTTAGCCAATTCTTTGTCATCATCAACGAGTTTCGTACCTGTTACATCAAATTTCGCTTCAGAAACAACATATTTTTCAGGATTGAACTTAGGTTCTTCTGGAGGAGTCACACGGTTGTTAAATTCTTTATCCGCAATGTCGCCTACAGTCGCGATAAGAACTTTAGCAGTACCATCGTGTTTCACTGTGACTGTTACATTCGCTTTCATTGTGTCGTATGTAACGGTTGCGTCGCTTCCTTTAACTTCTTCTACAGTGTAGTTGTGAACACCTTCGTCACCCTTCTTGAATGACATAGCTGAGAACTTAACGTTACCAGATGCATCATTGCTTACAGTTTCAAGAGTCTTACCTTTTGAATCTTTAAGTACGAAGCTGAATTCGTTAGCTTTAAGTTCACGGCCTTCCAAGCGTTTAGTGAAGTTGAATTCTACTTCAACTGGAACGTTGTTTACACGTTTTTCAGTTGGTTTGCTTGGTTTTTCAACCTTCTTAGTTGTTGGGTTGTAGTAGTTTACAACTTGAGCCGCAGTATTTTCAATATCCACACCACCAGGTACATCAGCTTTCACTGTTGTTGGGATGTCAAACTTGTAGTAACGGCCGAATTCGAATTTAGTTGTGTCGATCACTTGTGTGTTTTCTGCGTCGCCAAGTGACTTAGTGAAGCCATCTTTAAGGGTTGCAGTAATCACACCGTTGTTCACAGCGATATCGAATTTATCTGTTACTTCTGCGCCTGTTACTGAATCGTAAGCTTTGATCTTAGTAGAATCAAGATCCAACTTAGTTTCATCGTAGTCATCTGAGATTCCTACTGATTGGATGTTGTCCTTGTTAGATGCGTCGAATTTAGTTGTATCCAACCATACTTGGTAAACCAACTTGTCGCCACGTTTCACAGTCTTGGTATTCAAGTTTTGTTTTTCGTTGTTTGATGCATCGTCCGCATATGGGTTCGCATTTGTATCTGCGTACTTGTCTGCCAACTCTTTATCATCATCAACGAGCTTGTCACCTGTGATATCGAATTTCTCTTCAGAAACAACGTATTTCTCTGGTTGGAACTTAGGTTCTTCTGGAGGACGAACAGTATTGTTGAACTCTTTATCAGCAGGATCTGTCACGTTTGTGATCAAGGCTTTCGCTGTACCATCATGACGAACTTCAACTGTAACGACAGCTTTCATTGTATCGTATGTAACGGTTGCGTCTGAGCCTTTAACTTCTTCTACTGTGTACTTGTAGGTACCTTCTTGACCCTTCTGGTATTTAAGGGCAGTGACAGTTTTACCAGCTTTATTGGTGTACTCTACTGGAGCAAACTTGATCTTACCAGCTTTGTCGTTGGTTGCAGTTGCGATCACAACATTGTCGCTGTCTTTCAACTCGAATGTAAATTCGCCAGCTTTAAGGTCGCGACCTTCCAATTTCTTAGTGAAGTTGAATTCAACTGAGATTGGAACACTGTTTACACGTTTTTCAGTTGGTTTGTTTGGTTTTTCAACAGTCTTACTTACTGGATTGTAGTAGTTAACAACTTGAGCTGCTTTGTTTTCAATATCGGCACCAGCTACAACATCGTCTTTCACTGTTGCTGGGATATCAAATTTATAGTAGCGTCCAAATTCAAACTTAGTAGTGTCAATGATTTGAGTGTTTTCAGCGTCGCCAAGTGACTTCGTGAAGCCATCCTTAAGGTTAGCTGTCAGAACACCATTGTTATCAGAGATATCGAATTTAGTCGTAACATCTGCACCAGTAACTGAATCGTAAACCTTGATATCTGAAGCATTAACAGTCAATTTATCCTTGTCGTAGTTATCTGTGATTCCTACTGTTTGGATGTTGTCTTTGTTGTTTGCGTCAAACTTAGTTGTATCCAACCATACTTGGTAGTAAAGTTTTTGACCACGTTCAACAGTCTTGGTATTCAAGTTTTCATCTTCGTTGTTGGCAGTTGTATCGACATATGGGTTTGTATTTGTTTCACCATATTTATCTGTCAATTCAGAATCGTCATCAACGAGCTTCGTACCTGTGATATCGAATTTCGCTTTAGAAACAACGTATTTCTCTGGTTGGAACTTAGGTTCTGTTGGTGGAGTGACACGGTTGTTGAACTCTTTATCGGCAGGATCTGTCACGTTTGTGATCAAGGCTTTCGCAGTACCATCATGACTTACTTTAACAGTTACCACTGCAGCCATTTCATCATAAGTGACAGTTGAATCTGTACCTTTCACCTCTGTTACAGTGTAAGTGTACGTACCTTCTTGACCCTTCTGGTATTTAAGGGCAGTGACAGTTTTACCAGCTTTGTTTGTGTAGTCAACTGGAGTGAACTTGAAGTTACCGTCTGCGTCGTTGGTTGCCGTTGCGATCACAACATTGTCGCTATCTTTCAACTCGAATGTGAATTCGCCAGCTTTAAGGTCGCGACCTTCCAATTTCTTAGTGAAGTTAAATTCTACTGAGATTGGAACATTGTTGACACGTTTTTCAGTTGGTTTTTCAGGTTTTTCAACTTTCTTAGTCGTTGGGTTGTAGTAGTTTACAACTTGAGCCGCAGTATTTTCGATATCCGCACCAGCTACCACATCGTCTTTCACTGTTGTTGGGATGTCGAACTTGTAGTAACGTCCAAATGCGAATTTAGTTGTGTCGATGACTTGTGTGTTTTCTGCATCGCCAAGTGACTTCGTGAAGCCAGCTTTCAAGTTAGCAGTGATCACACCGTTGTTGACAGCGATATCGAATTTATCTGTTACTTCTGCGCCTGTTACAGAGTCATAGGCTTTGATGTCAGCTTTATTAAGATTTAATTTAGCTTCATCATAGTTATCTGAGATACCAACTGTTTGGATGTTGCCCTTGTTAGCTGCATCAAATTTAGTTGTATCCAACCATACTTGGTAAACCAATTTAGAACCACGTTCAACAGTCTTGGTATTCAAGTTTTCTGCTTCGTTGTTGGATGCATCGTCCGCATATGGGTTCGCATTTGTATCTGCGTACTTGTCTGCCAACTCTCTATCATCGTCAACGAGCTTGTCACCAGTGATATCGTATTTTTCTTTAGAAACAACGTATTTCTCTGGTTGGAACTTAGGTTCTTCTGGTGGAGTTACTGTATTGTTGAACTCTTTATCAGCAGCATCTGTTACGTTCGCAACGATTGCTTTTGCTGTACCATCATGTGATACCACAACTTTAACAGTAGCAACCATTGTGTCGTATTTGACAGTTGCATCTGTACCAGGAGTTTCTTCAACTGTGTAGTTGTATGTCTTACCAAGATCATCACGACCGAATTCAAGAGTCTTGAAGACGATCTTACCAGCAGCGTCATTCTTCACGCGTTCAACTTCAACGCCGTCTTTCTTCAATACGAATTCGAATTCGTTCTTTTGAAGTTCACGACCTTCCAAACGTTTCGTGAAGTTCATTTCCACTGGAACTGGAACACTGTTGACACGTTTTTGTGTTGGTTTTTCAGGTTTTTCAACTGTCTTGCTTACTGGGTTGTAAACGTGAACTGTTTGGTTAGCTGTATTTTCAATATCCGCACCAGCTTTAACAGATTCTTTCACAGTTGCTGGAATATCAAATTTATAGTAACGTCCAAACTCGAACTTAGTGGTGTCGATAACAGGAGCGTTTACTTTATCTTTGATAAATGCTTCCTTAGAAGTTGCAGTGATGGTGCCGTTTTCAACTTTGATGTCGAATTTATTGGTTACTTCTGCACCAGTTACTGAATCGTATGCTTTGATGTCAGCTGCATTAACGTCCAATTTTTCTGCATCGTATGTATCAGATACACCAACGTATTGGATGTTGTTCGCTTCAGTAAATTTCGTAGTATCAAGCCATACTTGGTAAACCAATTTAGAACCACGTTTAACTGTCTTGGTATTCAAGTTTTCTGGTTCGTTGTTAGTTGTCTTGTCTACATATGGATCCGCATTTGTTTCAGTGTACTCATTTGTCAACTCATTGTCGTCATCCATCAACTTGTTACCAGTGATGTCATATTTCTCTTTAGAAACGACAAATTTTTCTGGTTGGAATTCTGGAGTTTCTGGAGGAGTAACTTTGTTGTTGAATTCTTTATCTGCAGTACCATCAGTAGCGTTACCATTGGCATCTTTACCACCAGTTGATGTCACGTTTGTAACAGTTGTCAATGAATGACCGTTCTTCGCAACCTCAACAGTCACTGTAGCCTTCATTTGGTCGTAAGTCATTCCAAATTCTTTGTTTGCCGGAATCACTTCTTCTACAGTATATGTGTGGGTACCAACTTTTGTATTGTCAAATGACAATTCTGAGAAGGTTACGTTACCGTCAGCATCATTTTTCACAGTTTCAACTTCTCTACCAGTTGAATCTTTCAATACGAAGCTGAATTCGCCTGCAGCCAATTTACGACCAGCCAATTTCTTAGTGAAGTCAAACTTGGTCACAACTGGTGAAACCACATAGTTGTTGAATTCCGTGTCTTCAGGCATTGTAACAGCTGCGCTCAAGAGACCTGTAGCTGCATTTTTGGTTACATTAACGGTTACGACTGCGTTCATTGGATCGTAATCGATGTTTGTATCGTTACCAGCTTTTTCACGCACAGTGTAAGTGTGTTCACCTACAGCGTTGTATTCAATCGCATCAAATGTAATAGATCCGTCAGCTTTGTTTTTCTTAGTTTGGATCACATTGCC
This sequence comes from Streptococcus parasanguinis, assembly GCF_032163505.1. NCBI lineage: Bacteria > Bacillati > Bacillota > Bacilli > Lactobacillales > Streptococcaceae > Streptococcus > Streptococcus parasanguinis. The sequence continues at coordinate 1,918,938 of NZ_CP134147.1, forward strand.
ATTTTCAAGCAATTCGAATGTGAAGGCATCCTTTGTAAGCTCTTTCCCTTCAAGACGTTTAGTGAACTTGAATTGAGCTTGAGCTGCAGCAGGTGTGAAGGTGTTGTTGAACTCTGTATCTGCAGGAAGTGTGTTTGTTGCTTTAAGAACATGACCTTCCTTAGTAACAGTGATTGTTACTTCAGCTTTCATTGGGTCGTAAGTCATGCCAGTTTCTTTATTTTCTGGGATAACTTCTTCTACAGTGTACTTGTGAGTACCAACTTGAGTATTATCAAAGGTCAAATCATCAAAGGCTACAACACCTTGTTTAGTATTGGTCTTGGTTTGAAGAGTCTTACCATTTGAATCTTTCAATACAAAGCTGAATTCGCCTTCTTTCAACTCACGGCCTGCAAGGGCTTTGCTGAAGTCGAAACGAGTCTTAACTGGAGCTACTGCAAAGTTGTTAAACTCTGTATCTTCAGGCATTGTAACCTTAGCAGTCAAGACACCAGATGCAGCATCTTTCGTAACGTTAACTTTTACGACTGCATTCATATCATCGTAGTCGATGTTTGTATCTGTTCCAGCTACTTCACGTACAGTATAAGTGTGTGAACCTTCTTTATCGTAAGAAATCGCGTCGAATTGGATGGTTCCATCAGCCGCATTTTTCTTCGTTTGGATGACATTACCATTTTCAACCAATTCAAATGTGAAGGCATCCTTCGTGAGCTCTTTCCCTTCCAATTTCTTAGTGAACTTGAATTGAGCTTGTGTAGCAACAGGTGTGAAGGTATTGTTGAACTCTGTATCTGATGGAAGAGTGTTAGTTGCTTTAAGAACATGACCTTCCTTCGTAACTTTAATCGTTACTTCAGCCTTCATTGTATCGTAAGTCATACCAGCTTCTTTATTTTCTGGAATAACTTCTTCTACAGTGTATTTGTGATTACCAACTTGAGTATTGTCAAAGGTCAAATCATCAAAGGCTACAACACCTTCTTTAGTATTTGTCTTAGTTTGAAGAACTTTGCCAGTTGAATCTTTCAATACGAAACTGAATTCACCGGCTTTCAACTCACGACCTGCAAGAGCCTTGCTGAAGTCAAACTTGGTCTTAACTGGAGCTACAACGTAGTTGTTGAAGACTTTATCATCTGCGCTTGAGGCAAATCCACCAGTACCACTGTATTTAACTGCAGCTTGCAAATCACCTTTAGAGTTTTCAGTTACAGTAACAGTCATCTTAACTGTCATACCATCGTAATCGACGTTTGTATCTGCCCCTTTAACCTCAGTGATTGTGTAAGTGTAAGTACCAACTTTATTGAAGGTTAATTTGCTAAATGTTGCTTTACCGTTTTTGTTCGTAACAGTTTCTTCATATCCTGGAAGTGATTTATTTTCTTGATCTTTTTTAATCTTGAAGCTAAATTCACCATCAACAAGTACACGTCCTTCCAGTTGTTTTTCAACTTCTGGAGTGACTTCAACTGGTTCTTGTTTGACATAGTAGTAAACCGGTTGTTTATATGGTGTCAAAGTGTTGAGCAAGTCAACGTTTGTACCAATACCATTTACTCCTCGAATCAATTGCTCGTTTGGAGAAAGGTGACCGATATTGTCTCCTAAGAATGGTACGAATACAGTTTTATATGGTGTATATCCAGCAGCTTTTTGGAAGTCAAATGGAACTTCTTTACCATTTGCATAGGTTACACCTTTACTATCAGTGAAAGGAATTGTGTGAAGTGGTGATTTCTTAACTGCTAATTCTTGTTTGTTATAATCACCAGGTTTAATAGGCTTTGTTTCTGCTAGCAACATGTAGCCATCGGTGCTCAAGGTACCGTCAGAACGTTTGCTTTGTTGTTTTGGATCTAGAAGATAAACGCGAACAACTACAGTTCCATCTTCACCTACGATTTCTTTAATCCGTTTAATCCCTGCACGCTCAGCGTCCATGAATTTCGTACCAACAGTGTAAGGGCGACTTACATAACCTGATTGATCATTTTCATCAGCTGCTTGATACAATTTGTAACCATCAAATTGACGCTCTCCAGATGCTGTGAAGTTTTGCCCTTCCATAGCTTTAAGAGTGTATGAAGCTAAGTCTACTTCATTACCATTTGCTTTATAATCTTGAACAGTTACATCAGTTTTATTCGCATTAAATGTTGGATTATTTTTATCAACTACTTTATAGTAAGTTGTTTTATTAACTGATGCTGGAATCTTGGCATTAGTATCCGTAATCGTACGACCGTTATAAGCTGGTTCTACAACGTTGATAATATCTGTTGATGTACGAGCAGCATAAACATCATCGTATAATTTTTTCTCATCCGGAGTAAGGTTATGTCCTGGAGCTACTAAAGCTTGGATACTTGCCCCAACTTCATACCCTAATTGGATGAATGGTTGGTCCGTTTTACCAGGGCCAGCTCCTGTACCTGGATCGTAATCAACTTGCCAAGTTAATTCTCCTCTAGATGCAGTAGCAGTAGTAGTGAATTTTTGAATACCACTAGAGGCAGTAATCTTTCTGGTTTCTACTACATTGCCAGTGTTTTTATCGATCAATTCAACAGTCGTATCTGTCGAAGCATCAAATCTCTTATAAGCACGTGTGTAGTAGTTTGTATGATACCGTTCGTTAAAGCGAGTAAGGTCTACGATACTGTATGTATAGACATCGCCTTCTTTAGCAGCATATCCTGATGGTACTGTTTGTGAACGAACACTTGCACCGTTAGGATCCGTCATATCAGGTGTAGCAACTTCACCGTCTTTTAAGAAAGTTGCTACAGCAACTGGCTCGTTATTGTGGTCTGTAGCAGCACGACGGCTACGACGACGACTACTTACTGCTAAAGCTCCTGCATTTGTACGTTCTGTAGCAGCGTTTGCTACAGCCGCAGCAGCATCTGTACTTGTTGCTTTATCTGTTTGAGCAGCTGCTCCCGTACCAGTGATTGGAGCTGCTGAACTTACAGTTGCTGAAAAAGTAGTTGTTGCAGCTGGTGTAGTTGCTTCTTCTCTTGCAGCTGCTCTTTCTGAGCTTTCACCTGCTGCAGCACGAGTTGCAGTAGGTTGTGCTGTAGTAGAAACTGTGGTAGAAGCTGGTTTAGAGCTGGTTTCTGCCATTTTCGCTGTTGGTAGAACGATTTCTGGCAATGAACCAACGTTTAGTGGTTTTGAAGCTTCTTCAGTTTTTTTAGTTTCAGCTGGCGCTACCTGTTTTTCTGTAGCAGCTGGTGTTTTAGCTACTTCAGCTTTTTCAGTTGCTGGAGCTGGTGTTTCTGAAGTTGCAGCAGCAGTCCCAGAAAGGTCAATTTTGGGAACTGATCCCCCTTCCCCGTATGCCTTAGAAGCAGCTGGTGCTTCTGCTTGACTTGACTCTGTTGTAGCAGGTTGTGCTGCTTCTGAAGCTGCTGTTCCCGCAGATTCAGAGGCTGCTGTTGCCTCATCCGCTGACGCAGATTGAGCTCCTGCAGCAAAGAGCGCTGTTCCTAAGAGAACAGAACAAACCCCAATGCTATATTTTCGTAAAGAAAAGCGTTGGCGTCTATTGAAAATATCCTTCATTTATAGGATCTCCTTTTTCATATTTCATGATTCCATGATACAAATAAAATTGTAACATCCTTGACATCAAGAGTCAATCTGTCGAAATAAAAATGTAACATTCTTGTTAAAATGTCATATTATACCACATATTTTTTAATAATTTGTGCTAAATTGTCACATTTTTTCCTATCCGGTTCACTTTTTTTACACCAAAAAAAGAATACAGGAAAACAAAGATCGTTCTTTCTTCCTATACTCTTCTATATAATTATTTCACTTCTGAGATCAATCCGGTGTCCACATCATACACCGCTCCCGAAATAACGACATCCTCTGGAATCAAAGGAGAAGCCTTTAAAAGCTCCATATCTTCACGGACACTCTCCTCAATATCTTGAAAGGGAAGGAAGTCGCGATCTCCTACATCCACACCCAGTTCTTTCTTGAGATGCTGACGGAAACCTTCGTTTTCAAAGGTCTGTGCGCCACAGTCTGTATGGTGCAAGACCACAATTTCACGGGTTCCCATTTGCTGCTGCGAAATGACCAAGGAGCGAATCATATCATCGGTCACGCGCCCTCCAGCATTCCGCAAAATATGGGCATCTCCAAGAGCCAGACCTAGTGCAGGCGCCACGTGAAGACGGGAATCCATACAGGTCACAATGGCTACTTGTGTTTTGGGCTTAATCGGAAGACGGAGGTCTCCATGTAGCGCCACATAAGCTTGGTTAGCTGTTAAAAAATTATCAAAATAAGACATGGTCTCTCCTTTATTCCTTTGAAATTCAAATCATCTATTATTTTACCACAACTCACTATTTCTGTCAGGGGATACCTCCTGTCATCTGTCACATCTGAAAAAAAGCCTTAAACTTCCCGTTTAAGACTTTTCTACTATTAAAATTAAAATACTTTCTTCAAGACTTCAGACAGTGTACTCACACCGACCACTTCGATCCCTGATGGTGTCGAAATCCCCGTCAGAGAGTTTTTCGGAACATAAATCTTGGTAAAACCGAGCTTGGCAGCTTCATTGATCCGTTGTTCGATCCTGTTGACCCGGCGAACTTCTCCTGTCAAGCCCAACTCTCCAACGAAACATTCCTGCGGGTTGGTTGGCTTGTCCTTGTAGCTCGAGGCAATGGCTACGGCTACGGCTAGGTCGATAGCTGGCTCATCCAACTTGACACCACCTGCAGACTTGAGGTAGGCATCCTGATTTTGAAGGAGCAAACCCGCTCGTTTTTCTAGCACTGCCATGATGAGACTAGCTCGATTAAAATCAAGCCCCGTTGTCGTCCGCTTGGCATTTCCAAACATAGTTGGCGTCACCAAGGCCTGCACTTCAGCTAGAATTGGACGCGTCCCTTCCATGGTGACCACGATGGACGAGCCAGTCGCGCCATCCAGGCGCTCTTCCAGAAAGACCTGACTAGGATTGAGAACCTCGACCAAGCCACCTGATTGCATTTCGAAGATACCGATCTCATTGGTCGAGCCAAAGCGGTTCTTGACCGCTCTCAGAATCCGGAAGGTATGGTGGCGCTCGCCCTCAAAGTAGAGCACCGTATCCACCATGTGTTCCAGCATCCGAGGTCCTGCCAAGGTTCCTTCCTTGGTCACATGGCCAACAATAAAGATGGCGATGTTATTGGTCTTGGCCAGCTGCATGAGCTCAGCCGTTACCTCACGTACCTGAGAGACCGACCCCTGCACCCCTGAAATCTCAGGAGACATAATGGTCTGGATGGAGTCAATGATCAGAAAATTAGGTTGGATGCGTTCCACCTCTGCTCGCACGCTCTGCATATTGGTCTCGGCATAGAGATAAAACTCACTGTCGATATCTCCCAAGCGCTCTGCACGGAGTTTGATCTGCTGGGCCGACTCCTCCCCACTGACATAGAGAACCGTTCCCACTTGAGACAACTGGGTTGATACTTGAAGGAGAAGGGTCGATTTCCCAATCCCTGGATCCCCACCGATGAGGACGAGACTCCCTGGGACCACTCCTCCACCGAGTACACGGTTGAATTCCTCCATCTCGGTCTTGGTCCGATGGACATTGATAGAGGTCACATCCGCCAGTTTCATGGGTTTGGTCTTTTCACCCGTCAAGGACACCCGTGCATTCTTGACCTCTGCAACCTCAACCTCCTCGACAAAAGAAGACCAAGACCCACAGTTTGGACAGCGCCCTAAATACTTGGGGGAATTGTAGGCACAATTTTGACAAATAAATGTCGTTTTTTTCTTAGCGATGATAAACCTCTTTCTAAATCTCTATGTCACACTCAATCACTTGGCAAAAATCAATCTTCTCATTTGGCACAAACTGGCGCATGAGCATTCCGTGAGTTACAATGATAATAGTTTTATAATTTTTATATTTTTCCAAAGCTCTTAAAAAACGATGACGCATCTCTAGATCAGTTTCATAGCGATAAGGAGAATCTTCAGATAAAGCTCCTTGATATTTTAGATAATATTCATGAGCTACCAATACACTAGTTAAATCAGAGTTAGTGCCATCTAAGTCTGGACGCCACTCATGAAAAAACGGCTCCACAAACAAGTCCAATCCTGTTTCAACTGCTATATAATGTGCTGTTTCTAAGGCCCTCGTCACAGACGATGAAATAATAATCTCTGCCTTTCCAAAACATGCAGTTTTAGCAACTTCTTTTGCCAGACTGCGACCTTTTCCTGTCAATGGTGCTAAATCACGACCAAAACCACTATAGAGTTGCGGATTTTCAATTTTATCAAGCATACTATAATCTGGCTCCCCGTGACGGACAAAGATAATCTTCATATTAAGATCCCCATAAAACTATCCAATCTTGATTCCGCAATCTTGCCACTGCTTCAGTGTTTTAGAGAATTTCTTCTGGTTGGCAACTCCGACAGCAGACAAATCGACAGAAACCTGATAATTCTCCTTGACAGCTGCCAAAACGGAAGCCTTGACACAGCCATTGCCATCCACCCCTATAAACTCTATGCTTTTAGCACCGTTTCCCTCTAAAAAATCTTTTAAATCTGGATTAGTAAAGCAAGAAGCCCGACGCTTCTCAAAAATACGAGAAGATACAACCAGCAAGCCGGTCGTAAATTTCTTCTTTCTATCTTTTCTCTCCCAGAAAAAACGATTGAGAATATAGATAACTCGTTCGCTAGGATAGGTAGCAATTTTGTCATTTACAGCTGCAGTCAGTTCTTCATGATATGCTTTTCCTACAGCAACATAATCTGACTGCATGTCTACAACTAATAAATAGTCTGCCATTTTATTCCTCTATTTCCCTGTCGAACCAAATCCACCAGTACGCACGCCGTCTGCTTCATCTCCATCGGCAATCAAGAATGGTGCAAAGACAGCCTGAACCACACGTTCACCAACTTCAAGAACAACTTCCTGGTCGGTAATATTTTTCATCTGAGCAAAGATATGGCCTTCATTTCCTGGATTGCCATAGTAGTCTCCATCAATGACCCCCACAGAGTTGATCAAGACCAGGCCTTTTTTGCGAGGGTTGGACGAGCGATCGTAAAGATAAAGCACTTCACCCGCTTGCATATAGGCCTTGACCCCAGTTGGCACGAGGACGATTTCCCCTGGAGCAATCACCGTGCGCTCTGCCACCTTTAAGTCGTAACCAGCCGCGTGGGCCGTTTCCCGTTTTGGCAGTAAGTCCTGATTGGTATAGCTTGATACAAGCTCAAATCCGCGAATTTTTGTCATCATAATTCCTCTTTTATCTAAATAGTTTCCATCTCTTCTATTATACCATCACTTTGCCCTAGCGTCTCCCCTATACTACTATTCGTATTTTTTGAGTAAAAACCTCCTTTTTCACCTTCATTATTTGTAAATTATATGATACTTTCATGGTTGTTTTCTAAAAGAAAGTGAAAGTTAATGAAACAGCTTAAAAACACCTAATTTCACCGATTTTAGCTTGAAGCCAATTATTATTTTTGCTATAATTCCCTGTGTAGGGAATAATTTTAAAAGTAAAATATTTTACCCTATAAAATTATTTAATGGAGGTCGTGTCTCAGCACTCAATTCTAATTACCAACAGATAGGATTTGAAAGGTCCATATCGTTAAAAGTAATCAGGTATTGATGATTAGGCACTAATTTTTTTATGAAAAGGGAAGATAAGATGAAGAATAGGAATATCAAAATTTTCTCATTTGTCCTTTGTTTAGTGGCCATGCTTTTCGCTTTAGGTCTGAATCGCACTTCAGCAGAAACTCCTGGAGTGACAGTAAGCGGAAAATTGGTCGATACAATCAAAAATATCAAAGTTACCAATAATGAAGGTGGCAACCTTGATTGGGAATTAGGACAATGGGCAACATTTCGTATCAATGCTGATTTCGACTTAGCTGGTAAGAATGTCAAAAAAGGTGATACGACTGATCTCACCGTTCCAGATGCTTTGATCATTACGTCGCAAAGTTTTGAAATTCGTGATGTCAATACGAATGAGGTCATTGCCCACGCAACGGTTGACAAAGACAATAAGAAATTGTCATTGACTTACACTGACTATGTCGAAAAACACTCAGATACCCAGGGATCCTTCTTCTTCTATGCGCGGATCGACTTTAAGAAACACCCTCAACAAGGGGAAGTCCCTGTTGAAATTACCGTCAATGGAGAAACCAAGATCGGCGGGAAGGTTACCTTTAAAGGAGTCGGAGACGGTAACCCAACTCCATTATCAAAAACTAGTTGGGTGAATGACAACGACCATAAAACAGTCACCTATACTATTTCTGTTAATAAAAGTAAACAAAATATCAAAGAAGTCACTATTGAAGATCATTTGAGATTTACAAATGCTTCCTATGTAAAAGACAGCATCAAAGTCATCAAAGGGAAGTTCTCATTTGAAGCAGGTGAATGGGTCTTTTCAAATCGTGTTGATGTAACGGATCAACACCCTGTTACCATCAGTGAAGATGGTCAATCTTTTGTTGTCAATCTGGGGGACATTAGCGAAAACGATCAATATCGGATTGATTATGATGTTCGCTTAAATTACGAGCCTGTAGACGGGGAACTTCTTAAAAACGATGCTACCCTTAAAGGAAAGCAGTTTGAAACAAAAGATGTGACAAACACAGCCGCTGTCCAAGTCGCAGGAGGATCTGGTGTCGGTTATGTCTTTACAATTCATGTCCACAAGGTAAACGATGAAAGTCAGCCACTTGCTGGAGCTAAGTTTAAAATCGTTCGTCAAGCCAACAACCAAGTGATTGGGGAATACGTTACAGATGAGAACGGAGATATTACGGTTAATGCGCTCTTAAAAGATAAATACATCTTAACAGAAACCGAGGCCCCTGCGGGTTATACGATCAAGGAGGCTGACACCGTCGTAAATGCTGAAGATTTTGGTAAGGATCATAAGGTTACGAAGACGATCGTCAATCCAAAAGAACAGACAACGACTACGACAACCACTACAACTACTACTACGACAACAACCTCTACAACGACTCAAGAGCCAACAACAACTACGACGACAACTCAAGAGCCGACTACGACTACGACAACAACTGAGGAACCTACTCCTACTACCACTACAACAACTCCAGAGTCAACAACAACTTCAACGACAACTGAAGAACCTACTACTACAACAACGACTCAAGAGCCAACAACTACAACAACGACGACAGAAGGTCCAAAACCTACGCCGACAACCACTACAACTACAACGACGACTACAACTACGTCTGAAAAACCAGGGCCTACGACGACTACGACAACCACTCCAGAGGGGCCAACAACGAATACGACCAAACCTGGCAACCCAGGTGATTCTGGCACCACAACTTCAAACGGAGGTCGCAAGACATTCCTGCCAAAAACAGGTGAAGCAGTCGCTACTGGTGTCATCTTGATCGGTGTTGCTATCCTATCAGGAGCCGTCATCTTGAAACGCAAGATTTCTAATAACTAATCGTTTGCATTGCGGATCATATAAAAAAGGATCGCATCCCATTGGATGCGATCCTTTTTTGTGTTGATCACAGTTTTTGATACTCTCACACCTTATTGTCCTTCATTACTTCTGCTTCGTCTCATTTGAATGACGAGGTAAGCAACAGAAACAATAGATAGCAAGGCACCCAGGATCACGCCTTTTTGTCTAAAGACGAATTCAACCTTATGATTTCCCTTTGAGATTGGGAAGGATAAGAATGCATTCCATGCTTTTTCGGTTTTGACAAACTTCCCATCCACTTTCACTTTCCAGCCATCGCTGTATGGAATGGAAGTCATCATATAGTTACTATCATCTGTGATAGACACATCGCCAACAATATGGGTATTTGAAAACTTGGTTACTTGTAAACCTTGTTTCTTCCGGTTTTCTAATACCTGTTGAATCTGATCAACGTCGGCGCGATAAACACCTGCATTGCTCATATCGATGTGATCTGTTCTAAATCTAAATTCAATAACGGTTTCTTGGTTTTCAGTTTGATCTGTCAACTGCCAAATTTGTCTTTGCGTAAAAATTTTAGCATTGAGCAACCATTTATTATTGAGTAAAACCGAGTAATCTTGGTTTTGGATCAAAGATACAGGAGTAAAGAAATAATAGGTGTAATTGGTACGCGGAGTGACCTTATAACGAATAATAGCATCTTTTGACGAATCCGCTCTCTTATAGATGGCTTCTCCCGTTTCCTTATTGACCTTTTCTTCAATCACATTTTCGGTCTCGATCGAGCTAAACGCCAAAGGTTTAAAGTACTCAACGGTATCATTATTGGCCTTTTGATGCCCCTCCATGGAGTTCAAAATGATATTCTGGTTAGCAAAGGCATTATTGGCACCAAATTGAATATTTCTTACCAGACTGTTAGTCCCGTATGCAAGTGGGAAGGAATTTGGATTCTTATAGACGACATAACGCTTGTCCTCATAGACCTTGTCTGTGAAATAGCGATGCAGATCAAAGCGGTCTGTAAATCGATAAAAATACATCTTATCTGGATTGGCTTCAATCTCTTTGGGATCAAAATCCTTGGCACTCATAAAGTAACGAACACCATATAATGCATCTGTCAAAGGTGTCCCATTTGAATATTGAGTCGCCGCATTGACACCCAGATCTCCCATGAAAGCAAAGTGATCCATGGTGCTACGTTCCAAACTCGAGCTAAAGGTACTTAGACCCGGATAGGACACCAAAGAAGGAACTGTTCTGGAATAAGCAAAATCTGTGGCAATCCGATAGAATTTTTGATCTGCATTTTCTTGGATATTGTCTGTCACGCGCTTGACCGAAACGGTCGCATCTGCAAACTTGTGCACATCATCATACCCAAATGTTACTTGGGACAAATAGGCATTATAGCCAAACTCAAAGATTGTGAGCACAGATACGACAATCATGGATAAACGTGAGATCTTAAAGTTTAGGATAAAGAGAATGCTCAGGTAGAGCATCGCTGTAATCCCCACTTGCGACAAGAGATAGCCTGTCTTTAATAAGACAGCAGCTAGCACTAAGATGACCGCTGCTAGAGCCATTCGAATCATTTTTTCCAATTGGCTCTTCTGAGATTTTTCCCAATACGCATAGAAGATGAAGCAGGTCACCGCTGCTATTCCCAGAACACTTAGAATAGAGAACTTAGAGAGGAAACGGCTGATCGCTTGCGGTTGAGTCTTTGAGATAAAACTATACTGATGGAAATAGAGATAAACTACCGACAAGAGCAAGCCCAAACCGATGATGCAGTTGGTTCGTTTGGAAATAACGATCTTCTGCTTCATCGCTTGATAAGCTAGGACTAGCATAAAGAATGAAAACAGCCAAGAAAAACGGAAGAAGAAACCGGCTGGGTTTTGTCCCATATGCCATATCTTACTGACAAATTCATTGACAAAGGAAATCAGGAAAATAAGGGTAACAATCCCTGCAGCCCATTTTTTGGCTTTTCCAACTTTTTGCGATAGGAAATAAAAGATAAAACCAAGAAAGCCGAGCGCTCCAATATAAATATTGGGAAGGTTGGGACCCGCTGACCATCCTGAGGTTGTATCAAAGCCACCAACAACCAACTTAGAAAGAATATCTAAGGGGTTAATTTGGAAGGCAAATGAGAAGGTCATGCCTCCGCCAACTTGCCCCTTACTTTCAATCAGGTTGAAAAATACAGGCAAGAGCAAGACTGAGGCTGTCGCAATCCCAATAATCGAATAGATCACCGCTTGCAACAAAGGGATACTAAAGTTTTTAATCTTTGCCTTTAGATCTCCCTCAATCAACAATCTTGGCGACACATAGTAGCAGGCATACAGAGCGATGAAAATGGAGATCATATAGCCCATGTAAAACTGAAGCAAGACTGTCAATCCTAAAGCAAAAGCATACCGATAAGGAGATTTCCCATCTAATAATTCTTCCAAATACACAATCACAATTGGTAACATGATCATGGCATCATAGAAGATGACGTTCATTTGATAGGAAACCAACATTCCTGACAAGGCATAAGCCGTCGAGAATAATGGAACCAACCATTTTCTAGATTCTAATCCTTTGTAACGTCTGATTAAAAGGAAAGCAAAGGATAAACCAATTGCCCCGTATCTGAGCCAAATAGTTAAAAATACTGCTGCCCCAAAATATTTGAGGGGAGCTAGAATGTAGATGATGTTAAAGGGGCTCATTAAATAGTAGCCGAGCACACCGATCATATCTCCACCAAGAGATTTGGTGAAAGAATAACTCAAACTAGATAGATCCCCCGTCAGGATGGCATTTTTTAGCAAGCCAAAGAAACTGATATATTGCTGTCCAAAGTCAACAGCCATCAGGCTCTTACTTCCAAAAGGGTACATCCCTATAACGGCCCACACAACCAGCATAATGGTCATTGGGAGCAGGGCACTTGCAGCATAGAGAACTTTCTTTGGATGTTTTTTCCAAAACTCTTGCCAACGCATGAACCAGATTAACATGTTTTCTCCTATCTTCTTTAGCCGATATGATTTTTCTTCGCTTGTTCGATATTGGTCTCTTCAATGATGAAATGAGGACGACGCTTCACTTCGTAATAGATCTTGCCAATATACTCTCCAAGAATTCCGATGAAGATGAGTTGAACTCCGCTAAATAATATAATAGCCGCAATCGTTGTGAAATAACCACTCACATAATTCCCAGCAGCGAAGATATATTTCATCAACTCAAACACTAGATATAATAGAGCCAGCCCTAAACAGATGAAACCGAATTGAATACAAACACGGAGAGGACGATCATTAAAAGAAATAATTCCTTGAATCGCATAATTCAAAGATTTCTTAAAACCAAACTTGCTCTTTCCAGCCTTACGGGTTTCATTCTTATAAGGAATTACTTTCTCTTTAAAACCAATCCATTCATACAAACCTTTATTAAAGCGATTATACTCTGGCATTGACACAAAGGCTTCCATGGCTTTTCGGCTAAGCAGTCTTAATTCCGATTTCCCGTCTGTTAGGTGAACATCCATGGAGCGGTTTGACAAGAAGTAAAACAAACGTGCAAAGGAACTTCCTACAAAAGATTCCCCTTCACGAGTTCGTTGGCCACTAACAATATCATAGCCTTCATTATAAGCTTCTAAGAATAAGGGAATCAAGTATGGTGGATGCTGGAGATCCCCGTCCATGACCATCACCGCATCCCCACTGGCATATTTAAAACCAGCCAAGATACCACTCTCTCGTCCAAAATTTCGACTGAAACGGATATATTTGATGCGGTCGTTTTCTCTTGCAAATTCTTCAATTAACTCAAAGGTCTTGTCACTACTTCCATCATCGATGTAGAGAATTTCATAATCAGAGAGCTCTTTCCCTAGCATTTGCTCAAGCTGATTAGAAATTTCACGATGGGTTTGAGGAAGTACCAGCTCCTCATTCAAGAGGGTTATTAAGATTGATAATTTCATCCCTTTTCTCCATAATACATTCCCAAAAAAGAGAGAGCTCATGCTCTCCCCTTATATAGAAACTCATTGTTTATTTAATAGACAATTTTCGTTTCAATACGACTGCACCTGCTAACACAAAGGCTCCTGAGAATACAAATCCAGTTGCTGCAACTTCACCTGTATTAGGAAGAAGCGCTTTACGCCCTCCTCCATTGTTTCCACCTTTTGGTCCTGGTTTTCCAGTCGTGGTCGTCGTGGTTGATCCTTCACTTCCTGGAGTCACCGGTTTCTCTGGAGTTGTCGTTGTTGTTGTCGTTGGCGTTGGTTCTGCAGTAGTCGTTGTTGTTGTCGTTGGCTCTGCAGTTGTTGTGGTTGAAGTAGTCGTCGGCTCTGCAGTTGTTGTGGTTGAAGTAGTCGTCGGCTCTTCTGTTGTCGTAGTTGAAGTAGTCGTCGGCTCTTCTGTTGTCGTAGTTGAAGTAGTCGTCGGCTCTTCTGTTGTTGTGGTTGTAGTAGTCGTCGGCTCTTCTGTTGTCGTAGTTGAAGTAGTCGTCGGCTCTTCTGTTGTCGTGGTTGTAGTAGTCGTCGGCTCTTCTGTTGTCGTGGTTGTAGTAGTCGTCGGCTCTTCTGTTGTCGTAGTTGTAGTAGTCGTCGGCTCTGCAGTAGTCGTTGTGGTTGTCGTTGGCTCTGCAGTAGTCGTTGTGGTTGTCGTTGGCTCTGCAGTAGTCGTTGTGGTTGTCGTTGGCTCTGCAGTAGTCGTCGTTGTGGTTGTCGTTGGCTCTGCAGTAGTCGTCGTTGTTGTTGTTGGCTCTGCAGTAGTTGTTGTCGTTGTCGTTGGTTCTGCAGTAGTCGTGGTGGTGGTTGTTGGTTCTGCAGTAGTTGTTGTGGTTGTTGTAGTCGTGGTGGTTGTTGTAGTTGTTGTAGTTGTAGTTGTTTTTTGGTCTACAATATTCTTAGCTACAGGAGATTTTGGTGTTTTGAATTCACCAGCTTCAACTACAGTATCAGCTGCCAACTCATAACCTTCTGGAGCTTTAACTTCTTTAATGATGTATTTGTCACGCAAGATGTTCTTAACAGTGAATTCACCATTAGCATCTGACTCAAACTCACCAATGATATCTTGGTTAGTTGCACGGATAACTTGGAATTTCGCACCTTTAAGTGGAGCACCGTTTTCGTCTACTTTTTTCACTTTAATGCTAAATTCGTAACCGATACCTTCACCACCAGCGATTTGAATATCTACTTTACTTTTTGAGTCGTAAGGTTTTTTGTTGTCACCTGCGATAGTCGCTGTATTCTTAATTTGTTCGCCGTCAACAGTTTCATAGTTAGCAACTGCTTCATATTCTACTGCAAAGTGATCGTTAGCAGAAATATTACCAAAGTCAATAGAGAATGACTTATCTGTTGCATTTACTGTATAGTTAGCAGTAACGTCTTGTTTATTTGTAAGCGTCCATTTACCACCACTGTATTCCCAAGTACCTTTGAAGATTTTGAAACTATCCTTTTTGTAGGTAACCCCTGCTGATGTTATTGAATCTGAAAGGACTGCATTGTTGATTGCTTCGTTAGTTCTGTTTACAGAGATACGGAATCCAAGGTTTTTGTGATCTCCATTATCCCAACCAGATTTGATGATTGTGTAACGTTTACCTTCACCAACTGTTGTACTTGTTACTTTACCGTTGAATTTTACATTACCGTTAACAGAAACCTTAACAGGAACTTCACCATCATTTGGGAATTTATCTTTGTTAACACCAGCATAGAAGAAGAATGAACCTGAAACGTCATTTTTCGTTTGAGCGAAATCTGTGAATGTCAAGACAATCTTACCAGTTTTTGCATCAACTTTTGCATCGGCAATCTTTTTACCAGTGATTGTATCGTTGATTTCAAAATCCTGAGACTTGATATCGATTGGTCCATCGATAGTGACTTCAGTTGTATCCCCTGCTTTAACATTTTTTCCTTCTAAAGCAAATTTTGCATTCAGACGGAAAGTGTCATAACGACCTAGACCGGTTGCTAATTCTTCACCTTTGCTATTTTGGATCTTGATCTCCGTGATGACATCGACTTTTTTAGACGTTTCCGCCTGTACAGTTTTAGAAAAAAGTGTCAATGACACAATCAATAGCGAACAAACTATTGACAAATAAACTGCTAACTTTTTCATTTTTTCTCCCTTTCTAGGCTGATTTTTTATAAATCAACGCATATAATATAGCAAAACATAGTGAGAAAGTCAAGATTATTGAACAAAAAAACCATCTTTTGTATATTTAAGGGCTATTTGGCTTCTGAATTTTTCTAAGTAACTCTTCCTCTTTCAAACAGTTATTTTTCCAAAATCAACACATCTTTTGTAGATAAGTTGCTTTCTTTATACCCTGATTCTTTATAGAGATTTAGAGTGGCTGTTTCAGAATAGCCTTTTTTCTCCTCTTGCATTTCCCTTGGAACTACCACTATGTCAATCTTAGAATCAAGCTTTTTGTCATTATGGTAGAAAATATCATACAATTTTTCATGGCTGCGAAGACTCGGCGTATAGCCACCTGCTGCTAAGACTGCTTTATCTTTAGGGATAGCCTGTAGGGTCTTTTCGAGCCCATCAAAATAGTCTTTACGTGTTTGATAGTATTGGATTTCAAAATTCCAATTATGCGTGAAACTGTATAAAATGGTGCTTGAAAAAATGATGGAAGAAGCTAGTAGAGCCACCAATACATTATCTGATGCCAACTGATTCTTGCTTAATTGATCGATAGACAATAAAGCCATCAAAAACAGAAGCGTGACCGAACCATAGCTATACTGAAAACCAATATCATATTGGTAAGGCCAATCCATCAATAAATTAATGAGAAAAAGGGGCAACATCAGAAAATAGGTAGACCAACGTCGCTGAATCAGTGGTAAAAAGCTAAAAGGAAATAGAACCAAAAAGAGGTAACCAAGTCGTTTCGCTGTAAATAGACTTCCCAAAACATAAAGCGGATTTAGGACTACATTTTTCACAACCATCAGGAGGCCGTTTTCGCCACTCAATAATAGATTATTGTATCGAGAAACCATAGCTCCCTCGCCATATCTTGCTAAGAGGAACATGGCAAATGCAAAATAAAGTATCGGTAAGGCAAACAGGCTGAGATACAACCACTTTTTAAACTTGGCCTCGAAGGTAAAACGATGTTGAAAAGCAAAATAAAGTCCTAAGGACAGCACGTAGACAAAGGCATCCTCTTTCACAAAGAGAAGCAATAAGGTGATGAAAAGAGTTCTGCCACGCCACTGAGAGATCAGGCTGTAGAACAACCAAAGTATCAATGGAGGCAAAAAACAATTTTCATGCAAATGGAATCCACCACTCGTTGTCATGACCGGAGTCACAAAAAAGAGGGCAAGCACGAGTGGCTTCATGACTTTTGGCAATTGTATTTTCTTTAGAATCAAACAAAGCGGGATAACTGCAGAAAAGACAATCACTGTTTGAGCGATATCTAATGTTTCCACATAAGGAAATAGCATATAGAAGGGCAAAATCAAATAATAAATAGGAGAAATATGGACTCCGAAATGCGATAAGGCCCTATCTCTTTCAAGGGTGGTAACTTGTGAAAAATCATGTCTCATTCTCTCAAACATCTGTGAAAAGATTCCAATATCAAAAGAAGAGACCGCGTTGGCTTTAATCTTATAATAGGCAACAATCGATAGATAGAGCACATAGAAAATACCACCTATTATTGTCACCACTGTGAGTCTTCGAACCCAGGTTTCATTAACTTTAGCCAAAGAAACCTTTGAGAGAAGAAAACCGATCAGGACGGCAACGAGGACAGCTACTAATACTGGCCAAATCAAAGTGGGTAACTTCGATTCAGAAATCGTAAACGTAAAGATTCCCAGTTCCTTATCTTGAAGATTGGCACTGGTTTGTAGCAATAATTTCGGAAAAGACAAGACATCTACCGCTAAGAAGATATAAGCGATTTTTTCTTTTCCTAAATAAAAATATAGAAACAAGACCAGTGAGAGCAACACTAGGCCCAATGACATAAAGAGACTCGGACTTTTCAAAATAGAAATAAGTAGGATACCTGCCGCGAACCAGAGATTCAATTTTTGTATGCAGATATACTTCTTGCTCTCCGTCAAAAACCAAAGAATAGGATAACTAATGAGCAAAGCAAGGACTGTATGGGCCCATCCCACTTTACCCAGTTCTAGAAATAATTCCTTTGTTGAAAAACTCAATAGATTGACCATCATGGCCACAAAATAAGAACCTAGAAGCAACCATAAATAGTTAAGGTTCATTGTCTTAGCAAGTTTCATTTCTATCAATACCTCCCAATTGTAGTTCCTATTCTAGCACAAAACCCTTACTATTTCTAGATAGTAATAACCATACCAAAAGAGAGGCTGATACCAATTCAACCTCTCTTTTTCTTATAATTCCTGTAATAAATAACGGAAGAGTTCTAAATTCCCTTTTTCTTCATTGACCAAGTATTCTGGATGCCACTGCAAGCCCATAATACGATGGCCATCTACTGCTTCAATCGCTTCGATGGTGTGATCACGCGGATCAAAGGCAGTCGCACGGAAATTTGGTGCAAGATCCTTGATACTTTGACGGTGAACGGAATTGATTCGACTGGCCTGACCAAAGAGTTGCTCTACCACACTACCTTTTTTAGTCTGGATAGAATGGGAAGTCCCAAACGGAAGTCCTTGCCAATGTCCTTCAATCTCTTGGTTGAGTGTTCCTCCAAAAGCCACATTGATCAACTGAACCCCACGGCAGATTCCTAGAACCGGTTTGTTTTGGCGAACTGCTTCCTTCAGTAGGGCAAGCTCAAATTGATCGCGTTCGATATTGTAATCATCGCTTTCGATGGTTTTTTCTTCGCCATAGAGACTAGGATCGACATTTTGACCTCCACTTAGGATCAACTTGTCAATCGTTTCAACATAATCCTTAACTAAGGAAGGATCTCCCATCGGGATGACCATTGGAAGTCCACCTGCTTGACGGATTCCTTCCGCAAACTGACTAGACACGGAGGAATGAAGGTTTTTTCCTTCCGGGTCCACCGGACAGAGATTAGCGGATACTCCAACAATTGTTCTGCACATATTCATTCCTCCTTCATTTTAACTACTACTTATCTTACCACCCATTAGTGATAGTGTCTAATATGTATTTTTTAAAACCGTGATAGATTTTATTTATCACCCTCACCTTCCTCACAAAACAATTGATGATCATACAAGTTTTTTTACCTATATTATGTTAAAATAGAGAGGAAAATAGAATCGTCCTTCAAGGCACACATTAAGCCGTTTCGAAGGCGCAAGCGCTAGATTTCCTAGCCTTGTTGAAAAAATAGACATAGAAATGGAAGATACAATGGAAAAACAAACCGTTGCTGTATTGGGTCCTGGTTCATGGGGAACAGCCCTTTCACAAGTCCTCAATGATAACGGCCATGAAGTCCGTCTCTGGGGAAATATCCAAGAACAAATCGATGAAATCAATACCGCTCATACCAATCAACGCTATTTCAAAGATATCGTTATTAGCGATCAAATTACCGCTACGACCGATCTGAAAGCTGCTTTAGACGGTGTGGATGCTATCCTTTTTGTCGTTCCTACAAAGGTGACCCGCTTGGTCGCTAAACAAGTCGCTGAAACACTGGATCACCCTGTCACAGTCATGCACGCTTCTAAAGGGCTCGAACCTGGTACACACGATCGGATTTCTCAAATCCTTGAAGAAGAAATCCCTGCTTCTCTTCGCAGTGAGGTAGTGGTCGTTTCTGGACCGAGTCACGCGGAAGAAACCATCGTACGGGACATCACCCTCATTACAGCAGCTTCAAAAGATTTAGAAGCTGCACGCTATGTTCAAGAACTCTTTAGCAATCACTACTTCCGCCTCTATACCAATACAGATGTTATCGGAGTGGAAACTGCTGGGGCCTTAAAAAATATCATCGCGGTCGGAGCTGGGGCCCTGCACGGTCTTGGTTATGGTGACAATGCCAAAGCAGCCATCATCACGCGCGGTCTCGCTGAAATCACGCGCCTTGGCGTTAAGCTCGGAGCTAGCCCATTGACCTATAGCGGTTTGTCTGGGGTTGGTGACCTGATCGTTACCGGAACTTCTGTTCACTCCCGTAACTGGCGAGCTGGGGATGCTCTCGGACGTGGCGAAAAATTGGAAGACATCGAAGCCAACATGGGTATGATCATTGAAGGGATCTCTACGACCAAAGTCGCCCACGAGCTGGCCCAAGAATTGGATGTCTACATGCCGATTACACAAGCCATTTACCAAGTCATCTATGAAGGAAAAGATATCCGCGAAGCCATCCACCACATGATGAGCAATGAATTTAAAGAAGAAAATGAGTGGAAATAAGTCAACCACCCTAACATCAATCCTACCTTTTAGAAAGGAAACTATATGACTAAAGTTAGAAAAGCAGTCATTCCTGCGGCTGGTTTGGGGACACGCTTCCTCCCAGCTACCAAAGCTTTGGCAAAGGAAATGTTGCCAATCGTTGACAAACCTACGATCCAATTCATCGTAGAAGAGGCTCTGAAATCTGGGATTGAAGAAATCCTTGTCGTAACAGGGAAGGCCAAACGTTCGATCGAAGACCATTTCGATTCTAACTTCGAATTGGAATACAATCTCGAGCAAAAAGGCAAGACTGACTTACTCAAGTTGGTCAATGATACAACAGCGATTAATCTTCATTTCATCCGCCAAAGTCACCCTCGAGGTTTAGGGGACGCTGTTCTTCAAGCCAAGGCCTTTGTTGGAAACGAGCCTTTTGTCGTTATGTTGGGAGATGATCTCATGGACATCACCAATGATGATGCCTTGCCATTGACCAAACAATTGATGAACGACTACGATGAAACCCATGCGTCAACCATCGCTGTAATGGAAGTCCCTCACGAAGAGGTTTCTTCTTACGGTGTGATTGCACCTCAAGGCGAAGGCATTAACGGTCTTTATAGCGTTGAAACTTTTGTCGAAAAACCAAACCCAGAGGACGCTCCAAGTGATCTCGCTATTATCGGACGCTACCTCTTGACTCCTGAAATCTTTGATATTCTTGCAAATCAAGAACCAGGTGCTGGCAATGAAATTCAATTGACAGATGCAATCGATACCCTCAATAAGACCCAACGAGTCTTTGCCCGTGAATTTAAAGGCCAACGCTACGATGTGGGTGATAAATTCGGCTTCATGAAAACTTCGATCGACTATGCCTTGAAACACCCTCAAGTCAAAGATGATCTTAAACAATATATTATCGACCTTGGAAAAAAATTAGAAGCAACTGAACAAACTTCAGACTAATCATTCATAAATCAAAAGAATACAAAAGAGACTGGCCATATCATGTAAGAGCTTTACTGCCTTACAATGGTCAGTCTTTTTTTATAAAAAAGAGGCTGGATAAAAATCCGGCCTCTTTCGTTTCATTGGACTTGGTCCAATTTACTTTTTATTCTTATTGTTTAAGGATGAACATTGTAAGAATAATTTGTATTTGGGAAAGTTTCAACAGTTGCTTTCGCAAAAGATGAACCAAAACGATTGTTCTCATTGCCACCATTACCAGCTGAAACTGCTTCGGATGGATCTTGAGCTTTTGCTTCTGGTTTCACAAATGTTTCAACTTTAGTAGAAACATAAGATTCCTTATCTTTTGTAGCTGCATAACCGAAGCGGTTATTTGGATTGCCTTCTTCATTGACTTTGGTTTGAATTGGCTGAGTTTTTTCTGGCTGTACTGGTTTTTCAGGTTGAACTGGTTTTTCAGGTTGAACTGGTTTCTCAGGTTGAACTGGTTTCTCAGGTTCTACTGGTTTCTCAGGTTGAACCGGTTTTTCAGGTTCTACTGGTTTCTCAGGTTGAACTGGTTTCTCAGGTTCTGGATCTTTGTAATCATCTGGCTTAGAGGCACGATATGGATCATCTTTACGACCTAACTCAATCAAATGCGCATGCATATCTGCTTCATAAGATTTGAAGTGTTCAAATAGTTTTTTAGAAAGTGCAAGAGCATTTGCTGTAACTTCGTCTTCTACTGCTTTAGCAGCTTCCGGATTATCTTTCAAAGCTTTATATTTCGCATCACTAGCTTCTTGTTCGATGATCAATTGTTTTTCAAGAGCTTTCCAGTGATCTTGGACTGATTTTCCAAAGACATCTTGGTTATTGATGGCCATCTGGTCAATATGCCATACTGTCCAATACCATGAATTTGGATCATAAGTTGCTGTTTGAGGTTTGAAGGCTTCGTAAGTATCTTTTAGATTACCATAGAATGGAACATAAGGAGTGTTCCGAGATGGTCCCATACCAAGCCATAAAGTACCACCAAATGATTTTGGAAGGTTTGGATTGATTTGGTAGACATGGGCATCGATAACGTTTTCGTTTCCTAAAGCATACTTGTATTGGTCTTTACGAACAGCATCATTGCTACCATTATCCCCTTGTTTCTTGACACCAATTTGATCGTCTGGAACAAAACGACCATTCAAATGTTCAAAACGGTTGCGTTGGAGAGCAAAGGCATCTTCCAAAGTAAATTTCTTGTTTGGATCTGTTGGTGAGCGGAAGAGTTCGTATTCATCATCTTCATAAGTCACTTTTGATTTTGGATCCAAAAGAGTGATTCCTGCGTAAGTACGTGAACGGTCTCCTTCAGCATATTTTTCTGGTCCATAAGATTTAGCGATATGGAAATTGCCATCTTTATCAGTCTTGTAACTACCTGATTCTTTAGCTACTTTTTCAACATCTTTTGAAGCAATAACATTTTCAGTGTCATTCAAGTTTACATGGCCAAGGTAGTAGGTATTGGCAAAAACTGCATATTTATCTTCTGGAACTTTAACAGCTACATATTGGTGCCCAGAAAGAATTTCCATGTACCAAGTTTCTTTCTGATCGGCAATAACAACTGTATTCCCCTCAGCTGAACCTTTTTCTTCAATGACTTTCGCAAGTAGTTCGATTCCTTCACGAGCAGACTTAACGCGTGGTAAAACCACGTCCAACATAGCAGCTTCTGGAATTCCCTTTTCTGTCAATGGGTCAGTCTTCAAGACTTTTTTATTTGGAATTGCTGTAACAGTTGAGGTCATAGAGACGCCGGCTTCGTTAAATCCATGTTCACCAAAGGCACCGTTACTACCATCTCCACGAGCAGAGTCATAAGTCGCTGTGTATTTCATTTCACTGGCAGCATGTGGATAGGTAAAACCATTAGATTCGTCTTCCAGTTGATCCCCTTCCTTATAGTTCTTCGCATCAACAACTACAAAGTTTTTGTTGTGCTTTCCACCATTTGGATAGTAAGGGTAGTCTTCTGTCCGACCAAAGAGAGTGGTCCCATCCTTGGTCAATTGGCGACCAATGATAAAACCGCAACAGGCTTGAACAGCTTGAATCGGTAGGAGTAAGAGTGTCATCACTACCAATGAGAGTTTTAACAACCATTTTTTCATGGCAAATCTCCTTTGTTTTTGCACTACTTTTGACAAAATAGCACTATTTTTAGTTTTTATATCTCCAGTTTACACCTTTCTCAACCCTTTTGCAAGCGCTTTCTAATTTGCATTTTTATACTTTTTTACCCATGATTACCTTCTCTATGGACCTAGCAATAGAGGGATCACTTGACTCTTGCAAACATATTATAATAAATATATACAATTCTTTGCATTTCAAACAATTTTCTGTTAGTTTACGATTGCACTACATTTTTTAGGAAAAAAAGAGAGTGGGACAGAAGTCCTAGCCTCTCAATTATTTTTGGATTGTCGAGCAAGACGCAGTGGTTGAGTGGGCTCTACTACGCTGATTTCATCAGCTTTTACAGCCCTACTCAACTGTGCGGAGGTGGGACGACGAAATCGAATTCTAACGAATTACCGATTTCTGTCCCACTCTCTCTTAAAATAGATTCAAGATTTTACCTAAGAAATAAAGCAAAAGTAAGAGATAAGATAGGGCTGCACTCATCTGATAGGTTCGGTTCATAAAGCGAGCTTCCCCTCTTACTGGAAAGACATAAGCTAACATGACCCCAGCTACTAAGCCACCGATGTGCCCCGCCATACTGATCCCTGGCATGAAGCTAAAGATCAAATTGACCACAATCAAGCTGGTATAGGACTGACTCAAGTGGCGAATATAGGGACTTTGGACAATAAAGCGCAGAGCACCAATGGTCCCAAACAGTCCAAAGAGGGCTGTAGAAGCTCCTGCTGCAATCACATCTGGCGTAAAAATAGCAACAAAGACATTGCCCATCATGCCTGATAAGAGATAAAGAGCTAAGAAAGCCTTCGATCCAAAGAGATCTTCTGCCAAACGTCCCAAGTAATAGAGGGTGATCATATTGAGCACAAAATGTTCTAGGCCGATATGAACAAAAGTAGCTGTCACGATTCGCCATAACTGGCTTGGATCGACTTTCACAACCTCTCCAATAATCCCACCGCTATAGTAAACAGCAGCACCTGTTTGGTAGTCGCCTCCAAATCGGATAAACATGGAAAGAAAGACTGCCGTTGTCACGAGCAATAAGAGGCTGGTCACAGGATAACGACGATCAAAGAGTAACTTCATAGACTAGCACCTCCTGAACTGCCTGATCAAACGTATCTGGCTGGAAATCCTTCTGCTGGATGGAATAAATCGTACTAACCGTTTTTCCAGTATAATCTGTTAAATAACGATCATAATAGCCACCACCATAGCCAATTCGGTAGCCTTTTGACTGGAAAACCAAGCCTGGTACATGGATCAGATCAATCTCTGACTGATCCACAAGCTTCCCTTTTTCATTGGGCTCCAGCAAACCAAAGCGAGTCTTTTCTAAAATGTCAGGATCGTATTCCACAAATTCCATCCGCCCTTGTGGATAGGTACGGGGAACACAGACGCGTTTCCCAAGTTGAAGAGCTGCTTGGATCAAGCCAGCTGTGGAAACTTCATGGTCAAAAGACAGATAGGTCGCAAGGGTCTTTGCCTCTTGAAAAGCTGGTAGCTCCAAGAGGCGCTGAGTCAGCTCTTCATCTGCTTGAGTTTTCACGGATTCTGGCAACTGTTTCATGGCTGCAATGGTTTCTTTTCGTAGTGTTTTCTTCATGCCTACTCCTTTTGTCTAGCTTTAATTGTATCATTTTTTAGGAAAGATCCGAACAGTTTTTACACGACAAAGAAAAAATCCAACTCCAGACGGAGTTGAATCAATCCTTTATTGGTTGGCTTTCATTTTCAAAAATTTACCAATGTTTTCCACAGCAAAGGGAAGGGCTGCTTCATTTGGGCTCATCTTTGGATGGTGCAAGGCATAAGGGGTATCAATCCCCAACCAGAACATGACACCCGGGACCTTGCTCAAGAGAAAGCCGAAGTCTTCTCCTGTCATCGCAGGCAGAATATCAATCAGGTTTACGTCTTCCTCAGCTGTGAAAAAGTCCATGAGCTCTTTGGCCAATTCTGGTTGGTTTTCCACAGGCAGGTAGCCTCCTTGCTTGAGTTCCAGGTCCAATTTCACATCAAAGGCTGTTGCAACTCCTTCTGCAATGGCTTTGACCCGTTTTTGAGTCAAAAGATTCATCTCCATGGTCAAGGTCCGAATGGTCCCATGAAGGAAGGCTGTCTCAGCAATCACATTATTGGTTGTTCCTGCATGCATGGAACCAAAGGTCACCACAGCCCCTTCAATCGGATCGACATTTCGACTCACGACCGATTGGACTTGGGTAATAAAGTAAGAGGCTGCTACAAGAGCGTCATTGGCCTCATGTGGAAAAGCGGCATGCCCTCCCTTTCCTGTAAAGGTGATCTTGACTTCACAGGTCCCTGCAAAAAGAGTACCCGTATTGGTCGCAATGTCCCCCACCTTCAAATCAGGGCGTACATGCAGACCATAAAATTCATCAGGGAGCCAGTCGCCAAAAGCATTGTCCTTATACATGAGCATTCCACCAGCCTCATTTTCTTCAGCTGGTTGGAAGAGAAAGAGCAGGTTATTTTTTGGTTGCACTTGAACCAGTTGATCCAAAAGTCCAAGTGCTGTCGTCATGTGCATATCATGACCACAAGCATGCATCCGTCCTTCGTGCTTGGAGGCAAAATCAAGGCCCGTTTGTTCCACAATCGGTAAGCCATCGATATCTGTCCGCCAGCCGATAGTTTTTTCAGGAGCAGACCCATGGAGATAAACCAGGATCCCGGTCCGCCAAGTCCGTTGCTCGACAAAGTCCTTGCCCGCTGTGATCTCTGCGATTCGCTCTAAGAGGTAGGCTTGGGTTTCAAATTCTTCCAAGCCAATTTCAGGGATTTGGTGCAAATCCCGTCTGATTTTGATCAAATCCAATGTCATCGTCGTCTTCTTTCTATTAGAATAGGGAGTGGGAAAGAACTCCTATTATTTAAAAGGAGTTCGTCTTCCCACCCCCGCACAGTTGATTAGGTCATCTTTGGAGCTTAATCAAGCGAACAAAGATGCCAATCAACCACTGCGTCATACAATTATTCCCTTCAAACATCAAAGGCTGGACAGTTTTTGCCCAGCCTCTACCATTCATATCTTACAAATTACGCAAAGCGTCTTCGAGTGCTGTTTTTTGTTGTGTTTTTTCATCGATTTCCTTGATGATGCGAGCAGGGACACCAGCTACGACCACATTTTCAGGAACATCTTGAGTAACGATAGCTCCAGCGGCAACGACTGAACCGTTCCCTACTTGAACCCCTTCAATCACAACTGCATTGGCACCGACCAAGACATTATCGCCGATCCGAACAGGCTCAGCAGAAGCTGGCTCAATGACACCTGCAAGAACGGCACCTGCACCGATGTGGCTGTTTTTACCAACTGTTGCACGGCCACCAAGGATAGCCCCCATATCAATCATGGTTCCTGCACCGATTTCAGCACCAATATTGATGACAGCCCCCATCATCACGACAGCATTGTCTTCGATGGTCACTTGGTCACGGATAATAGCACCTGGTTCAATACGTGCATTTAGATAGCGCTTATCCAGCAAGGGAACAGCTGAATTACGGCCATCTTGTTCGACCACATAATCCTTGTTCTCTGTCAAGTTGGCAAGAAGGGGCTCGATATCTTTCCAGTCACCGAACAAAACATTGCCAAGCTTGGTAACAGAAGCAGGAACAGCTGTTGCCAATTCCCCTTCAAAGGTTACTTTCACATTTGTTTTCTTTTCTGCATTTCCAATAAAAGCGATAATTTCTTGAGCAGACATTTTTTGTGCAGTCATGAGATTCTCCATTCATTTCAATTAAAGGTATCCATATTATACCACAAACCCAAAGAGATGAACACCTAAGGCGACGTGGTTGTAGCCTGATCCTCCAGGCCTGTCATTTCACTGATGGTGCGATTGCTTCCAAAACGAATAATGACTGATCGCGAATCAGAAAGTTTATAGTGAAAGGTTAAAAAAGACTCTGAACCCATCATACTCGACCAAGAAACACGGCTAGGAATTCCGACTGTATTCACAAGATCTGCATAGCTGGTTCCTATTTTAATATTGGCAAAATCCTCTCTATTCAAACTGCCATTTTTATTGGCTAATCGCTCACTGTTTAAGTTCTCAAAATTAAGAGAAGATAGACGGCTACTAATCATATTTGAAAGCAAAACAGATACAGAAGAAGGGGATCCTTCAACCTCATAATCCAAGCTTGTCATGAAAGGACCGACACTACCCTCTTGGTAGGTTTCTTCCCCACTACTAGCCTTGCCCAGTACAGCTACCACATCCTGCGGAGACAGATAAGTTGAAGAGGTACGACCTTGATCCCCCTCACTTAAACCAGGAATCAGGGAAATCGCCTTCTCATAGGTCACTTGAAACTGAAATTCACCTTCCGGTGCAATCAAGGTACTCGTACCACTCTTCAAGGTTTCCTTTCTGGTTCCATAAGACCGACCAGTGCTTCCATATTCACTAGTAGTAGAAGAAGGAGCTTCCTCACTATGGATACCTCCTGAAGCCAGATAGGCAAATAATCCCAGCATGGCCAATAATCCAAAAAAGGCTGCTAGCGAAGACCCTCCACTATTAGAGGAAGGAGAGTAGGTTTTCGTCCTATCCGATTGGGAGTCTAGCACCGTTTGCCTTGGTTCTGAATGCCTGCTTCCCCCTATTGAAGCCAGATCGGCTTCTGAAATCAAGCGACTCCCACCCTGGTGCTCTACTTTTTTCTCAGCTGAAGGAGACTGCCCTATTGTATCTTGTGCTGGTGTTTCTGACCTTGCTTCTTCTGTTAGTGGTGTAGCAAGAACGACCTGAGCTGATTCGTCTTCAGGTGTAGCAAATGAGCCTTCCTTTGGATCATACGATTCCTTCTTCACACCAATCGCTGGTTCGTCTTTTCGTTCCTCTTCTTGTTTCACCTCTTCCTGAAAAGCAGGGACTTCTACCACTTCTGGCTCTTTTGTGAGCGTATCTTCTAGCTTCTCAGGACTTCCTTTTTCTAAGGGTGCTTCTTTCGGCTGGCCTTTCGAAAACCGACTCTGGTGCTCATTTCGTAGATGCGACCAGTCTTTATTTCCCATTGTCCTCTCCTTTTATTTAAAATGCTTCGGCTGATTTTTTTACTGTGCTGTAGATGTAGAGGAAGCTGGTGTGGTCGCTACCTCTTTCGATTTGATATCCTTGATGGTTTGCCGGCTATCAAAATGGATTTGAACCGTTTGAGAATCCGATAATCGATAGGTAAAGGAAGGCGCTTCCCCGTAACCTAAAAGCCCAGATACATATATTTCATCCGGAATCCCTACCGTATTGAGTAGGTCTAAATAAGGCATTCCGACCTTGATAGTGGCAAAATCGTCCTTCGTCAAGCTCCCATTCTTATTCGCAAATCGGTCACTTTTTAAGTGTTTCAAACTTAAAAGAGAGATCCTGTAAAAGGCACCTGTTTTTTCAAGAAGAACCTTCCCATCTGCATCCTTTGATTGGTAATCTAATGTCAGCAAAAAGGGACTGGAACTGCTATCACTATACGTTGCTTCCCCACTCCTCGCTTTACCTAATGCTGCAACGACATCTTGTGGGTCTACCGTCCCAAAAGAGGTCTTTTTTTCTTCCACTGCAAAATTAGGAATGAGAGACATGGCCTTTTCATAGGTTGGCTGAAATTGAAATTCATTAGCTGAGGCGATATAAGAACTATTTTCACTGGTCAGATATTCCGTTCTGATACCATCACGTGATAAACCATTGATCCCCTCACTCGAAGAAGATGAAGAAGAGCTTTTATTAACTTCGTTTTGAAGCACAAACACAAAAGCCATTAACAAGGCGAACCACCCAAAAAATCGCAAAAGCGAACCAATCCCCTCTTTTGAGGAAGAAGGGGAAGACGCCATCGTATCTGAATGGCTTCTAGTATCCTGATGATTGTCCATCCCTATTGAAGCAAGGTCAGCCTCTGAAATCAAGCGGCTCCCACCCTGGTGAGAGGAAGCTGCCTTGATGTCTGTCCGTTGATCGTCCAATGATGTCTCCTTTCTTATACCAACACCAATTTCTTGGCTTTTTTCTTGAATTCCATCACCACTTCTGGCTGTCCTGGTAGCTGGTAAGTCGCGCGATAGCCCATTCCGCCATCTGGCATTTCCCCCCAGACCAATCGTTGGGGATTTCCTAGTTTCTTAATGAGCTGGGCGAATTCTGTACCTTTTTTCTCTTTTTCAGTAGTGATTTCTTTCTCACTGTTTGTCTTCTCTTTTACATCCAACAAATTCGTCGCATCCACCATCGTCAAGCGATACCCCTGGTCTCTTTCCTGTTCAAACCACAAGGTCACACTTTTCTTGCCCTGATCGGTTTGCTTAGCCGCATAGGTTAAGACGAGAACCGTTTTATCCCCTTGGGCTGTCTTAGTGTAGCGAACTTTTTGAGCTTTTCCCCATTCCGTCACAACTGTTTCCAAGCGGGTTCCTGGTTGCTGACTCTGCTTGAGACGAACTTTCAAATTCGCCACAGCTTCGATGGTCCATTTAAACTGTTTGATTTCTTGTTCCTTGCTGACCAAATTCTTGTGATCCTTTGGCTGGAAATGAGTCAGTGTTTGGTCCTCCTTGGTATCGGTTCCTTGCTCTTGCACCTGGATGCTTGCAATCGCAAGTAAGAGCCCTAAAACAAAACACAAAAACGGCAACAAGAGTTCTTTTCGATTCTTTTTCATCCACTCGATCATCTGCTTCACCCCTTCTTCGTCAAACGATACTGACCAGTCTGGTCGCGTTCAAAGGTCAAAGAGACCAGTCCATCTGTCACCTGATAAGACAGGGCTAGGACTTGCTTGTCCTTTTCAGAGGTCAAACTAAGAGAATTGGGAAGACCTGATTTTTTCAAGACATCTTCTACTGCTATCCCCTTTTCCTTTTTTCCATCTAGCGTCTGATAGCCTGTAAAATCTGCCAGTTTTAAGTTCTTTTTGCTCTGATAGTGAGCCGACTTGGGCGCAAATCCTTGAATCGAGCTCAAATAAAAGGTATCATCCTGCCTTTGAAATTCTATGGTATAAGGATGAATCCCCTGCACAGGAATCCCATAGCCTAGCTGGACTTGCGCTCCAAAACTCGTATCTTCTTGTGTAAAACTCGCTGCTTTTCCAAATTTTTTGATGAAGGCAGACAAAGTCACCCAATTTTTTTGTGTCTTTCCTTCTCCCTTTGCAAGCTCTAATGACAACAAGTCTTCTAGAGCCGGCTCTTTGGAAGAAGGAGCGACAAATTGTTGGCTAGCTTCTTGCATTCGAGATAGGCTCAGCAAACGGTCTTTTGGCAAGGTTTTCACTGGATGAATCATAAACACCAAGCAAACACCAACCATAAAAGCCAGCAAAGCACTTGCAGCTTTTTGGAGGATCCGCTTATGATGTTCTATCCACTGTTTCATTTCTTCCATCCTTCATGCTCTTTCTATTCAAACTCCTTCTATTGTATAGAAAATTAGCGTATTTGTCTCGTCTTATCCCAAAAAAGAGGCGCTTGCCTCTTTCTTGTCTGATCCGTTTAGTAGCTGTCTTTACTGCTCAAGAGGAAATCTCCATTTTCTTGGCGAATAAAGGTCAAATCCACGTAGTCCCCATTTTTCTTTTGGAAGTCCATGACCAACTCTATCTCGTCTGAATCATCAGATAAACTCACCGTCAGATTGACTGCATCACCGTATTTTTCTAAAAGCTCTTTGTAAGAGGTCCCTCCAGCACCGGTTTCACTATCTCCAACCTTGAACCCATCTGCAAAGTTATCCTCAACCGTAAGATTTTTCCCAAATTGATTAAATTCAAATTTGACAAGCTGGAATTCTTTCCCTTTCTTAGAGTAAGTCGCTTTGACCTCTTTATTATAAGAGTTATCATCCCAAAATAATTTCAATTCTCCACTTTCAAATTGAACGGAGCTAGCTTTCCCATAAGCTTCAATCATTTCCTCAGGAGTCTCCCCAGCATCACTTCCTGTTAAAAACTGAAGTTGCTCGATATCAGACTGTTTCCAGCTAAAATCAACTTCCGCGTCTTCTGCGGTCAATTGATCCAAATCGATATTGGAAGACGAACCAGACTGGTTACCTGACCAAGAAGTCTGCTTTCTAGATGATGACGTGCTAGGGCTAGCATGACCAATCAAATAGCCACTGACTCCACCGATAAGAAGCCCAACTAAAATCCCAAGGGCAAAACGAATCGCCTTCTTGTCTGCAGTATCCATCGGTCTTCCAACAGGAGAAAGAGGAGCTTGTGGAATAGGTGTCTCAGGAACAGGCACTGTTTGCGGACCAACTGGCTCAGCTGCCATGTTTTGAGGAGCTTGAGGCGCAGGTTGGAATGGAGGAGTCGGTTGGGGAGTAGCAACTACATCCGGATGTTCTCCAACAGTTGCTTCATCCACCTTTGGAGGCTCCACTGTTTCTGAAACAGCTGGCTCGTCTGCTTCTTCTTTCATTGCTTTCATCTCCGTCACTGAAAGGCCACTAACTTCTGGAACAACCAAGTCTTCGGCTTCTTCTTTTGGGACAAAGGCTGGCGCAGCCACATCAAAATGCGGTGTCCCATCTAAGGGAGTATCTTTCATAAATTGTTCTTGATCTTTCTCGGACATTTCGAATTCTCCTTTTTATTCTTCTCTTCTACTATAACATAAAACCTATCAAGGACCAACTCCTGTCTTGATGGACTAAAAAAGATCGGAGGGATATCCGACCTTTTAGATGCTTATCTTAAAATTTCTTGCGAAGGGAGACAATAGCAATCAGTTAACCATATGATTGAGAAACATAACTAGATCGTGTTTTTATAATTGATTCCAGGGGACAAAAATATGAGTTTGTTTAGCAAGTAAAAAAACGACCTCTTGCGAGATCGTTTTGTCTATTGATTAAAGACGAGCGTTGAGTTCTGCTCCAAGTTCTTCAAATCCTGGTTTACCAAGAAGGGCAAACATATTTTTCTTGTAGGCTTCAACACCTGGTTGGTCAAATGGGTTGATCGCGTTCAAGTAACCTGAAAGGGCGATGGCCAACTCGAAGAAGTAGATGGCATAACCAAGAGTGAAGGCATCTTGCTCAGGAAGAGTTACGTACATGTTTGGCACGTCACCGTCTGTGTGGGCAAGAAGAACACCGTCAGTTGCTTTTTTGTTTACAAAGTCAACGTCTTTCCCTTGAAGGTAACCAAGTCCATCAAGGTCTTCTTCCAATGTAGGGATGATCACGTTCTT
Source organism: Streptococcus parasanguinis (assembly GCF_032163505.1). Classification (NCBI taxonomy): domain Bacteria; kingdom Bacillati; phylum Bacillota; class Bacilli; order Lactobacillales; family Streptococcaceae; genus Streptococcus; species Streptococcus parasanguinis. Next base: position 1,951,304 of record NZ_CP134147.1, read on the forward strand.
ACGTGGTTTGTCCACACGGACAACTGTTTCAAACATGATACGAGTTCCTTCTTGGATAAATTGACCCAATGAGTGCAAGTCTGTTGAGAAGTTTGCTGAAGTTGGGTAAATACCTTTTTGGTCTTTTCCTTCTGTTCAGGCACACCTTATGGATGCATCTGCTGGAAATTCCCTTGCACTGGCTGGCTAGTTTGATTGACTTCAAGCTCTTTGCGCTTGACCTTGACCGTCTTTTTCTGGCATGCTTTTATCCTTATAAATTTTGTTGATTTGTCATATTGCGAAAACATTGAAAAACAATGACAAATTTTACAATATTAAAACATAAATTATTTTCCCTATCAAAAAGGGAGTGGGAAAGAACTTCAAACAAGTTAAAAAGTTCATCTTCCCACCCCCGCACAGTTGATCAGGCAATCTTTGGGGCTTAAAAAGCGAAGGAAGATGCCAATCAACCACCGCGTCATCTATTTTTTCTAATTTAGACCCAGAAGCCTGGACTTTTTGTCCAAGCTCTGAATCAATTTTTTTGACTTTTATGTTTCTAAATTGCTTGATTTTAAATTTTGTTATGGTCAAGCAGTTTCGAAAATCTGAATGGTAGAGTCCTTTTCAATTACTACTGCTTGGTCTGCTGCAACATGGAGAGTGCCCGGCAGGCTGCCCTCTTTTGAACCATCAAAAGAAATCGTGATATGGCCCAGTCCAGTTAAATTTTTTTCTACTACATTTCCTACGGCAGTAATCGAATATTCCTGACTATCTACCACCAGCTTTCCACCTTCTAGTATTGCACCTAGAAGATTTTTGTTATCGATTTTAAAACAATACTCTGCTAAGTCTTCCGGAGCTTCTTCTCCAAACAAAATGAGCATATTGGCATCTTGAATCATATTCTGAGCTTCAGGCCCCACTTGAATTACTTTAGCTTCAAAAATTTTCTTCATCTAATTCCTATTCATCCTTTCTCAAATCTGTCATAAACTTATGCTTATAGATAAGTTTAACATAATAGTTGCTATGTTTACGTGCATCTATCAAAGGTTTACTGATAAAGGCCAATACTAGCTATCCAAGCTACTAGCACCCGCGGAACACCATTGAGAAAGCGTGAATAAAGCACAGAAGGGACACCAACCTCAACTGTTTCAGCCTTGGCTTCAGATAGACCGAGTGCTACAGGAATGAAATCACAAC